>NZ_CP073747.1:2415000-3015000 GCF_024398015.1 Kordiimonas sp. SCSIO 12610
TATCATTCATACCCATTCCCCTGTTTTGAATTTTTGGCCTTTATACAGTGCGTTTAAAAACTCCTATCCAATCGTCTACGAGATCAGAGCCTTCTGGGAAGACGCAGCAGTTAACCACGGCTCTACATCGTTCGGAAGTCCAAGATACAGAAGCACAAAAACACTGGAAACATTGGCAATGGAACGTGCTTCCCATGTTATTACAATATGTAATGGGTTGAAGCGCGATATTCTATCGCGTGGTATCGCCCCTTCAAAGGTAAGCGTGGTCCCCAATGCTGTTGAGGTTAACCGCTTTCCGCCCATTAAAGAGCGTAATATAAAATTAGCCCAGAACCTTAATCTTGAAGGGTATTTCACGCTGGGGTTTGCAGGATCATTCTATGACTATGAAGGTTTAGACCTTCTAATCGAAGCCCTGCCCCTTATTCATAGTAAACACCCAAAGACAAAAATTCTTCTGGTGGGGGGCGGCCCTAAAGAAAATGACCTGAAAACATTAGTTGATAAGCTTGGATTATCGGACTTTGTTGTTTTCACTGGCAGGGTCCCGCAATCAGAAGTCAGGGACTATTACAGCATTGCTGATTTGATGGTTTATCCAAGATATTCAATGCGCCTCACAGAAACGGTTACCCCTTTAAAGCCTCTGGAAGCCATGTCCATGAAACGCACTGTTCTTGCGTCGGACGTGGGAGGACACCACGAATTAATAGAAGACCGCAAAACCGGTTTCTTATTTAAAGCAGGTGACAAATCAGATTTGGCTAACAAGGTATGTGATATTGCAAATTCAATTTCTGAATTGCCTGCAATATTAAACAACGCGCGGCATTATGTGGAAAATGTTCGCAATTGGGAAAATAGCGTTGCGAAACACAAACCTATATATGAAAACCTAATCAAGACATTTGCAAATCACCAACTTCATAAAGACATGGTCAACACTAGATGAAAATACTAACTGTTTTAGGAACGCGACCAGAAGCGATTAAAATGGCGCCAGTTATTTCTGTTCTGGCTGCAGACCCGAGATTTGAAAGTAAGGTCTGTGTGACAGGGCAACACCGAGGAATGCTTGATCAGGTTATTCGTTTTTTCGAAATCAACGTCGATTTTGACCTCAATGTTATGAAGGAAAACCAATCGCTTGCAGATACCACAAGCGCAATCTTAAAAGGGCTTGATGATATAATAAAGCAAGCATGCCCAGATCTTATTCTGGTGCACGGTGACACCAATACAACATTATCGGCAAGCCTTGCGGCATATTATAATCAGGTTGATATTGGTCACGTTGAAGCCGGCCTTAGAACACATGACCTTTATTCACCGTGGCCTGAAGAAGGCAACAGACGAATCACCGACCTTTTATCCAGTAAGTTTTTTGCACCAACTGAACTCGCGAAAGCCAACCTTGTTAAGGAAGGTGTTGAGGCAACCAAGATTACTGTATCAGGCAATACAGTCGTTGACGCACTCTTGAATGCGAAAGCCCACATCGACAATAACCCTGCGCTTTCGAAAGACCTTCAAGACCGTTATAGCTTTCTGGACAAAAACAAACGGCTCATACTCGTAACCGGTCACCGCCGGGAAAATTTCGGTAAAGGCGTGCAAGAGATTTGCAGTGCCTTGCAGAAAATCGCAAAAATGGATGATATCCAGATCATTTATCCCGTTCACAGGAACCCAAACATTCAGGAACCCGTATTCGCCGCCTTGCAATCATCAGCGAATATTCATCTGATTCCCCCGCTCGACTATCCTGATTTTGTGTATTTGATGAACCGTTCGTATTTAATTTTAACCGACTCTGGTGGTATCCAGGAAGAAGCCCCGTCCCTTAACAAACCCGTTCTCGTGATGAGAGATGTCACAGAGAGGCCCGAGGGTCTTAGAGCAGGGACATTAAAACTGGTTGGGACAAATGCAGAAAAAATAGTTGAGAATGTTCACACGCTATTAAGAGATAACGGCGCATATTCTGCCATGGCTAACGCCGATAACCCTTACGGCGATGGTCAGGCATCGAAACGAATTGTGGACGCCCTCTATAATGATAAGTGAAACGACCGAATTTAAGTCAATATGCGTTGCAGGCCTTGGGTATATCGGCCTGCCAACAGCAGCACTGTTTGCCAAGTCTGGCATACAGGTGTTTGGATATGACGTTAATCCGTCAACAGTTGAAATCATTAACAATGGCCAAGCGCATATTAAAGAAGTTGACCTTGATGGATTGATACAAGGGGTAACCGCAAACGGTATGCTGACGGCATCCACAAAACCAAGCAAAGCGGATGTTTATATTCTTTGTGTACCAACACCGTTTTCAGATAACCAAAAACCCGACCTTAGTTTTCTTGAACAGGTTTTGGACGATATTGCGCCGCTGATTAAAGTTGGCGACCTGATCATTATAGAATCCACCGTTCCACCGGGGACAACACGAAACATATGTACACTGCTAGAAGAAAAACGCCCTGACCTCAAGGAAGCTGGGGGTGCGGGAACAGCCTATTACGCTGCGCACTGCCCGGAACGTGTGTTACCGGGGCGTATTTTAATCGAATTGGTCCAAAACGACCGCATTATTGGTGGCATGACCGAGCCATGCGCGGACAAGGCCCGCAACCTCTATGAAACAGTTGTACGCGGCGAATGTTTTCTAACAACATCGCAAACAGCCGAACTCGCCAAATTGTCTGAAAATGCTTTTCGTGATGTCAATATTGCCTTCGCCAATGAACTTTCGGTTATTGCTGGAAAATTAGACATTGATGTTTGGGAGCTCATTTCACTCGCTAACAAGCACCCGCGTGTGAATATACTAAACCCAGGGCCCGGTGTTGGTGGCCATTGCATCGCGGTTGATCCATGGTTCATTGTTGATGCAGCGCCAGAAGAGACAAAGCTTATCAAAACAGCGCGTTCTATTAATGATAGTATGCCGCAGAATGTTGTCGAGCGTATTCAAACAGCTGCTGAAAAACTGAAGACACCGAAAATTGCTTGCCTCGGCCTTGCGTTCAAAGCCGATATTGATGACCTGAGATCAAGTCCGGCGCTGGAAATCACTGAAAAACTGGCATGTAATGATAGCTATGAGGTTCTGGCAGTAGAACCAAACATCAAACATTTGCCTTCGTCATTACAAAATGGAAATGTTGAATTCACTTCATTACAGGACGCACTTAAACGCGCGGACATTGTTGCCCTCTTGGTGGACCATACCCAATTCAAGCGGATTAACAGAAAACAACTACTTGATAAAATTATCATAGATACAAGGGGGCTTTGGAGTTAATCAAAGCCCTACTTAAATTCCGACCATAGTTTATATAGGTCAGGCTATATTTAAGCCATGGCAATATATTCTTTAAGCGCTTCGGCTTCTTGCTCTGTTTCCTGAAGACGTTCTTTGACCAAATCACCGATGGATACAATTCCGATTAGGTTGCCATTATCCACCACAGGAATGTGGCGTATCTTTTTTGCGGTCATTAATGCCATAAGCTGCTGTACTGTATCATCGCTTTTACATGTAAAAACCCGTTGGGTCATAAGATGATCAACGGTATCGCTGAGGGCATCCGCACCCTTCTCTGCAATCCCGCGCACAACATCACGTTCCGAGATTATCCCGCATAATTTACCATTTTCGATGATTGGGACGGCCCCTATTTTATGCTCGCCAAACAATTTTGATATTTCGAGAACAGATGTTGTTTTCGTAACAGAAATAACATCACGGTTCTTATTTCCCAAAATTTGACTAACATTCATATGGAATTCCCTCCTAATGGTTTGAACTTACTCCGCCCTCTCTAACAAAACATAGTATGCCTGTTTTTTGTTTTTTTTGCAAAATTTGGTTCATTATTATGGCCTAACTGCTTATTGTTAGGGCCGATAAAGGTTGGGTGCGTTCTTAGACCGCAGTCACAGATCAAATAAAAACTCTATGGTGTCGGCAAAATTAGTAAAATAGTCGCATCGATATAATGCGGCCACTATAAGGAAATCATTATGAAAAAAGCTCTGGCAGTAATAGGGTTTTGCTTGATTGTGAGTGTCATTAGTTTTGTTGGCATTCGTGAATATATGGAATCAGAAGGCATTGATTTTACAATTCACGGTCAGATTGCCATGGGCATTGGTATTTTCTTTACCATGTTAATTGGATTTGGCCTGATGGCACTTCTATTTTTCAGCAATAAAAACGGTCATGATGAAGTTGTTTATGAACTAAGTTCTGAAGACGGCTACAAGGCATATTCAAACAACAGCTCTGACGAAAATAACCAACAGGGATAAATATTCTTTTCATGGAAAGCTTCAATGACTTTTGGATACTCGTGCAGGACGTCTGGAATAACGGCCTTTACGGTATAAACATAAGTAAAATCATCATTGCATTCGGGATTTTCTCTATTTTCCTGATCGCTCGCAATCTTTTCACGCGCCTTATTTTAAATAGAATAAAAAAATGGGCATCAAAAACTGAAACAGAAATTGATGATGCGGTCGTTGAGGCAATTGAACCGCCAGTGCGCTTTATTCCGATCGTTATGGGTATTTTCTTCGCAACCGAATATATAGGCCTGAACGGTGATACAGCCGAATTCGCGGAAGCCTTAAATCGTTCGCTGATCGCATTCTTGATTTTCTGGGCGCTCTTTAGAGCGTCTGAGCCCGTCGGTGGACTGCTTCAAAAAGCGGATAAGTTTCTCACGTCCTCAATGATTATCTGGCTCGCGAAAGCAATCAGGATTGCCTTTGCGCTATTGGGGGCAGCTACAATTCTGGAAATTTGGGGCATCCATGTTGGCCCTCTGATCGCTGGCCTTGGCCTTTTCGGGGTTGCCGTTGCCTTGGGCGCACAAGACCTCTTTAAAAACCTGATCGCGGGCCTGTTTATAATCGGCGAAAAACGTTTCCATCCGGGGGATTGGATTTTAGTCAAAGGCGTTGTCGAAGGCACTGTCGAGCAGATCGGTTTCAGAACAACAACCATCCGCAGGTTTGATAAAGCCCCTGTTTATGTTCCAAATGCACAATTATCCGATAATGCCGTTACGAACTTTTCCCGAATGACATTTCGCAGGATTAAATGGCTGATTGGATTGGAATATAGATCAAGCGCTGATCAACTGGAAAAAGTACGAGAAGGCATCGAAACTTACCTTAGCAACAACCCTGCTTTTGCAAAACCTGATGAAACAGCGACCTTTGTACGAATTGATAGGTTCTCGGATAGCTCAATTGATATTCTTTTATACTGCTTCACCAAAACTACCGATTGGCTGGAATGGCTTGCAATCAAGGAACAATTGCTGATCGAAATCAAACGTATTGTTGAAAACGCGGGAACCGGATTTGCTTTCCCTTCGCAGTCGCTTTACGTCGAAGCCTTGCCTGAGGATATTGAAATACCGATGTTGGGCCAAAAATAAAGGACACAATCATGCCAAATACAGGCCGTCAGGCAACAATTCGCACAGTGCCGCAACCTTCTGAATTGAATGTAAACGGAAATATCTTTGGTGGATGGGTGTTATCTCAAATGGATATCGCGGGCGGCGTTGTTGCTGGTCGCCGCGCAAACGGTTCCGTTGCAACAGTAGCGATTGAAGGTATGAAGTTCCATCAACCGATTGAGGTCGGTGATGTCGTCAGTGTCTATGCTGAGGTTGAAAAAGTTGGCCGCACGTCGATAACTGTCTCCATAGATGTCTACGCCGACTGCGGCACGAAAGAACCTCACAAGGTTACCGAAGGCAAATATATCTTCGTCGCGATCGATAAAAACGGCAAACCCCGCGCCGTTGACAATGCCAGCGATTAAACGCTTCGCTGGTTAACACGTTTAATCAGGGCCTCACCACTTTCAACACGCTCAGAATACCTGTCCGTCAGATAATCAGAATGTTGCCTGGTCAACAGAGTAAACTTCATCAGTTCTTCCATCACATCAACAATCCTGTTGTAATAGCCTGATGGTTTCATCCGCCCATCCTCTTCAAATTCAAGGAATGCCTTCGCAACCGACGATTGGTTCGGAATGGTGATCATGCGCATCCAGCGTCCAAGAACACGTAACTGATTGATCACATTGAAAGATTGCGATCCACCGCAAACCTGCATTACCGCAAGTGTTTTACCTTGTGTTGGACGAACCGCACCTAGGCTTAGCGGTATCCAGTCGATCTGAGCTTTCATGATACCAGTCATACTTCCATGACGCTCGGGCGAACACCAAACCTGACCTTCCGACCAAATCACAAGCTCCCTAAGCTCTTGAACTTTTGGGTGATTTTCGTCTTCATCATCCGGTAATGGCAATCCTGAAGGATTGAAAACCCGGGTTTCTGCTCCCATGGCCTCTAATATACGGACACATTCCTCAATAACGAGCTTACTGTATGACCGATCCCGCAACGAGCCGTACAGCAGTAGAATTCGAGGTTTATGCTCTAATGGTTCGGCCCTAAAGGCATCGGTAGTTGGACACTCAAACTGACCAGAGTTGATATGGGGCATATGATCAAACTTAGACATTTTCACCTCAAAGCATCGCTATAATTCATAACAATATGCAATGCCTCAAAATCGCAGAAAATACCAGTTCAGAAATATGACAAATTGACTACCAGATATTATGCTAGTGCGGGGAATAACGCTAATTCTAGTTTGGTTCTTGCGCCTTGGGCTCAGCACTTAAGTCCACACCGGACTTTTCAACCTGATCAGCACAATATAACGCAATACTATCAAGAAGTTGCCGACTTTCGGGCCCAATCTCGTTTCTCGCCAGTTCAGCTGCTAAATCCAGAAAACGCTCGAAATCCATGCGCTTTTGGAATTCCTGCATCGTACAATCACACAGCGCTTTACAGGCCACTTCCCCAACACTTGGTACACAGCTTCTCATGCATTTTTGATGCTCCACGCCTATCAAAGCTTCAGGGATTTTTGTATCTTGCGCAGACAGTCCAATTGATAAAGTTAAGACAGTCCAAAACCCAATAATAATGCTTGATAGTCTTGCCATGGTTTTAACGTCCTCCACACATAACATAATCATTTATGAACTTTATTCTGGAATAAGGCCAGAAAGATGGCAATTTTTCTTTTATAAAACGCTTTTTGGATAAAGCCGTTATAGGCTTAAGTCTTTTGCGACAAAATTAATGGTCTCAAAGCACGAGCGGTCCAGCTATCCAAATCAATTGTTTCAGGCGCTACCGCCTCTGCCTTTGTGCGCGCATACTCGGCGTCTTCATACCGTTCTTCGCATTCCTTTAAAAACCCGGCATAAAGCGCCCAATTCTCAAAATTATCCGGTGTCAATTCGATCGCCCGCTCAAATGCTTCTTCAACCAAGGCGCTATCAGCTTCCATCATGAAAAGATATTGCCCATATGCGCGCCATGCATCGGCGTTATCACTGTCGATTTCTAAAGAGCGTTCAAAATGATCCCGCGCAGCATCCTTACGGCCCTGCACATATCTGATTAATCCAATATCCTGATCAACAGTCCCACAAGCATTATCGAGTGTTTGCGCGCGCAGTAACGCTTCTTCCGCGTCTTCGATGTTCCCGACATCGTAAAGCAGCATACAACCATATTCATGCCATGCAAAATGATCATCCGGTGACAGCGATACCGCCTTGTTCAAAAGTTCAGCTGCTTGCGCGCTATCAGGTTTCACATAACGCATAAGCCTGCCAACAAGAGCACATGCATATGCATTGTCTGTGTCGAGTTCGATCAATTGCAGCGCTTCATTGATCACAAGGTCTGGCCTGTAGAGGCCAAACTGCGCCAACCAGACAATATCATATAATGCAGCGATATGATCAGGCTTCAGTTCCAAGGTTTTCGAAAGTGCTTCCCACGCCTTTTCCATATTTTCCAGATGATAGAGCGATAATTGGCCTAATTTATGCCATGCCCACGTATAATCAGGGCTTAACTTGATCGCTGCTCTAAGATGGGTTTCTGCTTCTTCAAATTCAGACCCGAGTTCAAACAAAACGGCACCCAAATAAGCGTGTGCCCAGTCGTAATTGGGGTCCGATTTCAATGCAGCACGTAGCCACTTTTCTGCTTGTTTTCTGTCTTTTAGTGCCAAATAATAAACTTGAGCCAAATGCGTTAAGGACCATGCACTATCAGGGGCTAACTCGCACGCCTTTGTCAGCAGTTGAACACCCTCGTCAAGCTTATCGGCTTTTTCCCAACACAACCATCCAAGTCTGGTCAAAATATCATGGTCGAAAGGATTTAAATCCAGGGCCCGACGATAGTAGGTTTCAGCGGTTTCCACATCGTTCAAATCATTATGGTACAAAATACCAATTCGTCGGATCGCTGCGGCGTCACCTTTGTCCAACTCTAACACCCGCTTGTAATAAACAAGGGCCTTTTTGGGTTGATTTAACTGCTCTTCGTACAAAGCAGCTAAGTTAAACAACGCTGGAACATCACCGACATCCAGTTCAATCGCGCGCAGAAACGCCCGTTCTGCCTTACCTGGGCAATTCTCTTTGATATATCGCACTAACCCAAGATGAAAATATGCCCATTGATATTCAGGCCACAAGCGAACTGCCTCCTCAAGGGAACGTTCCGCTTCATCATACGCTTCATTTTGCCTGTAAAGGCTCCAGCCTAACCATCCATAATAATAGCATTCTTTCGGATCGAGGCTAATTGCATGCCTTAGCATAGCCTGCCCCTCGTCAGCACGGCCCATAAAATCGGCAAGCATAATACCAAGCTTGCCCCATACCCAATCATCCGTCGGGTCTTCTTCGAGCGCACGTCTATACGCGCTTTCCGCTTCGTCATATTTTTGAAGATGAACGCTCAACAGATGCCCATACTGAGCCCACGCCCAAGTATCACTTGGGTCAATCTCAATCACCTGCTCCCAAATATTTTCTGCTCGTGTCCAGTTTTGTTTGGCTTCGGCAAGTTTCGCTTCAGTGATTGCCTCGTTCTTGTGGTCAACGCCCGCCATGTGCGGTGGCTGGAACAGTTTCTTTGCACGCTTTGGGCTTGCGGTTGCCCTCATACTCAGGGCTTCAATCGCACCTTCAGCTTCCTCAAGGTCAGGTTCGATCTCAAGTGCGCGCTTAAAGGCTGTTGCCGCTTCACCGCGTTTACCAGGCTGCGCAGCCAGAATATTGCCAAGCACCTGCCAAGCCGACGCATTTTTGGGGGTCAAACTTAATACAGCACGAGCTGTTGTCTCAGCAGAATCCAAAGCGCCCTCAGCGATTTGCCGAGACGCCAGTTCCAGGAATTCCTGCGCGGTTGATGATATGTCTGCCTGAATAGCCATAAGAAACAGCATTTATACTGAGACTAAGTAAAAAACCAGTATATTATTGAGAAGTATTTTTATTAAAACTGTCGATATATGTTCGGGCGCTACAAAACAGTATTTGTATAAACTACTGATACGCTCTGGAACATGGACACTTAAGCCGCTTCCTGGGACCCGCGACAGTTTGAGCACACCCCATGAAGTTCAAGGGTTTGGCGATCAATTGTGAAATTTGAGCTTTTTGCTGCCCCCAAAACCGCACTATCAAGTGCAGGTGAGCTCATTTCCTGAACAGTTTCACATTTATCACAAATCAAAAATTGACTGATATGGGCGTCTTCAGGATGGATGCATCCAACATAGGCATTCAGCGACTCAATTTTGTGAACCAACCCCTCTTCCATGAGAAAGTCTAGCGCACGATAAACTGTGGGTGGTTTCGCTGAGCCACCCTGCTTTGCCAATTCATCCAGAAGGTCATAGGCTTTCACCGCACTATGACCTTGCCACACCATTTCAAGGATTTGCCGGCGCAGTTTCGTGAACCTTGTACCTCTTTCGGTGCAAATCTTTTCGGCTTTGGCGATAGCATCTTCAATACAAACGTTGTGATCGTGCGAATGTGTCACAATTATACCTCATAATATATTTTAATAACTATAACGCTTTAATTTAAAAGATTCTAGTCTTGACAGTCAGTTACATAATAACATATTCCGTTTTCGTTGATTAACTGCTGAGCGGGGATTGGATGTTGTTCAGGCAACATAAAAATAAGACTATATTCAGGGCTGTATTCTCAGCTTTGATGTTCTTATTGCTCGCGGCACAAGTATCTGTAGCTGCCCATTCCGCTGAATTTGATCATGACTTTATCGGTGAAACACTTGATTGTAGTGTTTGCAAACACTCTTTAAGCAAAGATGATTTAACCATTGATGGACCTGTGGTCATAACACGGTCATACAATGTCTATCGGGTCAACTATACAAGACCTCATCAAATAACAGCATTCTATCAACTGCTTGATTATACACAATCACGCGCCCCTCCATTACTCTAGGTAATTCGCACACCTTATACATCCGTGTGCTTTGTTGAAGATTATCTCTAGCTGCGTTCTGTCATCTATTCAGACACTGCAACTATCATAATCATTCCAGTACAATTGTTTTCTCATGGGATATTCAGAATCTGAATATTGCTTGAGGTAAAGAAAGCTCGAAAATGAAATATTACAGCTCAGCGGCAAGCATCCTTGCAATTACCCTTGCAACGTCAGCAACGGTAAACGCACAAAGTACTACTGATCACAATGAAGTTGAAGAAATTATTGTATCAAGTAGCCCAATTCAAACAACATCAACCAATGTTGCACAAGGTATCAGTATCCTAACTGGCGAAGAACTAGATCGTCTTGGCAGCACAACACTTGGTGACACGCTTGATAGCCTACCCGGCATTTCACAAACTGCATTTGGTCCATCCGCATCACGCCCGATCATTCGCGGCCTTGGCGGTGACCGCATCCGTATTTTGATTGCAGGGATTGGAACAATTGACGCGTCAACAACAAGTGTTGATCACGCACTTGCACTTGACCCTGAAACAGCAGAAAAAATCGAAGTTCTTCGTGGCCCTGCCACATTACTTTTTGGTAATAACGCAGCGGGCGGTGCGATCAACGTTTTTGACGGCCGTATCCCAACACAGCTTCCAGAAGACGGCGTTGAAGGCCAAGCAAAAGCTGAATACGATACAAATGGTAACGAGTTTAACACCACAGGCTCTGTAACGTTTGCCGCAGGTGACAAGCTCGCGCTTCACGCTGATATCAGCTATCTTGATCGCGGTGATATTGATATCCCTGGCTTTGCCACTTCTGATGCCCTGCGTGCTCAGTTGGCGGCAGAAGGTGAAGAAGTCGAAGAAGAAGAAGGCACTGTTGCAAGCACTGCCCAAGAGAGAACAGCTGGCTCATTCGGCGCTTCCTACATCGGTGAAACTGGTTTCTTCGGCGTGAACGTTAGTTTCTTCGATAATACTTATGGTCTTCCTGTTGTAGAAGAAGAAGAGGAAGAAGAAGGCGGCGAAGGTGAGGAAGAAGGCGAAGAAGAAGGTATTTCAATCGACCAAGACCAATTCCGCCTGGACTTCCTTGGTGAAGTAGAATCTGATTTCCTTATCTTTGAGAAAACAAAGTTCCGTTTCGGTTACGCAGACTACGAACACGTTGAACTGGAAGGCGACGAAATCGGTACGCAATTCTCAAACGAAGGTTGGGAAAGCCGTGTGGAATTTGTCCAAAAAGAAGTTGAAGGCCTGAAAGGGGCTTGGGGCTTCCAAATCCGTGACCGTGACTTCTCAGCAATTGGCGCAGAAGCGTTTGTTCCACCGAGCGAACAGGTTCAATGGGGTCTCTTTGGTCTTCAGCAATTTGAAGATGGTCCATTACTACTAGAGGCAGGCCTTCGTTTTGAACGACAATCAATCGAAGTCGCGTCAACTGGTTTTGACCGTAATTTCACAGGCGTTTCCTTCTCTGGCTCTGCTATTTACAGGCTCGAAAATGATTGGCAGGTATCTGTTTCTGGCTTCAGAACTGAGCGCGCACCTACCGTTGAAGAATTACAGTCCAATGGTCCACACCTTGCAACTGGTGTCTTTGAGATCGGTGACCCGAACCTTGATGAAGAAACAGCGATTGGTTTCGAACTTAGTATTGAAAAAACAGATGGTCCGGTAACAGGTGGCCTTAATTTCTTCAATACAAGCTATGACGACTTTATCTTTGAAGATTTCACGGGTGAAATCGAAGACGGTTTACCTGTTGGCGTGTTTACAGCAACGAATGCCCGTTTCTGGGGTATCGAAGCTGACTTCAAATGGCATGCTTACGAAGACGGTGACGACTCGTTCCATATCAATGCTGGTTTCGACTTTGTTCGTGCAACAGATACAGAGAATGATAATCCGCTTCCACGCATCCCTGCTTTCTCTGCAAGAGTTGGTGGTGTTTACCAGTCTACAAACTGGGATGCTTATACAACATTAGAATGGACAGATAGCCAAAACCGTGTTGGCAATTTCCAGCTTCCAACAGACAGCTTCTTTGACCTAACTGTTGGTGCAACGTTCCATCCGATGGGACCGGAAGGACCGCTCCATCTCTATGTTGAAGGTAAAAACTTGTTCGACGAAGAAATTCGCTATGCAACAAGCTTCCTAGCGCAAACTGTTCCTGCACCGGGTGCACGCGTTCGTTTCGGGGCTAAAGTTACCTTCTAAAGCAGCATAGAATGCTGGTAACACAAATAAAAAGCCGGGTCATTGACCCGGCTTTTTTATCAGCTTGGTCACTTTAAAACCAATCCTTCTACTTACGGGGCAGCAATTCCAACACGGCCTGTGTCATTGCCTCTACACCGCCCTTCAGGGTTGCTTCACGGTCAGGTGCGAAAAACGGCGAATGTAAGCTTGGGAGCTTCTTTTTACCGGCGTTTGCAAGCGCTACATCATCAGCACTTACCCCGCCAAGCCAAAACATTAGACTTGGGATTTTAGGTTCAACACGACCAAAATGCGCAAAGTCCTCAGCGCCCATAACGGGGCTTACTTTCTTCACACGATCACTACCGAGCTTATCAGTGAGTGTATTAAAAATGCGTGCTGTTAATTCAGGATTATTATATGTCGCCGGGGTAGATTCGCCCACAGTGACGACAGGCATTTTGTCCTCAGGCAACCCAAAGGATAACGCCTGCGCGCGGGCAATGCGCTTAATTCCGTCCAATATATTCTTCCGGACGTCATCTTTATAGGATCGAACTGTAATCTGAAGGTGCGCCCCATCTGAAATAATATTGTGTTTTGTGCCAGAGTGAATGGACCCAACAGTCACCACAGCCGCTTCAAGCGGTGAAGTTTCCCGCGAAACTAGCGTTTGCAGGGCAACAACAATATGCGACGCCAAAACAACCGGATCTTTGGTCGTATGCGGGTAAGCACCGTGACCACCAATCCCCTTAACTGCAATGTCAACAGAATCGACATTTGCAAGTGCATAGCCATCGACTAGTCCAACAGTCCCAGCCTCCATGGATGCATTAACATGGAGCGCGAGGTTATAATCAGGGCGAGGGAATTTCTCGAACAACCCCTCTTCAATCATGGCCACAGCACCAAGTACTCGTTCTTCCGCAGGTTGCCCTACCATGACAAGTGTCCCCTGCCAACTATCACGCATGGCAACCAGCCTCCGTGCAGCACCGACAAAGCTTGTCATATGCACATCATGGCCACATGCATGCATAACTGGAACAGTATTTCCATTATCGTCAATGGTTGTTGCGCGGCTCGCAATGTCCAGTCCTGTCTGCTCAAGAACAGGAAGGCCGTCCATATCTGCCCTTACAAGCACCGTCGGGCCATCGCCATTTTTCAAAACACCTACAAGCCCATAGCCACCAAAATTGTCTGTGACTTCAAACCCGATATCTCTCAATTCTTTTGCAATTCGGGCAGATGTTTTTTCTTCTTGCAGGGATATTTCAGGATTTTGATGTAAGTGGGTATATAAATCTGAAAGATAACCATAATCCTTATCAATTGCGGTCTTCAAATCGTCACTCACAACAGAGAACGATAAAGCTGTAGAGACCAGTGCCCCAATCAGATATTTTCGCTTATTCATCCCGTAATTCCCTCCCGAATAATAAAATAGAAATTGCTTCAATCATGTTAGCGACATTAGGCATTTAATAGCAATTATGCTAGCCCGCTACCTTTTGGAGCCAAAGTCACATGACGGTGAGTGGCAGCAGATAAAATCAATCCATAGGCTACGCACCAAGTCAGCATTGCCGACCCACCGTAAGATACCAAAGGTAATGGCACCCCTACAACTGGCAGTAACCCCATAACCATACCAACATTAATGAATACATATAGAAACAGTGTGATCGACAAGCCAGCAGCCAGCAAACGCGCAAATTGGCTTCTGCAAGCGATACCAATCAAAATACCGTACCCAAGAACAATCCCGTACATTGCAAGCAAAATAAGCCCGCCGATCAAGCCAAATTCTTCAGCCAATACAGTAAAAATAAAATCAGTTTTCATTTCGGGTAAGAAATTAAGTTGGCTTTGCGTTCCTTGCAGAAAGCCCTTCCCGGTTAATCCACCGGAACCCGCAGCAATTTTTGCCTGCGTGATCTGGTAGCCAGCGCCAAGCGGGTCAGATTCAGGGTTTAAAAAGGTTAAAACACGACTTTTCTGATACGGTTTCATCAATTGCCAGACAATTGGTATTGCCGCCAAAACCGCGCCACCCGCGGAAATAAATAACCATTTCGAAAGACCAGCCATAAATATAATAGCCGCCCCGCCAGCAACAATCATCAATCCAGTTCCAAGGTCCGGTTGAATAACCACCAACCCAACAGGAAGGACAATCAAAAACCCTGGAATAATCAGATTTATCAAGCGCTTACTTTGTTCAAGGCTTCGGCTATGATAATAACGGGCAAGCGCCATTACCGTTGCTATTTTCATCAATTCCGAGGGTTGAATTCGCATGAAACCAATATCAAGCCAGCGCTGCCCCCCCATACCAGTGGCACCGATAAGCTCAACAGCAATCAATAAGGCTACACCAGCAAACCATGCCGGATACGCAAGCGCCATCCATACCCGAATATCGGTTACAGCGATACCAATCATCAGTATAATCGCTGCGCTAAAGCGGATAGCCTGCCTTGAGGCCCATGGGTCCCACTCGCCACCAGCAACCGAATAGAGAATAGCAAAACCGGTTCCCGCAATCGCAGCAGTTATTAAAACAACGAACCAATTTAATCCTATAATTCTTTGAAAGACATTTTTGTTAACCCGTCTTGGACCAAACATGCGTGCAGACCCCATCAAACTTCCTCACTTAATGAAGAAGGTTGCTGAGGTTCAGCTCGTGCCCTAATTTCTGCGGCCTTATCCAAGAGAGCCCGACCCAATGGCGCCGCGGTACTTGCGCCGCCGCCACCATGTTGCACCAGAATAGAAACAGCAAATTGCGGGTCCTCGGCAGGTGCATACGCAACAAACAAGGCATGATCACGCGATGCCCACGGTAATTCTTTATTATCCAGTACACCAGTAGTATTGCGTTCTTGTATTGTGATACGCCGTACTTGTGCAGTTCCTGTTTTTCCAGCTATTTTCTGAGCGGTTTTCGGTCGTTTCGGGTCAAAGGCTGTTCCCCTAACGGCGGTTACCCGCTCCATACCCTCTCGAACAATATCAAGGTGTAAGGGATTAATACGCATTCGGCCAAAATCATTATCGTAAAGAAAAGGGTCTTGATAATCAGATTGCGACGCCATGAATAGCGACGGCTTGACTTCCTTACCTGAAGCTATTCTTGCTGTCATAACAGCAAGTTGCAAAGGCGTGGCGAGTAACGCGCCTTGCCCGATTGAAACATTTAGTGTTTCACCAAGTTGCCAACGTTCCCTCCGGGTTCGCTCTTTCCATTCGCGGGTCGGAACTAATCCCGACTTTTCTCCGTCAACACCGATATTATGCAACTGTCCCAAACCAAACCGATTTGCCATTTCAGCAATTTTATCGATATCCATTTTTTCGGCGAGTTCATAAAAATAGACATCGCAGCTATTGGAAATCGCACCAACCAGATCAAGCTTACCATGGCCACCGCGCTTCCAGCAGTGAAAGGTATTATCCCCTAATCGGTGACGTCCATTACAATAATATTCAGTATCAGGCGTCACCAATCCCTCTTCAAGGGCCGATAACGCCATCAACATTTTAACCGTTGAACCCGGTGGATACAGCCCATTAACACATTTATTAACAAGCGGTTTTCGGGGGTCCTTCAACAAGGAATTCCAGTTTTGGCTACTAATACCGCGCGTAAATTCATTTGGGTCATATGTCGGGGTGGACGCAAGCGCCAGAAGCTCACCGCTCTTGATATCAATAACAACCGCGCCTGCAGCTTCTTCACCCAGAATTTTTGTTGCTTCACGTTGGAGTTCAAGATCAATGCTAAGGTTCAGATGATCGCCAAATGTGGCATCTTGCCTGCCAGGTAATTCACGAATCTCGCGGCCAACCGAATTAACTTCAACCCTGCGCGTCCCGGCATAGCCGCGTAAATGCGCTTCAAATCTGTCTTCAAGGCCTTGTTTGCCAACTTTAAACCCGGGCAATTGATAGAGTGGGTTTTTGTTAACATCATCCTCATCAGGACTAGCAAGATATCCGACAATATGCGCAACATCGTTACCATTTGGGTAATGGCGAGACAAACCTGCGTCCGTCAGGACCCCAGGAAGCTCAGGAGCATCAACATTCACGCGCGCAAATTCATCCCATTCAAGACCTTCCGCAACAGTTATGGGAACAAATTTGCGCTGACGTTTAATCTGGCGCTCTATCCGCCGAAGTTGACGGGGGGAAAGATCAATAATTCGCCCAAGTTTATTTAATGTTTCTTTGCTGTCATCAGTTTGTTCCGGCACTAGGAACACCCTGAAATCCTGCCTGTTAGTTGCGAGTTTCCGGCCCTTACGGTCCAAAATATCACCGCGCTCAGGCGCGATTAACCTAAGCGAAATTCGATTTTTATCTGCCCTAACTTTATATTGTTCCCCTTCAACGACCGAGAGATAATACAACCGTCCTCCAAGGGCTGATAAAACAAGCCCCTGCCCCCCTGCAAGAAGCAGGGCACGCCGGCTGAATAATTGGTATCTCATTCCCTCTTTAGACATAGGTAATTACATCATTAATCGTCTTAAGCGTCCTAAAACAAACGCAACAGGGGCATATGCTATCACAGTTACTCCCCATTGACTAACCACAGGCTGTACAGGAATCATTTTACCACTAACTAACGAAGTAACAATCCAGCCCCCAGTATATAATACAAGGGCAAGTACTGCGAAGATTGCCCAGTATAATACCCGAGTTCGTCCTCTGTAGTGTTTCAGTTGGGTAATTACAAACAGCCTTGTGCACAGAAGAATTGCCATGTTTAAACCGAGTGGCACACCGAGCCAGAGATCCAGAAAAAATCCAATCCCTGCACATGCACCAAAAGGTAACAAAAGTGGTCTAGCCGACAACCAGTAAAATGCGGATATAAGAACGAAATGGGGCATAGCTGCTGTTGTCACAACGCTACCAAGCGGCAGCAGCATAATGAATGCAAAAGCAACCGTTACAATAATTGGAACGAAGCCCACCAAACCGAATGAAGCGAACAAAGGTTTTCTAAGTGCCATTTGCACCTCCCTCTGTTTCAGCGTTTGGGGTTTGCGCTCCTATCTCGGATGGTTGCGTCACAGGTTCCAATTGGTCCTCAGGGTCAATTAACTCATCCTCAGGAACCTTTGGCTGGTAATTCATCACACGGACATAATCAAGGCTAGAGATAGAACTCGTCGCACGAATTGTAACCTTGTCAAGAGTTACCGATAACACCTCAGCCATCGGCAAATCAGGTGGAAACGCGCCTCCATGCCCTGAAGTTAAAAATCTGTCACCGACTTCTAGTCTGACTGTAGGTGGTAAATATTTTACCTCCAAAAAGAGTTCATTCGTGCCTTCAATAATCGCCAAATCACCTGTTCTTTCTAATTTAACAGGGATATGGCTATTCACATCTGTCAGCAGCAAAACACGGCTACTTAAGTAACCGACTTCAATGATACGACCTACGATGCCGCCATCGTCAATAACAGGAGCATTTCTGCGTACACCGTCGTTATGTCCAACATTGATCACAACACTTTGCTCGAAGGCGCCGCCGCTTGAGCCAACAACACGTCCTGTCGCTGCGGTAGGGACTTCGCGGCCAGGTACTTTTAAAATTGACCTTAACTGCTCATTTTCACGGTTTAACTGAAGTGCGGTTTCACGCCACTGCCGTAAACGCTCATTTTCTTCGCGTAAATTTTGATTTTCCAGATAAATATCAGAAACACCTGCAAGGCGTTCCAAGCCATCCTGAGTGGCGCGGATAGGCTGTTCCAAAACAGTTAAAATTGGGGCTGCAATATCATTCGCATAGGACCTGACTTTTGAAGGAACACTGTTTCCCAATGCTTCCAGAACCAAAAATACTATCGCAATAACAAGATAAAGCCAAAAATACCCTCGGCCTTTATTAACACGGCGGCGCCCGAAATTATCACTTAGCATTGATGATTGCATCATTTGGATCGAGCGCCTGTATCAGTACCTATCGTTTCATAATGTATCTATAATCAGTAGCTATCAGCCAGAACAAGACGATACTGATCTTCTTCCAACGCCTTACCAGTGCCCAGAGCAACACATGTTAACGGCTCTTCGGCAACCGTAACCGGTAGGCCAGTTGCACGGCGAATAACAGTATCAAGATTTTCCAGAAGTGCACCACCACCTGTCATTACAATACCGCGGTCCACAATATCCGCAGCGAGTTCGGGCGCCGTTTGCTCTAGTGCAACCTTTACACCTTCAACGATTGCACTGACGGGTTCAGACAGGGCTTCAGCAACCTGTTGCTGGTTAACCTCAATTTCTTTTGGTACGCCATTCATCAAGTCACGGCCTTTGATCATCATCGTGCGGCCAATCCCATCCTCAGGCACCATTGCTGTACCAATTTCTTTTTTGATGCGCTCCGAAGTTGCCTCACCAATCAAAAGATTATGATTACGGCGGATGTATCCAATAATCGCTTCATCCATCTGGTCACCACCAACACGAACTGATGTCGCATAAACGATACCACAAAGTGACATAACGGCGACTTCGGTTGTGCCACCACCGATATCAACAACCATCGAACCCTGTGGCTCAGTAACAGGGAGCCCGGCACCGATAGCAGCAGCCATAGGTTCATCAATGAGATACACCTTACGAGCGCCTGCTTGCTCGGCTGATTCCTGAATAGCTTTACGTTCAACGGCAGTTGAACCAGATGGTACACACACAACAACCTGCGGGCTTGCAAAAGAACGGTTATGAACTTTCTGAATAAACACCTTAATCATCTGCTCAGCGACATGGAAATCGGCGATAACACCATCACGAAGCGGTCTGATCGCAGAGATACCGCTCGGCGTACGGCCTAACATTAATTTTGCCTCATCGCCAACAGCAATCACACGGTCACGGCCATGCTCGTTTTTGATCGCAACAACAGAAGGTTCATTCAAAACGATACCTCTGCCCTTAACATAGACAAGTGTATTCGCGGTTCCTAAATCAATTGCCATGTCAGACGAAAACATGCCGAGCAACTTAGATAGCATTTAGTGCCTCATAAATTCGGGGTCAAAATTTCAGAAGGGCCGATTGATCACAAGCGCCCCCAACAGGTTTGTTATGGGGCAGAAGCGCCCCATACACAAGTTTTCTTGCGCAAGAATACGGCATGTTTGTGTTTTTTTTCAAAAACAAGCGTTTTATTGTCAATTTCCAAGCTTTTACGAGCACACAAATCATTCACTGAACATTTTTATGATGAAAAACGGGTGAATTATCCTGTCTTTTGAACAGAATCGACTCTATGTCCTGGAGCACGTTTTTCCTTTTTGACAATCAGCTTGTTAACCGCAGCAACATAAGCGCGTGCGGCCGCCGTAACAGTATCTTCGTGCGCACCCTGCCCGTTCACGAGGTACCCATCATCTTCCAGACGAACAGTACACTCAGCCTGGGCGTCTGTGCCCGCGGTTACAGCATGAACCTGAAAGAGTTGAAGATGAGGGTAAAACCCAATCAAAGCTTTAATCGCATTGAAGGCTGCATCAACCGGCCCGGCACCATAAACCACTGTTTTCCGATCTTTGCCGTCAATTGACAAGGTAACATCAGAAAAGGCCCGCCCGTCCGAGGAAGTATAGGTGTTTAAGGACATGACCTGGATCTTGTTTTCAGCGGTTGCAACCTCATCATCCACAAGCGCGATGATATCCTCGTCATAAATATTCTTTTTACGATCCCCAAGCGCTTTGAAACGCTTGAAACATTCCTGAAACGCATTGTCGCCAAGTTCGTAGCCAAGCTCTTTTAGTTTATCTGCAAACGCATGCCGGCCAGAATGTTTACCCATCACAAGCACTGAACGGCTAAGCCCAACTGATTCAGGTGTCATAATTTCATAGGTTTCAGCGTTTTTGAGGACACCGTCCTGATGAATACCAGATTCGTGCGCAAACGCATTGGCACCAACAATAGCCTTGTTGTTCTGAACCGCAAATCCCGTCACCGTTGAAACAAGACGACTGGCCCGCATAATCTCCGTAGTTTCGATCTTGGTTGTCACAGGCATAATATCACTACGGGTTTTGATCGCCATCGCAATCTCTTCCATTGCGGCATTGCCTGCTCTTTCGCCGATACCATTGATCGTACATTCCACCTGACGCGCGCCTGCGTTAACGGCCGCAAGCGAATTTGCTACTGCTAAACCCAAATCATTATGACAATGGGTAGAAAATATCGCTTTGTCCGAATTTACAACATTTTCAATCACATGCTTGAACATCGCGGCGTATTCTTCAGGCACTCCGTACCCTACAGTATCAGGAAGGTTGATCGTCGTCGCTCCTGCCTTAATGGCTGTATCTACGGCCTTGCATAAAAAGTCTAAATCTGTGCGGGTTGCGTCTTCAGCGCTCCATTCAACATCATCGACAAACCGCCGCGCATGACTAACCGAATGATGAATAGCTTCAAGCACAGCCGCCGGTTCCATTTGAAGCTTAACTTTCATATGAAGCGGGCTTGTGGCGATAAACGTATGTATCCTAGGGCTCCGAGCGGGCTTCAGTGCCTCAGCAGCGCGGTCAATATCGCCGAGTGCTGCACGGGCGAGCGAGCATACTGTGCTATCCTTCACCTGTTCTGATATTTTTTTCACGCATTCGAAGTCACCATTTGAAGCAATGGCGAACCCTGCTTCGATCACATCAACCTTCATTGCTTCCAGTACTTCTGCAATCTTAAGCTTTTCATCAAGCGTCATGGATGCCCCTGGCGATTGTTCGCCGTCCCGGAGGGTTGTATCGAATATTTTTATATGATCTGTCTGCGAATGCGACATGACTTTAGTCCTGTGTAAAATGTATTATGGATAAATTTTGTAACCGTTCATTCCCTTAAGCACCTTGATGGTCAATCATGAACCGATAAGGTCGTGCCTAAGGGCTGATAAGTCGGCCTGACAGCAGAAGAATATGAGCATCCGGGCATGCAAAAAGAGCATCAAAAAGATGATGCTGTTTAAAGTTACAATCTGTATGGTCAAATTCAACCACAACCCAGTCTCAAATAATATTAAATACTCCAGCACTACATATCAGAATTAATTATTACTGAAAAGATTATTTTTGTATAATTATATTACTAATTATCGACAATTATAAATGATATTCATAGACATTTTCTATTATTATAATTTTTTATGTAATTAAATTTCATAAACAAAAAAAGGCGGTATAAACCGCCTCTTTCACGTAACTTATAATATCTTACTTTAGTTCTTTTCTTTATCGACCAGTTGACCTTCTTGCATCCAAGGCATCATCGAACGCAGTTTATGACCAACATCTTCGATTGGGTGGCGCTCAGCAAGGCCGCGATGGGCTTTAAGCTCAGGATTACCTGCCTTATTATCCATGATAAAGTCTTTTACAAAACGGCCTTGTTGAATATCTTCAAGAACACGCTTCATCTCAGCTTTGGTTTCGTCGGTAATCACACGTGGACCCGTTTTATAGTCACCATATTCAGCCGTATTAGAGATCGAATAGCGCATATTTGCGATACCGCCCTCGTAAATCAGGTCAACAATCAGCTTAACTTCATGCAGGCATTCAAAATACGCCATTTCAGGTGCATAACCCGCTTCGGTTAGCGTCTCAAAGCCAGCCTTAATAAGCTCGGAAACACCACCGCAAAGAACCGCCTGTTCACCAAACAAGTCGGTTTCACATTCCTCGCGGAAATTGGTTTCAATAATACCAGAGCGCCCACCGCCAATTGCAGACGCATAGGAAAGGCATAAGTCATGGGCTTTACCGCTTGCGTCAGCATGAACAGCAATCAAACATGGAACACCTTTACCCGCAGCATACTGAGCACGAACCGTATGGCCTGGCCCTTTCGGCGCTACCATGATCACATCAAGGTCACTGCGCGCCTCGATAAGGCCGAAATGAATATTAAGACCGTGCGCAAACATCAAGGCAGCCCCGTCTTTCATATTGGCAGCAAGGTCCTGCGCATAAATATCGGCCTGATGCTCATCAGGGGCTAACATCATAACCATATCAGCTTCTAGCGCAGCTTCAGCCGCAGTTTTCACAGTAAATCCTGCTGCTTCGGCTTTTTTACGTGTGCCGGAGCCTTCTCGCAGGGCAACAATAACATTTTTCACGCCAGAGTCGCGCAGATTGGCGGCATGGGCATGCCCCTGACTGCCATACCCTACAATCGCAATTGTTTTATCTTTGATCAGATTAACGTCTGCATCACTATCAAAATATACACGCATTATTCATTTCCTATATGAAGCCTGCCAACCTTGGCATAGGCAAAATCAATGTTATCCAATTTCTTAAAAACTATCTGTAATTATAGACCTTCGCCGCCTCTTGATAAGGCAACGGCACCGGTTCTAGCCGCTTCCACTAGACCTAAATCGCTCATTAATTCGATGAAAGCGTTAATTTTATCGCTCGACCCTGTTAATTCAAAAACAAAGCTCTTCCGTGTGGAATCAACCACTCGTGCGCGAAATGCTTCCGCGAGGCGTAGTGCCTCCACACGCTTCTCGCCCTCACCCGTCATTTTCACAAGCGCCAGCCCTCGGGAGACGAATGGGCCATCAATCGTCAGGTCTGCCACTTTGTGAACTGGGACCAAACGATCTAACTGAGCTTTAATCTGCTCGATGACCATATGTGTTCCCTTTGTCACAATCGTTATGCGCGATAATTCTTTACGCTCGTCAATGGAGGCGACGGTCAGGCTTTCAATATTATAGCCTCGACCGGAAAATAAACCGATAACGCGCGCCAGAACGCCTGCTTCGTTATCAACCAGAACACTAATCGTGTGTTTTTTTATAGGGCCTTGATCTTTCATGGCATGCATACTCTTACTTAACAAACCTATACAACCGCGAGCGCTTCATCGTCTCTTGGTTTGGTTTGAACATCACCAGCAAGCATCATTTCATTATGTGCCGCACCAGCAGGAACCATCGGAAAACAGTTTTCTAACTTTGCGATATGACAGTCAACAATAACTGGACCATCATGATCTATCATTTCCTGAATTGTAGCATCCAATTGTGCAGGGTCATTAACCCGCAGTCCTTTCCAACCATAGGCTTCAGCAAGCGCAACAAAGTCAGGCAGAGCAGAGGAATAGCTTTCTGAATACCGGCTCTCATAGGTTAACTCCTGCCACTGTCGAACCATGCCCATAAATTCATTATTCATAATGAAAATCTTAACAGGCAACCGATATTGAACAGCAGTCGCAAGTTCCTGAATATTCATTTGAATAGACGCCTCACCAGCCACATCAATCACCAGACGATCGGGCTCAGCAAGCTGTGCCCCGATAGCCGCTGGTAAACCATATCCCATCGTTCCAAGGCCGCCAGATGTTAACCAACGATTTGGCTTCTCAAAGTCAAGATACTGAGCGGCCCACATCTGGTGCTGCCCCACCTCGGTAGAGATAATAGGATCATGGTCTTTAGTTAATGCATTCAAACGATCAAGTGCATATTGCGGCATAATAACGTCATCGCTATTTTCATAAGCAAGGCATTTAATCGCGCGCCATTCGTCAATTTGCGCCCACCAATCGGTCAAATCAGGCTGTGTTTCAGCAAAATTATGCTCTTCCCAAAGCTCAATGAAACGAGACAAGGTTCTACCGGCATCAGCCACTATCGGAACGTCAACAGAAACATTCTTATTGATAGATGACAGATCAATATCCACATGGATTTTCTTTGAGTCAGGGGAAAACGCATCGATACGGCCAGTTACCCGGTCGTCAAACCGTGCACCAATCGCAAGCATAACATCACAGTCGTGCATCGCATGATTAGCTTCAAAGGTACCATGCATACCAAGCATGCCCAAAAACTGTTTATCACTTGCTGGAAATGCCCCTAATCCCATCAATGTGTTTGTAACAGGCATGCCAGTCATTTTCGCAAACTTCGTCAACAGTTCGGAAGCTTCAGGGCCGGCATTAATAATACCACCGCCCGCATATATAATTGGCCTTTCTGCCTTTGAAAGCAGTTCAATCGCTTCATTAAGGGCGCTTTCCGTTCCGTCCAAAATTGGCTTATAGGTTTTGTGTTCAACAGGAATGTTTGGCTGATAAGTGGCCTTTTCAACCTGAACGTCCTTTGGCAAATCAATAACCACAGGCCCCGGCCTGCCGCTCGTTGCCACATAAAACGCTTCTTTTAAAACGCAGGAAACTTTAGCTGTATCCTTCACCAGATAATTATGCTTGGTGCACGGGCGCGTAATCCCAACAGTATCCGCCTCTTGAAAGGCATCATTGCCGATTAAATGCCTTGCAACCTGTCCGGTTAGGCAAACGATGGGGATAGAATCCAACATTGCATCCGTCAGCCCCGTTACGACGTTGGTAGCCCCAGGGCCGGATGTCACAAGAACAACACCTGGTTTACCGGTAGAGCGTGCGTACCCTTCCGCAGCATGAGCGGCAGCCTGCTCGTGGCGCACAAGAACATGCTTGATTTTTTCTTGCTTAAAAATTTCATCGTAAATAGGCAGAACGGCGCCGCCTGGATAGCCAAAGACGACCTCCACGCCCAATTCAGTTAACGTTTGAATAATGATCTCCGCGCCGCTTAACTCCTGAATGTCAGATTGTGTTTCTGAGCCATCAGGTCCTTCATCTAATTTTGCAGCGTCTGAATTCAAAGTCTGAATTGCTGACATTTTCTTATCCTGCTGATTATCTTAATATTAGGCCCAAAACACCCCGTTTACACAAGTGGGGGCGCACTAGGCGCCCCCAGGGGTGGGTCTCGTCACAGTTGGAAACTTCATTGGGCGTGAAGCTTCCAGCATCGATGCTAGGGCTGGCTAAGCACCGATAAAAGTGACAATATTGTACATAAATTACTCAGTCAATACTTATTTGTTAATTTAAATAAATATTTTTGCCATTTGACTTTCCAAATATTGCGCATCAATTCGTTCCCAAGCATTAAATTGATTACGAAACCATGTCATCTGACGTTTTGCGAAGCGCCTTGTCTGAGTCTTGCTCTCTTCTCGCGCTTCGTCCAAGCTTATATTCCCGCTGAGGTATTTCATCAGCGAGGGCACACCAAGCGACTTCATTAAAGGAAGAACAGGCGATAAATTTCTTGATAATAACGCCTCAACCTCCTCCAAGGCTCCCTCTTCCAGCATCAAATCAAACCGAAGGTCACAGCGTCGGTATAATTCTTCCCGGGGCCATTCCAGAACTACCTTCTTCACATTCCCTGATTGATCAAGTGCCTGCAAGGGGCCTGCCTGTGTTTCTTTTTGCCATTCACTTATTGGCTTACCGCTTGATCTATAAACTTCGATCGCTCTTGAAATGCGCTGGCTATCACCCTGTGCAAGGCGTTCAGCCGTCATGGGGTCGCATATCATGAGCTCCGCGTGCAGCTTTGCACTTCCAAATTCAACTGCCTCTGCCCTGACTTGCGTTCGAATTTCGGGATCCACATCAGGAATATGGGCCATACCATCAAGAAGTGTGCGAAAATACATCCCGGTTCCACCAACCAATATGGGTGTTCGATTATCCTGCCATGCCTCATCTACCGCATTCATTGCGAGCTTCGCCCAATCCATTGCGGAAAAAGCCTGTGCCCCGTCGACAACCCCGTACAGCTTGTGCGGGGCCATCATCTCTTCTTCCACGCTAGGACGCGCCGTTATGATCCGAAGGTCTCTGTAGACTTGCATACTGTCGGCATTAATAACGACACCATCATATTGCTTTGCCAGTTTTATAGATAATGCTGACTTGCCGCTTGCGGTTGGACCTGCAATAAGAATAGCCTGTTTCACACATATCTCGCTTTTGTGGTTAGGTTTTACTTATGAATATGGTTCTTACTCTTGTCGTCAACCCCAACAATTCAGATATTCTGAATAAAGCGATCGCTTTGTCGCAGGAACTGCTTAATAATCACTATAACATCAATGACATCGATCATTCTATATTATCAGAAGATGAAGCCATAGACCTAGCCTTTGAGGTAAACGAAGGAGATGGACCTTCAATCAAATCTACTCTGACAGAAACCCTGTCATCATACCCGATTGACTGGGCCCTTCAAAACACCGCTGACCGGAAGAAAAAATTACTTCTAGCCGACATGGATTCGACCATGATTACCGTTGAATGCATTGATGAACTAGCCGATTTTGCCAGTCTGAAAGACAAAGTATCTGCGATCACAGAAGCGGCAATGCGTGGAGAATTGGATTTTCAGGATGCCCTAAGGGAACGGGTTGCTTTACTGAAGGGATTAAACACGGACGTCCTTGATCGATGTTTTGCTGAACGCATTACCGTTTCGGATGGAGCCGAAACCGCACTCAGCACAATGTCAGGTGCTGGCGCCTATAGCGCCCTCGTCTCAGGTGGTTTTACCTTCTTCACTGAAAAAGTTGCGAACAAGCTTGGCTTCTCTATGCACAGGGCAAACATACTTGGCATTAACGACAGCACATTAACTGGTGAAGTCATTCCTCCTATTTGTGACGCCAGCACGAAAGAAGAAACTCTTAAAGAACTTCAGTCACAACAAAATTTATCAGTGTCTGATATTATCGCGGTTGGAGACGGTGCAAACGACATCCCCATGTTAAATGCGGCAGGCCTCGGCGTCGCCTACAAAGCCAAACCAGTCGCACAAGAGGCCGCTGACGCCTGCATTAATCATACTAGCCTAGAAACGTTACTATTCTTTCAAGGCTTTACGCGCAGTTCATTCAAATAAGTTATCGAATATATAATGTGTTGAAATAACTGTTAGCGAAAAAACCCAGATATAAAAAAAGGCCGCTTAAAGCGGCCTTTTCATTTGCTAATTAACGCTTAGTCGTCTTCGCGTTCTTTTTCCAACTGCAGTGGAATATGAGCCGTACGTCCACGTACATTCACCAGAAGAAGAACACGTTCACGACCACGCTCGCGTGCATCTTCGATTGCAGCCGCGACATCAGCAGGCGTTTCAATCTCATTCTGATTAACGCGCAGGATCACAAAACCTGGGCGAATCTGCGAACGAGCTGCCTGGCTTCTGCGCGCTACACGAAGAACAACAACACCGTCAACATCATCTTCGATACGGAAACGACGACGAATATCACCAGTGATCCGTCCTAGCTCCATTCCTTCAACAAGCTCACGGTCACCGCGACCCTCGTTGTCGTCATCACCGTTACCCGCTGGAGCATCGTTATCATCGTCAGTTTCTTCACGCTCACCCGTGATCACTTCCAAAGTTTTACGTTCGCCATTGCGAACAACAACAACATCTACAGGTTTACCAACAGTAGTTCTGCGGACAGCACGAACAAGCTCGTTGCTTGTCGTAATTTTCTTACCGTCCCATTCAACGATTACGTCCTGGATTTCAACACCAGACTTGTCAGCCGGGCCGTCAGGTGTAATTTCACTGATCAACGCGCCTTCTGTAATATCAAGTCCAAGGTCTTCCGCGTCATCTTCGCTGAGCGTTGTGATGGCTACGCCAAGGAAACCACGGACAACACGGCCATTTTCGCGAATTTGTGCGATGAAACGGCTGGCATCATTTGAAGGGATTGAGAAGCCCAAACCAACACTACCACCAGTTGGCGAAAAGATCGCTGTGTTCACACCGATCACTTCACCTTCCATATTGAAAAGTGGTCCACCAGAGTTCCCTTTATTAATGGCTGCATCTGTCTGGATAAACTCAACTTCGCCATCACCATTGATCTGACGGTTTCGCGCTGAAAGGATACCAGCGGAAACAGAGTTTTGCTGACCAAATGGGTTACCAATTGCCAAAAGCCAATCACCAACACGCTCAGCGTCGCTATTACCCCATTTGACAAATGGAAACTTACCGCCATTTTCGATTTTCAAGAGCGCTAGATCGCTTAGTTTGTCGCGGCCAATAAGCTCCGCTTGATATTCTTCACCTTCATTAGTGATAACAGTGATCTCATCCGCGCCTTCAATTACATGGTTGTTTGTGACCACGTAACCGTCTGCATCGATAATGAAACCAGATCCTAATGATCGTGCCTGACGAGGCTCAGCTTCCTGTTCTTCAAAACGATCGCGGAATTGATCCCACAAATCGCCAAACGGCGTACCTTCTGGTGCCTGTGGCAAGCGACGGTTGCCTCTGCGGCGCTCAATTGTTTGAACTGTCGAAATATTCACAACAGCAGGCTGAAGTTTTTCTACAAGGTCTGCAAAGCTCTCAGGTGCGCCCTTCGCAAAGAGCGGTTGATATGAAAGAGCTACCGCACCTAAAACAAGCATTCCAGCCATTAAGACACGCAACATTAATGTCTTTTGGGGCTGTCGCTGTTTTGCTTTTACTTTAATGGTGCTCACGCACTTACTCCTTTTATATTTTTATTATCCATTACTAAAAGTTGGCCTGTTTCATCTAATGAACAAAGAGGGGATTTCACTAGATATCAACTATCGCATCATTATTACGCCGCGCGGTCAAGTTTCAGTTTTGTCCTTTGCGGCAAATTGTTTCACGCCTGCGATAAGACGTACAATTTATGTCTATAAAACACTTCTGATAAACAGACTATATATAAAGAAGGGGCACGCTAACTACACAAAGCATGCCCCCAATCACAATTTAAAGTGATGATTTACTTACCGTCATCGACAAACAATTTGAAGAATTCACTATCTGGCGATAGCACCAAAGTTGTGTCGTCCTTACCGAGTGATTTTCTGTAAGCTTGCATTGTCCGGTAAAATTCAAAGAAATCTTTGTCTTTTCCATATGCATCAGCGAAAATCTTAACAGCCTGACCATCTGCTTCACCACGAATTGTTTGTGATTGACGTTCTGCATCAGCCACTAATTCAGCAACACGGCGATCAGCTTCCGCCTTGATTTTCACGGCATCACGACGACCGGATGCGCGCTTTTCTTCGGCTTCTCTTTGGCGCTCAGTTTCCATACGAGCAAAAATCGCCTCGCTGTTCTGCTGAGGGAGGTCAACTCTTTTCAAACGCACATCAACAACCTCAAGCCCGAAAGATGCAGCACGCTGGTTTGTGAGTTCGCTAATTTTACGCATCAGTGCCGCACGCTCGCCAGAAACGATTGACCCCATGACTTCATTCGCAAGCACCTGTCTTACAGTTGATTCCATCGCATCCTCAAGTAACCGGGCAGCCGTGCGCTCATCGCGAGCAGCCTGAAAACGCTTGAGCGGATCACTAATACGGTACCGAGCAAAACTATCGACCAAAATACGCCGCTGGTCACTCGCTAGAACTTCTTGTGGTCGGATATCAAGGCTTAAAATTCGCTTATCTAAATAGATGACCTGCTGAAGACCTGGAATTTTAAAATGTAACCCTGGTTCACGGATCACATCTTTTGGTTCACCAAATTGAACAACAATCGCCTGTTCACGTTCGCTGACAATGAACATGCTACTAAAGAAAACAAACAAGCCGATGAAAAGAACAACGATTCCACTGATTACCTTTGCATTCATGATCTAGTTCCCTTCGCCTTGCTGTTTCTTCTTAATTTCATTGATTGGAAGATAAGGAACAACTCCTGATCCGGCATTGCCGTCCAAAATAACTTTATCCATACCAGCGAGAATGTTTTCCATGGTCTCTAGGTATATACGTTTTTTCGTTACATCTTTTGCCTGAACATATTCATTGTAAACAGATGTAAACCTAGCTGCTTCACCTTGTGCGCCAGCAACAGTTGTAGCACGATAAGCCTCTGCTAGCTGAACAAGGCGCTCCGCCTCACCTTCAGCTTGTCGAACTTTCTGATTGCGGTAAGCTTCCGCTTCATTCTGGAAACGCTGCTGATCCGCTTCAGCTTTCTGTACATCGAGGAAAGCATCTTTCACCTCTTCAGGCGCTTGCGATTCGATAATCTGAACACGCAGGATATCAACACCGGCACCGTAATCATTAAGGGTTGATTGAATAATTCGAATAGCTTCTTCTTCAATCTGACCACGAGCAGTTGTAATGATTGGCGTAATTTGATTTTTACCAACGATTTCACGCATGGCGCTTTCGGAAACAGATTTAATCGTACCGTCAGGATCCTGCATATTGAAAAGATAGTCACGCAAGCTACCAATTCGCCAAACAACGTTGAAACGAACGTCAACTATGTTTTCATCCTGTGTAAGCATTAGGCTTTCGTCACGCCCTGAGCCAGCTTGCAAACGACGACCACGTGTGTCCTGAACACGACGGTTACCAACTGATATTTGCTTTTCATCAGTTACACCGCGAATTTCAACCGTTTCTATTGGATAGGGAAAGTGCCAATGCGCACCAGGCTCGGTTTGATCAACAAATTTCCCAAACCTAAGCACAACAGCTTGTTCATTCGGATCCACGAAATAAATACCCGTGGCCAGCCAGAGCGCTAAAGCCGCAAGCGCTATGATAGAAAAACTGCCTTTTCCACCAGGCAAAACTGTTTTCAGTTGATCCTGACCCTTTTTGATAAACTCATCGATTTGTGGTGGTTCGCCGCCCCCACCACGACGAGGGCCGCCGCCATTGTTGCCCCAAGGATTATTGGGGCGGTTACCGTTATTGTCGTTTTGCCAAGGCATACTGAGGATCTCCCTATGATCTCTTAACCAGTGTCTTCTATCATCATGAAGTCAAATTACCGCACAGACAAAAGAAAGACAGTGTTTTATTATTCTATATATGGTAGCCCCCCCTTACCTGCAATGGAATATACGTATTTTTTGACTTCTTACGAGAATTAGAGACTAATCGATGACAAACCTCAGCCAAGCCTTGATCGAAAATGCCCTCAGTGAGATAGAACACCCTGTAACTGGCCAGTCCCTGAAAGCTTCGGGTACACTCAGTGCGATTATCATCGATAAAGGACAAATTGGGATTATTCTTGATTTTGGCGATATGCCGATATCTTCAATTGAAGGCACAAAAGGTTCAATCGAGGATATACGGTCCCGCGTTGAAAAAACTGTTTCGAATTTAGAAGGTGTGGACGCCGTTAACGTTGTCGTAACAGCAAGCAAAGCAAATAAACCAACACCTGCAAGCAAACCACAAACACCGCCGCCACCAACACCCGTGGAAATCCCCGGTGTTAATCATGTTGTTGCTGTCGCAAGTGGAAAAGGCGGCGTTGGTAAGTCAACAACATCGATTAACCTTGCCCTCGCCCTCCGCGACCAACGGTTAAAGGTCGGGATTATGGACGCTGATATATTTGGCCCATCACTTCCTACACTTGTTGGCCTCGATGACCGTCCTGAAATAGTAAATGGTGTTATCCAACCCCTTCAGAAATACGGGCTCAAAATTATGTCCATCGGCTTTTTAATTGACGTCGATCAGCCTATCGTTTGGCGCGGACCACGGGTAATGGGTGCCGTGCAGCAACTTTTAAAGGATGTAGCCTGGGGCCCATTGGATGTATTAATTGTTGATATGCCGCCTGGAACCGGCGACGTACAGTTATCGATGGTTCAAAACGCACCTTTAAGTGGTGCTGTCATTGTTTCAACACCACAAGACCTTGCCCTAATCGACGCGCGCAAGGGACTTGCAATGTTTAGAAAGGTCGATGTGCCAATCATCGGTATCATCGAAAACATGAGCAGCTTTATCTGCCCGAGTTGCGGTGAAGAAAGCCATATTTTCGGCCATGGCGGTGCAGAAGACGCAGCAAAATTACTCGATGCAACGTTTTTAGGGGCAATACCACTCCATATGGATATTCGTGCCCTTTCTGACGCTGGAACCCCTGTTGTCGTCACAGCACCTGATGGTCCGCACGCTGACATATACAGGAACATCGCGAAAGAAATAGGCCAAACATTGGTCCTAAACTAACCTAGGAAATACGGTCGTAATTGATAAAGGCGTGGGCGGGGCGACCATCCACGCTTTTGTGGCTTTCTCGTGCGGTTTCCCGCCAAATAGATTGGTCAATTTTTGGGAAAAACGCATCCCCTTCGGTCTCGAGACTAATTTCGGTAATATACAGCCTGTCAGCCAGCGGCAAGGCTTCCTTATAAACCTGTCCGCCGCCAATGATCATTATTTCATCAACCGCTTCGGGTAAGCGCCGAGCAAGCTCTATAGCGTCCGATAAACTAGATGCGTTGGTGACACCATCGGCATGCCAACCCTTATTACGAGTAATCACTATATTAGTACGACCAGGAAGCGGTCTGCCGATCGATTCAAATGTTTTGCGACCCATAATTATAGGTTTAGAAAGCGTGATTGATTTAAAATGCTTTAAATCCGCAGGAAGATGCCAAGGCATTTGGTTATTAAGTCCAATGACATTATTTGATGCCATAGCAGCAATACACGATATTTTCATACCCAAACCGTTACCATTTGAAATTAATCAGATCATCATATCGTCATTATCAGCTGACGATGCTTCTTCCAATGGTAAATGTACAAAAATTGTAGTCCCCACGTCAGTTTGGCTCTTAACCGATATCGTTCCACCCATTTTAACGATCAATTCATGACAAATGGCCAGCCCCAGGCCTACCCCGCCGTGCTTGCGCGTTAGCGCAGCATCAATCTGAGTAAATCTTTGGAATAGAAGCGATTGTTTATCTTCCGGTATTCCTATTCCTGTATCACTGACTTCAATGACATAGCCCGGCTTTATCCCATCCACCTCTATGGGCTTCGGATAAATCTTAACATCAATATGGCCTTGATCTGTAAATTTGATCGAATTGGAAACGAGGTTAATAATGATTTGTTTGAGTCGTAGGTCGTCGCCGACTATTGGCTGGGGCAATTCATCAGACAAGGTCAGGTTTAAAGCGATATTTTTCTCTGTAAATTGTGGTGTTACCAGTGATTTTACATTATCGAGCAAATCACTTGGATAAACTTCATGATTTTCGATCTGAAGCTGATTTGCCTCCAGTTTTGCCAAATCAAGGATATCATTGATCAGACCAAGAAGATGCGATCCACTGGCGTGAATATCATTCGAATATTCAACGTACCGTTCATCACCAAGTGGCCCTATAACCTGATCTTTCAATATCTGAGAGAAACCCAAAATTGCATTCAATGGTGTTCGAAGTTCATGGCTCATGGTAGCCAGAAATTCTGACTTTGCATGACTGGCAGCTTCCGCAGATTCGCGCGCCTTCGAAAGGTCTAAATTCAAGTCTTGTAAGACTTCATAATGTTCTGCCAGTTCATCATTTGCTTTTTGTAAGGCCCGTGTTCTTCTATCAATTATCGCACTTACCCTGCGTGTTCGCTCTGATTGTGACCAAACGATATAATACACAAGTCCTGTAAGAATTACGCATACAAACAAAGCGACTTGCACTCTGAAATGATCGGTTTCGAATATCTCCTCCGTCGACCAAGCGACCGCATTCCATACCTGAGACCCGAATTGAAATGAATGAACTGATATAAAATAGTCATCATAATCTGCGCTATCATCAAAATCTGATATTGCAGCATCCAGTTCAACTTCTTCGCCGTTCGGTAATTTCAGGATACTACTGAGTTGCAAATCCATATCAGCAAATCGTTTCACCTGTTTAAGGTCATTTAAAATCTCTCTGGCATCAAGAATTTGAATAGAGAAATCCTTGTTTCTTTCTCCTGCAAGCGAAGACACGATTAGAACATAACCGCCGCCACTAAATTCTTTTAAAACCCCATCGGGTAAGGGAACGGCCGCCGATGCCCGATTTAGCAATGAATTATTTATGAGCGCTCCAAAAATATCAGAAGTATTAATTTGCTCCAACAGCACCGCTTGGTCAAAATCACCCGCAGAACTCCAAACCTGTTCAAAAATAAAGTCGCTGGAATTTTCCTGAGACTCTCGATTTAGAAAGGCGATAAACTTACGATACCTGCTCAATCCAGAAAAATTGTTAATCAAATAGGAAAACTGATTAGCTTTCAGCTTTGTCATTTCCGATTCAGGTCGTAGTTCCTGATCAAGGTCTGAAGAATTCTGATAAATCCTCAGCAGATCATCACTCGAGGCTATCGCTTGCTGAATTCTACTATGGAACCTATCAATCATACTTTCGGCGCGTGCTTCAAACTGTGCAAACGCCTCTTCATGCGAAATAATATCTGCTTCCCGCGTCACAGACCAGGTGACGACAAAACCAACAAACAAAGTCAAGAGCGACGGCAAGACCCGCTTAATATTTTCATTGTTTGATGACAGAGGACAAGCTCCACAAATATAAAGTTTCTAGACAGCGACAACCCCTTTGATATGAGGATGTGCTTGGTAATTCAAAATCTGGATATCTTCATATGTGAATGCAAATAAATCATTAACATCTTGATTTAATTTCAATTCAGGTAAGTCAAATGGTATGCGCGATAACTGCAAATCGGCTTGATCAATATGATTGCTGTATAAATGAGCGTCGCCAAAGGTATGCACAAAATCACCAACCCCCAGGCCACAAGCTTGCGCAATCATATGGGTCAGCAATGCATAAGATGCGATATTGAAGGGCACTCCTAAAAACACATCTGCGCTTCGTTGGTAAAGCTGACAAGACAATTTGCCCTCTGCAACGTAAAACTGGAACAAACAATGACATGGAGGCAAAGCCATGTGATCAACGTCTGCAACATTCCATGCAGATACAATTAAACGGCGGCTTTCAGGCGTATTTTTGATTTGGTGGAGCAAATTGGTGATTTGATCGACCTTTTCACCGTTCGGGGTGGGCCAACTGCGCCATTGATGGCCGTACACTGGCCCAAGGTCGCCATTTTCGTCCGCCCATTCATCCCAAATCTTCACACCATTTTCTCTTAGGTATCCGATATTTGTATCGCCTTTTAAGAACCAAAGAAGCTCATGAACAATCGATTTTAGGTGAAGTTTCTTGGTCGTAACGAGTGGAAACCCATCATTGAGGTTAAATCGCATCTGATGGCCGAAAACACTATAAGTTCCCGTTCCTGTCCGATCCCCTCTAAAAACGCCTTCGCGTCTAATTCTCTCTAAAAGCTCATGATATTGTTGCACAAAGTCACTCCCTGAAAACTGCACTTTATTTCTATAGGGTCTTCGGTCATGGAGCGCAAGAAAATGGCTATGAATTTCATAGTGCCATTATTATTCGCGAAAATACTTTAATTTCATATCAGAATTTCTTATATGAGAGGTGCTGGTTTTCCAGCTATGGCGATAAACGGCGCAGTAAGTAAATAAGACGGACCCGGGGGCGGTACCCGGCACCTCCACCATAAAGAACCTACCTGTTTAGGGTTCTTTATGATGGGGGTGAAATAGGATCGACGTGTATTGAACAGTGTTAGCTTTTCGCTCGGGATGGTACCGCCGCGATGGACCAAATTTTTATAAATGCAAACGACAATGACGTCGAGTTCGCTGTTGCAGCGTAAGCTGTTCCAGTAAACACATTTATCAATTCCTGAGGATTGACGTCTTCAGGTGGGGGTTGGTCCACCTAGCAACAGAACGGACCATTTATTTAAATTTAGCAGTATACATCCCTGCATTCGCAGTCATCTGCACCTAGTTCCAAGGCTCTAATCTGAACCAGAGTAAATGCAAAAGCTATATCTTCACGTGGTCGCCCCAAAATGACATAAAAAAATCGTATTACTGCATGTGCGGCAATATCGTTTTTATTATGATATTCTATCTCGCTGAATTCTGTGTTTGTTGAAATCCCGTATATATTTTCAATATCTACAAGTATAGAATCTAAAACGCTTGGCTCTAATTGCGCAAATAGAAATATTAACTGTTTCATCATGTTCTGATACGAAAGTACAGTACCCGAACATACGGCATGTACATTGTCTTTAGTGTCGTACGACACTGGTGTAATTATAGTCATCAGAAGGCTCCCAATCTAACAAATCAGGAGCTAAGTCTCTACACCCCCAACCGTCTAATAGGAATGTAATCAGACTTTGAAGCGTTTTCCTATAGGCTGATCAGATAGGGTGAATTTGAGAAAGTAGCCAAAAACACCTTATGCGTGAATTTGATTTAGAAAATATGCCCTCATCACAGCCTGAATGCGCGTATGCACCCCCATTCGTTTCTTTGCGCTTTCAACGTGTGCATGAACGGTACTTTCTGCAAGATTAAGAATACTCGCGGTCTCGGCGTCTGTTTTGCCCTTGCTTACCCAATATAAACATTCCCGCTCTCGAGGTGTAAGCTTCTTGACAATTAGAGAAGAATTATCGTTCTCACCTGCTTGATCGGTGCCAGATAGCCTCACATAAGCCTCGAAGAAAGCAGATACAACAAATGAAATCATATATTTCATTCCCCATGTAAGGATTGAGGGAATGGTTGATTGACTAGATATAAGAGTAAGCGCTGACACAGGAAAACCGGCATAATGCAAAGGAATTGTATAGCCTTCTAATATGCCTTGCTCGTCCATAATAGAGAGAAAAGACTGGTCCATTTCATTCAATCCAGCAAGGAACTCTGCCTCAGACCAATCAAAAGGATAGATTTGAGAAGCCGCCTTCCTTAAAATCGGATTATTGTAGCGGCTATCTGCTATAATATACTCATGCAGCGCCTCCACCGCCAGACTTGCAGAGTGAACCCGAACCCGTTTCTCCTCTGCCCATGCCATACATGACGTGCAAATATAGTCATCGAATCCCAATGACCGTATCAAATCTGTGAATTTCACTTCAAGTTCCGAAATGCTTGCTGCTAACAAGGCAGCGTCGCAAAATGCGGCAGACTCTCTAGTATGTTTATCCTCAATCTGTAGCAATCGCGCTTCTCGGCTTTAAAATTGTATTTTGCAAATTTTAGTAAATTAATCAAAAAAATGACCATAATAAGATTAACCACTTAAAATCAATCATCAATTTACAATCCAAATGCCAAGAATATGATGTCAATGTCGAACTAAGACCATTCAACCTCTTCACGAAATAGAAATTTCACATAAAAATCCGTAATTTTCCCTTCACGCCGCTGATATCTGTTATTATAACAGCCGAAATTACTTAATCATTGACGATGATAGAGAACATCAATGGCTGACACTTTTATTGACTATGACTCCAAAGTACAAAGTGCCTTGAGAAGCGTTGTAAGAAGCGTGTTGATTGATACTGAGAAAGAGGGCTTGGCTGGCGATCATCACTTTTATATTGCGTTCAAGACGCAAGCTGACGGCGTCATGATTCCTGACCACCTGATTTCAAGATTTCCCGACGAAATGACAATCGTTCTTCAGCACAAATACTGGGGACTTAAGGTTTTTGATGATTATTTTGAAATCGGTTTATCGTTCAATCAAACACCAGAGCATCTAACAATCCCCTTCGCTGCAGTTACAGGTTTTGTAGACCCGAGCGTTCAATTTGCCCTGCAGTTCCATGATGACAATGGCAGTGCGAATACTGTTGAAGGAAATAATGAGAGTATATTTCCATCTGATGCTACCAGCGCATTCCCAACAAATGTAACAAACGAAGACGCCAAAGCCTCAACTTCGCAAGACTCTAACGCGAATGAGCATACCGCCAAGGCCATGGTGGCAGATACCGACGATGATGACAGCAAAAAAGATGAAAACAATGTCGTCACACTCGATGCTTTTAGAAAAAAATAGCACTCTAGAAGACAGCATCACTAGCCAGGCCGTTTAACCGCGACCAAGCAACCTTAATTCAAAACATAAAGAGACATAGACATGACTGAATGGACGTATTCAAAACTTTTCCAAACAGGTAATGACGACACAGAGTATCGAAAAATAACAAGCGACTATGTCTCCACTATCGAAGTAGAGGGCCGTACTATCCTAAAGGTCGAAGATGAAGGCCTGGAGCTTTTGTCAAGAGAGGCTATGGCAGATATCGCGCATTTACTTCGCCCAGGCCACCTCCAGCAGCTCGCGGATATTCTGGATGACAAAGAAGCAAGCGATAATGATCATTTTGTCGCCAAGGAACTCTTGAAAAACGCAAATATTGCTGCGGGCCGGGTTCTCCCGAGTTGCCAGGACACCGGCACAGCGATCGTCGTCGGCAAGAAAGGCCAGGACGTCTGGACAGATAATGATGATGCAGCCCCCCTTAGCAAAGGCATCATGCGGACCTACACAGAAACTAATTTGCGTTATAGCCAGATGGCCCCGATTTCCATGTATAAGGAAGTTAACACAAAAAATAATACGCCAGCGCAGATTGATTTGTACGCAACAACCGGCAACGAATATCATTTTCTGTTCATGGCGAAAGGTGGGGGCAGTGCAAACAAGACCTTCTTGTTCCAACAAACACCCGCGACACTTCGTGAAGACAGGATGCTTGCGTTCTTAGAAGAGAAAATCAAAACACTCGGTACGGCCGCGTGTCCACCCTATCACTTAGCAATAACAATTGGCGGTTTGTCCGCTGAACAGAATCTTGCAACCGTTAAAAAAGCCTCGGCCCGTGACCTCGATAATTTACCAACTACAGGCGATGAAACAGGCCGCGCTTTCCGCGATATTGAACTCGAAGAAAAAATCCATAAAATGACCCAGAATATGGGGATTGGCGCGCAGTTTGGTGGGAAATATTTCTGCCATGATGTTCGCGTAATTCGCCTTCCCCGTCACGGTGCTAGTCTGCCTGTTGGTATTGGTGTTTCCTGTTCCGCCGACCGTCAGGCAAAGGCGAAAATCACAGCAGACGGTATTTTCATTGAGCAGCTCGAGACTGATCCAGCGAAATATATGCCGGAGGTCAGTGAAAATACTTTGTCTGATGAAGTCGTTAAAATTGACCTCAATCGCCCGATGAAAGATATTCTGGCTGAATTAACAAATTATCCAATAAAAACCCGCCTCAGCCTTACTGGTACAATCATCGTTGCCCGTGATCTCGCGCATGCCCGTATTCAAAAAATGATCGAGGACGGCGCTGAAATGCCGAGTTACTTCAAAGATCATATTATCTATTATGCCGGACCAGCGAAAACGCCCGAAGGCTATGCCTCTGGTTCTTTTGGTCCAACCACCGCAGGCCGCATGGACAGCTATGTCGGGCCATTCCAAAAATTGGGCGGTAGCATGATCAGCCTCGCCAAAGGCAACAGATCACGCGATGTAACCAAAGCCTGTGAAGAAAATGGCGGGTTTTACCTCGGCTCCGTTGGTGGGCCAGCAGCAGCACTTGCCCAAGACAATATCACCAAAATCGAAACACTTGATTTTGCTGACCTCGGCATGGAAGCTGTATGGAAAATTGATGTTGTTGATTTCCCTGCATTCATTGTTGTGGATGACAAAGGAAATGACTTCTTTAAAGCGCTTTAGCTAAATCAATCCAATCAGACATACAGAAAAGCTCAGTCATGTATTCGCTGGGCTTTTTTGATTTCAAGTCCATTCCCTCGAACTCACATAAGTTTTGAGAGGCAATGGACGTGAGTAACTTTATTCGAAGTCTCTTGCCCTATTGACCTTAACGGTATAGAACCCTGCGCTTGTAGAAATTAGCGCAGACCTTACACAATTCAGATCGCAGACCTGCTTTACCTCTGCCATAAAGGGCCATTCATGTTTAATAATCTAACATCATCCTTTCGTGCAATGACACCAAACATTGTCAAGACAGAGGTTCTCTCGGGTCTTACTGTAGCGCTTGCTCTTGTGCCTGAAGCCGTTGCATTTGCGATAGTCGCACGAGTCGATGCACTAGTCGGTCTGTATGCCGCTTTCATTGTTGGTCTAATCACAGCCCTTATTGGGGGAAGGCCTGGAATGATTTCTGGTGCAACTGGCGCCTTAGCTGTTGTGATGGTCGAATTGGTTGTAAGTCACGGCGTACAATATTTATTCGCAACCGTTGTTTTAATGGGAATATTACAAATACTTGCTGGTGCCTTCCGACTTGGAAAATTCATCCGGATGGTCCCGTATCCCGTAATGCTCGGGTTTGTTAACGGGCTCGCCATAGTTATTTTCTTAGCTCAACGGTCACAATTTAAGGATGCTTCTGGCGAATGGTTAAATGGCATTCAACTATATCTTATGCTTGGCCTGACCGGTTTAACTATGCTGATTATTTGGGCAGGTAGTAAATATATTAAAGCATTCCCGGCCCCACTTTTAGGCATTCTCATTGTTTCAGCAATTGTCATCGGCTTTAACCTTGATGTTTCACGAGTAGGCGACTTGGGCTCTATTCAAGGTGGTTTACCTGATTTCAGTATTCCGGCTGTCCCTATGAACTTTGAAACACTAAGTATTATCTTCCCATATAGTGCTATACTTGCAGCAATCGGATTAATTGAATCACTATTGACACTAAACCTAGTTGCCGAAATTACAGAATCAAAAGGCGGTGCAAGCCAAGAATGCGTCGCGCAAGGTGCTGCAAACGTAGTCACAGGCTTTTTCGGCGGCATGGGTGGATGTGCCATGATTGGTCAAAGCATGATCAACGTGAATTCTGGTGGTCGTACTCGGCTTTCAGGGACATCTGCTGCACTTTTCTTACTTGCATTCATTCTGTTCGGCAGTAGCCTGATCGAACAAATTCCACTTGCCGCCCTCACTGGTGTTATGTTCATGGTGGTGGTTGGAACCTTCGCATGGTCGAGCTTCAGGATTATCAATAAAATTCCACGCTCTGACGCATTTGTTCTGATATTAGTATCAGGAGTAACTGTTGCAGAAGACCTTGGCATCGCCGTAATTGTTGGTGTTATTGTCTCTGCCCTTGTCTTCTCGTGGCAGGCAGCCAAACGTATTGAAGCCCGCACAAGTATGCTCGCTGAAAACCAAAAACTATATGAGTTACACGGCCCTCTATTCTTTGGCTCCATCACCAGCTTTCAGGAGATCTTTGACCCCAAAGGCGACCCTGAAGATGTGATCGTAGATTTTATTGATAGCCGCGTTTGGGATCATTCGGGCCTTCAAGCAATTGACAGCCTTGCAGAGCGTTACAAAAGTGCCGGTAAAACACTTCACCTGCGTCACCTGAGTGCCGATTGTAAATCCCTTCTCAACAAAGCGGGGCAAATGGTGGAAGTTTCAGTGATTGAAGACCCAGAATATGGTATCGCCGTTGACTATGAAGGCCGTCTGGAAAAAGAAGAGCCAATTGCATCTTGACCAACAGGATAAAATAACGGCAAATTTCCCTAATGTTAGATCTTGAAGATGCAAAATTAAAAAAACGTTCTGTGACCATTTCCGGCCACAGAACATCAATATCGATCGAGCAATGCTTTTGGCGGCACCTAAAACGTTATGCTGATACGGACAAAATTTCACTCAATGAAATTGTCAGACAAATCGATGAAGCCCGCTCAAGGTCACTATCAGGCAGTATTCGGGCCTATGTTATCCAACGCCTTGAAACAGAAAGTACCCAAAAGATAACAACCGACTAATCAGGCGTTAGTTTTGCTTCTCTTTATCTTGTTCTTCCTTCGCCTTTGCGGCTTCTGCTTCTTTCTTTGCTTGTTGTTTTTTCTTTAAGGCTGAAAGAATACCAAAAGCACTATCAAAGACTGCGCTGCCAGCGCTATTTGATTTTGGAGGATTATCCGGGGAGGTCGTACTGTCCGCCTTTTCAAACTGCTTAAAAATACTGGACCTTAGACGGCGCTCTATCCCTGCAAGAACAAATCGTTCCAACGCCCGGCTTTGCCAACCACCACTCGGGGAAGACAAAGGCCCACGATAATTCACGGGCATTAAAGGTGCGTCCACCGGACTTGCGAGCGCAAGAGCACCCTTCATATCCATAAACTGGTCAACCAGATTAATTTGTCCGTCAAGCCCAAGGCTTCCCCAGCTACCGTTTGCTTTAAACGTTTCCACCAGTGCTACACCACTATCCATCGAAAATGATGCTTCCAATGTACCAAATGATGTCTGCCCACCTTGCAAGCGATGACCAATTACATTCAAAAACCCACGCCCTGATGATGCTGTTTGAATATCATTTATCAAAGAAGGCACATCCAAAAACGATAAAATACCAGCTTGTCCCTTGAAACTACCTTGCCCGTTCAGGCTTTTCATCAAAGATAAGGTATCATTACCTTGTGCCGCCAGGTTTAGTTTCACTGAACTACCGCCAGACATGAAATCACTATAGCCTGCGCCGATCAGCATAGACGCAATATCAATGTAATTTGCATCCAATTCCAATTCAAATGCAGGAATAGGGTTAAGCGCAACAGAAACCTTCCCATATAAGGGCTGACCATTCAACTGCGCCCCTTCACCAAGGCCTAAATACGCATAGCCGTCACCGATATCAAGTTGGCCATTCTGAAGTGATAATATTTGGCCAAACACTTCGACATTATTGAAAGTAAGCGCAACCGCCCCCGCGTAATCACTATAGTTGCCCAGATTAAAAGCTGGTTGATTGCCAGAAGGTCTGTATGAAGCAGTTTGATTAAAGGTCTGAGGCGGAACGCCCGAGGTAGTTTTTGGCGATGCATTGACTTTCCAATTTTGAAATTGTAATCCGCCGTTAATCGTTTTTCCTTGCCCCGCCAAGTTCCCGAAAAAGCTGGCATTACCGTTCCTTACATCCAATCCATTTAGGGCCCAATTTTTGTCCTGAAACTTTGCCTTCCCATTCAGGTTTATGGAATTTGTCGGATTAGGAAGTGGTAAATCAAGCGAGAACAGGTCAAATAACTTGATCGCACTTTGATGGGCCACAGAAAAAGTCGCTTCAATGTCACCTGGTTGATAAACCGCTTCCGTAATAACCTGGCTATTTTCAACCTTACCATTTGCTTTTACAGCAACTGGTCCGTTTAGCGAATTTTGATTAATAGCGAGTGTAAGATCAACAGGCGTCACTTTAGCATTTATACCCACCTCCTTTAGGGTCTTGGAAACATCATCATGACGCACATTTCCCTGAAGCGACATAGTTACTATAGTATCATCTTCTAATGACAAATCGCCGCTTAAAGACCATTCTGATGACCAATCATGTTTGACATTCGCAACAACCTTAAGAGCGTCCATGGGGCCGTTTACCGAAATGTTCCCCGTAGCAGTCTTTAGCCCTAAATCATCCAAATACTGTGCACTCTCAGGCGCTAATTCACGCACTAAGTCCAGTGACATATTGGAAAATCCTGCATTCAATTCATAATTGGGCTGGGAATTTGTACTAGCAGGGCTTTGAACAGCACCAGCAATATTCAACGAACCGTTTCCTTGAGAGGCTGTAAACTTTGAAACCCTGATTTCCACAGGACTTGCCTGAGTTTCAATATTTATATTTTTGAACTGCTTATTTTTCCAAAGGGCCTGATCAGCCGTTAACTTGAGATCAATTGTATTCGCTGGAAAATAAGAAACGTTAGTAGTCTGCGTGTTCGATGAAGGCGCAGGATTAGCTTCAGGCTGGACGGTACCCTTTGCAAAATCTGAAAGGTAAGCATCAAGATTTATAGTACCAACATTTATATCCGCAGTAGTAAGATACGTCCCCGTGAAATTGCCCGTCGCTGTTCCAGTGAAATTGGACGTATCAACATTCCCCTTCACATTTTCTATAGTCCAGCTAGAGCGATCAAAATTTAGCTTCGCGGCAATATTAGCAGTGGCTAATCGACCCGCAGGCAAATCTTTTTGAAAGGAGGCGCCTGTCCAGTCCAAAAGAACTGGCAATTGTTCTGATATAATTGAAAAACCACCACTGCCCCGGATATCATCCTGCCCATCGATAACAAGCTGCGCAGCAACACCAGTGCCGCCCGGAAGAAGTGCCTGAAACTTGTTAAGCTCAATTCGATTACCATTCACCCTGACAACAGCGTCAACATTTCTGATCGTATTGCCTTTTAAGACAATCCCTTCAACTGTTGTATCAAGCGCCCCCTGCAACGGTAGATTAAAGCCACTGGTTTGATCGGAATTTGCCGCCTGATCATCAACATTAGAAATGAAAAACGTATCCCAGCGCGCCGTATCTATGATTCCAAGGGCCAGTGTGCCCGTTACGTTGGAGCGCTCTTCAAGATTTGCATACGTCAAATCAAGCCGCCCGTGTGTACTGTTCACGTCTAGTTGCTTGGATACAATGGAATAAACGCCACCGTTTCCCTCAACCTGTAAGTCAACGAGAAAGGGAATGTCTGTTCCTTCATATGTCGTTTCACTACCCGTAATATTCGAAACTGACGATAGAAAGCCCGGCAAATCATTACCAGATATAATTGCGCGACCGAGTACACCTGTTTCTGCGCCGTACCGACCTGATACTGATAGGCCACCGCCATTCACACCGAGTTCTACTTTCAAGGAAATTTCATCCCGTGAAGGAATAGGACGCGCTCGACCGCTAACGTCAACCTTTTCATCGCCAACAAAAAACTGTCCTTGCCAATTCAATGGACCCTTTGGAAAAACGCCTGACAGTGAAATATCAAGACTCTCAATATTTCGTTGCTTGCCATCAAAAGGAACAATATTGATACGGGCACCAGTCAGTTGAAATTGATCCAGATTAATAGCCGTATCCGCTGAGCTTTCATTCTCATCATCAGAGGGTGATTGCTGTCTGGCCTTATTGTCGGGCCACCCCTGTAGAACCCAGGCACCGTTCTGGTCCTCGTTGACATTCAACTCTAGACCAACAAGCTCCAACTTATTAAAGGATACATCCCCTTTTAAAAGGTCACCCAAAGAAAGCTCGACATCGATCCGTTTCGCGGTGGCTATAAGCTCCGAATTTTGTTCATCAGGCCTTCTAAGCGATATGGTTTCAGCGCTTAAAGACGGTGTTGGAAGAAGACTAATACCTATATTTCCTGCAAGATCTAGCTTAACGCCTGTCGTGCTATAAGCCGTTTCTTCTAATGTTCCTTTATATTCATTCCAATCAACCGTGCTTAAGAAAATGGCCGCGACAGCAACACATGCAAAAACGAATGCAATAATTCCAAAAGTGATCTTCTTAAACACAGCTCTTAACCTGCCTTCGTTGTAAATTAGATAGAGTGTTACACACCTTTTATAGGAATGAGAGTAACATCACCGCGATTTTTACTCTAAAATCAGGCAATGATACGGCAAAAAATCAACTATTAAGAAACAGTTTCTGCAATAAATTTAAAAGAGAAGGTTTTACCCAGTCATAAGAACTGCTATCTGATTGTTATATTCTACGAACTATAACTTCTGGCTGAAGACGAGTATTCAGGCAAAATGGCAAAGAAAAAGCACACATTACATGGCTGGGCGCGGTGGCTACGGGCAACAATGTTTGGTTCTGGCCGTTATGAATATGGCGTCATCACCTTTCTTGCTGCCATAATCGGGGTTATTGCAGGCTATGCAGCCATCGGATTTTATCTAGCAATCGAAGCGATTATCATTTTCGCCTTTGGCGAAAGCGAAGCAACATTTGCAACGGGTATTACAAATTTACCGTGGTGGCAAATTCTACTGGTTCCCATCATAGGCGGCTTAGTTGTTGGGCAAATTCTTCGGTTTCTTCCAAACAATCTTACAAAGGGTGTTCCCCACGTTATCGAAGCAGCAGCACTTAAGAAAAGCCATGTTGACTTGAAAGAAGGTTTGATTAGTGCAGCCGCAACCATTTTATCGCTCGGTGCTGGTGCTTCATCAGGACGGGAAGGGCCTGTTGTGCATTTGGGTGCCACGCTTGCTGCCTTCGTCACTGATCGCTTGCACTTAAACCCAGCCACAGCGCGAACCCTACTCGGCTGTGCTGTGGCAAGCGCTGTGGCCGCTTCGTTTAATGCACCAATCGCAGGAGTATTTTTTGCGCTTGAGGTCATCATAGGGCACTACGCTCTTCACACGTTTGCTCCGATTGTTATTGCCGCGATCGCCGGCACACTCGTCAGCCGTGCGCACCTCGGTGACAATCCTGCTTTTCAAGTTATCGATTACTCAATCGTCAGCTTTTGGGAATTTCCAGCCTTCTTCATTCTAGGTATCGTCGCCGCCATTGTAGCGATCATTTTTATGACGGCTATTAATTACGGCGATAAAATTCGGACAAGCTTTTCCAAAATCCCCTATTGGCTCCACCCTGCTATTGCCGGGCTGATCTTAGGCATGATCGCCCTCGTCTATCCTGAGGTTCTAAGCGTTGGCTATGAAGCCACATCAAAAGCACTGAACGGTGAGTATACACTGCAAGTTCTTTTAGCTTTAATTGTAGCTAAGATTTTTGCTGCAACGGTCTCATTGGCTGGTAGGTTTGGCGGCGGTGTTTTCAGCCCTTCATTGTTTATTGGTGCTGTGCTTGGTGGTGCTTTCGGCCTCATTGTCGCAACTATTTTCCCAGAACTGGCATCATCACATGGAATGTATGCCATTGTAGGTATGGGCGCGATGGCAAGCGCCGTTTTAGGCGCACCCATATCAACAATGCTGATTGTCTTTGAGATTACAGGTGATTATTCAACTACAATCGCCGTGATGATCGCGTCCGCCGTAGCAAGCCTTGTTAGCAACCTGTTTTATCGGCGATCCATATTTCACATGCAACTTGCGAACAGAGGCATTTTCCTTGAAGGCGGTCGTGCCACTTACCTCCTCAAGTCTGCGCATGTGAGTGATCATATGACACGCGATTTTTACACGCTCCAGACAAGCGAAAAAGCCATAAAAGCCAGAGAGCTATTAATGCTTCAAGGTGGTGGCATTCTTATCGTGACCAACGAAACTGGTCACATGGAAGGGATTTTATCCTTTTCGGAGCTGCCATCGCATGTATTTGAAGGCGATATGGCAAATTCGGTCACTGTCGGCGAGCTTTTACGTCGAGCGCCAACGGTTGTGAAATCTAGTGATATTTTGGAAGTTGCCCTCAATAAGCTTGAAATGAGCGGAGAAGAAACATTGCCTGTTGTTTCTCCAGAAGGAAACAATACGGTTGTCGGGCTGATCAAACACCGTATGGTTATGCGCGAATATAACCGGGCTCTTCTAGAATCTCATGGCCAGGACAAAACTATCGGCAAACACGGTTAATTATAAAAATATTCGACTTTCCAGCATGATCAGCTTCCCCATCCGGAAGTAGGATGATATAGACAAATCATGATGAATGACCCTTTTGATCTTGACGGTTTTGACACCCCCTCTGCACCTGCTGCACCGCAGCAAGAAGCTACAGCCACAGACCATGAACCGCCATACATAAGCGGCCTAAACGCGCCGCAAAGAGAGGCCGTTCTGACTTGTGAGGGCCCCGTTCTTGTGCTCGCAGGGGCAGGTACAGGAAAAACCCGTGTCCTTACAACCCGTCTTGGTCATATTATGGCAACGGGCCGTGCAGCACCCTGGAATATACTGGCTGTTACTTTTACGAATAAAGCTGCGAAAGAAATGCAGGAGCGGGTCGCGCGCGTTATGGGGCGCCCGGTTGAGGGTATGTGGATAGGAACATTCCATTCTGTATGTGTTCGTATCCTTAGAAAACATGCCGAACTCGTGGGCTTAAAATCCAATTTCACCATTCTTGATACTGATGATCAAATTCGCCTTTTGAAACAACTCTTGCAGGCAGAAAATATCGATGACAAACGCTGGCCCGCTCGAACATTGGCTGGCCTCATTGATCGATGGAAAAACCGTGCCCTAACCCCGGACAAAATACCGGAAGGCGAAAGCTATGCTTTTGCTAATGGCTTGGGAGGAAAGCTTTACAAAGCTTATCAGGATCGCCTGACAATTTTAAATGCCTGTGATTTTGGTGATCTACTGATGCATGTGATCACCATCTTTATGAATAACCCTGATGTTTTAAGGGAATACCATAATCTCTTTAAATATATTCTTGTGGACGAGTATCAGGACACAAACGTCGCACAATATCTCTGGCTCCGTCTGCTTGCGCAATCGACACAGAATATTTGCTGTGTAGGTGATGATGATCAATCTATTTATGGTTGGCGCGGGGCAGAAGTTGGTAATATTCTGAGGTTCTCCGATGACTTCCCAGGGGCAAAGGTTGTTAGGCTAGAGCAAAACTACAGGTCTACAGGTAATATCCTCGCCGCCGCATCTGCGCTCATCGCTACTAACGAAGACAGGCTTGGTAAAACACTTTGGACAGATCAGGATAACGGCGACCTTATAACTGTTCGTGGGGTCTGGGATGCTCCTGAAGAAGCCAGATCAATCGGCGATGAAATTGAAAGCCTGCAAACCAAAGGGCATGCCCTAAGCGAAATCGCCATTTTGGTGCGCACTGGTTTCCAGATGCGTGAGTTTGAAGAGCGTATGATTACGCTTGGTGTCCCCTACCGTGTAATCGGAGGCCCGCGTTTCTATGAACGTGCGGAAATTCGTGATGCAATGGCGTATCTGAGAGTGATCGCACAGGCCGATGATGACCTTGCTTTCGAACGTATTGTCAATGTTCCAAAACGCGGCCTCGGCGGTGCCACCATTCAAAAGATCCATCATCTGGCTACTTCGCACGAAATTTCGATGACACGTGCAGCCCGGCAAATCACGGGGCTTGATATCCTGCGACCTCAGGCGAAAAATTCGATCACCAAATTAATGGATAATTTCGATCGATGGCGGGCCATGTTACACACCCATTCGCATGTTGAAGTAGCAGAAATGGTATTGGACGAGTCTGGTTATACCGAAATGTGGCAAAACGATAAATCACCTGATGCGGCTGGTCGACTTGAAAACCTTCAAGAACTTGTTTCTGCAATGGGTGAATTTGAGAACTTAGGCGGTTTTCTGGAACATATTTCACTGGTAATGGAAAATGCAGGCAACGACAGTCAGGATAAAGTAAGCCTGATGACTTTGCATGCTGCCAAAGGGCTGGAATTTGACACTGTTTTTCTACCCGGTTGGGAAGAAGAGATATTCCCAAGCCAACGCGCCATGGACGAAAGTGGCATGAAGGCGCTAGAGGAAGAACGTCGGCTTGCCTATGTGGGCATAACCCGTGCGAAGAAGAAAGCCTTTATATATTTTGCTGGAAATCGTCAGGTATTTGGTCAGTGGCGTAGCAGTATTCCAAGCCGCTTCATTGAAGACTTACCTGAAGATCATATCGAAATGGACTCAGCGCAAGGCCTCTACGGAAATCGCTCTGGTCGCACAAATGGTTGGGGTAGCGATGATAGCTGGTCTAACGAGACTAACGATGGGTATTTCACATCAAGCGGCGATAAGTATGGCCCAGGGTGGCAACGTGCCCAGGAATGGCGCCAAAATCAAAGCGCAACTAAATATCAAAGCTCAAAGCCAATTATTGAAGGCAGAGTGAAACGAAAACCAAAACCAACTCCCGTCAGTAATTTTGCCGTGGGGGAACGGGTTTTTCATGATAAATTCGGATATGGTACGATCGAAGATGTTGAAGGTAACAAGCTGTTGGTCGCTTTTGAGAAAGCAGGTACCAAGCGCGTTATCGATACATTCATTACGGCCGCATAGTTCAAGAAAGCAGATAATCTATGACTGTTGATACATGGTGTTTAACCCTAGAGGCACCGCTTGAAAAAGCACAAGCGCTTGAGACGATCCTTGAGACTTCAATTTTAATGGAAAGCGAGTACCCGCCTACTCTCTCCTATTTTGAGCAACCTGGTGACGCAAACTGGAAAATCGAACTGTTTGTGACCGGAACACCAGACGAAAATATGCTCAAAGCATTGTTGAGGGACGCCGCATTAAAAAGTGTTCCCTATTCGCTTGAAAAACTAGAAGACCGTGACTGGGTTAGCGAAAGCCAAAAGCTATTGAAACCCGTCGAAGCAGGCCGCTTTTATATATATGGAAGCCACGACGCTGACAGTCTACCACAGGATACTATCAATATCTTGATTGATGCCGGGCAAGCATTTGGAACGGGACAGCATGAAACGACTTGGGCGTGCCTCCATACACTCGATACAATTGCAGATACCGTAAAACCAAAAACAATATTAGATTTAGGGACTGGTACCGGCGTGCTTGCGATCGCTGCAAAGAATTTATGGCCGGATAGCGATATTCTCGCGACCGACATAGACCCGATTGCAATCGACGTAACCGTGCAAAATATGGATGTCAATGACGTCAAAATAAGCGATAAGTTTGGCGACAAAGGAATAAGGTGCGTTACAGCCGAAGGCCTCGGTCATTCGAGCTTTACTGAATATGGTCCGTTTGATCTCATTACTGCGAATATTTTAGCGGGCCCATTGATTGACCTGGCCCCTGCCCTGACAGCAATATTACGGCCTGGTGGCACCTTGATTTTATCGGGTCTTTTGTTAACTCAAGAAAAAGAGGTCCTTGACGCTTATAGACATCAAGGACCAGATAATACTCTGAATTGGGAGATGGGCAGAGTAGAAAAAGGTGAGTGGCTCGCTCTTAAGCTCATTAAGCCACTCGTGTAAGCGGATTATCTTGGGAGGAAATAAGTCGCTTTAGTAACTTAGTGAGCGAATGCCGTCTGAGCACCGCCAAGACCTACTGGACGTACAATCTTGAAAGAGTATGATTTGCGAACACGTTCAATTTTGCTCATTTGGCCTGCTTCTTCCATCAATGTGAAAAAAGTGTCATTTGCTTTCATGTCGCTTGCCAATTCATTGATGCTTTCTTGAATAGCAACTGATGTTACTTCTTTTTGAACCGATGCGCTTGCTGTTCCTGGGATCAAACCTTCGCCAGCCATTAGGCCCATGAAAGAAAATGGTGCGATTGTTTCTGTTCTTATATTAGCCATCGTTATACTCCTCAATACCGACTGTATGTCGCTGTTATTTTTCCTATCAATGCAACATTCTGCGTTGCTGTTGAGGGAAAAATAATCATTTTGAGTAAGATAAGAAGTTAGAAAAAGCGCAAACTAGCCATGCAAAAAATGCATAACTCAACACGAATGCCTCCCATATTATAACGGTCTTTAAGGTATGAAAAGCGCCATGTTTTAGATGCTGATATTGAATATAGTCCAATATTTACAATAGTTTATATTTATATGAACTTAAAATTAACCCACTTGTAAGCACACGCATCAATCGCGAAGTCTCTCAAAAGATCACAGCCATGAGAGCAAAAAGCAATACAGTCCAAACCGCAATACCGGATAAAATAAAGGGTTTGGCCATTTTGCGTTCAAACCAAAGTCTGGGCCTGAACCCTTTGGTCATCAGCACCAAAAGCCCAGATAGATTTACGCAAACAATATTGACGGACAATAATAGAAGTGCGCCAAGCGCCGGCTTCATTTGCCCAACCCCAATCATAAATCCAAATGTGGCGGTCGGCGGTAACAAAGCGACAGCAACCATAACACCAACAAGTGTCATCGACAGGCCAGATGTTAGCGAGAGAACACCCGCAACCCCAGACGCAATCGCAAGCGCCACACCATCATAACCCACACTTGTCCGGCTCATAAGTTCGTGACTCGCAGGCACTTCTCCCCACAAATATCCGGTGAAGGCAGAAAGCAGTAATGCAACCGACAACCCGGCGACCGCAGTAAGAATCGACTTTTTCATTAATTCCTTATCACCTAGGGATGTACCAAGTGCGAGGGCAAGATTGGGCCCCAGCAAGGGAGCAATTACCATTGCCCCAACAACCACAGCCACGTTATCCTGCAACAAGCCAATTAAGGCTACAATCGTTGATAGGGTAACCAGTGTAATATAGGTACCATCAAGTTTGGCACCACGGTCCATCTTTTGATAAAGTTCTTCCCGCGTATCCACTGCATTATCTAATTCTACTGCAGGCAGGGTTGCATCTACACTCAGGATATTCACACGCGCCTTTTTTGACGTCAAAAGTACATCTTGTAATTCATCGATCAATCGTTGCCTGCGCGCTGGGCTCGTCAATAAGAAAAAGAGCGCATGATCATCCTCGAGCAAAACACCCTTGTGAAACGATACAGCCTCATATTTAGCAGCCAAATTTTTCAGTTTCGCTTCGGCTGCAATGGGTGCAGTGATTTGTAATAATTTTAGTGCCACAGCACCCCCCTTAATAAATCAGATTATAATCCGGAAATTAATTCCAACCATTCTTCTTCGGTAAGCGTCTGAACACCTAAGTCTTGGGCTTTCTTGAGTTTTGACCCAGCACCAGGCCCCGCGATCACCATATCCGTTTTCTTTGATACCGAACCAGCCACCTTCGCGCCCAAGCTTTCAGCCTTTGCCTTCGCTTCATTACGGCTCATCTTCTCTAAGGACCCTGTGAAGACAACAGTTTTCCCAGCAACAGGGCTATCAGTTGACTGAATTTCAAGCGGAATAATGGTAAGCTCAGCAGCTAGGTTATCAACAATACGCTTGTTATTTTCATCAGCAAAAAACGTGAGGAATGTATCCACCATCTTGTCACCGATGCCGTCGATATCAGTCATATCTGTGCGGGCAGTTTCATCACCCGCGACCGAAGCTTCAATCGCTTTGATAAAGGTTTCATAATCCCCGTAATGGCGTGCAAACAGTTTTGCGGTTTGCTGGCCAAGGTGCCTGATACCCAAGGCAAATAGAAAACGATCAAATTCAATACGTCTTCGGGCGTCGATTGCCTGCATCAAGTTCGTTACAGATAAATCCCCCCATCCTTCCCATTTTTGTATCGGGCTATCGGAAGCGTCATTATAAGTTTCCAGCTTAAATATATCGGCGAATTCATTGATTAAACCGCGCTCATAAAACTGAGCGATCTGTTTTTCCCCCATACCATCGATATCAAAGGCATTACGCGATACAAAATGGCGCAGTCCTTCAACCTTTTGCGCCTCACACAGCATTCCTCCTGTACAGCGCACAACAACATCATCGCCCTCTGCAAACGCTGGGCTATTACACACCGGACAAACATCTGGAAAGATGAATTCAGGAATAGTTTCCCGTCGATTTGAAGTATCAACAGACACAACCTGTGGAATAACGTCACCAGCCCGTTGGATCGTAACAGTATCACCAATACGAACATCAAGACGTTTAATCTCGTCGCGGTTATGAAGTGTTGCGTTTGAGACAACTACGCCGCCAACTGTAATCGGCTCCAGTTTGGCAACAGGCGTCAATGCACCCGTTCTTCCGACCTGGATATCAATATCCCGAACAATGGTAATTGCCTTTTCTGCCGGAAACTTATGAGCAATGGCCCAGCGCGGTGCCCGGGAAACCATTCCCAGTCTGTCCTGCCAATCCAGCCGATCAACTTTATAGACGACACCGTCAATATCATAATCAAGCGTTGGTCTTTGTGCTTCAATCAACCGATATCGTTCCAACGCACCATCAGTGGCCTCAAAGACACTCATCAATGGGTTAATGTCGAAACCCCATTCCTTGAACCGTTCTACCATCCGCATTTGGTTCTGTTCGGGCATATTGCTTATATCGCCCCATGCATACGCAAAGAACCGTAGCGGTCTGGAAGCTGTAATTTTGGTATCTAACTGCCGCAACGAACCAGCAGCGGCATTCCGAGGGTTTGCAAATACTTTCCCACCTTTTTCCAACTGGCTTTCATTGAGATGGAGGAAATCAGCCTTTCCCATATAAACTTCGCCGCGCACTTCCAAGACATCAGGCCAACCACCGCCTTTAAGCATTGCCGGAATTGTTTCAATCGTTAGGGCGTTTGCGGTTACATTTTCACCAGTGACACCATCACCTCGTGTTGCAGCCGATACCAGCTCACCTTTTTCATACCGAAGGGCCAGGGATAAACCATCAATTTTCGGTTCTGCTGTTAGCGCTACAATATCGCTGTCAGCAAGTCCTAAAAATCGTTTTACACGCGAAACAAAATCATGCACATCGTCATCATTAAATGCATTATCCAAAGACAACATCGGGCGAACATGCTTTATTTTATCAAAGCCCTTGGATTGTTTCTGATCAGCCACGTCAAATAATGTTGGCGCTCCCACGCGTTTTGATGGGCTATCTTCGCGGATATATTCGGGAAAGCGTATTTCAATTGCACTATTGCGTTTCCGGAGCTCATCATACTCTGCATCAGAAATTTCTGGCGCATCATTATTATGGTATAGAATATCGTGCTTAAGGATCAGCTTCGCTAGGCGTTCCAACTCTTTCTTTGCTTCCCGTTTCATCAGATCATCAACATGTATAGTTGCCAAATCGACCATATTTCTAGCTCACTAGTAAAAGCTTGTCAGCGGCAGCGCGCGCTTCATCCGTGACCTCCGCGCCAGCAAGCATGCGTGCAACCTCTTCACGGCGCTCATCTATATTAAGGCCAACGACATTTGTACGCGTTACCATTCCTTCGTCACCCTTTTGTATTCGGAAATGCTTGGTACCTCGTGCGGCTACCTGCGGGCTATGGGTCACTACAAGCACCTGACTTTCTTCTGACAAACGCTTCAAGCGCTCTCCAACTGCATCCGCGGTTGCCCCACCGATGCCTTGATCCACTTCATCAAACACCATGGTGGGTGCACTGCTTTCCTTAGCCAGAACAACTTTTAACGCCAGGATAAATCGTGCCAATTCCCCGCCTGACGCCACTTTAATGATGGGACCAAAAGGGGAGCCCGGATTTGTTTTCACGGTGAAGAGAACTTTATCTCCTCCCATTTCATTCCAGTCCTCTTCCGCCAAGGCCTCAACCTCTGTTTTAAAAATTGCTTTTTCAAGCTTAAGCGGCGGCAATTCCATCATAACAAGCTTGTCTAATGTTTCAGCGGCTTTAATCCGCGCAGAACTTAGGGCGGCAATTGCAGTTACCCGCTCTTCTTTTGCTTTCTTAAGCGCGGCTGATAATTCAGCAAGTCGGCCTTCGCCCTCATCCAGTGAATTGAGCTTGTTCTGTAAATCAAGGTGTAATGCAGGTAGATCATCGCACTGGCAATTATGTTTTCGGGCTATTCGCCTCAACTCAAATAAGCGTTCCTCAGTTGCCTCTAGCTCATGGGCGTCAAAATCCATTTCGCGAGCAAGACCCTCGAGCTGCATAATAGCTTCATTCATTTCAATAGAGGCACGATCAAGGCTTTCCATCGCGCCTTCTAAATGCTTGCGCGTACGATCATCAATTCGTTCCATCCTACGCAATACGCCGCGGAGCGCCTGATCAGCTCCCTTTTTGCCTGTTAAGTCATCAAGAAAACCACCCAACTCTTCATTCAGTTTTTCACCTTGCATCATTAAGGTACGACGGGCTGCAAGTTCTTCTTCTTCTCCCACAACTGTTGCAAGGGTTGATAATTCATCAACAGCATGGCGCAGAAACTCTTCATCCGCGCGCGCGGTTTCCAGTTTTACCTGTTCGGCTTCCAATTCAATATTAATCGCCTTATAGGATGCAACAGCCTCTTTGACTGCCCTCAGTTCACTCGCATATTGCCCGTAAGTATCGAGCAGATTTCGGTGAGCCAACGGGTCTAACATGCCCCTATCATCATGTTGCCCATGAATTTCAACAATCATACCGCCGACTAAAGCTAACAAAGTTTGGCTAACAGGCTGATCATTGATCCAGGCCCGACTTTTACCATCTTTGGTGACTTGTCTTCTGATGATGAGCGCAAAACCATCAAAATTGATACCTTGTTCTTCCAGGTATGAAAAAACCGGATGTTCAACATCCAGGTCAAAATCCGCGGTCACACTACCAAGGTCACACCCTTGCCGAACAAGAGCGCGGTCCGCCCTTGCCCCTAAGGCAAGCCCCAACGAATCAAGTAATATAGACTTACCAGCCCCGGTTTCACCCGTAAGAACATTCAGCCCCTTGGATAGATCAAGGTCAAGCTTCTCAATTAAAACGATATCACGAATAGAGAGGCCTGCAAGCACCCCTGCCCCCTCATATTATAGGCTTACGAGAATAATTTGCTCAGCCATGAGCCCTCGCTATCTTCTGGTGCAAGATCCTCGTCACCCAATAACCGATAGCTGTGGCGATACCATTTACTATCCGGAAAATTATGACCAAGAACCGCAGCAGCCATTTGCGCCTCATGCTTAATACCGAGCGCCAGATAACTCTCTACAAGTCTGTGCAGTGCTTCAGGCGCATGGCTTGTGGTCTGATACTGTTCAATAACATTGCGGAAGCGACCGATAGCTGCCAAATATTCTTGTCGGTTCAAGTAAAATCTACCAACTTCCATATCCTTGCCAGCCAAGTGATCACTTGTAAGCGCTAATTTCAATTTAGCATCTTCAGCATATTCACTGTCAGGGAAACGCCTGATGACCTCGATAAGAGCGTTCTGCGCTTTGGCTGTTTCTTCCTGGTCACGACCAACACCAGTAATGCGTTCATAATGACAAAGAGCAATCAAATAATATGCGTAAGGTGCGGAAGAGTTACCAGGGTGCAATTGTAAAAAGCGCTCTGCCGCAAGAATCGCATCATCATACTTATTGCTTTGATAACTTGCATACGCTGCCATAAGTTGTGCGCGTCTCGCCCATATTGAATAGGGATGCTGGCGTTCAACTTCATCAAAAGCAACGGCAGCTAGTCGGTAATTGCCTCGTTGCAATTGATCCTGTCCGAGATTGTAAAGAACCTCTACATCGCGTGCGACATAGCGATCTTCACTATCACTAGATCCGCAGGCTGCCAGAGCGAGCAATGACGCACCTAATACAGATTTTTTTAGCCAATCGTTTGCCATAACAACCAAAAACTCCCGACATAGTTTAACTATACACTTGCAATTAACTTATAAGATTATAATCTACATCTAATGCAACCATAGATCATACTTACACTTATAAGTTCAAAGCATCATAATTCAAGTTCATATGATTTAGCATATGTACCCCTGAACTGCCAATGACGAAGTATGATAAAAATATGAGGAAAGTACGGCATGACCCCAGAAAAAAATACTCATACTTCTGAAACTTCGGAATTAAATGCACGGAAGGCTGATATGATTGATCAACATGTCGGTAAAAAACTACGTGAGCATCGACGTATGCTGGATATGTCACAGCAGGATGTTAGTGACCTACTTAGTATTTCCTATCAACAAATTCAGAAATACGAAAGCGGCGTTAACCGTATCAGCGCCGGGCGGCTCTACACGTTAGCTCAGATCATGCAAATACCCGTGAGCAAGTTTTATGAAGGCCTGCAAGAACATCCCTATACGGATGCTGAAAATAGCCAGTACAGTAGTTCATTACATACAAGGGAATTAGTTACTACACCTGAGGTCAAGCAAGCTCTATATAATTTGGCTGATACCATAAAACGTCATATCAAATAGAGGTGCGATTAAAATCACACCTCCGTTTTAAATTATTGCCGAACAATAGCGTCATATGCATGCATCAGGTTTTTAGTAATCTCTCCTACTTCAAACCTGAACTCGCCAATTTCAGATAATGGACTGACCTCTGCTGCTGTTCCAGTGAGGAATGCCTGTTCAAAACCTTCCATTTCGTTTGGCATAATAGCACGCTCTATAACTTCTATCCCCATACCGCGCGCAATATCCATGACAGTTCTGCGCGTGATACCATCCAGAAAACAATCAGCCTTTGGTGTATGAATAACGCCGTCTTTCACAAAGAATATATTTGCACCTGTAGCCTCTGCAATCTGCCCCCGATAGTCAAACATCAATGCGTCATCATAACCGGCTGCTTCAGCCTTATGCTTGGATAATGTGCATATCATATAAAGACCAGCAGCCTTGGCATGAACAGGAGCAGTATCAGGGGCTGGGCGACGCCAATCAGATATACATAACCTCAATCCCTTAAGCCGTGCTTCCTCGGAAAAATAGGAAGGCCACTCCCACACCGCGACGCCAACATTAATACCAGCTTCCTGAGCGGATACCCCCATCATCTTGCTGCCACGCCAAATAATTGGCCTGCAATATGCGTCTGTCAGGTTATTCAACTCCAATAATTGATTACACGCATCATTGATCTGCTCCTGTGAAAACGGAACTTCCATATCGAGCATATCAGCCGATGCAAACAATCGTTCAGTATGTTCTTTCAATTTAAAGATTTTACCATTATACGCACGCTGGCCTTCAAACACAGCGCTTCCATAATGCATAGCATGTGTTAACATATGGACTTTAGCATCGCTCCAAGGAACAATTTCTCCATTCATCCATATCGAACCATCTCTCTCAGCGAATGACTGTGAAGCCATTTCATTTCTCCAAATACCTACACTTTAGTAATAATATGATTTTTTTATATTGATATTTGTAACATTATGTCAAATAATCAGTCAATATTCCTGACATAAAATTTGGAAAAAAAGTGCACAGACGTCTACCACCATCTAATTTATATCTTCGCGAAGAAGAACTTCGACGCGGTATTGAGCTATTGTATTTTGCCTATCGTGACTTTACAGGCGCACCAGATGCCATGCTGGCGAAGCGGCAATTTGGCAGAGCCCACCACCGTGTCTTATACTTTGTCGGCCGAAATCCAGGCATACCTGTTTCTGGCCTCTTGAAAATACTAAGAATCACAAAACAAAGCCTCTCCCGAGTATTAAGTCAGCTGATGGAAGAAGGCTACATAACCCAGGAGCAAGGCGTAATGGACCGCAGGCAGCGGCTTCTGACGCTAACGGAAAAAGGCAAGGCCTATGAAGAAGAGCTGTTTTCAAGTCAGCGGGAACGCATTGCTTTGGCGTATAAGAAGGCCGGACCAGAAGCTGTATCTGGATTTTGGGAAGTTCTCCTCAACATCGTAGATGACGAAAATAAAGAATCAGTTTTAAAACAGATTGAAAAATAACCTCGCACCTTGCATTTCTAGATAATACGTGTTTGATGGTTATATGACGTATACAGATGGTTTTGAGCAATTTTTGGACATTTGGGACCAGTTGCCGAAAGAGGGAAAAACACAGCTGCCACTCCGCAGCAGTATCTCTCCGGCCAGCTTTGGTGAATTGATGGCAAATATCGGCTTGGCTGAATTCATCGCCCCGCAAAACCTGACATTCTTTTACTATGGCAGCAAAATTGAAACGCTATCCAGTATGCTTCTTACTGGGAAAAACTATTATAGTCTTTTGTCGGAAGAATTTTACCCAGCAATGGCCGCGTTCCACAAACAAATTTTTGGGGTACCATGCGGTGCATATGTTGAAGACCTGATACAAACGTCGAGCGGGAACAAATATTTATTCAGGAACTTACAATACCCACTTTTAGACGATAATGGCATCCCTAAATTCATGCTTGTTTTTGCAAATGCACGAAAACCCGCTGATGATAAAAGCATGCGGATGCAAAAGAAACTGAAGGCATCCACGATTAAAACCCTAAACTATATTGACTTGGGCTCTGGGGCACCCAGCCATTATGTTGAAGACTTTACCTTTTATTCAGGATAACCAATTACCCTAATAAAAAACAAATTGGGTAATACAGTTACGCAATGCAATTCTTTTGGGCCATTCGACTGTAGATATAGTGGTTAGAGATGATTGAACTTGAGGAAAAACACGAGGATTTTTTCCGTTTGTGGCGGTCTTTGCCTCGCGACAATCACCCCTTATTACCCTGCAAGAAACATTTCACCCCGCTCACCTTTGGAAACATGCTTTCAAACGTCGCTATCGGAGAAATGAGGGGACCAAAAAACTTCACCTTCATTTTTTCTGGCACCAACTTTGAAGCGATTTCAGGCTTCAAGGCAACAGGTGTGAACTACTATGATATCCTGGCCGAGAAGGATCATGCGGGAACAGTTCTTGTCCACAATGCACTCTTTGGATATCCATGTGGGATATACATGGAAAACCAGTTTATAAGCGAAGCAGGAAACCCCTATACAATTACAAGCCTGCAATTACCTCTGTGTGACGAGAAAACGAAAAAACCCCGTTTTGCAGCCTCTTATTCAGGTGGAAGAAAATCAATCAGCGATGCAAGCGGGCTTAGAAACAGAGAGATAACCCAATCTAGCGTCAAAAACTTTCGCTACATGGATATAGGAGCAGGTGCCCCTAAACACTTCATCTCAGACTATAAATATTTCTCAGAGTAAGTGAAACAACGCATTCTAGCGAAGGCATACAAGTGCAAACAGAAACCCAACAATCAATCGCCAAATGGAGTGAAGAAACATTTGGCCCAGTGTCGAACATTACTGCACTATTAGACCGTGCACTCGAGGAATTTACCGAACTAAAAGACGCGGTACAAGACGACAACAAACCTGAAATTGCCAACGAACTTGCGGATATCTTGATCCTATTATACCGCTTCGCTGAGTTAAACGGCATTAATGTTACAGAAGCCATTCAGCATAAAATGTCAATCAACCGTCAACGTAAATGGCAAAGCTATGGTGACGGCACGGGAAAACATATCAAATAAAAAGCGCAATAAAAAAGGCCGCTAAAGAAGCGACCTTTCTATAATGATGTCTGAAGACTGCCTTACTCAGCATCCTCATAGAAGTTTTTGCCTTCCTTAACCGGGCGCCAGATTTTCTTCATAGAGAAATAGAGAAGAATAGTCAGAACCGATAGGAAGATAATAACCATCACACCCATTTTGTGGCGGTCATGAAGGTTAGGCTCAGCCGTATACATAAGGAAGTTCACAAGGTCCTTGGACATTTGATCAAGGTTTGCCTCAGGGTTACCTTCTGCATACTCTACGATACCTTCAGACAAAGGAGGTGCCATCGAAATTACACTACCTTTGAAATATGGATTGTAATACTTACCAGCGCTAACATTAATTCCTTCTGGGGCAGCGCTTTCATCTTCATATCCGGTTAGCAAACTATAAACATAGTTAGCACCGTCATGACGCGCCTTTACCATCAAGGATAGATCAGGTGGAATAGCACCGCCGTTTGCCGACGCCGCAGCGTTATCATTTCTGAACGGGCTCGGGAACGCATCCTGCGGAAGTGCAGCACGAACGGTTTCATCACCAGCATCATCAATGTCACCATCTACTTCATACTCAGCAGCAATGGCCTTGATCTGATCTTCATTATACCCAAGCTTATCAAGGTTGCGGAAACGGAAATATTTCAGGCTATGACAAGCGGAGCATACTTCCTTATAAATTTGGAAGCCACGCTGTGCTGACTGATAATCAAAGTCACCGAAAACGCCGTTGAACTTCCATTCAACCTGCTTTGGGTGCTTCCCTGCACCAGCAGCATTTGCTGCTGACGCAAGGCCCGCTGTAACACAAAGGGCAACAGCAATATTTTTAACGAATTTCATGCTCATCATCCTTTATTCAGCAGGCATTGCTTTTGGTTTGATAACAGCCGACGCAATACTTTCTGGTAACGGCAATGTTCGTTCCATACGGCCGAGCAAAGGCAAGATTACCAAGAAATGTGCGAAATAGTATGCAGTCGCAATAATTCCATAAAGCGGAATGTTACCTTCAGCTTTCTGACCACCCAGCCACATCAGAACAAACATATCAACGACCAAGAGTGCAAAGAATATTTTGAACAATGGACGGAAATTACCAGAGCGGACCTTGCTTGTGTCCAACCATGGCAGGAAGAACCAAACCAAAATCGAAGCGAACATCGCAATTACACCAAGTAATTTTGCGTCAATTGGGCCAAGATCAAAAGTGATCGAACGAAGGATTGCATAGAAAGGTAGGAAATACCATTCAGGAACAATCGAGTCCGGTGTCACAAGTGGATCGGCAGGAATATAGTTGTCCGGGTGACCAAGTGCATTCGGTGCAAAGAACAGGAAGTATGAGAAGAAAATCAAGAATACACCAAGACCAAACGCATCCTTAACTGTGTAGAAAGGATGGAAAGGGATTTGGTCAGCTGTTGATTTCACTTCAACACCGAGTGGGTTACCGGAATCTGAAATTTTCTTCGCCCACAAGTGAAGGATAACAACACCTGCAATCACAAATGGTAATAGATAGTGAAGGCTGAAGAAACGGTTGAGTGTAGGATTATCTACAGAGAAACCACCCCAAAGCAGCGTTACGATAGACTCTCCAACGACAGGAATAGCAGAGAAGAGGTTTGTAATCACTGTGGCGCCCCAGAAAGACATCTGGCCCCACGGTAGTACATATCCCATGAAAGCAGTTGCCATCATAAGCAAGAAGATCACAACGCCCAACATCCACAAGACTTCTCGTGGTGCTTTGTAGGAACCGTAGAACAGGCCGCGGAAAATATGGGTATAGACCACGATAAAGAACATGGATGCACCGTTGGCATGCATGTAACGGATCAACCATCCATAGTTCACATCACGCATGATGCGTTCAACAGAATCAAACGCCAACATCGTGCTTGCCGTATAGTGCATAGCAAGAACGATACCTGTAATGATTTGGAGAACAAGCATGATGCCCGCAAGCGAACCAAAGTTCCACATATAGTTAAGGTTACGCGGGGTCGGTGTTCCTGGCCCCATAACGCTGTTCGCAACGGTAAGGATCGGAAGACGTTCCTCAAGCCATGCAAGCGCTTTGTTATTCGGTGTTACCGGTGAAAGTGCCATTTGTTGCTCCCCTTAACCGATTTTCAATACTGTATCTGACAGGAACGCATATTCCGGCACAGGTAAATTCTTAGGCGCTGGCCCCTTGCGAATACGTCCCGATGTATCATAGTGCGAACCATGACACGGGCAGAACCAACCGCCAAATTCGCCTTTGTCGTCGCCCGATTTCGTGCCAAGCGGTACACACCCTAAATGGGTACATACACCAACGAGAACGAGCCACTGCTCTTTCCCTTTAGTTACACGCTCTTCGTCAAACTGAACATCTGGCAGGCCAATTTCATCAGCCATACGTGCTTCTTCAATCTCTGTTGGTGTCCGGTGACGGATAAACACAGGCTTACCGCGCCATTTCACCAAAATTGATTCCCCCTCTTCCACTGCTGACAGGTCAACCTCTACAGATGCAAGCGCAAGTGTATCAGCAGCCGGGTTCATTTGGTCGATGAATGGCCAAACCGCTACAGCAGCACCTACAGCGCCCATACCTGTTGCGGCAATATGAAGGAAATCACGCCGAGTGGCGTTATCTTCATGGTTATTAATTTCTATATCAGTGCTCATTTATTCTTCCTTGGCAGGAATATGCTTTAAAAAGGCAAAATTTTAAATTTTACAGGCTGCTATTCTAAACCAATAGCGTTCTAAACCTATGCGTCACGTAGCCGCATAAATTCAGAGCGAAATCCTGTATCTCCAGAAGCAATTGCTAAATTACTAACCCCTTAGCCCCAGAGATTCCAAATTGGTTTAATCCCACGCGTCCAAAGAGGCAAGGATTTATCCACCTGAACCATAAAAAAAAGCTCCAAACAAATGGTTAAAACAAGATTTTATTGCATGCAGGCTCTTGATTTCATAGGTTCGGGCCAGAATTTTTGGGATATTTTATGACTCATGCAATAGATGTGGCCTTGTATCAGCCTGACCAGCCGCAAAATGCCGGTACAATTTTACGAACAGGCGCGTGTTTAAACATACCTGTTCATATCATTGAACCCTGTGGCTTTCCCTTTTCTGTTAAGGCGTTCAGGCGCTCAGCTATGGATTACGCCGACCTCGCAACAATTCATCACCATGCAGACTATTCCAGCTTTGAGGCATCAAGCAAACGCGGTAACAGGCGAATTATCCTCCTGACAACCAAAGCCGACTGTGATTACCTTGATTTTAAGTTTCAAGCAGACGACATTCTTTTGGTTGGCAGCGAGTCATCAGGGGTTCCTGATCACGTCCATGCAGGCGCAGATGCTCGTATAACCATTCCGATGCGCCCTGAAGCTCGTTCTTTGAACGTTGCCATGTCACTTGCAATGGTTGTTGGTGAAGCAATTCGGCAAACAAATAATAACTCAAATTAATACCTATCACTCATTCAAAACATTGGAACAATAATGACTGACACAGCTGCTATCTCGATACAAAAGGAAAAAGCCGCACAATGGTTTGAACAGCTTCGTAATGAAATATGCGAAAGCTTTGAGGCTATTGAACGAGATAACAAGGGGCCACTATCATCCCGCTCCCCTGGCGAATTTGAGCGTAAAACCTGGCAGCGCGAAAACCAGGGAGACGGCGCAGAAGGGGGTGGGGGCACCATGTCCATCATGCGTGGTGGACGTGTATTTGAAAAAGTTGGCGTGAACATATCAACGGTCCATGGCACCTTTACCGAAGAGTTTGCCAAAAATATTCCAGGTGCAAGCGAAGACCCACGATTTTTCGCTACTGGAATTTCCCTGGTTGCCCATATGAACAGCCCTCGGGTGCCAGCCGTTCATATGAATACGCGCTTTATTGTAACTACGAAAAGCTGGTTCGGCGGCGGTGCAGATTTAAATGCGCCTCTCCCGAATGAAGAAGACACAGCAGCATTTCACCAAGCTTTAAATGAATGCTGTGATCGTCATGACCCTGATTATTATCCCAAATATAAAAAATGGTGCGATGAGTATTTTTATATCAAGCACCGGAACCGCGCGCGAGGCGAAGGCGGAATTTTCTATGACCAATTGAATAGCGGAAATTGGGAAAAAGACTTCGAATTCACGCAAGATGTCGGAAAGACATTTAATTCGATCTATCCTGCACTTGTTAGAAAGCATATGAATGAAGAATGGAGTGATGCAGAGCGCGAAACGCTATTGGAGTACCGCGGATATTATGCAGAGTTCAATCTGGTTTATGACCGCGGCACTACGTTTGGCCTAAAAACTGGTGGGAATGTAGACGCGATTCTTATGTCACTTCCACCTGAAGCAAAGTGGCCATAGGAAGAAACAGGGAAACACGTGGAAGATATCGCCGTATATTGGGCATTATTTCTTAATGCCTTCATTGCAGCCACTTTGCTCCCTGCGTTTTCAGAACTTGCTTTATCCGCCTTATTAATTGAGGATATTGGCGAGCCTGTTTTCCTTTTACTTGCTGCAACAACGGGCAACATACTTGGTTCTGTCGTGAACTGGTTGCTCGGAAAATTCATTATTGTGCAGGATAAAATCCAGACGAAATATGCAACCAAAACCAGTTTTAAAAAAGCCAAAGGGCTTTTCGAACGTTTTGGTGTCTATAGTTTATTATTCGCTTGGGCACCGATCATTGGAGACCCGCTGACCTTTATTGCCGGTATTTTTAAAATACGGTTCTTGCCATTCATTATTCTGGTAAGCATTGGCAAATTCATGCGTTACAGCCTCATACTATTAGCTATCAGTTACACATAGGGGCAACCCGTATAAAATTGAACTCACGTTTTAACTGTTGCTAATAATTCGTCTTTTAACATCAGGAAATCGCTCTCAACCCAAAGAGCCTCAAGTGCATTCAGCGAAACACTGATAGCAGGCCCTGGCATCATACCTAGGGCAATCAGGTCACGACCAGAAACAGGAAAAACTGGGATATTCCACGCTGCCAAATCATGAAGCAAGCTTTGGTCATTCAAAAATGTATCGAATAGCTGCTTACTGTGCGGGATAATTAAACGAAATGCGTGATACCCAAATCGGTAAATCACAGATTTGCATAAAGCACCAATCGTACTTGCTTGGTCTATTCTTTCTAAGAAATAGCGATGTGCACTACATGCTTTTACCAAAACATCGGTTTGTTTTCTGGATAATTTAAAGGCCTTACCTAGAGCGTTGAAATTCGCATAATCTACGCCATAAAAACATATGAAACGCGACCATGGTTCCACGCTAATACCCAACAACCGCTCACACGCTATTAGGGTTTCAAGCCGCCGAAAACAGTCAGTTTGTTTTAGGTCATCACCATTGGGTAAAACATACCCTATGACAGCTGCATCAAACATATGAACGAATATTCCATATGGGTTTGGAGCATTGCATATCTTCAGAAATTCGTCCCGAACTCGCTCAACAGACAGCCCTTCAATTAACCTGACTTGGTCCCTACACGCCTTTAATCCGTCTTGATTGATATCCCTTTGCCCATAAAATGCTGAAAACCTGAAAAACCTCAGGATACGTAGAGCGTCTTCTTGGATTCGGATGTTCGGGTCGCCAATAAATTTTACCGCGCCAGTTTTTAAATCCTCAATACCGTTGCAAGGGTCATAGATAACTCCATTTGCGTCGACGTAAATTGCATTAAACGTAAAGTCTCGTCGCTCGGCATCCAGTTGCCAATTATCTGTAAACGCCACTTTTGCATGTCGACCATCGGTTTCCTTGTCGACACGTAACGTAGTAATTTCGATATCTAAGTCTTTTGAATGCGCGGTGACAGTTCCATGGCTTATTCCCGTTGGGATAACACTAATGCTAACCTGTTTTAATTTCACGGTAATATTTTCTGGCGCAAGAGTTGTCGCAGCATCTATATCATGGACACGCCGCCCCAACAGACTATCCCGAACGACACCACCAACAAACCGTATATTTTCAACACCAATTGCTGCAACTACACGGCGTAGAAATGGGTCATGCAACCAATCGAAATCCCGCTTTAGGTTCTGATCAATCTTGGCCACCACTTTGCGGCTCCGATTTTTCATTCTCTGGGGTAGAAGGTTGCTCTACATCCTTTTTCCCTAAAGAAGATTCATCTTCAAAATAACCGGGGACCACCTTGCCGTCCTCCACCCGGGCTGGAACATATATCTGACCGGGTTTTCCTTGGTCTTCGTCACTAAAATATAAAATGGCACTCACTAAGCCTATCAGGGCCAGCAAGATCGTGAGGATCGTCCGCACATTAGTAAGTTCGGTATCAGGACTGTGTTCACCATCGGCGTTTTTCCTTGCTCGCAAAAACAGCCAAGTCACTATAACAATAATTGGCGTCAAAAGCAGTAATATGCGTATTAAAATCAGTGCCATAATTTTTTACCGCCCTCTAACAGCTTCCATAATATCAACCAAATTCACAAGCATTGCAGCCGTAGCGCCCCAAATATAATAGTCATTATAGGGTATGCTGTAATAGTGCCTTCTAATCCCTTTCCACATCGCGCTTTCACGTTTGTGGTTTCCTCGGTCCAAAATGAAACTTAACGGAACTTCAAAAACCTCTTCAACTTCACTGTCTTGCTTGGTTATCGTGAAACCGGGTTTTAATATACCAACGACGGGCGTTACCTTAAAGCCTGTACCCGTATAATATGTATCAAGTGTTCCCTTTAAAGATATATAATCTTCGGCAATACCAACTTCTTCATACGTTTCACGAAGCGCAGCTGCATTCGCATTGGCATCACTTGCGTCAATCCTACCGCCCGGGAAACTAACCTGACCAGCATGCTTGTTGAGGGTTTGATTTCGTTTCGTAAGCAAAATGGTTGGTTGTTCATGCATAACAACAGGAACTAAAACAGAAGCAGGCTTCACCTCCCCCATTTCTTTTATCGCGTTAACGGCTTCCACGCCTTCTAACGCAGACTGAGTTTTCCCTTCATTTGCCAACATAGCATTCAGGTCTGCGTCGCTTCGGACCCCACGTGCAGCAGGATTTTCATTCGCTAAGGCATACTCAATCCAACTCTCAAACATCATTGCCCCTCAAACTCTTCTGCATTTCCCAGATGATATAACCCATTGGCAGTTTCAACGACGAAGGATTTGCCAGCATCCGTATTATCATGCAATTCAGCCATTGAAGCCAACTGATAAAACACCGATCGTGATATTAAGGCATCTAACCGCCCTCTAATTCGAATATAGGGCCGCGGTTCCCCGTTCAGATTATTTTCAACGACCCAGAGAGGATGCTCTGGCCCCGCTATAACTTCGTCACCAACGTTCGTTTTGAAATGAAGATAGCGTCCATCGTCTTCTTCAACGACGTTTAATTCGGTTGCAACAAACGGTGCATCATCAACAGTAATACCAATTTTTTCCACTGGCGTTACCAAATAGGTTTTGCCATCTTCATCTTTTCTGAGGACGCTTGCGAACAACCTAACCATTTTCTCCCGTCCGATTGGTGTTCCCATATAATACCATGTTCCATCAACCGCGATCCGCATATCGATGTCCCCGCAGAAGTCAGGGTTCCATCGTTCAACAGGCGGAAAACTCTGTTTACCGATTTGCTTCACAATCTCTTCAAGCCGCAAATTTGATTTTGTGTTCGTCACAGTCTTCTCCTACTCCGTCGAGTATAAGAACAAGGCCAAAAGCTACAAACCATTTTGTGAATGATAAACGGTTAATTGATAACTTTGTACGGCTTTCAAGCCCCTTGGATGCATTCTATCCCACATACAATGGTTGTTCGTTATCAGACATTCGGCCATCCATACAATTACCATGAAGCCCATCACTTGCTATTAATCGACCAAGCGAAGGCAAGGAACGAACACTACCGTTTTCACGCACAAGCAATCGCTCTGCATCTCGGTTCCCCGGTAAGGAAATATATTTGGGTTTTACTGAACGGAAACCAAACTTACCGTAATACTTGGTACAACCAACTAACATGACACGGCTGAAGCTGAGTTCATCCACCTTAGCAAGGGCAGCATCAACAAGCATTTTGCCGTACCCTGTGCCTTGAACATCTGGATGTATGGCAAGCGGGCCTAAGAAAAGCGTTTGCTGGTCAGAACCACCTAAAACATCATGAATGACGGCTGGCCAAAATCGAATTGTCCCTAGAACCACGTTGTTTGAGCGCAATACAAAACTTAGGTCATGTATCGGGTCGATATTTTCTCTTAGGCTATAAGATGACTTGGATTTTCTACCCAGTCCAAAGGTAGTGTCCAAAAGCATTTCAATTTGTGGAGCATCCAAAACGTGCTCCTGATCTATGATGATCATGTCATTTTTCCATATCATGGCACACACGTGCCTTTACAACAATAAGTCTAAATTAAATTGATACTTATCGTCGTCGAAGCCTTAGGGCTTGGTTGATATGGGCATGCTTTATCACAGCGTCAGTTACACTTTCATGAAATTGAAGCGGGAACCTAATCAAACTGGTGCTAAAATGCAATAGAATTATACAACATGATTTTACAACCATGAAATTAGCTATATTTTCTCCCTTTCGATACTACTGATCCAAAAAATGAGTGTCTATTCCGCCGCCTGAAATAAATCAAAGGCACATAAGCGAGGAACACAATCCAGATCCAGCTCATATCTGGCTTTCGCAAACACACCTAAAACCTTATCCAAATCCTGTCGATTGAGATCTGCGTTAATTGTAAACCGAACCAGAGCAGCCCCCTCGGCTGTCGCGGGTGGAGCAAAAACTGAACCAAATATTCCATTGGATGCTAAATAATCACGCAATATAATTGTATCCGGGTTAGAGCCCGCAATAATTGCAATTATTTGGCTATCGCATTCACCAACATCATAACCCAAGCTTAACAAACCATCGCGGAGATACGCATGATTTTCATGAAGCTTCTCTCTGCGCCATGTTTCACTATTGATAATATCAAGCGTCTTCTCAAAACCTGCAATTTCATAAGCCAAAACAGATGTACTAAAAATCATCGGAAACGCTTCATAACGGAAAAATTCCATATTTCGCTTTGACCCTGCAACTACGCCGCCGCGCGCCGCAATAGCCTTCGAAAGCCCAATAGTTCTGAAATGAATTTTATCTTCAATCCCCATTTCAACGGCGATGCCGCCCCCTAAATTTCCATGACATCCAAAGGAATGGGTTTCGTCTAGTATAATTGCACAGGCATAGTCCTCCGCGATCTCTACTAATTTTTCCAACGGGCATATCTTTCCATTGGTGCTATATAATGCGTCGACAACTATTAAACCCGGTCCATATCGTTTTATTTTCCGGTGTAGGTCATCGATGTTATTATGCCTAAACGGCCTTGCCCTTGCGCGTGCACACGCGATCCCTTCCCATAACGAAGCATGCGCTTTAATATCAATGTAAACATTGGTACCCTGCTTGGCGAAAGCCTGAATAATACCCGTATTTGCATTATACCCTGACATACAAAGAACCGCGTCTTCCGCCCCTAGTATAGAGGCCATTCGCTTTTCGAACGACTTATATACGTCTTCCCGGTCATGGGTAAAAACGCGTGACATCGCATCGCCGTGGCCCTGTTCTAGCAATATTTCGGCTTTGGCTGCTGCAATCCGTTTATCAGAAGCGATTGAAAGATAATCATTGGATTGCATTTTAATGGCGGCTTCATCGCCGTCTACCCTGATATCACCCAACACGATATGAGAGTGGTGCTGGTCTTTATCAAGCAGAAAACCTGTATCGACGATCTCCTTCACAAATGCTGGATTTTCAGGAGATTTACAATTTCGACTAACATGATTACAATTCGCTTTATGTTGCTGCATTTCGAACCCTTTCATCAGCTGGCGGTGACTTTCGGAAAGATCAGTATAGTACTAATTTGCTGAAACTAGAATATAGAGTTATCATGTAAGCAGTATTTAGTGAGAAAGACATGTTTCTAAAAACAAATCCTGTTTACGACTTCGAGTATACACAAATAAAAGTCAGGATGCTTTCCCTATTAGGAATAATTGGTTTTCCTCTGTATTATTATATTTGGCAGTATATTCTTCCTCAGTCTTATGAAAATTTGCATTTACGGATTATAGGTACAATATTCTGTATAATCTGTTTTCTTGCGAGCTATTCAAAAGACGAAACAAACCAAAAGAAATTGAGAATTCTATATTTCTTTTTGTTTACATTTAGTTTGCCGTTTTTCTTCACTTATTTATTCCTTCAAAACAATGCAACCGGGGCATGGCTTGGGTCATTGATTTGCGCTATTCTGTATCTCGCCCTTATAATGAACTTATCCAACTTCATTATTATGACAATTACGGGCTCAGGATCAGCTATATTATTATTCTTACTAACCCCTGACACCTACATTACTCCGTTAAATCTATATGAAGCGATACCAGTCATAATCTTTGCCATTACTGGCGGTCTTGTTATGAAGTTCGCAGAATTGTGGGCGATAACCTCAAACAGAAAAAAGGCAATTGCGCTGGCAGGGTCAATTGCACATGAGCTTAGAACACCAATGCTTGGCCTAAGGATGGAAATCGATAACTTTAAAAATATATGCGAAGAAGCTGCGAACGCTGATATCACTGACCTTGATAATGAAGAATATACAGCAATATCCGCGAGGCTTAGTCGGCATATTTCAAAATCGTCGCTTATCGTCGATAGTTTGCTTCAGAATGTGCGGGAAGAGTCTATCAATGATCAAGCCTTCAACTTATATTCAATGCGTGAAATTATTATCGATGTTATTGAGCATTTCCCACTAACCGACAGCGAACGAGCTGCCATTCAATTTGACGATACGATTAATTTTAAGTTCTGGGGTGATGAACTATTAATGTCTCATGTCGTGATGAATATGATCAAAAATGCACTTCAGGCCATTTCAATTGCCGACAACGGGCAGATATTTATTTCATTAATTCCTGCCGAGCAAAACCCTGAAAACGCGAAATACCACAGCCTGATTATTCGCGATACCGGCACCGGGATGAAGCGACGCGAACTTGCAAAAATATTCGATCGCTTTTACTCCGGCCCCAAAGGGGGTATTGGTCTGGGCCTTGCTTTCTGTGCGCGAGTAATTAATAGTTTTAAGGGAACAATTACTTGTCGTTCTGAACATGGACAATACACTGAGTTCACAATTCGACTTCCGAGGAAGGAAATTAGATAATGTCATCTCCTTATGATCCTGCAATGCCCTTTTTTCATCCGTGCAGCACGCTCATATTAGATGATGACGAGGACTTTCTAAATTCCATGCGCGCCTTCATGGCACGTCATTGTGCCAGTTTATGCTATTCATCACCCGGGCAAGCAATGCAGAAACTGTTTCACACACAAGAAATCACCAGCGAACTGCACGATTTCTTCTCTAAATATGGCTATGGTGTAGACGGTGAAAGCATCGAAACAGGCGACTGTGTTGTCCTTTTAAAATCATCCAAGTTACGACAATACACACAGTTAGCGGATCGATTTAAAATGATTTCAGTGGTCATTGTTGATTATCAAATGCCGACAATGACTGGATTGGAATTTTGCCGAGCTATCGCTGATATCCCTGTCAAAAAAATTCTTCTAACCGGGAAAGCGAACACCGACCAAATCATTGACGCTTTCAATGAAGGTCTCATTGATCGCTTTATTTCCAAAAGCGACCCTGATGCCCTCATAAAAATCAGACAAATGGTCAAGCAGTTGCATCAGGACTATATTGGAACGGCTATTTCACCGTATGCCAAAGCCTTACGGGTTGCACACACACAGGAATTCGAACAGCACGACGTAAGTGTTGTTCTGGATCAGGTTTATGAGCAATTCCCATTCACTGAATATTATTATCTACCGCAACCCAGAAGCTTCATGCTTTGCAACGGTGATGGCGAAAAAAAACTCTGCCTTTTATCAACGGAAAAAGAATTGATCGATCTGGCCGAAATTGTTGAAGCATCACTGGGGGAAGGCACAGCAACAAAAACCCTTAGGTCCGGCAGGGCGATAACCTGGGGATTGTTTGATTGGCTAGACGGCAACCACAGTTCAAACGAAGCGCCCGAAAATGTATTTTTCCCATGCCATAGCTACCGCGATTGGAAATGGGCACTTTTACCACCTGATATGTTCACAGATACCATCGATACAATGTCATCTTCATGGAATGAATATCGTAAAAGCACAATCAAGCTACCATTTAACCTGGCCGGTGATGCTGCGTAAATAAACACCATCACCGATTATATACTATCTATTATTCTAAGATTTCATTGATCGACTGATCAATCAACTGACTTGCCAAAACGACTGTATCAATAGATCGTAGGAAAAAGTCTTGAGGCACTGTTTCAAATTCATCAGATGGACGATGATAGTGCGGATGATCCTCTACACCAAAATATAAAAACGGTATGCCTTCACGGTGAAAAGGGCCGTGATCAGATTGAAGTGTCCAGTCATCGTTTCCAAGCGCTGGATCATCATGCCCTAGCATCAGCTTCACAGGCGCCTGTTCGCCAATTTTGGTTAAAAGTGGCTTTAATTGAGGGGTATGGAAACTACCTGCTGCATAGAGTTCGTTTTTATCGCTGCGACTGAGCATATCAAAATTTATATTAAAATCAGGCTTGCTGCCTAAGGCCTCATTTGAGCTAACAAGTGCCCTAGCACCCTGAAGTCCCATTTCTTCTGCGTCGAAGAAAGCAAATACAATATCATTTTCAGGCGGATGCTTTAAAAAATGTTCAATCACTGCAAAAAGCCCTGTCACCCCAGAAGCATTATCATCAGCACCATTGAATATTTCGTCGCCCCGAACACCAACATGATCATAATGGGCAGAAGCAACGATCATTTTCCGATCGCTTTCTGGTTTGCTGCCTTCAAGCTTCGCCAGAATATTAACACCCGTCATACGGGTTTCCGAATTATCTTGCTGCCGGCGGGTAAATTCAAATATATGATCAAAGCTGTCCCCAACTGGCCCAACACCATAGCTTTTCAATTGCTCAATAATATAGGCCCGTGCTTTAGCATTCCCTTCTGTTCCCGTTTGGCGGCCTGCCATATCGTCCGATGACAAGTGCTCTAAAACACGAATAGCGTTCTCACGATCAAAATCAGCAACATAAGGCTTTTTCGGTGCCTGCTTATCTGCATTATCACTACAAGCAACAACCAAGAAACCAAGACAAATAAAAACTATATGGCGTATGTGAAGTTTCATTTCATATCCCCGCAAACTTTATATTTTAGTGCGCTACCATACGCATACAATAAAGAAAACAAAACCCCCGAAGATTTCTCCTCGAGGGTTTTGAAGTAATTAGCAATTGGTCAACTGGCTTAGAAGCCCATGCCGCCCATACCGCCCATGCCGCCCATATCAGGCATTGCAGGAGCTGCTGCTTTATCTTCTGGAAGTTCAGCAACCATTGCTTCAGTTGTGATCATAAGACTTGCAACAGATGACGCATCCTGAAGGGCTGTACGAACAACCTTAGTCGGGTCGATGATGCCTTTAGCAACAAGGTCTGTATACTCTTCGTTCTGAGCATCGAAACCAGTGTTCACATCGCCGCCTTCAAGAAGTTTGCCAGCAACAACCGCGCCGTCAACACCAGCGTTCTCAGCGATTTGACGAACAGGGGCTTGAAGCGCACGGCGAATAATATCTACACCTTTATTCTGGTCGTCGTTTGCACCAGTAACACCGTCAAGCGCTTTAGTTGCGTAAAGAAGTGCAGTACCACCGCCAGCAACGATACCTTCTTCAACAGCAGCACGTGTTGCGTGAAGTGCGTCATCAACGCGGTCTTTGCGCTCTTTCACTTCTACTTCTGTAGCGCCGCCAACTTTGATCACAGCAACACCACCAGAAAGCTTCGCTAGACGCTCCTGAAGTTTTTCTTTGTCGTAATCAGAAGTTGTCACTTCGATTTGTGCTTTAATCTGCTCAACGCGTGCTTTGATATCATCTTCAGAACCAACACCGTCAACGATTGTTGTATCTTCTTTCGTGATGTTTACGCGCTTCGCTGTACCAAGCATATCAAGGCCAACGTTCTCAAGCTTGATACCGAGGTCTTCAGAAACAACCTGACCACCTGTAAGGATAGCGATATCCTCTAACATTGCTTTACGGCGATCACCAAAACCAGGGGCTTTAACCGCAGCAATTTTAAGACCACCGCGAAGTTTGTTTACAACAAGTGTTGCAAGCGCTTCGCCTTCGATGTCTTCAGCGATGATAAGAAGTGGCTTACCAGACTGCACAACTGCTTCAAGCAGTGGAAGCATAGGCTGAAGGTTAGTAAGTTTGCTTTCGTGAAGAAGGATAAGTGGGTTATCAAGCTCAGTTGTCATCTTCTCAGCGTTAGTGATGAAGTATGGTGAGAGGTAACCACGGTCAAACTGCATACCTTCAACAACGTCAAGCTCGCTCTCGAGGCCTTTTGCTTCCTCAACAGTGATAACACCTTCTTTGCCAACTTTTTCCATTGCTTCTGCGATCATACGACCAACTTCAGCTTCACCGTTAGCAGAGATAGTACCAACCTGTGCAATCTCTTCGTTTGTTGTAACGTCTTTAGTGCGTGACTTAAGGTTTTCAACAACAGAAGCAGCAGCAATATCGATACCGCGCTTAAGATCCATTGGGTTCATACCAGCAGCAACAGACTTAAGGCCTTCGCGAACGATCGCTTGCGCAAGAACAGTAGCAGTTGTTGTACCGTCACCAGCAACATCATTTGTGCGGCTTGCAACTTCTTTAACCATCTGCGCGCCCATGTTTTCGAACTTATCCTTAAGTTCGATTTCTTTCGCTACAGATACGCCGTCTTTAGTGATGCGCGGTGCACCAAAAGATTTATCAAGAACAACGTTACGGCCTTTTGGACCAAGTGTTACTTTTACAGCGTTAGCAAGTGTGTCAACGCCTGCAAGCATGCGTGCACGTGCGTCTTCATTAAATTTTACGTCTTTAGCAGCCATCATGGCCTCCTAAATAATTTGAGAATACTTAAAAGAAAAAAGGCAAAACCGAATGATTATTCGATGATGCCCATGACGTCTGATTCTTTCATGATCAACAGGTCTTCGCCGTCAACTTTGACTTCTGTTCCAGACCATTTACCGAAAAGAACCTTATCGCCTGCTTTCACGTCAAGCGCTGTTACTGTACCGTCTTCGGCTTTTGTACCATTGCCAACTGCAATGATTTCGCCTTCAGATGGCTTTTCCTGTGCTGTGTCAGGCAGGATGATGCCGCCAGCAGTTTTTGCTTCACTATCAAGGCGTTTCACAAGAACGCGGTCATGAAGAGGGCGTAATGCCATGGTTTTTCTCCCTAGTGATAAACCAAGTTTTAAATTCGCTTATTAGCACTCACCTCTCATGAGTGCTAACGATGACCGTGTATTTAAGTTAGCTATTGATTTCATTCAAGAGGGTAAGAAGGATTTTTTCTTCTATTTCGCTCAATTCCATCAAATATTGAATATCTATGACTTATGATTATCTATATAGATTATCTATAATATAGGCATATCAAAGACCATCAAGGGGGTTATCATTATGAATTCAAAAGCAAAATTATTACTTGGCACAGGCATAGTCATCGTCCTAGGTGTCGGAGCATACACCTATCTAGGAAATCAGGTTGAAATCAGTATTCAAAGTGAAATTCAAGCTTTCAATGAAACGAATAAAGGCAAGTATAACATTTCCTATGACAGCATTGATGCGAATCCAGCCCTTGGTAAGTTTAATCTGAAAGGTGTTTCACTAGAGCTCACAGAGATAGGTGGTACGTCATTTATTGAAAATGCAACGCTGCAAGGCTCAGTGAAAGACGGAAGCTTTGTTCTAACAGGCGTGTCTGCCGACACCTTCAAATTAGAAAGTGATAAAGCCAACATTACATTCTCAGAGTTCAACCTTACTAGCCCTGACCTCGCAATTTTCGGTGATGAAGATAAACTCAAAAAGCTGCGCGAATTTCCTATCAACAGTTTTCATGTAAAGGATGTGAAAATTGATGCTACTTCTCACGCATCGGGGCAGTCGTTTGAAATGTCGCTGGATGAATATACGATTGATGTTGACGAGAGCTCGCAAGCCCTCGAGAAATTTGAATTAACTGACCTGCAATTCAAAACCGTCATCAACAACATTCTGCCAATGAACATGAATTACGGTAACATTGTCATAAAAGGTGGGGACCTATCATGGTTTGGTAGTGCCATTGAGTTATCTCAGAATTCACTTACCAATGATCTCGACAACATGAACGAAGCCGAAAAAATACTTGAGCTACAAAAAGCTCAATCTGTCATCATGAAAGAAATGATGCCCGTTTTTCTGAATTATATGGGTATCGATAGTTTCGAATGGAGCGATTTCAGCGTGTCGCTTCCAAATGGCTCCGATGTATCCTTCGATCGCCTTTATGTAGAGGATTTGAAGCGCACGGATAATATCGTTGTCGGAAGCAAGAGCGGTTGGGACAATCTTGCCATTCCAGACCTGACTGGTCTTGATCCTAATTTCGATGCACAGCTTAATCTGATAGGTCTAAAAGGCACAAGCCTGTCCATGGTCAGTGAAACCGCATATGATCAAAACAAAAAAACAAATACCTCCAATTCGCAGATTTCTATCGAAAACATTCTTGAAGCCTCAGTTGATTTTACCCTGAATGACTTTGAGCCAAAAACTTATTATCAAAGTGCTCTGGCTATTTATTCACCAGAGATACAACAAAACCCGGACAAGGTCATCGAACTGTATACGTCTTTATTCAACAACTTCTCAGGCAATATAACACTGACTGACAAAAGCATTATTAACCGCTTTATTAATGGCTATGCGAAGCAAACAGGCGCAGACCCAGAAGCGCTCAGGGCGCAATTCACCGGATTGGTAATCGCAAACTTAACACAGTCTTTTGGTTCCTATGCGCCGCAAGGCCTTGCAGAGGCAATAAGCGGGTACATGGCAGCCTCTTCAACGCCGATAAAGTTAGAACTTGCAACAAAACAAAAGCTAACGCCCGAGACAGTCAATCAAATATCTGCAACCAACTGGGGTGACTATATAAAAGTTGACCTGAAACAAGCTAATTAACGAGGCAAAATAGCAACCTCAAATAAAAGGCCGAATATTCGGCCTTTTTAAAAACTTATCGGTGCTGATCAAACAATATCGGATTACCATCAGGGTCGATAACCATGAAACTGGCGGGGCCTTCACCACTTTCATCGGCTGGACTATGAATTTCTATCCCGCCTTCCTTCAGGCTCTTCTGAATATCCCTAACATCTGTGAAAGGGTTAACTTCACCAGCGCTGTTGTCCCAACCCGGATTAAAGGTCATCATATTTTTATCAAACATACCCTGAAATAGGCCAATAACACAGCTAGGGCTTTTCATAATCAGCCATCCCTGCTCCACATCACCGTGGAATTTTTCAAACCCTAGTTTTTCATAAAAAGCACGAGAAATCTCAATATCCTTCACTATTAAACTCAGTGAAAACGCACCTAGTTCCATCATATCCTCCCTAATTTGTGATTAAAAATATACCACAAACTAAGAGAAAGTCTTGCTTTTCATCATTAATGAGGATCATCATTACATCATGAAACCACCGCAATAAAAATAGGAAAGCAACCTGATGACACGTAAGAAACTCAATAGACGAGAGTTATTAGCAGGCACCGCAGCAATTGCCGCGACCACATCGTTTACTGCAAACAGCGCTGTTTTTGCTGACAGCCAGGATTTAACTGGTAAATCAATCTTAATTACTGGTTGTTCATCTGGATTTGGCCGATTAGGCGCTGAATATTACGCGCGGCGCGGTGCCAAGGTATTTGCAACCATGCGAAACCTTCCTCGTCCAGAGGCGGATGAACTCGCAAATGTTGCCAAGAAAGATAACCTCGATATCGAGATTATCGAGATTGATGTCCTTTCAGAAGAAAGCATTGAGGCTGGCGTCAATCGGGCCCTGAAGTCAGCGGGTGGAACAATAGACGTATTGATCAACAACGCGGGAATTGGTGTTACTGGTCCGGTTGAAGTGCAAGACATGGCGGCCACCGAGCTCATCTTCAGCACCAATGTTTTTGGCCCGCAGCGAATGATAAGGGCACTATTGCCATCAATGCGAAAAGCGCAAAGTGGTCAGATATTCAATATTTCATCACAGCTCGGCCGTGTGATACTTCCAAGCGCAGGTCACTATTCTGCGACCAAATTTGCTCTTGAGGCACTTAGCGAACAACTTGCTTACGAGCTCGTTCCATATGGCATCGATATAACAATCATTGAACCTGGTGGATACCCAACACAAATCTGGAGCAAGCGCGTTAATTATAATAAAGAACTGCTAGAGCGTATGCCTGAAGAACAGAAAAAGGCTTATGCACCATTTATAGAGCGGATGACAGCCGATGGCGGCGGAGGAAATACCAATCCTATCGACATTCCTCGCAATATTACTGAAATCATTATGATGCCTAAGGGAGAACGCCCGCTCCGCCGACCGGTGCACCCAACCTATATTCCGCAGACAAAGATCAATCAGGCAAGTGCTGACGCGCAAATTGAAATGCTAGGCAGCTCGCCGTTTGGGCCGTGGGTAAAAAGTGTTCTAACGTAATTTTTGGTGCAAAAATTCATAAATATGCTAAAGGAACGCTCAAATTCAATTAACCACATTAAGAGCGTTCCATGGCACCCGGCATTAATAATCAAACCCCAACAGAACTCATCATAACCCGCCCTGATGATTGGCATGCTCACCTTCGTGATGGTGACATGCTAAAGTCTGTTGCTAATTATACAGCGCGCCAGTTCGCACGCGCGATTATTATGCCCAACCTTGCGCCACCTGTTACAACGACAGCGCTCGCAAATGAATATCGTGAACGAATAATCGCAGCCGTATCGCCAGAGCATAATTTCACACCCTTGATGACATGTTACCTCACGAACACAACTGACGGCGAGGATCTACGCAAAGGCTTTGAAAGCGGGGTACTCACTGCCTGTAAACTATATCCGGCAAATGCCACGACAAACTCTAGTTTTGGTGTCACCGACATCGAAAATATTTTCTCTGTTCTTGAAGTGATGCAAGAAATTGGTATGCCGCTATTAGTGCACGGCGAAGTCACGGATAAAGAGATTGATATCTTCGACCGCGAAGCCGTCTTTATCGAACGCGTGATGAGCAAGGTCGTCAAAGCTTTTCCTGAATTGAAAGTTGTCTTTGAGCATATCACTACTGCGAACGCCGCTGATTTTGTGATGGAGTCAACAGGGCCAATCGGCGCAACGATAACACCTCAGCACCTGGAATTTAACAGAAATGCTATTTTCGACGGTGGCATCAGACCACATTATTATTGCCTACCGATCGCAAAACGTGAAGAACACCGCCTCGCCCTTAGGAAAGCGGCAACATCTGGTTCAGAAAAGTTTTTCCTGGGCACAGATACTGCCCCTCATACCGTTGACGCCAAAGAAAGCGCGTGCGGATGCGCTGGTATTTTCAATGCCCCATACGCCATAGAAAATTATGCAAGTGTTTTCGAGGAAGAAAACGCGCTTGATAAGTTAGAGGCCTTTGCATCCTTAAACGGCCCTAAATTCTATGGCCTCCCAGTGAACAAGGAAAAAATAGTTCTAAAACGTGAAGAAACACTGGTGCCTGAACGACTGGACGCAGCAGGCAAAGATATCATGCCTTACCGCGCAGGGGAAACGCTACGCTGGAAGTTCAAAGGCCTGGCGTAAAGCGAGTTGCTTTGTCACGCTGACGTGAATATGCATTCCTGCCCTCACAATGTATTGTGCCCCCATAATTTTAGGCAGAATTTTAGGAGGGTACAATGTGTGATCAGTTCACAGAAAACGACAACGAAACTTTTGAAAAAAACGGCGGCCTTCTGAATCGCCGTGACTTCACATCGATGAGCGCAGCAGCAATCATGGCTGCTATGTTCCCGAAAGCCGCAATGGCAGAAGAAGACGTTACCGAGTCCGATGTCATCGTTGATATGGAAGACGGCCAATCCGATAGCTATTTTGTACGCCCATCAAAAGGGACACATCCAGGCGTCCTGATCTGGCCAGATATCAAAGGCCTTCGCCCTGCGTTCCGCGCGATGGGCAAGCGCCTCGCAATGGCAGGTTACTCCGTTCTTGTGGTGAACCCGTTCTACCGTGATGCGAAAGCACCGGTTGTTGGACCAGATGCCAGCTTCCGTGACCCTGACACACGTAAGTTCCTGATTGGTATGGCGCGCAAACTAACGCAGGATGCAAGCATGTCTGACGCTCGTCACTATATCAAGTTTTTGGACGCACAGGACAGCACGGACACATCGAAAAAAGTTGGTACTATGGGATACTGCATGGGTGGACCGCTTATTATGCGTACAGCCGGCGCGGTGCCAGAACGCGTGGGGGCGGCAGCATCCTTCCATGGTGGTGGCTTGGTCACTGACCGCGAAGACAGCCCGCATCTTTTGATCCCGAAATCACCCGCGCACGTACTACACGCGATCGCAGAAAATGATGACGAGCGCTTCCCTGATGCCAAAAATGTTTTGCGCGCGGCATATAAAGAAGCAGGAACTCCTGCCGAGATTGAGGTCTATAAAGGCACGCTTCATGGATGGTGCCCACCAGATTCAACAGTGTATAACAAAGATCAGGCGGAAAAAGCATGGTCACGTACACTAGCGCTATTTGAAACAGCGCTTGTTTAACAGCTTTGAAATTATCGCGCCGTCACTACGGTTGGTGGCGGCGCTTATACCAGACACAGCGATCCATTAGCTTCCCCCCATCAAGATCAACCTTGCGCACCTCCCGTAATTAACCGATAGTAAAATCAGTCCTGAGTGCTCTTATTACAATGAAGACACTGTTGCCTATCTTGCGCGACATGCTGGTCTGAGCAATAACGGAGGCTGCTTTTGCGATACTCAAAGAATGCACGCATATCCAAATATTCTGCAAAGATTATTCTATGCCTGATGATGGTCATACAGTCGGTCACTCCCTCCGTATCTGATGAAACCTCCCAAAATCTCCGCACCTTAAGTGAACAAAATCTCGTCGATATTCTCGTAGGTTCTTGTATCCAATCCACGCGTAACTGTGACCCATCAGAACCTATCAAGGCTGTAAAGGCAGCCTTAAAGGCGGGCAAGGTTTTCCAGACAATCAAAGTCAAGGATGTCCCCACGGACGGCATGGTCGTTGCTGTTCAGGGCATTGGCGGCGGCGGGCCGTGGCAATATGTGATTGACCGGACGAAAGAACAGGGACTGCGAACGCTCGATAACCCCGAGCGCGCTGTTGTTGAGCTATTCAGTGAATATACCGGAAAAACTGTGGCGGCGCTCGTACGCTCGGAAGCCGCGGGTGCCACTGCCGCTGCCCTCCTCCTGAGCGCTGATATGAATATACCAACGCTCGACGGCGGCATTACAGGCCGTGCTGTCCCCGAAGTTCAGCAATCTATTCCCTGGATCAATGGTATCGCATCGGTGCCAACAGCGATCATCACACCTTGGGGGGATCAGATTATTATCAAACACGCGGTAGACGAATACCGCGTAGAAGATATCAGCCGCGCAATTGCGGTCGCAAGCGGCGGCGATGCCTACATCACCATGACGCCTATGTCGGGTGAAACGCTAGAAAAAGGGGTAATTAAAGGCAGTATCTCCGAGGCAGAACTATTTGGCCGCACAGTCAGAGAAGCCGTTCAAAAGGGTCATGATCCTATTGACGCCTTGGTCACTATCACAAGCGGATATAAGCTTTTTGACGGTGTTGTCGTCAAGGCAGAAGAGCGCGGCGACAGGGGTTTCAACTGGGTAGAGGCAACACTTGAAGGCCGAAATGAATACAAGGGCCGCACCTACAAATTATTTGTCAAAAACGAAAACATCGTCGGTTGGATCGATGACAAACTGGACGCTATATCCCCTGATTATATTTATAATCTTGACCCAGCTAGCGGCCAGTCAACCTTGGGCGTCGGTTATGGTGGTTATGTGGTTGGTGAAAAGGTTGCCCTTATCGGTATTCCTGCCCCCAAACAATGGCGCAGTAAAAAAGGGATTGAGTTAATCGGCCCACGGCATTTCGAGTTTGATTTTGATTACATCCCGATTGAGGACTTACAGAAACAAAAGGCACAAGAATAACAATAGTAGAGGCAAGAATAAAAAAGCATAAAACAGGACAAAACACATGGCACCAGGCGAGAAACAAGGAAATTATCGCACAACCGATCACGCTAAAACGCACCGGCAGTTGAAACCAGGGCCTGATCGCCAAGGCCCAGAGATCGATGCTGACTTTGAAACCCTGATGCGGGACGGCTATGTCATTATCGAAAACCTGATTTCAAAAGACGCTTGCAGGGCGATAAAAGCTGAATGCCTAGACCTACTTAATAAAACAGGTCGGAACGGTTTTGAGGGGCGCAGCACCCAGCGGGTTTATAATGTGCTCTCCAAAACCCGTGCAACTGACATGCTGGCTGAACACCCGCGTATCCTTGGTTTGATGGATCGTTTCTTTGAACCCGGCTTCCTATTATCACAAAGTCAGATCATCAACATCTTACCCGGCGAAAACGCACAGGATTTACATGTGGATGACGGGTTTTACCGTATCCCCCGCCCGCGGCAACCGCTGGGTGCTGCAACCGTATGGGCAATCGATGACTTTACAGAAGAAAACGGCGCAACCGTAATCGTTCCCAAAAGCCATACATGGGGCGATGATCAAATGCCTGAGCGCAGTGAGGCAATCCCCGCCATTATGCCCGCGGGCTCTGTTGTCTTTTTTCTGGGTACCACGTGGCACGGCGGCGGCATGAACGTATCAAAGAGCGCTCGTTTTGCCATCACCCACCAATATTGTGATGCCTATTTACGGCAGCAGGAAAATTACCTGTTAGAATTATCCAAGGATACAGTCCGGGCCCTGTCCCCCACAATGCAGGCGCTGGTTGGATATTCGATCTATCCCCCCTTCATGGGCATGGTAGAGGGAATGCACCCCTTAAGAACATTGGATCAGGACTAAATGGCCGCGGCCAAACTGCTATTCAATTTAATTTTTGCGCTTGATGCCAAGTTTATCTAGCCGCCAGCGAAGGGTATCAATCCGGTCCTGCCCGAAAAAGGGTTCGCCGCGTACAACCATTGTCGGCACGCCCCAATGCCCTGCTTGCTCAAGGGTTTCATGGTTGCGCTCGATTTCATCCATATGATCGCCGTCCATGATCGCGCGGTCCATATCCGCGAGGTCCAAGCCCGCAGCTTCTGTCGCAAGCGCCAAATGATCGCCTTGATCCCAGTTTTCAGTGCCGCCATAAACGAGATGCGATATTTCCTTCGCGAACGCAATGCCCTTGCCGCGGCGTTCTGCCTCCACGCCCAATTTCACAAGGCGTAGAATAAGCGATTGATCCTCCGCGACCTCGTAGGTTTCATAGTTCTGATTAACGGGATCGGGTTTTGGCGGGAAATGCATGGGCATGCCTAAATACTCGGCGCGGCGCATGCTATCCATCACAATATACATCGCAGGCTTTTTGTTGGACGCATCAAATAAGGCTTTCTTGGCCCTAAGCGCCACGGGCAACACAACCCGCAAATGCAACGATACATCATAATCTTCCATCAGCTTCATCAAATCCGGCGTCGCCAGATAGGAATATGGGCTCCTGAAGGACCAATATACGTCGATGGATTCCATGATTTTCTCCTGCATTTATATTTATGTCACATTATAGATTTTTAGGTAATTTACTCAATGATACAAGTATTTTGGGAATTACTCTTGAAATGATTTACGCCCCTGTTTGATTTATCTAATATCTTTTTCTTCAATGTAGTCTGAATAATATAAGCATAAATTATGAAAATAACTCCAATAACTCGAAGAGATTTGTTTGATGTAATGATTGTCGAGCAAGTCAATTGGTCAGGTTCGCTCGATGAAACCGAATTTTTATCCCGTTTGTATAATTTGAAACAAATACCTTCAACCGATTATAGGTACTCTGATGCTGAAGGAGATATTTTCCAACATAGGGTCAACAATTCAGATTGGGAAGATCATTGGATATTCAACGATCGTCGATTTGCACTGATGAATGGTGACGATGAAATATTACTAAAGTTCCTAGCAGAAACTGTTCATCCAGTTGTTAGACCTGATGTAACTTCATCTCAGAAACTTGTAACTATCTACAATAACATTTTAATTAATGATGGTTTTGAAATCGCTGAAAGAGCCAGAATTTCAGGAAAGCCAATTTACATAGGCAGAAACATCGGGACATCAACGATACCTGCTTTATCGGCAGCAAAAGATACTCTGAGTGCAACAGATTTGGTTTATGTTACACAGCAAATAACACGAATGGAAGCGGCTGTACATAATGATCCAAGTCTTGCCATCGGAACAGCTAAGGAATTAATCGAATCTTGCTGCAAAACAATTCTTCAAGAACGAGAAATAAACCTCGGCAATGGAGACGACCTTCCAAAACTAGTCAAAACAACAGTCAGGGAATTAAAACTGACACCTAATGATATTCCAGACGCTACAAAAGCGGCAGATTCAATTAGAAAACTTTTGAGCAACTTGGCTACGGTTGCATACGGAATTGCTGAACTTAGAAATAAATATGGTACTGGTCATGGAAAAGCCGGACAAACAAGAGGCCTAACTTCACGTCATGCAAAATTAGCAGTTGGAGCTGCCTCAACTTTATCAGTCTTCTTGGTTGAAACGCATAGAGACCAGAACAATAACTAAATCTCTATTTGTTTATATTAGCAGTTTGAGAAGAACTAGCTCAATACCCCAAATTCGGACTGAGCCATTTCTCGGCCTGTTCGATCGTAACACCGCGGCGTTTGGCATAATCCTCTACCTGATCCCTGTTCACCTTTCCAACGCCAAAATATTTCGCCTTCGGGTGGCTGAAATAATAGCCAGAAACGGCGGCGGTTGGGGTCATGGCAAAACTTTCCGTCAGCTCCACACCCGTATTTTCCTGCGCGTTTAAAAGGTTAAACAGCGCTGGTTTTTCCGAATGGTCGGGGCACGCGGGGTAACCGGGCGCAGGGCGAATGCCTTTATAGCGTTCCTTGATAATCTCTTCATTATCCAGTGCTTCATCCGCCGCATAGCCCCAGAATTCCTTACGCACGCGCTCGTGCATATGTTCTGCAAACGCTTCCGCTAGCCGGTCCGCAAGTGCCTTGACCATAATTTCATTATAATCATCGTGCGCTGCCTTAAAGCGCGCTACATGCTCGTCAATACCGTGGCCAGCCGTGACCACAAATCCACCCATCCAATCGGATTTGCCGTCAACGGGGCTGATGAAATCCGCGAGACAATCATTCGTGCGGCCCTCACGTTTTTCAATCTGTTGGCGCAAACAATGGATCGTACCCTTGATGTTATCGCCCCCACTTTCGCCGTACAGGATGATATCATCGCCGTCGCGTGCAGCAGGCCAGAAACCAATAACGCCCTTTGCTGTTAACCACTTTTCATCCACAATCTGCTTGAGCATCGCCTGCGCGTCCTTAAACAAGCTACGCGCGCTTTCGCCCACGACCTCATCATCCAGGATTTGCGGATATTTGCCAGCAAGTTCCCATGTACGGAAAAACGGTGTCCAGTCAATGCGCTCCACGAGGCGCTCCAGCGGATAATCAGCAAACACCTTGGTTCCCGTAAACTGTGGTTCGGTTGGGGTATGGTCATTAAAATCAAGCTGGGCCGCGTTCGCACGTGCGGCCTCTATTGTTACCAAACGATCAGCCTTCGGTTTTGCGAGGCGCTTTTCCCGAATATCATGATACTCGGCCTTAATATCGCTGACATACCCATCACTTAGGTCAGTGGACATCAAGGTGCTTGCCACACCAACCGCACGCGATGCATCCAAGACATGAATTGCTGGCCCCGAATAATTCGGCGCGATTTTAACGGCTGTGTGCACACGGCTTGTGGTCGCACCGCCGATTAAGAGCGGCATTTGCATGCCCTTTCGCTCCATTTCGCCTGCAACCGTTACCATTTCATCCAAAGACGGGGTGATAAGACCTGATAGGCCAATTATATCTGCATCATGATCGTTTGCAGCCTTCAGGATATCAGCCCACGGTACCATCACACCGAGGTCGATCACTTCGTAATTGTTACATTGGAGAACAACACCGACGATGTTTTTACCGATGTCATGCACATCGCCCTTCACGGTTGCCATGACAATCTTGCCCTTTGCCTTGGCACCCTCTTCCTTCTCGGCCTCGATATAGGGCTGAAGGTAAGCAACGGATTGTTTCATCACCCGCGCGGACTTAACCACTTGCGGCAGGAACATCTGTCCGGAACCAAACAAGTCACCAACGGTATTCATACCGTCCATCAACGGCCCTTCGATCACCTGAATAGGGCGATCAAATTTCTGGCGAACTTCCTCTGTATCTTCAATGATATAATCGGCGATCCCCTTCACAAGCGCATGCTCAATCCGCTTCTCAACTGGTGCTTCGCGCCATGAGAGGTCTTCGACACGTTTGGTACCGCCCTGCCCTTTATATTCATCGGCAACATCAAGCAGGCGTTCGGTTGCGTCTGACCTTCGGTTCAGGATCACATCCTCTACACGTTCCTTCAAGTCAGCCGGAATATCGGAATAAACGGTTAACTGCCCCGCGTTCACAATCCCCATATCCATACCGGCCTGAATGGCGTGATACAAAAACACGCTGTGCATGGCCTCGCGAACAGGGTTATTGCCGCGAAAAGAGAAGGAAATATTGGATACCCCGCCCGACACCTTTGCATACGGCAAATGGGTTTTAATGAGGCGTGTTGCCTCAATAAAATCAACGCCGTAATTATTGTGCTCTTCAATTCCTGTAGCCACTGCAAAAATATTTGGGTCAAAGATGATATCCTCGGGCGGAAATCCAACCTTGTTCACGAGCACATCATAGCTGCGCTTACAAATTTCGAACTTACGGTCGATGCTATCGGCCTGCCCGTCTTCATCAAATGCCATCACAACAACAGCGGCGCCGTATCGCATAATTTGTTTCGCCTGAGCAACGAAAGGCTCTTCACCTTCCTTAAGGCTGATGGAATTTACAACGGCTTTACCCTGCACGCACTTAAGGCCTGCCTCGATCACAGTCCATTTTGAGCTATCGATCATCACAGGCACACGGGCGATATCTGGCTCTGCGGCAATCAATTTCAGGAATTTTTCCATCGCGGCTTCTGCATCCAACATCGCATCGTCCATATTGATGTCGATGATCTGCGCCCCGCCTTCAACCTGATGGCGGGCGACCGAAATCGCTTCCTCATAATTTTCTTCAAAGATCAGCTTCTTGAACTTGGCTGAACCCGCAACGTTCGTGCGTTCGCCAACATTGATAAACTGTGCGATAGGTTTGGTCATAATCTTTACTCGGCTGGCGCAGCGCTGGCAGTTATGGGCTCAAGGTTTGCAATTTGAACAGGATCAATGCCGGATAATTTCATAACAGGCTCAATGATGGGAACAGTTCGGGGTTTAACACCTTTAATCGCCTCTGAGATCGCACGGATATGATCTGGTGTTGTCCCGCAGCAACCACCGACAATGTTCAGCAGCCCTTCGTCCGCCCATTCTTTCAAATGCCCAGCCATGGTTTCAGGCGTTTCATCATATTCACCCATTTCATTCGGAAGGCCTGCGTTTGGAAACACACAAACATTGGTATCCGCAATCGCCGCAATCGTTACCGCGTGCGGGCGCAAAAGATCTGCACCAAATGCGCAGTTTAGCCCTGCGGAAAATGGCTTCACATGGCGCACACTATGCCAGAAAGCTTCTATTGTTTGGCCTGACAAGTTCCGGCCCGACATATCAGTAACGGTGCACGACATCATAACGGGTAATCGGTAGCCAATATCCTCAAACACTTCTTCAGCTGCGAAAATAGCGGCCTTCGCGTTAAGTGTGTCAAACACCGTTTCAATAAGGACAATATCAATCCCGCCTTCCATCAAACCACTGATCTGTTCTTTGTAGGCGTCTTTCACATCGTCAAAACTAACGGACCTGTAACCCGGATTATTCACATCGGGGGAAACTGAAAGCGATTGGTTCATTGGGCCAATTGATCCTGCAACAAAGCGCGGTTTATCCGGCGTTTTTGCGGTCCATTCGTCCGCGACACGGCGCGCGAGCGCGGCCCCCGCAACATTAATTTCGCGGGCATATTCCTGCATATCATAATCGGCCATCGATATGCGTGTTGCGTTAAACGTATCTGTTTCGATGATATCAGCGCCAGCCGATAGAAACTCGCCGTGAATTTTAGCAATCACATCTGGTTTCGTGATCACGAGAAGATCATTGTTACCTTTAAGGTCACTTGGCCAATCAGCAAACCTCTCACCGCGATAATCCGCTTCTTCAAGGCCCTCTTTCTGGATCATTGTCCCCATAGCACCGTCGATAATCAGAATACGCTCAGACGCTATTTTCTCTAATTTTTCCTGAATATCAAACATTAATTCGATTCCTCCGGGCTCGATGGGCGCAAGCCAAGCATATGGCATATGGCATAGGTCAGTTCAGCACGATTTAGGGTATAAAAATGAAAGTCACGGACGCCGCCGGCGTAAAGCCGCTTACACATCTCACCCGCGACGGTAGCAGCGACAAGACTGCGGGTCTGGGGCCTGTCATCCAGTCCTTCAAAAACTTTATGCAGCCATGTTGGAATACTTGTACCACAAGCGCCCGCAAAGGATTTCAACGTATTAAAATTTGTCACAGGCAAAATTCCCGGGATAATCGGGACGTTAATTCCATATGATCTGCAATGATCAAGGAAGCGGAAATAGCTATCAGGCTCAAAAAAGAATTGCGTTATAGCACGTGTTGCACCGGCATCAACTTTGCGCTTCAAGTTTTCAAGGTCTGCTGCCAAGTTTGGGCTATCGGGGTGTTGTTCCGGATACGCTGCCACCGAGATTTCAAAATCATTGGAAATTTCTCGAATGCCGCCAACCAATTCAGCCGCATTTTCGTATCCCCCAGGATGAGCGCCATAGGGCTTACCAATGGTCGGTGGATCACCGCGCAAGGCAACAATGTGGCGCACCCCTGCTTCATGGTAATTCTCGATAATTTCATTCACTTCTGACTTTGTCGCACTTACACAAGTCAGGTGCGCAGCTGGCGGCAAGCTCGTTTCATCGAGCAACCGCTTTACAGTTTTATGGGTTCGCTCTCTTGTCGAACCGCCAGCACCGTATGTAACAGACACAAAACTTGGATTAAGTGTTTCCAATGTTTTGATCGAATGCCAGAGTGTTTCTTCCATCTTCTCAGTTTTTGGTGGGAAAAATTCAAAGGAAACATTCACATCACCAGCCATATCAGACAAAAGTGACCCTGAAGCCATTGTATCAATTGGTTTTTTTATTGTTTGCATTGGATTATGCCTGTTTACTATTTCATACTGGAATACAAATTATCTATTTTTCAAAACACCAGAGCACGATTGTTAACTCGCCGCCATCCAGGTATTTGACATCGGTTGCTTTGATATCTGCTTTCTCAGCCCAACCTGTCATTTCTTGCTCAGCAAAGCCCAAGCGTCGATGAGCATGCTGATCACGCAAAAATTCACGGTCATGTGGGGCAAAATCAACAATGATTAGTTTACCATCCTGCTTCAGTGATTTTGCTGCCTCTGCGATAGCTTTTTGCGGTTGCTCTGCATAATGAAGTACCTGATGGAATATGATCAGGTCTTTGCTATCTGGCTTTACCGGAAGATCATACATATCCCCCAGTTGCACATGGCAGTTGTTCAATTGCTTTGCTGCCAGCTGACTTCGGGCAACTGCAAGCATTTCCCTCGACACATCAATCCCCAGTGCAGAACTCGCGAGCGGAGAGAAAAGTTCAAGCATCCGTCCCGTTCCAGTTCCTACATCCAATATGTCGAGCCCTTTTCGACTACCAACCATCGCGAGCAACGCGGCCTCAACCTCCGCTTCGGAAACATACAAAGAGCGGATTTCATTCCAACTATCTGCATTGTCTTTAAAATACGCCTGCGCTCGCTCAAACCGCTGCGACCGGATATAGTTTGCTGCACGAGCATCAGACGCAAGCGCCTCACTATCTCTATCAACAAAATTGAAAGCAAAATTTACAAACTGTTTAGCGATCTTACGATCGGACAGTCGATAAAAAACTTGTGTGCCCTCTTGCAAGCGATCAATTAAACCTGCATCGCTTAAGAGTTTAAGGTGCCGGGATACTCTGGGCTGGCTTTGCTCAAGAATTTGAACAAGTTCCCCAACCATCAACTCACCTTCACCGAGCAATACAAGAATACGCAGTCGGGTACCTTCCCCTGCGGCTCTAAGTGTTGTAAGTAATGTATCCATAGCATCTCTTTCTATAAAGAATTCTTAATATAAAGATTTCTTTATATATGTAAAGAATAATTACCAAGATTTTTGACAATTCCAATTCGCCTTCATTTTACAGACCACACACAATATTGAAGTCCGTGTGTGCCAGAAAAATAATGACATATTTTAAAAGTAGGTCTAGTTTTCGGAAATTGAGAAAATAATGAGATTATAATGCAAAAAAACTCACTGTTAAAAACAGCAATAACTGCTGCACTCCTATCACTGACAGCCGCTTGTGCAAGCACTGGCAATACAGATGTGAATGATCCATACGAAAATACCAACCGTGCTATTTGGAAGTTCAATCGTGTTGTTGATAAAGCCGTTACACGGCCAGTTGCCGTTGGATATAGGACAATCGTTCCAGAGCTTCCAAGGAAAGGAATTTCAAACATATTCCGCAACCTCACCGAACCTTGGAGCTTCGTAAACAATATATTACAGGGCGATATTAATGGTGCTGCAACTACCCTTGGACGGTTCACTATAAATACCACAGTGGGCTTAGCCGGAATTTTCAAAGTTTCCGATAAAATGGGTATCCAATATCAGCGCGAGGATTTTGGACAAACACTTGCGGTCTGGGGGGTGAACGATGGCCCTTATCTTGTTCTACCATTCCTGGGCCCATCAAACGGCCGCGATGCATTTGGGACAATCGGTGATTTTACAGCGGAGCCGGTTAACATCGGGATCGATCGTCTGGATGAAAAAGGACTGCTCCTTGCCAAACTTTCCCTAGAGGTTATTGATACGCGGGCAAGGTTACATTCAACTATCGAATCTTTATATGAAGAAAATGATCCATATGCGTTTGCGCGCGCGGCATACAGGCAGCAACGTGATTTCCAAATTAGAAATGGAAAACGAGACACATCGGAAGAAGACGACCTTTTTGACGCATTAGAGGACGATGAGTAAGTAGATTTACAATCGTCATTCCATCAAAAAAGGAGCCTAATGGCTCCTTTTTCTTTTTAACACCCGAAGACTTAACGTTCAAACTTACGGAATTTAATCCGATGCGGTTGATCCGCATCTGCACCAAGTCGGCGTTTCTTATCTTCTTCATAATCAGCATAGTTTCCTTCAAACCACTCCACATGACTGTCCCCTTCGAAGGCAAGGATATGCGTCGCTATGCGGTCAAGGAAGAAGCGATCGTGGCTGATCACGACAGCGCAGCCTGCAAAGTTTTCTAACGCTTCCTCGAGTGCAGAGAGCGTTTCCACATCAAGGTCGTTGGTTGGTTCGTCAAGCAGAAGAACATTGCCGCCTTCTTTCAACATTTTAGCCAGATGCACGCGGTTACGTTCACCGCCTGACAAAAGGCCAACTTTTTTCTGCTGATCAGTTCCTTTAAAGTTAAAGGCACCAACGTAGGCACGGGTATTCACTTCGCTTTTACCGAAATAGAAAATATCATGGCCGCCAGACACTTCTTCCCAAACATTTTTATTGGGGTCAAGTGCATCGCGCGACTGGTCTACATATCCAAGCTGGACAGTATCACCAACTTCCATTTCACCAGCATCAGGTGTTTCCTGACCTGTGATCATCTTAAACAATGTTGTTTTACCAGCACCGTTCGGCCCGATAACACCAACGATACCACCCGGCGGAAGCGAAAATTCTAGGTTTTCAAAGAGTAACTTATCACCAAACGCCTTGCTAATACCCCGCGCTTCGATAACCTTACCGCCCAGACGCTCTGGTGGTTGAATTTTAATCTGCGCCGGGCCCGATGCAAACTCCTTACTAGCGTTAAGAAGCTCGTCATATGCTTTAATACGTGCTTTTGATTTGGCCTGGCGCGCTTTCGGGCTTTGTCTGATCCACTGTAGTTCCGCATCCAACGCCTTCTGACGAGACTTTTCAGTACGCTCTTCCTGCGCCATACGCTTGGATTTTGCCTCTAGCCAAGCAGAGTAATTCCCTTCAAATGGGATACCCTGACCACGATCAAGCTCTAAAACCCAGCCAACAACATTATCGAGGAAATAGCGATCGTGCGTAACCAGGATTACACAGCCTTTATAATTCTGTAGATATCGCTCTAACCATGCAACTGTTTCGGCATCGAGGTGATTGGTTGGCTCATCGAGAAGTAGCATTTCAGGCTTTTCAAGCAAAAGCTTACAAAGTGCAACACGGCGTTTTTCACCGCCAGAAAGTTTATCAACTGACCAGTCACCTGGTGGACAACGAAGTGCATCCATAGCAACCTCAGCCTGCCCCTGAAGGTCCCATGCGTCAGCAGCATCAATCTGTTCCTGCAATTCACCCATTTTAGTGAGCAAATCCATATTTTCGGGGTCCATGCCGTAATCGCCAGCAACCTGATTAAATTCATCAACAACCGATTGCATTTTTGCAAGGCCGAGCATGACATTACCCATAACATCCAGGTTTTCATCGAGTTCCGGTTCTTGCGGTAAGTATCCAACACGCACACCGTCAGCAGCCCACGCTTCACCGCCAAACTCAGGATCATACCCCGCCATGATTTTCATCAAGGTTGATTTACCAGCACCGTTCTGGCCGATAATTGCAATTTTGGCATCTGGTAAAAAGTTCAGAGAAACGCCGTTTAGAATTTGCTTACCACCCGGATAAGATTTGGTAAGGCGCTGCATCTGATAAACATATTGATAAGCGGCCATCGATAGTTTGTCCTTATATAGTCTGTTTTGAAGTGTACGTCGGTGATCCACCGCGAAATTATGCCATGTGTTACAGGAGAAAACAGCATCGAGCAAGCAGAGACGTGCAATAGCAGATCATCAATAAAGGAAATTGTTCAATTTAACTATTGATCAGAAAATTTATCAAACTTAGGCAGGCCGTCTTCATCGATATGCAGCCATTCAAGTTTGGTTTTAGTGTACACGTGCGTTTCTGGCTTCAGGCTGTCTGCTTCCTTTATAAACCCGATATGCAGGTGGATTTCCTCAGGCCATGCTTCCCCTTCAAATGCGATCGAGCTTCCGCACTCGTTACAGAAATGCCTTATGGCACCGGGACTTGATTTATGAGTATTGGGAGTATCGCCTGAAAACTTAACTGCGGCCGCATCAAAACCAGCGTATGTAGCAAATGCAGCACCCGACACACGGCGACAACTTGGGCAATGGCAGTTTCCAACCCACTTAGGCTCTGCAATAATTTCAGCGGTAATGGCTCCACAAAGGCAGCTACCTGTATAGTTTGCCATTTATTTCCCCCTACTATCACCCCCATGTATTCCACACGATAAATGGAGAGCGATCAAAAATGCAAGCCACTGCTCAAAAATGTGATCAAACAGTGGCTTACTATAATTTATTAGCCTGCGTTTGCCTGCATTTTCTTAAGAACAGTCATCATGCGCTCATGGCTATTTTTAACTGTGTCCGTATCTTTAATACTATCCCACCAGGCATTGATATTAGCACGGTCGCCAAAACCAGTGTAACCAAACTGGCGTGCAAACACATCCAATTGGAACACCATTGGGATAAGCGCAGCATCTGCAATTGTCCAATCGTCACCAACAGCACGTGTACCAACCTTGCTCATACATGTGTTAAGAAGGTCAAGAGCCTTAGGCAAGGCTTCTTTCATTGCGTTTTCGATCGCCTCATCATTTCTTTTCTGGAAAATAAGCGCCATCAAAACTGGCCCAAGTGCAGGAATGACATACATGTCGTAAATACGTGCAAGTAATTTTGCGTTCGCAGCCGCATCACTATCTTCAGGCAACAAATCAGGACCATCTAGAACACCGTCCACATATTCGAGGATAACCTGCCCTTCGATTAATACATCACCGCTATCGGTAACAAAATATGGAATTTTTCCCGTTGGGCTTGCAGCCATGATTTCTGGCGTACCAAACGCATGCGGCAAGCCGCCAAATTCAACTTTGTCACTTGCGCCCTTAAGCTCAAGACCAATAACAACACGCTCATAAAAGGGGGATAGGTTTAAACCGAAGAGCTGCATGAAATGCCTCCAAAATAATGATAATAATATTCCTCACCCCTGCAAAAGATGCACTGCAAGTGTGATGGATATAGCCAACATAATGATTGCAATTAAACTATCAAGTATCTGCCAGGTAACTTTTTTGGCAAATAGAGGCGCCATTTTTTTCGCCCCCATAGCAAGCCCATAAAACCAGATTGCTGATGCCGCTACGGCACCAAGAAGAAACGAAATTTTCCCGCCGCCAAATGGGTATTTACTGCTAACACCGCCCAGCAATGCCATTGTATCCACATAGGCCCATGGATTTAACCACGCAAATGCGAGAGCATGCAAAATAGCAACCTTCACAGTCTGTCCGGCTGCATTGCCTGCTGCCTCATCCATCATATTCTGGTCAACCACCTCTGGGCTCAGCGCGCGCCTCACACTCATCAATGCAAACCAAACTAAAAACAGGACACCGCCCCACCCTAAAATTGTTGAAAACAAAGGAAATTTCTGAAGCGTTATGCCAACACCCAAAACCCCTAAACAAATCATGATTGTGTCTGAAAGAAAGGTTGTTGTCGTAACCGCAAAGACATGGCGATGCCTCAGCCCTTGCCTGAGGACATACGCATTTTGTGGCCCAATCGCCGTCAGAAGCCCTAGCGAAATGATAAAGGCCTCAAAAAATATCGAAGCTGACATTATTTAAAATGCTCTTCTAACCACTCTATAATTGCACCGTTTACAGCATCGGGCATTTGTTGTTGGCTCCAATGGCCGCAATTTTCAAGATGCACCATTGTTAGCGGGGTCACGCGTTCTTCCATTCCTTTTGCTAAATAAGGGGGGCAAGCGCGGTCCATATCCGCTGTGATCATGAGACTTGGTTTTTCAATAACAGGTAAAACACCATCTATTAAGTGTTTCTTTTCTGCGAGCCAATTATTCCCCATGTTTCGGTACCAATGTAAGGGGGCTGTGTAACCACCAGCCTCAAAGGCATCAATATAAATTTGCATTTCATCTTCACCCAGCAATAGATTACCGCCCCAGTGCTCTTCGCCTTTTTGAAGCATACCAAGCATATCGAGGCTTTCTGTTTGCTTCGATGGTTTACGGTCGGCATCGCGCTTGCCACCAGGTGCACGCATGAAGAAACGCACAGTTTCCCTAACATCAGCCTCTAATATCGGTTCGCAAGCCCCTTCCTCCTGAAAGCGAACAATATACATGTCAGGGCCAAATTTACCCCGAAACAGTTTGATCGGATCATCGCGGTAATGAGCGACATGAGCGACATTTAATCCCCCGAGGCCGAGGATTCGGTCATTTATGTAGAGCGGAAGCGACCATAATATAATCGCACCCCAGTCATGGCCAACGAACACAACCTGCTCAATCCCATAATGATCCAATAGTCCTTCCAGGTCACCTATAAGATGTGCCATTGTATAATTCTCAACACCTTCAGGCTTATCCGACCTACCATATCCTCGTTGATCAGGTGCAAAAACCGGATACCCAGCATCGCCTAACGCTTCCATCTGTGCGCGCCAGCTGTAAGCAATTTCAGGAAAACCATGAAGAAAAAAAATCGCTGGCTTATCCGTCGCTTTATGATCCGGTCCGTGCCGATATACCGCAAGTTCAACACCGTTAGTTTCCACAAAATCAGGGGATTGATAGATTGGATGCATCAGGATTTACCCTCCAAAAACTGCATTAATAAATAAGGCCGTTATGGCCATTGGCACGATAAACCGCAGGCAGAAATACCATACTTGAAATAATTTGGTTTCCTGCATGGGCAAGGCCGCCATTATTCTCTCTTTCTTGATACGCCAACCAACAATAATGGCACATGCAACACCAACAAGTGGAAGTAGGATATTACTAACCCCTTCTCGTATCAGGCTAAATGCAGTTAACCCATCAAAGCCAAGGAAGGCCAAGGGGTAAAATTCCGACCATTCGTTGAATGAAAGAACCGTCAGAAAGCTTAAGAAAAACGCAATTATCGACATAACCCAAGCCGCATGAGCACGCTTCCAGCCTGCTTCCTCAAGCCTCGCAACAGTTGGCGATAATAAGGATATGGAGGACGTAATCGCGGCGAAAGCCAGCAGCACAAAAAACAATACAGAAATAATGCCGCCGCCAGTAATTTTTGCAAAAACAATTGGCAAAGTAATAAAAATCAATCCGGGTCCCGCTGCGGCATCAACCCCTTCACCAAATACAAGCGGAAATATTGCCAGGCCGGCCAATATAGCAACCCCCAGGTCCATCAACACTATCCAGGTAACAGCTTTCGGAAGGTTAACATTATTCCCCATATAGGCGCCGTACATCATGATACCGCCTACCCCAACAGAAATCGTAAAGAAGGCCTGCCCCACGGCTTCCAAGAAAACACCAGGCGTTAAAACCAAATGATCGAAACCAAACAGAAAATTTAATGCCGCTGGCATATCACCGTATATAGACGAATAAACAACAATGATAACAAGCAAGACGAACAGCACTGGTGTTAGCCATTTACCAGCGAGCTCAATACCTTTTGTAACATCTGCGGAGACAATAAGCGCTGTTAAGCCAACAAACACTGCAGACCAAAAGGCCATTAAAACAATATCTGATTTATAACCAGCATCAAATGCGATTATCTCTTCGGATGTCCAACCATGGAAACTCTCTACCATTGCTTCAAAACCGTAAAAAAGCGCTTGCCCCGCGATTACAGAATAGAAGCTCAAAATTAAGATGCTTCCAACAAGGCCGGCCCACATAATAACAGACCATGGCTCCGGCCTTCTGGCCTCTAGCTGAAGTTTTCTCATCGCGGTTGGCGGGCTTGCACGCCCCATACGTCCAAGCAAAAGTTCAGCCATCAATACAGGCGTTGCAACGAACGTAAGCGCAAGCAGATAAATCAACATAAAACCGCCGCCGCCATTTTTGCCTGCAACATATGGGAAACCCCATACATTCCCTAGCCCCACAGCAGCACCAGCCGTAACAAGGATAAACGCTATCCTCGAGGTAAAATTCGGTAACTCTTTTGACGTTCCAGCCATTCCCTTTTCTTCCCACAAAGCCCCAAGCCTGAACTAACACCGCATAATATCGCTATAAGTGTAGTTTCCCCTTGCTTTATTAAGGTTCAATCCTCAAAATCCAACATATGGGATTTGGGTCTACTTCTTATTCTTAGGGGTATCATAACGGGGTTGATATGAAAATATATAGAAAATGGGTTTCATTAATTGCGCTTACTTCCGCGCTTGCAACAACAACACTTGCACAAGACAAAGATATATTGCCAGGCGATGAAGGCGCAGCTCGCATCGCAGAGATGGGCCTGAAATTACCACAAGAAGCGAGCCCCCGTGAAAGTCGCATCAGTCAAGGCCCCTTCAAGCGTCTCGTGATCAGGGGGGCAAATCTGATTGACGGCACGGGGGCACCGCCAATTGGGCCTGTCGATATTGTCGTTGAAGATAACAAGATCACGTCGATTAATGTGGTGGGAAGCCCCGGTGTTCCGATTAATGAGAATGCACGCCCCCAAAAGGGCGACCATGAAATTGATGCGCACGGCGCCTACATCCTGCCCGGTTTTATCGATGCCCATAGCCATATCGGTAACGCGCTTTGGGGACTAACGGGCGACATGCCATCAATGGATTATATTTTCAAACTTTGGATGGGTCACGGAATTACCACAAGCCGCGAGGTGGCCTGCGGTATGGGTGCTGATTTCACCCTCCGTCAAAAACGCAGGTCAGCAAGGAATGAGATCACAGCACCAAGGCTAATGGTACACTGTGGGTTCCCAACAAATTTCGCAACTGGCAAGCAAGCGCGCGATTGGGTAAAGGGACTTAAGAAGCGCGGTGCTGACGGGATCAAATTCTTTGGCGGCAATCCAAAGGTTCTGGAAGCAGCCTTTGATGAAGCCAAAAAACAGGAATTGCGTACGGCCTTTCACCACGCACAACTATCCGTATCCCGTGTGAATGTGCTAACCAGCGCACGCTGGGGCCTGAATTCTATGGAACATTGGTACGGATTGCCCGAAGCCTTGTTTGATGACCGAACAGTGCAGGATTATCCGCTCGATTATAATTATGCGAATGAACAAGACCGTTTCGGCGAAGCGGGCCGCCTGTGGCGCCAAGCCGCAAAGCCCGGCAGCGATAAATGGAACGAGGTGATGGATGAGCTCTTGAGCCTTGATTTCACCCTCGATCCGACCTTCACAATTTATGAGGCCAACCGCGACGTCATGCGGGCAAGAAACGCGGATTGGCACAATGAATACACGCTGCCGTCTGTGTGGGAATTTTTCCAGCCCAACCGTGTCCTTCATGGCTCCTACCATTTCGACTGGACAACCAAGGACGAAATCGATTGGAAAAATAATTTCGAAATGTGGATGACCTTCGTAAACGATTATAAAAATCGGGGTGGCCGCGTTACCGCAGGGTCCGATTCAGGCTTTATCTTCAAGCTGTTTGGTTTTGACTATATCCGTGAACTGGAACTGTTACAGGAAGCAGGTTTTCATCCACTTGAGGTTATGAAATCCGCTACACTCAACGGCGCTGAACTGATTGGACGGGATAACGAGCTAGGTAGCATCGAGGTTGGCAAACTCGCCGACATGGTGATTGTTTACGAGAACCCTATCAATAACCTGAAGGTGCTTTATGGCACTGGCCACATGCGTCTAAACGACAAAACCAATGAGGTTGAACGTGTAGGCGGCATCAAATGGACCATCAAGGATGGGATCGTTTATGACGCCGAGGCCCTACGCGCCGATGTTCGTAAAATGGTCAGCGACGCGAAGGCTGCGGAAAATACTGAATAGCATGAAACACTATATCGCTCTTTTTCGTGGCATTAATGTTGGCGGTAAAAATTTGCTGCCAATGAAGGACCTTAAGGCAATAATGGATAGCGCTGGATGCAGGGATATTCAAACCTACATCCAAAGCGGGAATGCTGTTTTTGGCTGGGAAGGTGATAGTGTTGATACACTAAAAACCGAGCTTCAAGACAGAATTGAAGCTGAGAAAGGGTTTCGACCTACTATCCATATATTGAGCGCAGAAGCCTATTTAGAAATTATTGCCGAAAACCCATATGACGAATTAGATGTTGATCCGAAAACAGTTCACATCAATTTTCTAATAACTCCAGCAACAAATGCTGACATGGATGGCATAAAGACCCTGTGCGCACCTTCGGAACACTTCACCCTAACGAATAGAGCCTTTTTTCTTCATGCACCAGACGGTATCGGGCGGTCCAAACTCGCCGCCAAGCTTGAAAGCCTCTTGGGCGTTGAAGCCACCGGCAGGAATTTACGAACGGTCAATATGCTAAAAGATATGCTGGCTAAAACACCATGAAAGTTGGGCAACATATACGGAATAGCATAATTTCTATTTCGCTGGTTTTGTCTTTGAACGATATCGTTATTCCCACCAAAGCTGAAGAGCCATTCCACCAACAATCTAAGGCAATTGCACATTTCGATGAGAACCGTATCACGGTAAATGCGCGCGAATACCCATTTTCCGCGATTGGCCGTTTGAACGGCGCAGGGATCGATAGGCGCAGCCACTGCACCGCAACCCTGATAACACCAAAGCATATTTTAACAGCGGCCCACTGCCTGTATTTCAAGGCGCGTAAACGCTGGTTCTTACCGAACGAACTTCATTTCCTGGCAGGCTATGACCGCGGTGATTTTATCGCACATGGCAGGATAGCCAGCATCCGCGCCAAAGGTTGCTATGATCCAAACCAGCCCCTTAATGATAGAAATATTGAAGGGGACTGGGCCATTCTGACCCTCACACAAAACCTAAGTATAAAACCCTTGCCGTTGATAGGGATACCCAAATCCAAAACTGATAAGCGTTTCCTACAATCTGGCTATCACAAGCAGCGCCAGCATGTGCAAACCTCTAATCCCACATGCAGGATCGAGCACGAAATTGGGGCATTGCTGTTCCATGATTGTATGCTCGCGCCCGGTGATTCCGGCAGCCCTATTCTTTATGAGGCAGATGGCAACTATTCTGTGGTGGCTTTGAATAGCGCCGCTATTCAACATAAAAAAGGGAAAGGCAAAGGCCTCGCCCTTTCAGCGCATTTATTCAAGGATTACCTTGAAGATCATCCGATCCCTAAAGATACCGTTCAATAATACCGCGGATACTGGATGGTTTATCATTGGGGGCAAAGCGCTTAACCACCTTACCATCGCGGTCCACAAGGAATTTGGTGAAATTCCATTTGATGCCTTTGGTGCCCATTACACCCGGTTTTTCCTTCTTGAGATGAGTGTATAACGGCGCTTCAGCATCACCGTTCACATCAATTTTTGCGAACATGGGGAAGCTGACACCGTAGTTAATCTGGCAAAACTCACCGATCTCGTCATTTGTACCCGGGTCTTGCTTACCGAACTGATTGCAAGGGAACCCCAAAATCTCAAGGCCCTTTTCCTTCAGGTCACCATAAAGTTTCTCAAGCCCTTCAAACTGCGGTGTAAACCCGCATTTTGACGCCGTGTTTACGATCAAGAGGACCTTGCCTTTATAATCATCAAGGCTTTGCTTGTTACCGTTCAAGCGTTCACATTCAAAATCATAAACCGACGTCATTTTTCATCCAATGCCTAATTAATATAAGTGATTAATTAGGCATTTTAGCGCTTAATCGCTCAAGTGCAAGCTCTAGTCTTTTAATCTCGCGAAGGAGCGACTGACGGTTCATTTCATTAAACATCCACATTTTCGCCATGCTTTGCATCAATGCGGTCAAAAGTACCCACATACCCCAAAATACGCGGTCATCAAGCGTAGGGGCGAACCAGAACTCATAGATAGTCCAGAACATCACCATCGTGATAGCAAATGTCACCACGTTGATCAGCCAAACCCAGCGGCGCATACCGCCCTTAAAACTATTGGCAAGCATACCTGGAAGGCCGTCATCACTTGCGACCATCGCGTCAATTTCTTTCGCTTCGGCTTCCAACTCGGCTTTAATGCGTTCATCAATACTTGTCATTATCTCTCTCCTTTTTTGGGCTGTCGTGACCCGGTATTATTTATTTTCGTCATATATATAGGCTTCGCGCAGATTTGTCCGTGCCCGGTTCAGCCGTGATTTTACCGTTCCGATTGGCACATTCAGGACATCCGATATCTCCTTCACCGAAAACCCCTCCAGATAAAAGAGATACACAGCGTCCTGTTCTGCGCTTGGCAGTGCCTTGATAAGTGTTCGTAGGTCACGGGCTTCAATGCTTGCCCTATCATGAGGTATTACCAAACCATCCTGAACATCATCCAATGAAACAAGGCCTTTGCCCTTTCGGCGTGCGAGGTCGATGAGGCGCCACCGAACCGTTTTAAAGACCCATGCCCGGAACTTTTCGGGTTCCTTTAAGCGATTGATGGTTTTGCTGATGGTTATCCATGCATCCTGAACCGCATCCTCAGCCATGTGATCATCGCCGCTTAAGCGGCGCGCGAAACCAACAAGCGAAGGCAGGTAAGCACGGTAAAGCACCTCAAACGCTTTCACGTCACCCGTTTGCGCTTTAAGAACCAATATCTTTTCAGCGGTACGGCTATTTTCAGGCGCAGTTGCCATAGAACCCTTTCCTTTTACTCATACTATAGACGGTAGACGCGAAGAAAAGGTTCGGAAATTATTTAAGATTTTATAATGGTATGAATTTAGGCTTTGAATTCAGCGTTTGATTACAGGGAAATTGTGCCCTGCATTACTTCCACTGCCTGCCCAGTAATATTCAAACGATCGCCTTTCAATTCCAAAAGAAGATCCCCCCTGCGCGCAGATATTTGGCATGCCTGCAATCTATTTTTACCAAGTGTCTGCGCCCAGTATGGCGCAGACAGCGAATGCGCTGAACCCGTTACCGGATCTTCGCCAATTCCATGATTGGGGAAAAAGCAACGCGACACAAAATCAATATCAGGATTATCTGCCTTGGCTGTGCAAACAAAGCCATAGGGTGCAAATGCCTTCAATGCTTCCATATTGGGTGCAAGGTCAGCCACGGCTTGCTCTCTTGGATACACAATCAATAAATCGCGGTCTGCACCTTCATAGATGGCGTCGGGTTTGAAAACCTGAGCAGGTTCAGCACCAAGGGCAGTCCCAAGGCCCGACGGTGTTTCCATAAGCTGACAGGAAATCGCAGGGAAATCCATCGTAAAACCATGCTCGGCCCTATCGACCGTTAGAATACCCGAGAGCGTTTGAAACCGCACCTGATCCAGCTCTGACGCCAAATGATTAAAAACCGTATGAGCGCTCGCGAGCGTTGCATGCCCGCAAAGCGTTACTTCCGTGCCCGGCGTAAACCAACGCAAATGAAAGTCCGCTTCATCCCCGTCCAGTCGAACCAAATAAGCAGTTTCAGAGAGGTTATTTTCAATCGCTATTTTTTGCAGTAATTCATCGCTTGGAAAGGCCACGAGTGGGCACACAGCTGCTGGGTTACCACCAAATGGCTTATCGGTGAACGCATCAACCTGATAAATCGGTATTCGCATGATTGCCTCTTTCCCAAATATGATTAGCTTTTAACCCAGTCGGTGATTGTTTCCATATCCTTCGCGGCAAAACCAAGACGGTAGTCATCACCCTTTTTCCAAACTGGGCGTTTAATAAGGGCATCATGGGCTAGCAATAAAGTTTTTGCTTTCGCTTCATCAACGCCGTCTGTTTCGCTTTCAGGTAGCTTGCGCCATGTGGTGCCACGGCGATTTAAAACTGCCTCCCAGCCGAGCGCGTCAACAAACGCAGATACCATACCCTCGGTTAAGCCATCTTTGCGGAAATCATGAAATGTATGCTCAATGCCCTCTGCCTCCAGCCACTTACGGGCTTTTTTAACTGTATCGCAGTTTTTAATACCGAAAATTGTAATGCTCATGTAACTCAACACCTACTTGCTTTAAGTGGTTTATTTTCCAATGTTTCTGAACCTTGAGTATTCGACAAACCTAAGTGTGTCTATCGATTAAAGTGTCCAAATATACTTTTTTCAAATCCGCCAAGTCTTCTGCCCCCCATATTGCAGAAAGCGTTGCACCCGATATCGCCAGATAATTAATAGCGCCAATTGCCTGATAGACCGCAGCACGCTGTTCACCTGTGGGCGCATTCTTCCATTTTTCCGTTTGGGCAATATAGACTGTGCTTTGATTTAAAAAATCACGCAGATACCATTTATGGCTAGCCGCTGCCCTTTCCTCGTTATCAAGGAGTTCACGCATGATCAAACGGGCATCCGATATCCCTGTTTGCATATAATCATATAATGCAGAGAGCAGAAGCGACCATTTTTCGTCCCCAGCAATTGGCATACTTTCAACCTGATCCATAATAAGGCCAAACCGATCTGCAAGCCCCTCTAACACAGCGGCATATAAGGCTTCTTTGGTTTTAAAATGATATAGTATCGACTGTTTCGTAAGCCCAAGCTCGCTCGCGATATCATTAAGGGAAACGGCCTCAAAACCACGCTCAGAGAATAGCTCCAACGCCTTATCAATGAATTTGTCTTTTGCTGAATTTGTCTGCTTTACCATAGCTTCTGCCTAACACAAGCTTGACAACTTACCAACCGTAAAGTAAAAACTTACCAGTCGGTAAGTTGTATTTGATAGGGAATTCATAATGGACCGTCAGACAGAAATCAGAATTATCGAAGAGCTTCATGGATTAGCAGAGGTCAAATCGTTTTTTCTGGATGATACTGTTCACACGTACCCAGTAGATATCTATTTCGATCCGCAAAGGTTTGAGAACGAAAACCAGCGAATTTTCAAGCGCATACCCCAGATAGCAGCGCATTCCTGCGAGCTTACTGAGGCCGGTAGCTTCAAGACGCTCAATATCGCTGGCCTGCCTGCCCTTCTCACACGAGACAAAGACATGCAGGTTCATGCATTCCTGAATGTTTGCAGGCATCGCGGCGCCAAAATTGAAAGCGAAGATACCGGCTGCAAACGTGCATTCAGCTGCCCGTATCACGCATGGACGTGGGATAATCAAGGTAAGCTGAAAGGTGTCCCGCACCAAAGGCAAGGGTTTCCCGACCTCGACAAATCCACCAAGGGGCTTGTTCGATTGCCTGTTCTGGAAGACCTTGGCCTGATTTGGGTGATTGCCGACCCAGATTCCACCTTCGATACGAAAGCTTATATCGCCCCGCTACAGGATGATTTTCACTGGCTTAAAATGAGCGATCACACGGTCGCACACAGTGAAACACGCACTATCAACTGTAATTGGAAAATCCTTGTTGAAGGTGGGATTGAAGCCTATCATTTCAAGGTGGCCCACAAGAATACTATTGGTCCGCATTTCCTTGATAACTTATCAAGTTTTGAGATGCTTGGACATCATATGCGGTCATTCCTCGCCAAAAACTCGCTGAAGGATATTAATGACCACCCGCAAGAAGCATGGAATATTCGCGAGCATGGCAATGTGCTCTATTCACTATTTGCAACTGATCAATTCCTTATTATGGATGATCATATTGCATGGATCAGTTCCAATCCGATCTCGGCCGATAAAACAGAATTAAAGCTAACGACACTCGTGCCAGCAAGCGAGAATACCCCGGAAAAACAAGATCACTGGCTGCGAAACCACAAGATCACCGTGGACACCCTGATGGAAGATTTCGAACTCGGTGAGATGATCCAAAGCGGCCTGAAAACAGGCGCGAATAAAACCTTAACCTTTGGGCGCTTTGAAGGCGCGCTAACACGGTTTAATGAAGAAGTCGATTACTGGCTTAACAGCTAGATAGAGAATAAAAAAAGCCCCGCAAAACTGCGAGGCTTCTTGTAATAGTCTTCTATCAGATGACTAGTGAAGCTTATCACCAACTTCATCGATAGATTTTGTAATGATTGCAGAGCCCGAACGCCCTTGAAGCTTCTCAGCAAGCACAGACGAAGCCGCAGAAATCGCAGCGTCTACTGCAACCTTCTGAACTTCCTTAACAGCAGAAGCCTCTGCCTGAGCAATCTTGTCCTGTGCAACACGTGTACGACGAGCAACCATATCCTCAATGTCACCGCGTGCTTCATCAAGCATGATTTTCGCATCTGCCTTCGCATGCTCTAGCATGTCAGCAGCTTCTTTTTCCGCATCACGTTGCTTGCGCTGATATTCACCAAGTAAATTCTCAGCTTCTTCACGCAAAGTTTTCGCTTCGTCGATTTGCGTTTTGATCGCTTCAACACGATCATCAAGCATTTCACCGATCTTTTTGTGTGCCTTGGTTGCCATTACGCCGCCAACGAACACAACGAAAGAAGCACCTGCCCAGAAGCTAGTGTCAGCGTACCATACATCACCAGCCATCTTATGCTCCCTTCGCGCTATCAAGTGCTGTTGAAACAGCGTCTGTAACCGCCTTGTCAGTAACTTTAATGTCACCAGCAAGTTTTACAATCACATCCTTTGCAACATCAGCCGCAACATCGGAAATGCTTTCCAACGCTTCGCCTTTGGCTGCAAGAATGCGTGCTTCCGCCGCTTCCGCATCTGCACCAAGCTTTGTATCCAATTCAGACTGAGCTTTGGCAATTTCCGCCTGAATGTCTGCTTTGGTATCAGTAATGATTTGCTGTGCTTTAGCACGTGCATCAGCAACAGCCGTTTCATACGCTGTTTTCACAGCTTCGGCTTCGCTGCGCAAACGCTCAGCAGTATCAAGATTACCAGCGATATTTTCTTCACGTTCCTGAAGGACATTACCAATCTTTGGCAATACCATCCGTGAGATCACCACATAAAGAACAACAAACGTCAAAATAAGCCATGCAATCTGGTTGGTATAACTACCGTCCTTGATAACATTAAGCTGCGGTAAGCCGCCCTGTTCCTGTGGTACTTCTGTAATAGCCTGGGCCATCATATGCCTCATTGCTTATAATCCAAAAGGGTAAGGCTCGCCTTACCCTGCCGTATAATTCCAAAGCCCTGCTCTATTGAACAAAGCTTTAAGTTATTAGCCTTAGCCGTTGAGGATAAGGAAGGCAATTACAAGCGCGAAAAGGCCTGTTGCTTCTGTTAGTGCGAAACCGATAAGCAAGTTTGTGAACTGCTTAGGAGCCGCAGATGGGTTGCGAAGCGCACCAGAAAGGTAGCTACCGAAGATGTTACCAAGACCAATACCAATACCTGCAAGTGCAAGTGTTGCAAGGCCAGCGCCGATCATTTTTGCTGCTTCTACGTCCATTTCAAATCCTTCTCTGTATAAGCAATAGTGATAGTATAAATTAGGTTAGTTAGTCCCTGACTTCTCTCTAGTGTGAAGGGTGCATCGCATCATTCAAATAGATACAAGTCAAAATCGTAAATACATATGCCTGCAAGCAAGCAACCAATATCTCAAGCCCCGTTAATAGAACATTCACAGTGAAAGGAAGAACAGCACCCGCTGCTGCCAAGCCGCCAATCCCTGCAATGCTGATTACAAAACCTGCAAACACCTTAACCATGATGTGGCCAGCAAGCATATTCGCAAACAAACGAACTGAGAGGCTGATTGGGCGTGTGCAATAAGAGATAAGTTCAATAACGAAAATCAATGGCAATAGCCAAAAAGGAACACCAGCAGGCGCAAACAATTTCATGTACCCAATACCGTGCTTCGCAAAACCAATAACGGTAACACCAAGGAAAATGAATGCCGCGATCGCAAAATTGAATGCGATATGGCTGGTTGTTGTAAATGCATAAGGGATCATACCTGCAAGGTTAAGTCCCAGAATAAACATGAAGAGTGTGAAGATGAATGGGAAGTAGGCTTTGCCTTCTTTGCCAACGTTATCGCGGATCATGCCTGCGATAAAATCGTAAAAAATTTCAACCATCATCTGCCAGCGGCCTGGTACAACAGCGATTTTCCTTGAACCACCGATCACGAACAATGTCACTGCTGCTACAACAGCAACCATCATCAGTGAACTATTAGTGAAGGAAACATCGATCCCAGCAATTTCAAAATGTGCAAGAGGTTTGATTTTGAACTGATCAATAGGACTTTGGGCCACGGCGTTTGTCTCTTTTCTAAAATCTTTCGTGCAACACACTAAGATTAATCAAAATTCTTATTATCTGGCAGGTTATTCTTCATCTTGCTGTGATTTGTTTGCATCCCTGACTACATTCATCATACCCGCTGCAAAGCCAAGCACCAAAAACACAATCAGTAACCATGGTTTTGATCCAAACACATCATCGAGTGCCCATCCGATCAAACCACCGATAGCCGTACCAACAACAAGCTCAACACCCATTTTAAACGCAATTCCCATCGCTTCAGATCGTTGTTGTTGCTCAACATCAACATCCTCTTCCGGATGGGCGCTTTTTCGCGCTTTTTTCAGCCGTTCTTCAAGGTCCAGCAAATCACTAGGCTTTTTATTATCAGCCAATCTCTGCACCCCTTAAAAAGCAACCAAAGGTACGTAGCAAACAAGCCGCTTCAACATATGTCAAAACCCTGCCAAATGCGGTTGCAACATAGTGATTGCCCCTGAATATGTCAAGGACCAATAAATCAATATTAACTAATTGATTTTAAAGGATTTTATAAGTTTTACCCACTAACCTGCATCGCGAAGTGCCTCTGCGCGCTCAAGGTCGACAGAAACAAGGGTAGAGATTCCTCTTTCAGCCATCGTCACACCGAAAAGCCTTTTCATCCGCGACATTGAGACAGCATTATGGGTCACAATAAGGAACCTTGTGTCAGTTCGCTCCATCATATCATCGAGCAAATTACAGAATCGCTCGACGTTCGCATCATCAAGGGGGGCATCAACCTCGTCCAACACACAGATCGGGGCCGGATTGGTTATGAATACCGCAAATATAAGTGCAAGCGCAGTCAGTGCTTGCTCGCCGCCAGAAAGAAGTGAGAGTGATTGGAGCTTCTTACCCGGTGGGCTTGCGAAAATCTCTAGCCCAGCATTTAAGGGATCATCGGACTCCGTTAATTTAAGATGAGCGGCACCGCCACCAAATAAGCTCGTGAACAGTTCAGAGAAATGCTGGTTCACGATATCAAACGCCTTCAACAAGCGTTCACGACCTTCACGGTTAAGTCCATTAATGGCCTGACGCAGTCTCGCAATTGCTTCTTCAAGGTCCTCGCGCTCGCTGACGAGGTGAATGCGTTGCTCATCAATTTCATTCAGTTCTTCATCAGCGCGGAGGTTAACCGCTCCCAAGCGGTCCCGCTCGCGCTTTAGTTTTTCAAGTTTGTCTTCCAAAACAATGATGTCAGGCAAGCTATCACTTGTTTCTACACCAGCCTTTTCAAGCAACTTTGTCGGAGCACACTCAAATCGTTCCCCAATCAAACTCGCGATATCCTTACGCCGCGTAACGGCGGCTTCAACGGAACCTTCGCCCCTGATTTGGCGCTCACGGACTTCGTTTAAAGCAATCTGAAGATCATTTAAGGCTTTGTCTTTGCTTTTAAGGGTGTTTTCTGCACTAACCAGTGTTTCAGATGTTTGCCTGCGCTCTTCCTCTGCCAGCTTGAGCGCATCCAGCAATTTTATCCGGTCTGCTTCTGTATCTTCCGGGCGCGCATTCAGCGCTTCCAGTTGTTTCTTAGCATCCAAGGATCGTTCAACAAGTGACTTAACCTGCTTCTCTGCGCTTTTAACGCGCAGCTTCCATGCTCCCATTTCTGTTGAGATAGCACGCAAACGGTCGTCACGGGCCTGCGCTTCTCGCCTTAGTCCATCAAACGCTGCTCGGGCATTTGATAAAACTTCACGAAGTTCTTCTACCTCAACGCGCTTTTCTTGAAGTGCGCCTTCAAAACCTGTTTGTTCAGGAATGGCGCTTAATTTTGTATCAATTTCTTCTAATCTACGCACAGTGTCAGCGAGGTCATTATCCAATCGCAACACGCTATCACGGAGCGTGTTCAATCGCCCTGCTTTCTTTGCGGCTTCGGCTTCGGCGGCAACAAGATTTCGACGTGCTTCACCAAGGCTACGTTCAATATTTTGCCGGTTTTGCCGTGCTTCATTTTCAGATTGGCGCATAAAGTCGAGCTTGCTTTTTGCTTCTTCAAGAAGCGTCGCAAGCTTGCCCTGCTCATTTTGCAATTCTGTAAGATCAGCTTGCAATTGCTCCAAACGGTTTTTCTGCTCAAAACGCATGGCTGCACGACTTGGCGCATTGGCTTTGCTGACAAAGCCATCCCACCGCCAGACATCGCCGCCCTTCGTTACCAAGCGCTGGCCAGGGGAAAGATTAGTGATAACGGTATCAACCTTATTCGCATCAGGGATTAATCCAATGTGATCAAACCTATTCTTCAAAATGTCAGGAACAGTAACAAATGACCCTATGGCCTCCACCCCTTCAGGCCACTTTGTGCCCTCTGTGTTTTGCGCCTGTTCACTACTCCAATACCGATCAGAAGCATGATCCATACTGGCTTCCAAGTCTTCCCCAAGAGCTGCCCCCACTGCGCGCTCGTAACCGGCTTCGACCTTAAGCTCATCCGCGATCGGATTAGCATCGGACTTGGATCCTTCCGTCAATATCCGCTCAAGTCCTGCAACTTCACTCGACAATGATTTAATCCTGCCATTCATGGCGGAGTGATCACTTTCTTTAGTGCGAAACTCTGTACGCAATTCGCCAACTTTTGCTTCCGCCGCAACTAAAGCTGCCTGCGCATCCTTCAGGGCATTTTCATGCTGTAATATCTCTTGCTGGACTTGGCTAACCTTAGCAGCGATTTCGTCTGTTTCTTCCAAGCTACTTATTTCTTGTTGAACTCGGTTCTTTTCGCTTTCAATTTGCTCTGAGCGTCTGGCAACTGCCAATCGGTCGCTTTCCAGTGACGAGCGCTTTGCCCGTGCTTGGGCTGCTTGCTCGCTTAACTGATCATACGCGGATTCCGCGTTACCCGCCGCACGCACTGATGCTTCCAACTTCTCTCGGGCTTCCTGTTCTGCTGCTTGCTGCCCTTCTTTATCGGCCCGTAATCGTTCCTGCTCGTTGTCCAGGCGTGTCAAAGACGCTTTGGCATCTTCGGCAATTTCGTTTTCACGTTGGTGATCTGCCTCACTTTGTTCAATTACGGCCTCCAAGGATGCCGCCATCTCGCCGCGCCTAGCGGCCTCGGCCTCCATATTATCTTTTTGGATTGTTATTCGCTGTAATTTTGCGGCTGCTTCTGCATCTTTCTCACGGATGGCGGGGATTGATGCGGCAACCTCGGTTTGTTCGGTTGTTGCTTTGCTGACAGCCACCTGTGCATCCGCCACCAATTTCGATGCCTCGCGGAGCAAACGTTCCTGATTGATAACATCATCAGATGCGGTTTTCCATTTCAGGAACAAGGCGCTTGCTTCAACCTTTCTAATATCGTTTGAAACTTCACGGTATCTGATGGCTTGACGTGCTTGTCGCTTTAAGCTGGCGATCTGGCTATCCATCGCCTGAATAACGTCCTGAACCCTAACAAGGTTTGATTCTGCACTACGAAGGCGGCTTTCAGCCTCTTTCCTACGTGTATGCAGGCCTGATATACCCGCTGCTTCCTCTAATATCGCTCGGCGGTCCTGTGGTTTGGCATTGATCAGACTGCCTATTCGCCCTTGTGAAACCAATGCCGGTGAATGAGCGCCCGTTGCAGCATCTGCAAATAAAAGCTGAACATCCTTTTGCCGAACATCCTTGCCGTTGATGCGATAGGCAGAGCCAGATTCCCGTTCAATCCGGCGGGTTACTTCGATAAATTCTTCGTCATTGAACTCGGCCGGAGCGGTTCGATCGACATTATCGATTACAAGGGTGACTTCTGCAAAATTACGCGGGGAAAGCTTGCTCGTACCAGCAAAGATGACATCATCCATACCCGCACCCCTAAGGGATTTCGCACGATTTTCCCCCATAACCCAGCGAAGTGCTTCAAGCAGATTAGATTTACCGCAACCATTAGGGCCCACAACACCCGTAAGGCCCGGCTCGATCAATAATTCGGTCGGGTCAACAAATGATTTAAATCCTGATAGCCTTAACCGCGAAAACCGCATACTTGGCTAATACTCCCCATCCCCATACCTCATAATCACTAGAGGCAAAAATGGCCCGATCATATAACCGAGCCATTAGTTTTTATCTAAAGTGCTGCGTCTACAGCTTTTTCAATTGTTTCGAAAGCATAGTTATCCAGCTTGCTACCATTTACAATGATGGTCGGCGTCGCTGTTACGTTGAATTCTTTCACACCGTCCTGGCCAATCTTCACAAGATTTTTGTGCATTTCAGTATTAGCAAGGCACCGATCGAATTGAGTGCGGCTAATTCCAGCCTTGCGGGCGATACCAGCAAGTGCACTGATTGGATCCTGGGAACGGCCCCAGTCATTTTGCTTCGCAAAAAATTCTTTTGTCAGCTTTTGAGCAACTTCCTGATTAGAGCAGCGCGCCACAGTAGATGCCGCCAAGTCAACCTGGTTAGTAACCAAATTACGGAAAAGGAACTTAACTTTACCTGTATCGATATATTTTTCTTTTACCTTAGGGAAGATACTTGATGAAAAGCTTGCGCAGTGCGGGCATGTCATTGATGCGTATTCAATGATTTCAATAGGTGCATTTGGATCACCATATACGATATCACCCCAAACGCCTTCACGAGCGCCAGCATCCTGCGCGACTTCAGCAACAGCGGCAACTGCCTCTTCAGCACCCTCAACAACAGAGTTAACAACGGCTGTCGACTCTGCAGTTTCGACTGCACTCGATGTTGATTCGGTCTCAGCTTCACTGCAAGCTGCAATCAACGTTACACCAAATATCAAACCAATAATTCGCTGCATCCTAATCATTCCTTTGTGGTCTCTGCAATCTCATCCACTAAATATAGTATATAAACAGGTAAAACTCTTTTTTGCGACTCTTTTTTCAAAGAACCGTCATATCCGCGAGGAAGCGTAAAAAGTTCACCCCAAATCCAGTCACTTCTAGCCTAATTCACAGAATAATAAAACTCTAACTTAAGGATTACTTTCCGCCTTTAATCAAAACCTGTTTACCGAGATTTTTGAGCGCCGTTTTGAGCGGCGACGCTTCATCATCTCCAACCAATGTCTCTAGCTTCTGAGTTTCCTCAGAGGTAAGTGCACGTTCTGATTGCTTGAAACGCCTCGCCTGAAGGGGCATAGGCCCTTGCTGAAGGGAAATTTTTGCAACTGCCCCATAGCCAAAAAAAGTATTTATCATCTCGGTGATACGGGTGGTCTGATGCTGCAACAAAGGGGCATAAGCTGACTCGCACCTGACAACAAGCGTACCGCCAACTCTTTCACCTCTAGGGAAAATCAGTTTAACCGGAAGCGAGCAACTGGATAAATCATGCCCGACAATCTGCGGCCATTTAACAATGACCTCAGCCTGCGCAAACCCCTTGGCCCGCATCGCCCTATCTGTGAACGGTCGCGTCAGATTAGCCGCAGACAGTGTTTTAAACTTCCGTTTGCTAGAATATGGTGACCGCTTCTGTTTTTCGCTATTTTCTGACATCACTTTTATGGCGCTTGTAAATTACTCCCACATAGTAAATCAGATTGTACAATATGAACAGATCAAGATTTGCCCCTTTGACTATACACTTTTGCCGGTTTATCAGAGCACTATGAATATTTATGCAGATGATTTACTCACTTGGTATGACCATAACAAACGTACTCTTCCCTGGCGGGCCATGAGCGGCGAGCAGCCTGATCCCTACAGAGTATGGCTTTCTGAAATAATGCTGCAACAAACAACCGTTGCGACCGTCAAAAGCTATTTTGAGAAATTCACAACGATCTGGCCCACAGTTCAGGACTTAGCCGCGGCACCACAAGAAGACATATTAAAGGAATGGGCAGGTCTTGGCTATTATGCGCGCGCCCGAAACCTGCATAAATGTGCGATCACAATAGCGCACGAACATAATGGAGTATTTCCCTCAACAGAAGCGGAATTAAAAACATTACCCGGTATCGGCGATTACACCGCAGCTGCCATTGCCGCTATCGCCTTTAATGAGGCAGCGGCCGTTGTAGACGGCAATATTGAACGCATCATAAGTCGAACACATTATATCGAAACACCATTACCGAAAGCGAAACCAGCAATTAAAAGTGCGGTAAAGGCGAAAACGCCAACTGACCGCCCGGGCGATTTTGCGCAAGCAATGATGGATTTAGGCGCAACTATATGCAGACCGAAAAACCCTGATTGCCTTTTGTGTCCATGGCAATTGCACTGTGATGCACTGAAGCACGGGGATATGGAACGTTTTCCCGTGAAGCCACCTAAGGCGCCAAAGCCTGTGCGACGGGCAATTTCTTTTTGGGTTGAACATGATGGTCACGTTTTACTAGAGCGCAGGCAAGATAAGGGCTTGCTCGGTGGAATGCCTGGTTTCTTCTCTAGCCCCTGGGTTGAGAGAAATAATCACCCCACGGTAGAAGAAAGCCTTGATTTCGCGCCATTAGATACTGAATGGGCGCTGGGAAGCGGCATAGCAACCCATACATTCACACATTTTCACCTTGAGACAAAATTGGCGAAGGCCACAGCAAAAACCAAAATAAATATAGAAAATGGTTTCTGGCACCCCATGAATGATCTTAAATCTGTTGGACTACCCACAGTATTCAAAAAGATAGCAAAACTGAACACCCAATAAGCCATACTTTACCCATAAAAAATGGGGCATCCCCTCAGGCAAACGGGACGCCCCACCAAGAGAGCACAAACGGGCATAAGTGCTCTCAAAAACCGAACAATTAGTGCATTTCAGCTCTGACTTGCTGACGGAATATATCAATCGGCATTAACTCGCCTTTTTTCTCTACGTGCCAGAATGTCCAGCCATTGCAGGCTTGGGCCCCTTGAACCTGGGCACCGATCTGATGAATAGAGCCTTTGGCTTTGTCTGTAATCAAGCTACCGTCAGTGCGAACACGGGCTGCAAACTTTTTATTACTATCGTAGAGCGTTTCACCTGGTTCAATCATACCGCGCTCAACAAGGGAACCAAATGGCACACGCGGCTGCGCGCGCTTGCTTTCCGTGAAACCGAGTGCTTCATCATCAAGCTTTTCAACTTTTGAAATACGCTCCTGGGCAACCTTTATGTAATCAGTTTCGCGCTCAATACCAATGAAGTTGCGTCCCAAGCGCTTTGCAACAGCGCCGGTTGTACCTGTACCAAAAAATGGATCAAGGACAACATCCCCTGGCTTCGTTGATGACATCAAAACACGGTACAAAAGCGATTCTGGTTTTTGCGTTGCATGCGCCTTCTTACCGTCAGACTTCAAACGCTCTTTACCCGAGCATATCGGCAACACCCAATCAGATCGCATCTGCGTATCATCATTCATTGCTTTCATGGCGTCATAATTGAAAGTATATCCGCCCTTGTCCGCCGATTTAGCAGCCCAAATCAGTGTTTCGTGGGCATTGGTAAAACGCGTACCACGGAAGTTCGGCATCGGGTTTGATTTACGCCAAATCACATCATTCAAAATCCAGTAATCCAGATTTTGAAGCGTTGATCCAACACGGAAGATATTGTGGTAACTCCCGATCACCCAGATCGTACCACTATCTTTCAAGACGCGTTTAACAGCCTCTAACCAGCGAAAGGTGAATTCATCATATGCGGAAAAACTTGAAAATTTGTCCCACGCATCATGAACACCATCGACCTTAGATTGGTCAGGGCGTGTGAGCGTATCCTTCAACTGCATATTATAAGGGGGATCTGCAAAGATCACATCCACAGATTTTTCCGGGAGTGAATTCAGGATATCAATACAGTCACCCTGAACAATTTTATTCTTAACTTTATCAATAGATAATTTGGTCAAACGGTTCCCTTTACGGGCAACCTTCGATGCCTGAGTCATGTCATTTTCTCCGTCCCAGTTACCGGGAATCCTTTTTGGATTCAGGTTTGTTTTCCGTGTAACTTTGAGCAGATTATGATTCGAATCAGATTCTTCGTCAAGAGATTCTTTTAATTGAATCAATAAGTTGTTTAGTTTTTCTCATCTAAAATCTTGCGAATCGGTGCAAATGATTTTCGATGATATTTCGTGACACCCACAAGCTTTAGTGCTGCCATATGTTTCGGCACACCATATCCTGCGTTTGATGCCCATCCATACTCAGGGTGTCTTTCCCCTAATTTTGTCATCAATTTATCGCGAAAATTTTTTGCGAGAATACTCGCCGCAGCGATTGAAAGTGACCTTCCATCCCCCTTAATGATCAAATCAGTTGGCAAATCAAGTGCCGGATTTTGATTGCCATCAACTAAGGCACCATTCACTTTAACAGGGAGATTTTTAACTGCGTTTCGCATGGCAAGCAGCGATGCCTGAAGAATATTGATCTTATCAATTTCTTCGACGCTGACTTCCGCAATGGCATAGGCAGTTGCACTTGCCCGAATAGCCTCATCCAATGCAAAGCGCTTTTTTTCATTTAGTTTTTTACTGTCATTCAGGCCGTCAGGGATATTGTTTGGATCTAAAACAACCGCTGCCGCGACGACAGGCCCTGCAAGCGGTCCGCGACCAACCTCGTCCACCCCGCAAACAAGACCTTCAACCTCTTTAATAAGCTTCGCTTCCAGCGACCAGTCCGGCCCTTTTGTTAAATCAGCACCATTAGCGCTAAATAAATCAATTTGTTGAATTCTTTTGGACATTAAATTCAAAATCCATATTTTGTGAAATGATCACTTTATAGATACCGAAGGCCAATACGTGAACCAAGCCGAAAATATCATCCCGCTTTTTCAAGAAAAACTTCGTGAAATCGATGGTTCCACTCAGTGGGATATTGAAGGGCCAGTGATTAGATCAAGAGAATGCGATATATATAAAGCAACCAATCCAATCTCAAAAATGGAATTGGCACTTAAGCAATACAAATCATCCGCAAATCAAAACGCGGTAAAAGAGCAATTCGACGCCCTCGTGCTATATCAAGATTCTATGACAGGCGCAGGATGCTTACACCGTGTCCCCAAGGTGTATAGCTGTACACCTAAAAGCAATATAATGGTTATGGAATGGCTTCACGGACAGGAGCTTCATAGCTATCTGTGGAAAAATTTATGGAACACAGCAGAACTAAAGCGTCTGATTGCGCTCTCAGCAAAGTGGCTTGGTACATTTCATCAAAATAGTTCCATTACATCTCAAACCTATGAAACAAATACACTCCTTAAAACCATAGAAAAACGAGTAAATAAATATAACTCCACCGCGCAGATTTTATCAAATAACCATTTTCAAAGTGCGTTAGCGACACTCAAACGATACGTAAAGAACACGCCTTCTATATCTACACCAATCACTACCAGTCATAATGATTTCACGCCAACCAACATTATTCTGGATGGAAAGCAAGCCTACGGCATTGATATTTGGGCAAAAAAAAACACACCGATATATAATGATATTGCTCGGATAGCTGTTTACCTAACTGTTGCCTATCCAATTCGAATGAACACGAACATTGTAACAAAGGCATTACAGTCAGGAACTGCCTTACAGATTATGGCGGAAAGTTATACGGCGCAAACCAATGTTCAATTGGATCAGAAAATACTGCTACTTTTTATCTACACGGAACTATTGCGGCGCTGGATTGTCATTTCAGATAGGAAGACAAGCGGGAAACTTATTCCAACCTTAGTTAAGGTCTACCAATCACAAAGGATTAAATATCAGATCCATCAGCTTAAACGTTATTTTATCGACGCCTAAACTCCCGCTTACATGTAAACGATTGTCAAGACTCGTCACCCCCTATTTCCCACGTATAAATAATGTTAATTTACATACGTATTTAGGAATAGAATGACATTAAAACTGTCACCTTTATGCAACATTTATGACTTTCCACAAATCCCAACAGCTCGAAACCCATCGAGATTGTGAACAATATATAGCTCATACGAAATACCCACATCTATATAAACTCGCGCGGTAATTTAAACCCGATATAAACTGAATATTTATGCTTTTTCCTTCAATAAAGATGATATTCGCTCAAAACCACATTATTACTACCTATAATTGCTTTTACAGTACACAAAGCAGATCATAAGATTATATACTCAAAAAATCTTATCATAACGATTTATCACATTTATTTTATTGTTTTCATATAGTTGCTACCGTCTAGCTATTTGACATCCGTATAAGAACGCCTCCTAAGGCGCGCGGAAAATTCTTTTACATAATAAAGAATACTCAACCTTGGGATATATTAGGAAAAGAAATGAATAGTTTAGAATTATGGAAGTCTCGTTTCCGTTTTGGAACGGCTTCAACACTATTAGCTGTTTTGGGCGTCGTTGGATCATCCAACGTATATGCACAAGACACAAGCACCGACGACGAGGAAGTAGAAGAAGTTGTTGTAACAGGCTCGCGGATTAGACGTTCCTCTGAAAACGCAAGTGTTCCCCTTAAAATCACAGGTGCTGTGGAAATTGAAAATCGTGGTTTTACCAACGTAATTCAGGCCCTGAATGACGACCCAGCATTTTTTGGAAACAACAGTGCAGTTGACAACCCGAATGCAGGCAACCAAAACGGCGACGCCTTTGCATTCCCCAACGTGCTAGGGCTTGGTACACAGCGAACATTGTCTCTTTTCAATGGACGCCGCTTTGTAGCGACAAACCAAAACACAGTTTTTGTTCCTGGAAACTTCACTGGCGCGCAGGTTGACCTTTCTATCATTAACCCAGCATTGCTAGAGCGTACTGAAACAACAATCGGCTCAGGTGGTGCTGTATATGGTGCTGACGCCGTTGCAGGCGTTGTTAACCTTATCACAAAAGACGACTTTGAAGGTTTAGATGTTACAACACAGTTTGGCATTTCTGATCGCGGCGACGGTGAAACATACCGAGCTTCAGTTGCATATGGCCAAAACTTCGACGATGACCGCGGTAACTTTGCTGTATCACTTGAATATAGCGACACAGCTCGCCTGGATGGATCGGACCGTTCTTTCACGAGCATTAACCGCGCAGAGATTACAAACCCGCTGAACGGACGCACACGCAACCTTGACCCATTCAGCACACAAGCGGCAATTTCCACATTACTTGGCGGCGGTACACTAGCGCCTGCCTTTAACCCAGCAGGTGCAGATGGCATCCAAAGCACCCGTAGTGTTATCGGAATTGTAAATCCAACGATTTCCTTTGGCGGCGTCCTCGCAGGCGGTACTGGCGGATTTAGTGGTATTCAGCCTATTTTAAATCTAGGCCCTGTTCCTGGCGCTCTTGCAGGCGCTGGTGCTGACCCCGCTGGTTTCGCGTTCTTCGCACCATCATCATTACCCGCAGGTGTTGACCCTGCTGCCGTTATCGCATCACTTTCTCCTGGCGCAGCAATCGATGGCCTCAATGCAGGTCAATTGAACTCTCTAGCTCTTGGCTTATTGCAACGAAATCGTCCAACAGTTGGTGAATTCTTTAATTCCAATCCCGGGTTAAACCCGAATCTTTTCCTGGGCACATTCGCTGACTCCGATGCATTTCCAACGATTGCAAACACTGATCCAGCGACGAGTGCAATCTTCCCGCGTATCGCGGTTCCGCTTCAATTTGCAAGCAACGGTAACCTCGTACCACTTAATATCGGGCAACGGATCCCAGGCGTTACAGACATTAACAGCGTTATCGGCGGTGACGGCCTCGCATTCAATGGCACAACAACACCACTCGTTGCAGGCCAAGAGCGCTACAACATTTTCACGACAGGTCATTACGACTTAACTGACAATGTTACAGTGTTTGCCGATTTCCTATATTCTCGCACTGAATTTGATCTTGTTGCACAACCTGCTTCAAACACCCAGTTTAACGGAACGTCGGGACAAGGTGGTATCCGTATCTTCATTGACGAAAACCCATTTGTTAACCAACAAGCACTTGATACACTCAATGACCTGGAAGCTCAGGGGTTCAACATTGCGACACAGGATGGCTCACGCTTCATTACGGTTAGCCGTAATACCGCAGACTTCTTCGAAGATAGAGTAAATATCAACAGTACTGAAACTGATACGTTCAGAGGTACGATTGGTTTCAAAGGTGATTTCGATGCTTTTGACCGTAATTTCTTCTGGGAAACTTCATTCGTCTATGGCCGTTCGGAAACAACAAACACAACCGACCAAAGGCGTGATATTGAGCTGTTCCTAGCTCTTGATGTCGTTACTGACGAAAATGGAAATACCGTTTGTCGCCAGCAAACATTAGACGCGCCAGAATCAATTGCGGTCCGCAACCCTGGTCTCGGTGGCATCGCAAATAATCTTGGCCTAACACCAACACAAGCCCAGATTGATGCATGTATTCCATTAAATATCTTAGGCGACGGTGCACCATCACAGGCGGCTCTTGATCTGATAACATTCAGAGCAACATCGGAAAACGTTACCGAGCAATATTTTTACTCTGCTCAATTTGGCGGCGATATTGTTGAACTTCCAGGCGGTACAGCAGGTTTTAATACTCAGTTTGAGTATCGCCGTGAAAGCAACCAGCTGACACCTAGTTTTGAAGTTGAGAATGGCTTGGGCAATAACGCTAATACACCTCCAGCACAAGGAACGACTGAATTTGTCGAGTGGGGTATTGAAGCAAGTATTCCGGTATTTGGCGGTGACTTCACCCTACCGGGCATTAAGAGCCTAGAGTTTGATGGTGCATATCGTATTGTGAACCGTACACAGTCATCAGAAACAGAACTGTTCCAGGATATTATTGATGACGTCAGCGGCGTAACAGATAGCATCTTCCAAGTTGTAGGTCGTTGGAGACCAATCGATGATCTTTTGGTGACTGCTAACTATAGTGAATCTGTTCGTTCACCATCACAAACAGAGCTATTTGGTTCGCTACAATTTGCTTTTGCAAATGGTAACGGTGCATTCCCATGTACATCGACAACCATTAACCAAGGCCCGAATCCAAGTGTAAGAGCACAGAACTGTGCAGCGCTCTTTGGGGCATTGGGGTTACCAGCTAACTTTGGCGATACATTCCAAAACATCAACGTTGGTGAAACAGCGGGTGTTGTCGGAAACCCATTCCTGTCAAACGAGCAATCAGATAGTTATTCTGTTGGTATTGCTTATACTCCAAGCTGGTTGCCTGGTTCATATTTCCAAGCTAACTATGTAGCTATCGACATCGAAAACCAAGTTGGTCTGAACGGTCCGGCAACATCGCTTCCAGCATGTTTCGACTCTTCTGATTTCCCGAATGTGGATGTAAACGGTACAAATGTTTGTAACCAATTTATCTTCGGCGCAGATGATGGCACTGGAACATTTATTGTACCGAGCGACGGGATCAGTCAGATTACTGGTGAACCCGTTCTTGTAGGCCCTGCGGCTGGACAGCCATTGAACGCACAAGGCCCAGCACAGGTTGCGTTTAGCTTCTTCTCGAACTTGAACCTGGCCTCTACAGAACTTCGCCAGTTGAATTTCCGCGCAGGCTATACGTTCTCACTTGAAGACGCTATCGGCTACGATTGGGGTCAAATATCGATCCGTGGTGACCTGAACTATATTGATCGCTTTGACAGTTTCCCAACCGGATCCGTTGAAAGTCTGAACCCACAAGCTGGTGATGTTAATCCTAACTGGCGTGGCCGTTTTGACTTCGACTACTCGATTGGCAAGTTTGGTGCTCTCGTTCAGTTGTTCCATACAAGTGGTACAGTGGGTAACATCTTAACACCACAAGATGCTTTCCCAGAGCAACAAAATGATTTTGTATTGCCAGCATTTAACAGATTTAACCTGAACCTACGTTATCAGCTGACTGAAAACGTAACGATCCGGGGAATTGTTAATAATGTGTTCGACAACAATGGTACATTTGGTCGCGTTGAAAATAATGAGTTTTTCATTCAACGTGATCCAATTGGTAGAACATATAACGTGACTGTATCTGCAAGATTCTAAATAAGAATCAATAAGTTAGATATAAGTGACAACCATTCAAAAAGGTTAGGGATACGTCCCTAGCCTTTACATATCAATAACTATTAAGTGATTTATACACTTATAAATTCACACATATAATGAAAACAAATCAGTAAGAACGAACGACAGAGCATCCGATCAACACATATTTTTCGCGGTCATCCTGCCCCCAAATTTGTGTATGATCAAAAGAGGTAACGATGAAAGCTTTGATAATTGATAGTGAAGAACTATTCCGCTTAGGTGTAAAACATCTGCTGAAAGCAGCTAATGATTTTGATGAAATTATTGAGATATCGGCAGACAGAGAACTTTTATCATTACCCGTTACAGTTTCGAAAGAGGTTACAATAACCATTGTAAACCCCATGTGTTTTCCAGACATGCAAGATATATTCTGGCGCCCAATCCAACAAATCTGTCCAAATTCTAAGATTCTGGCAATCGTCGAGGATGGTTTTAATCATTTTGAGAAAGATGGCATTAACTTTGTGCCAAGAGGGATAAGCGCTCACCATATGGCCTCATTGATCCAGGATAACCTCTCCACTCGCTCTAGGTTTGATGCCCCAAGTATCGTCGAACCTATAGTAGAGTCTCCAAAGCCGCTCAATCCTGACCAGAACCTAAGTAAAAACTTTTCTAAGCGTCGCTTACAAATATTGGAAATGGCTGCTAATGGCCTTTCAAATAAAGATATTGCGGTTGAACTTAATATAGCTGAAGGAACCGTAAAGGCTCATATGCATCTAATTATGAAAATGTTGGATGTATCGAACAGAACCCAAGCTGCCCTGTGGTACCAAAGCCAATATCACTAACGTTTTTCGCTACCGATATTTCTATGACTAGGAAATAACGGTAGGCTCAGACATTCCTGTCAGCTTCGATATTTCAGCGATATTATCTGCAGCAGAAATTATAGCCTCTAACGCCGTTTGAGTTTCCAAAGCGAGATCGCTGTCAACATCCTGATATCGCTCAAGGTAAACACGTAATGTGGCGCCGTCTGTTCCTGTACCCGACAAACGAAACACAATTCGGCTACCACTTTCAAAAATTACACGAATGCCCTGCTTTGATGCAATGGAGCCGTCAACTGGGTCATGATATTCAAAATCATCTACCGTAGCGACAACCTCATCCCCCTGTTTTGTCCCAACTAAAGTATTCTTTCGGGAACGTAGTCCGCTCATCAAAGCCTCAGCGACGCCCTTATCAATCGCTTCATAATCATGGCGCGAATAATAGTTTCGGCCATATGCATTCCAATGATCTGTTATTATTTCCAAAACGCTCTTTTGGGTGACAGCAAGTATATTTAGCCACAATAGAACTGCCCAAACACCATCTTTTTCGCGAACATGATCGGATCCGGTACCCGCACTCTCTTCTCCGCAAATCGTTATTTTGCCCGCATCTAACAGGTTTCCAAAAAACTTCCATCCTGTCGGTGTTTCAAAACATGGTATTCCTAGTTTGTCAGCAACACGGTCTATTGCCATACTTGTTGGCATAGAGCGAGCAGCACCACAGACCCCCTCTTTATAAGCAGGTGCTAAATGCGCATTTGCGGTTAAAATAGCCAAACTATCGGACGGCGCGACATATATACCCGTCCCAAGTATGATATTCCTATCCCCATCGCCGTCAGAAGCAGCACCAAAATCAGAAGCTTCATCACCAAACATGTGATCAACAAGCTCCTTAGCGTAAACTGGGTTTGGATCAGGGTGACAACCACCGAAATCAGGGAGAGGCTTAGAATTAATGACCGAACCTTCCCTCGCCCCCAAACAATCTTCAAAAATTGCTTTGGCATAGGGTCCCGTGATGGCATGCATGGCATCAAATTTCATTGTGAACCCAGTCGCAAATAAAGAACGAATGGCATCAAAGTCGAACAGGCTTTCCATCATTTTCTGATAATCAGAAACTGGATCAATAATTTCCACAGTCATATCATCCAATTGAGTTTTACCAATTGCATTTAAATCCACATCAACGACATCACAGATATGATATTCTGAGATTGATTTTGAAATCGTGTAAATGGCATCAGTGACGGCTTCTGGCGCAGGCCCACCGTTAGACGCATTAAATTTAATGCCAAAATCACCGTTTGGGCCGCCTGGATTATGACTAGCAGACAAAACAATACCACCAACACACCCGTATTTACGAATAAGATTGGATACCGCAGGTGTTGATAACAAACCATTCTGCCCAACCAAAACGCGCTTAATCCCGTTGGCAGCAGCCATTTTTAATATTGTTTGAATGGCAGTTTCATTATGATATCGACCATCCCCGCCAACAACTAAAGTTGAGTTTTCCGGGCAATTAATGGCAGAGAATATCGATTGAACAAAATTTTCCAGATAATGCTTTTTCTGAAATTGTTTCACTTTTTTTCGAAGACCTGATGTTCCGGGTTTCTGATCTGAAAGTGCCTGTGTTTTTATCGTTAAAATCGTCATTTAAACCCCGCTAATTCAATTCGCCTGCAAAAAACCTGACCACTTTTACCCATCAGATTATTCAATCTTTCACATCAGATTACATAATGTTGTCTATTCTCACATAAAAACGAATAGACATAATTCTATGCGATCAATACATAAGCCCCTTAAATTAACAAATTATAACATGTAGTCTTATTTGTTAGATAAGACCTAACATTCACTTCATTTGTTTTATTGTTGTATAAGTGAATGATTAACTGACTTTTGAAAGCATGGAAAAATGACACGCTCACTCACACACTTGGAAAGACTGGAAGCTGAAAGCATCCACATTCTAAGAGAAGTCGCATCCGAGGCTGAAAAGCCCGTGATGCTATATTCTGTCGGTAAGGATAGTGCGGTAATGCTACACCTCGCCCGCAAGGCATTTTATCCATCGCCTCCACCATTCCCACTTTTGCATGTTGACACAACCTGGAAATTCCAGGCCATGTATGAGATGCGTGAACGCATGGCTCGTGAAGCAGGGATGGAACTACTGATCTGGCAGAACCCTGAAGCCGTTGAGCGCGGCATTAATCCGTTTGATCACGGCTCTGCTCATACTGATATGTGGAAAACCGAAGGCCTCAAGCAAGCGCTTAGCCATTACAAGTTTGACGCCGCATTTGGTGGTGCTCGCCGCGATGAAGAAAAATCCCGCGCAAAAGAGCGTATTTTCAGCTTCCGTTCAGCGAGTAATCGCTGGGATCCCAAAAATCAGCGGCCAGAACTTTGGAAACTATATAATGCCCGTAAAGCAAAGGATGAAAGCATCCGTGTGTTCCCAATTTCCAACTGGACCGAGCTCGATGTTTGGCAATATATCCACTTGAACGATATTCCAATCGTAGACCTGTATTTTTCTGCACCTCGTCCAACCGTAGAGCGTGATGGCTTAACATTGATGGTCGACGATGACCGCTTCCGTCTCGAAGATGGTGAAACACCGGTTGAAAAGTCGATCCGTTTCAGAACCCTTGGATGTTATCCATTGACAGGTGCAGTTGAAAGCACCGCAACAACGCTACCGGAAATTATTCAGGAAATGCTTTTGACCACCACGTCGGAGCGACAAGGCCGAGCGATCGACAAAGAAGAAGCCGCGAGCATGGAAAAGAAAAAGCAGGAAGGGTATTTCTAATCATGACGAATGACCAAAACTCTTCATACAAAACATCAGAACTGGCTGCTGAAGATATCGATGCGTACCTCAAACAGCACCAGCACAAGTCGCTTCTGCGTTTCATTACCTGCGGTTCGGTTGATGATGGTAAATCTACACTGATCGGTCGCTTACTCTATGACAGCAAGATGATCTTCGAAGATCAACTGGCCGCACTTGAGGCTGCTTCAAAGCGCGTCGGTACACAAGGGCAGAATATCGACTTCGCGCTTCTTGTGGATGGGCTTGCCGCAGAGCAGGAACAAGGTATTACGATTGATGTCGCTTACCGTTTCTTCGCGACAGAAAAACGTAAGTTCATCGTGGCTGATACACCAGGCCACGAACAATACACCCGCAATATGGTAACGGGTGCATCGACCGCAGACCTCGCGATTATCCTGATTGATGCACGTAAGGGCGTACTAACGCAAACACGCCGTCACAGCTATGCCTGTAAGCTAATCGGTATAAAGAACATCGTTCTCGCTGTGAACAAAATGGATTTGATCGATTACGATCAGGCAAAATACCAAGCCATTATTGACGATTATACCGAATTTGGGCAAAGCATTGGCATTGAAAACTTCACTGCCATTCCAATCTCGGGCCTTGCGGGCGATAATATCGCTGCGAAATCGGAAAACACACATTGGTATGATGGCAAAGCCCTGATCGACCACCTTGAAACCGTCGAACTGGATGTCACATCAGATCAAACTGGTCCATTCCGTATGCCGGTCCAATGGGTTAACCGCCCTAACCTCGATTTCCGTGGCTTTTCGGGCACGATCGAAAGCGGTGCCATTAACCCCGGTGATAACATTCGCATTCTACCGTCTGGTAAAACCAGCAAAGTTGAACGGATTGTAACGTTTGATGGCGACCTGGAAGAAGGTGTTGCTGGCCAATCTGTTACCCTGACGCTCGAAGATGAAGTCGATTGCTCACGCGGTGATATGATCACTGCTTCCAATAGTCCTGCTGAGGTTGCAGATCAGTTTGAAACTACCATTATCTGGATGGATGATAACGAGCTGCTGCCAAACCGTACCTATTTAATGAAAATCGGCACGCAAACGGTAACAGCGCGGGTCAACCAGCCAAAATATAAAATCGATGTTAATACGACACAGCAACTAGCCGCCAAAACGCTAGAGCTAAATGACATTGGTGTAGCAAACCTTGCGACAGACAAGCCAATTGTGTTTGATGCCTATGAAAACAGCAAAGCACTTGGCGGGTTTATCCTGATTGATAAAATCAGTAATGCGACTGTTGCCGCGGGCCTCATTAACTTCTCGCTTCGTCGCTCACAAAATGTGCACTGGCAAGCGGTTGATATCTCGCGGGATGATCATGCAAGCCTCAAAAACCAGAAGCCGGCTGTCTTATGGTTCACTGGTCTTTCAGGTTCTGGTAAATCAACGATCGCAAATCTTGTCGAGAAAAAACTATACCGCATGAATCGTCACACAGCCCTTCTGGACGGCGATAATATCCGCCACGGCATCAACAAGGATCTTGGTTTCACGGATGCTGACCGGGTTGAAAATATCCGTCGTGTCGGTGAGATTGCCAAGCTTATGGCTGATTCTGGTCTGATTGTTATCACCGCCTTCATATCACCGTTCCGCGCCGAGCGCAGAATGGTTCGTGAAATGATAGAAGACGGCGAGTTCTTTGAAATTCATGTGGATACACCGCTTGAAGTTGCAGAAGCTCGTGATGTTAAGGGGCTCTACAAGAAAGCACGCGCTGGTGAGCTCAAAAACTTCACAGGTATCGACAGCCCATTTGAAGCACCAAACAACCCTGAAATCCGGGTTAATACAGTTCAGATGAGCGCAGAAGAGGCTGCCGATATGATCGTCGACCTTGTTCTTGAGAAACAAGATAAATAATCGACGACCAACACCTTTAATAAAAAGCACCGTAGATCATACCTACGGTGCTTTTTTATAGCTTAATGGTCCTGTGCGGCCCCTGCTCCACTTGGCAGTCGGATTGTCTCAACCAACTCTTCAACATGCACTGGTGGTTTAGCTGTATATTTAGAAATGAGTATCGCCACCGCAAAATTAACGACCATACCAATCATGCCAATACCTTCTGGTGAAATACCAAAAAGCCAATGCTCTGCAGTGTTCATACCTGGTGCATAAAACTTAAAATAACCAATGTATGCGAGCGTAAACGCGAGACCAGACAGCATACCAGCAACCGCCCCTTCCTTATTCATACGCTTAGAAAATATCCCCATGAGTATAGCAGGGAAAAGAGATGCGGCCGCGAGGCCAAACGCAAGTGCGACAACCTGTGCAACAAACCCCGGTGGGTTGATCCCCAAATACCCCGCAACAATGATAGCAAGTGCCGCTGCAATCCGCGCTGCACGAAGTTCCTGACGATCGGAAATATCAGGCATGAAAGTTTTCTTCAAAAGATCATGGCTGATGGAACTGGATATAACTAGCAACAAGCCTGCTGCCGTTGAAAGTGCGGCAGCCATCGCGCCTGCCGCCACAAGGGCAATGACCCAATCCGGTAATTTGGCGATTTCCGGGTTCGCAAGCACCATAATGTCACGGTCAACATAAACCTCATTAGGCGACGTGGATGGCTCATTTACGACAATCCGCTGACCATTACCCGACCGATTATCTGTATAGCTGGGTGTCCCTTCAAATGGGGCACCGGCGCGGTACTGTATTTTTCCATCCTTGTTCTTATCCTGCCACGCAACCAGTCCGATATTCTCCCAGTTTTTGAACCAATTCGGCGTCTCTGCATATGTTTTTTCATTCACTTCATTGATGAAATTCAGGCGAGCAAACGCACCCACTGCAGGGGCTGTTGTGTAAAGAATGGCGATAAACACGAGCGCCCACCCGGCTGATTTCCGAGCGTCAGAAACCTTAGGCACCGTGAAAAACCGCACAATCACATGCGGCAGGCCTGCCGTTCCAACCATCAAGGCCATTGTGATCGCGAATATATCGACAGTTGACTTATTGCCTTCTGTAAACGCAGCAAAGCCGAGATCGGTTAAAACACCGTCCAGTTTATCGAGCACACTTATGTTTGAACCATCAGCAAGCTCTGCGCCGAGGCCTAATTGTGGGATAGGATTTCCTGTAATCAAGATCGAGATAAAAACTGCGGGGACCGTATAAGCAAAAATCAAAACACAATACTGCGCCACCTGTGTGTATGTGATCCCTTTCATCCCACCGAGGACCGCATACATAAATACAATCGCCATCCCGATCATGACACCCAGATCGATATCAACCTCAAGAAACCTTGAAAATACAATGCCTACACCGCGCATCTGCCCCGCTACATATGTGAAGGAAATGCAGATCAGACAGATAACTGCTACAATGCGCGCCAAATCAGAATAATAACGATCACCGATAAAATCAGGGACCGTAAATTTGCCAAACTTTCTGAGATAAGGGGCCAACAGAAGCGCCAATAGCACATATCCTCCTGTCCAGCCCATCAGATAAACAGACGCATCATAACCAATGAAGGCAATAATCCCCGCCATAGATATGAAGGACGCAGCACTCATCCAATCCGCGGCTGTTGCCATGCCGTTGACAACAGGGTGCACACCGCCGCCAGCGATATAAAATTCCTTGGTGGAACCGACCTGTGACCAGACCGCGATACCAATATACAGAGCAAACGAGACACCAACAAAAAGATATGTGAGGGTTGAAAGGTCCATGAACAATCCCCCCTAATCTAATCGTCAAAGCCGAAGCGTTTTTCAAGACGCTTCATGGATCGTGCATAGATAAAAATCAAGGCAACGAAGACATAGATTGAACCTTGCTGTGCAAACCAAAACCCGAGCTTAAAGCCAAAAAACTGGATAGTATCCAACAGGTCTCGTAACAAAATTCCAAAGCCAAAAGAAACGACAAACCATACGCAAAGCAAACTGATCAATAGCTTGATATTAGCACGCCAATAATTTTTCGCGTTTTCTGAACTTTCCTTATCCATAAGTGCCTCCTTCTCCCAATCAATATTGGTAAAGCTATCGCGGGCACTATGTCCATAAGTTTCAGCGTATTCTTAAATATCAACCCTGTATTTTCGTTAGAAGCCACCAGCCTGACTAACAGCCGATGGTGTCGGCCGACCAAGCTTTTCCGCGACCCATTCTGTTAGAGTGATTAATTGGTCGAGCGATAAATCTGTTTTTATTCCAGACCGTTCCAGCATAAAAACAAGATCCTCTGTGCCAATATTCCCTGTTGCTTTCGGTGCGAATGGGCAACCACCCAATCCACCGATCGATGCATCCAAAATATGCACACCCGCTTGATATGCGGCCCAGGCATTAGCAATTCCTGTCCCGCGCGTGTTATGAAAATGTGCCCTAAACGGAATATGCGGAACCGCTTCGCGGGCGCGGTTAAACAAATCGGCAACCTGCCCTGGTCCACCAACACCGATTGTATCAGCAAGGGCGATTTCGCGGGGCTCAGCTTCAGCGATAGACTTCACCATATCAATAACATGATCTGCATCAACGGCGCCTTCAAACGGGCACCCAAAAGAAGCAGAAATAGTAATTTGAGCAGATAAACCATCTGCTTTTGCTAGTTTGACAATATCCTTCGATATTTCCACGGATTCCGCAGAAGTTTGGCCTTGGTTTTTCTCAGCAAACGTATCGCTCGCAATTGCAACTGCCCCAACCTCGTCAACGCCGCGTTTCCCACCGGCTTTTGTTTCAACGGCACGAAAGTATCCGCGCTTATTGAGGACAAGGCCAATGTAAGTACATTCAGGGTTATCATCGAGGCCCGCGATCACTGCCTCGGCATCTGCCATCTGTGGTACCCGCTTTGGATGGACGAAGCTTGCGACCTCTAATCGCCGGGCGCCAGCGGCTATCGCATCATTGATCAATTTCAACTTGTCTTCGGTATCGAAGATAACCTTTTCATTCTGCAAGCCATCGCGCGCACCAACTTCTACAATCTCAATTTCTGTCATGGAATGATAACCTATTAATGTTCTGATATGTAGCTTAGAGGCTGTAAGTACCCCGACATAGCTCTAAAAGCAAATTCAAGACGGCTAAACATCTTCATAATCAGCCGAAAAAACATTCGCAAAATATACCTGTCAAATGTAGCTTTCAGGTATCAAAACTCTGTCACACCTTTCAGGATTTAGCCGTGTCTTCAGGGTTAAGATTGAGAAACGCAACACCACTATTCCCCAACTCAACAGAGGCAAAAGGCCCACCATGACACGTATTTGACGGGTCTTGAGGGTCTAAAGCACCATATTCTTTATAGATTTCCTCAGCATATTTTTCCGCATTATCCTTTGGTCGATACCCCAAATGCTGTGCTTTGCTATTATCAACTGGTGCCCTATCGTTATTGGAAACACCATAAACAACGGAAAACCCGGTTATTGGCGTATCAATTGCCCGTTTAACCAGATGGATAAGGTCATCGTAAGAAAGCCATGACCCAACCGCCCTAGGGTTGGAAACCTGAGCACAGGAGAGAATTCGCATACAAACAGATTCGACACCGCGTTTATCCCAGTACAGGGACGCTAAATCCTCTGCAAAACATTTAGCAAGCCCATAAAACGTATCTGGCCTATGCGGTGCATCTATTCCAATAAAATCCGATTTTTTATGCATACCAACAGCATGAATTGAAGATGCATAAACAACACGACGAACCTTATTCCGGTAAGCGGCTTCCCAAACAGTATAAGCGCCGTAAAAATTTGGTCCCCACAACTCATCCATAGGAGCCTCGTCGCCGATAGCACCAAAATGAACCACCATATCAGCGCCCTCTAACAAGGCAACAATTTCATCAAGCTTGGTTAGGTCAGCCTTTACATATGTTTCATTAGGCGCAAGATTTGATAAAGTGTCCACTATATCTGAGGATACAAATTCCTCGCACATTTGCGATAAAGGCTCACGTAAATAAGACCCAAGACGCCCTGCTGCACCAGTTAGAACCAGCTTTTTAAATTTCATTCCAATGCTCCTTATTTCGCAAGCAACCATCCGCTTTACAGACTATCCGACTAAGCTCGACATGCAGCCAAATAGGGTACCAGTTACCTGCCAACAGTTTGAAGGCAATGTAGCACCAGTAATAAAAATCACAACAAGCGGATAATGGAAATATCATACCCGATGCATGTCAGATACCTGCGGCAAGATTTGCAAAGGTTTTGCTAGGCTAACAGGGAAGATTGACAGCTTTGATTGGGAAAATGATGGTAGCCGAGGACTATTTTAAACGCTCATTGCAAAAGTTGATTTTTTGCTTCTACTGATTTTTTAATTATCAACAATACCGCTGATGTCAGTGTTTACCCTGTAATCTCAAAAGAATATTGGATAGCAGGATACATTGAGAAGAACCAATCAGGTGCATTGGAGGCCAAGTTTTGTATTGTTGCCATACAAGGATTAGGCCTCTCTTTATCAAGCCTAGTAATATCCAGCAATGATAGAACAGGTGGAGTAGCGAGAGATATGGCAGCATTGTTGGCGGCTGTGTATGGAGTGAGGTAATATTTTGGCAAGCAATATTGTAGGTAATTCTTCTCGAAATTATTGACAATTTTACGATCAAACCCTTGAGAGTAAAAAATACGGTTTGTCTTTACAGTAAAAAAATACTGATTAGCTTGCTCTAACATCTCTCTGGACTTATTTATCCCAACCACATCATCAAAAAGAGTACCCATTGTTAGCAACATTGCAATACCTAACAATAGTCCTCTACCCAAAGAATCTTTAAAATTAAAACCGTACCGACACCATCCAACACCTAGTAAGCCTGCTACCGCATATGTACCAACTTTCCAACCATCCTGATAATTACTAACAATTAACGTTAGACTGACAACTATACTAATAATAGAGCCAAATAGTTTTACACCAACATTCATACTTATTCACTTCGCTAAAGTTAAAAAAGTATAATAACCTGATCGAATGCAGCCTAAAAATAATCGATAAAATTTTAAGTGTTCAAATAAGACCAAATCAATTTGTTAATGCAGCAAAAGCCTTAAACCACCACACCTACATTATAGTGAAGTTACTCTCTTAACTTAGTCAAAACCAATGAGTCGCTTCATATAATTAAAGCGATACAAGATAAACGCCTCCAGAATAAACTAAGAGGCGTTTTATAAGTTATTGGTCATTTCAATAACAGTTACTGAACTCGTGTAACTTCAATTCCAGCCTGCGGTAACAAATCAATTACAGAACCTTCCCCAACTAAATGACCAGCGCCAACAGCAATAACATAATTGCCGGGCTTATCGAGAATTTTTTGAATGTCGTCTACCCAGTTCTTATTGCGTTCAAAAAAGATTTTTTCTCTGATCTCTTCTGTTCCATCATTTGAAGAATTTATAAGTGCATCAAGTGCTTTTGTATCCCCCTTAATCCAGGCATCAGTCATACTTTCCATTTGTTGATCAAGCGCAGTTTCATCAGCAAGAATTTGCTCAACAAAAGCAATTTCTGCTTCATCACTTAACCCATCAAATTGGGAAAGCTGAAATTCTGCTGTTTCAAGGCCGTCAATTTTAATACCTTGCGCTTGCACAAAACCAGTCAATGTCGCTTCTACTCCTGACAATGGATTGTATCCAAGTTTTACGAATTTAAAACCAGCATATGTAACACCCGCAAGCCAAGGTTTGAAACGTTTGAGGCCTTGCTCTGGAATTCCAAGAGCACCAAGCTCTGTTTTCAATTTTTCATAAGCTTCAGCAGGCAAATGTTTATCCAAACTATCACCCTCAGGCAACAATCCATACTTAGGTGCCAAGGATTGCATTACTTGAGGTGATTGTTGTTCAGGCGACAATTCCAGATACAAAGTATCTGCCTTATTGACAACATTGCGCAAATCCTCATTTAACCAAACAGTGCCCGGCTTCAAAACATGGATTGTTCCCAAGATGTTAATAGTGGTGTCTTCATCTGAAATTTTCCAAAGTGCTGGTCCGTCAGCAAACGACGGCAAAGTAAATAGCACAAGTGCCAAAATGTATTTAAACATGTTATTTCCTTGTATAAACAAAAGGGCTAATCAGCCTGTTTCAATTATCTGAGGGAGTATTATTTTTTAGCTCGATTATGCCTAGCAATGATACAGGACCAAGCTATAGCGTTAAGGACTACTATAAGCTTTATAAGAATGCTGTCTCGTTGACAGATAAAGTAATAGCACTCATCATGAATACTCCATTTCTTTAACCTTATGGTTCGAGCTGGTGGCTTGTTTAATCCCGTCCACCGGCTCATTTCTTGCTAGCATCACAATTGACGCTCACTCTCAAGCGACTATGAATATTATTTCCCAGCAGCATGAAGCCTGTATGCTAGGCTTGATTATTGATCTTAAATCTAACAATCATTCCCCGCTTAATTCTCTTATGCACTTAGCTGCGATATCAAAGTGAACTGATCTTTAGTTTCGTCACACAGTGCTTACTAAAGAGCAGATTTTGATATTCCAGACGAACTTTTGGAGAAAACCCCAACTCTAAAATACACAGAAAAAGTGCCTAACTTATATAAATGAACCGCAAAGTTCTAACCAAGCATCAGAGAACCGAGCATCAAAACAACACCTACTAGTCCCATAATTACTGCATAGTTTGATAAATCTTTCCTCTTTGTGCCAAAGATTCTTTTAGCAGCAAATATAGACAAAACTCCAAGTAACATCGCGAGCATAACTATTATTATTTGCTTCTCCATGATATTAACACTTTCTAAAACATTGATATCAGCTATCCAAATGGCAATAAACTTGAGCATCATCACTCAGCTAGAATTACAATTTTATTAACTTTTAATAGTTCAATTTAACACTTAGCCGTTCTCTGACTTATCTTGATCTTGCCTTATAGCCGTAGTAAAACTCCAAATTAGCAGCAGGAAAACAGTCCCGAAACCAACGGTCTTTATTACCGATTTTACGGCGGGGTCCAGTGAACCAAACACAATGCCAAGCCCTAATCCAACAGCCAAAAAAGCAAATGCCAAAAAGAGCATGTATTTCTTTGTCATCTGATTATATCCTTCTATCTAGCTCCATTAAACCAACAGAATAACAGATGTTTATTCTGAATATTAACAATGAATGTGTTGGCAGAAAACTGCCAACACTTTTTTAACATAACCCAAAGTTATAATAATTCGGCTACGCCGACGCCGATAAATATTCCAGAAGCAACACTCGAAATCCCGACGCCTGCCAAGAAAATTCCGCTACCCAGTACAGCTGCGGGTGCAGCGGCAATAGCTAGTGCCACGCCGCCAAAAATCGCTAAGCCAGATGCAATATTCGTCAAGCCTTCTGCGGTGTCCCCACCGCTTACAAAGTCGAGTTCAAAATCATTTAGTTCCATAATTCCAGTATTTGTGTACATTATGTAATTCCATTTCTTAAATGTTATGGATCGGAGCCAGTGGTTGTCTTGAAAGCTGCCACTGGTTCCAACTTAATTGCTGACCATCACCATTGATGCCAGCCTTCAAATCAATCGAGATAGTCACTCGATCAACATGAAGCCCTTTAATGAAGCTGTAGTGATTAAAAACCGTTTGCTTTAGCATCTTATACAACTTCATAATTCTGTTCATTCTCCGTTCACGCTCTGTGTCGCGCGCTCAAACGCGGCCTTACTTGCAGCTTGCCCCCATGATTGTACTAGCTGCTGCATTCCTTGTTCCATCGATGCGGAGCCACTTAAAAATTTCTGCCCAATATCAGAACGATAGAAACTGAGCACTTGATTAATTTCGTCTTCTGTGAAGGCTTTTTTATATAGCTCTGCCACCTCGGACAGCAGGCTTGGCGCTTCTTTTGCAAACTCTTCCTCAAAGACTCTCAAGGTCACAGCTAGTGCCTCAGGGTCTGCATTTGGTGATCCTTGAGTTATGGAGGCTTTGCTGCGCTCGTGCATGCCCAGCACCATCTGACCGATCATCAAATTCATCTTGGTAATGGTCATTAATTCATGCACAGCCTTTGTAAAGGCATCTTCAGCTTCGATATCAATAATCGGTGTTTGAATATTCATGGATTTCATCCCTAAAAAACGGGGGCATTAATGCCTGCTGTTTTCTTATTGTTCGGTTTCAACATCCAAGTATGCTGTTCCTTCATCCATAAATCTGTATTCGGCACTATATAGGTACCGAATACAAAAAAATCTTAAACAAAAATTTGATCTACATCACCATTACCATTAGTAGTAAAGAATGTGATTCTTTGTGCCTGCACTGGGTTCGCAAGCTCATCTGGGAACGGATTTAAAATCACAAACTGGCCTTCTTCGAAACCTGCTGCTGACAAATCAACAGTGCCTCCAGAAACAGAATTTTGCTCATCTAAAGTTAGATCCATAGTCTTCATAACATACTCCATATTAAGTTAATGTGGATCGGAGCCAGTGGTTTGCTGCTACTGGTTCCAACTTAATTGCTGACCATCACCATTGATGCCAGCCTTCAAATCAATCGAGATAGTCACTCGATCAACATGAAGCCCTTTAATGAAGCTGTAGTGATTAAAAACCGTTTGCTTTAGCATCTTATACAACTCCATAATTCTGTTTAGTCTTCGTTCACACGTTTTGTTGCACGCTCAAACGCGGCCTTGCTTGCAGCTTGTCCCCATGATTGCACTAGCTGCTGCATCCCTTGTTCCATCGAAGCGGAGCCGCTTAAAAATTTCTGCCCAATATCAGAACGATAGAAACTGAGCACTTGGTTAATTTCATCTTCTGCGAAGGCTTTTTTATAAAGTTCAGCCACTTTTGAAAGCAGGCTCGGCGCTTCTTTCGCAAACTCTTCCTCAAATACTTTCAAGGTCATAGCTAGTGCCTCAGGGTCTGCATTTGGCGATCCTTGAGTGATGGAGGCTTTACTGCGCTCTCGCATACCCAGCACCATCTGACCAACCATCAAATTCATCTTGGTGATGGTCATTAATTCATGCACAGCCTTTGTAAAGGCATCTTCAGCTTCGATATCAATAATCGGTGTTTGAATATTCATGGATTTCGTCCTTAAAAAGCGGGAGCATTAATGCCTGTAGTTTTCTTCTTGTTCGGTTTGGTTATTTCTTCATTTGACGGCTTAAGATTACTGACATGTTGCAGATCTGTCTCGTCAGCGATAAAAACCTCTTGCAACACACCATTTTGCATGGCCATTACGCGTTTTGCCGACTTTATAGTTTCCGGTCTGTGGGCGATAATGATACGGGTAATACCGAGGTTCGCGATTGAGGCATTGACCATGCGCTCGGTTTCCACATCCAAGTGTGCTGTACCTTCATCCATAAACAGTATCTTTGGGTTGCGGTACAAGGCGCGCGCAAGCATCAAACGCTGTTTCTGGCCGCCCGATAGGGTTGAACCCATATCACCAACAAGACTTTCATAATTCATCGGCATCGCCATAATCTCATCATGGATCATCGCCTGCTTGGCGGCCCTGATGATGGATGGCATATCCGCACTATCATCAAAGAAAGAGATATTCTCGGCGATTGACCCCGCAAACAGATCATCTTCCTGCATCACAACGCCGATTTGTTTTCTGAAAGCCGTGAGGCCGTATTCATTAATCGATTTGCCATCGATTAAAACATTGCCTGCTGTTGGCTTAAACAGGCCCGTCATGATCTTCAGGAGGGTGGTCTTACCACAGCCCGATTGCCCGACAATAGCAACGCTTTCCCCTGCTTTGATATCCAGATTAATGTTCCGCAGCACATCAGGACCATCCATTGCATACCGATACTGGATATTTTCGCATGATATCGCACCCGTGATCGGTTGTTGGTCAATCGCGTTTGACAGTTCGCTATTGGTTTGCTCTTCATCCGCGTGCGCGATATCCGCAATCCGCTCCAGATGAAGGCCAAGCATTCTGAACTCAATCGCACGTTCTACTAGCGCGGAAGCTTTCTCTGTGAAGTTGCGCTTATAGGACATGAAGGCGAAGATCATCCCAACGGTAAAACCATCACCAGCAAGCACCAGATTAACAGCAACATACACGAGGATAATCAGTTCAATTCCGAAGATGCCAGCGTTCGCACTCCCGAACCAGATGCTTAGTTTCTGGAATTTGGCATTCTCATTGATTGTATCCGCATAGCGGTTCTGCCAGAAGCGTTGTCGCTCTTCCTCGCCGCCAAACAGCTTCAGGCTCGTGATCCCACGCACGCTCTCCATAAAGGTGGTTTGCTCTTTTGCCTGCGCCACAATCACATCTTCCTGCCGGGTGCGAAATGGCTTGTAGGACGCCATACGAAGCGCAAAATATAGCCCCCACGCGCCAAGCGCGATCGCAGCTAAGGTTGGGCTATAGACAAACATCAGGATCAGAGTGGTCAGCGCCATCAGGCCATCAATGAGGCTGGCAATTAGGCCTTCCGTCAGCATATTCTTAATTGGTGTCATGGAGCCAAAGCGCGAGACAATATCGCCAATATGGCGTTTCTCAAAAAAGTCGACTGGCAGCTTGAGGAGGTGGCGGAACAAGTTCCCCACCATCTGGAAGGAGAGCATACTGCCGAAGTATAAGAGCACATAGCCTCGGAGCGTCTGCGCCACCATGTTGATAAGTGTAAAACCACCAAAACCGAGTGCCAGCACAAGCAAAAGATCAGTATCAAATGTGGTCAGAACTTCGTCAACAGCAATCTGAAGATAAAAAGGGCTCGCAAGCACAAAAAGCTGTAACACTACTGACAGAATAAGTACCTGAATGAGATTACGCTTGAGCCCAAACATTCTCCCCCATAAGTCAGAGAGTTTAAGGGTGTTTTTTTCCTCGCGTTTTTTGAACTTTTCTGTTGGTGTTAGTTCAAGCGCGACACCCGTGAAGTGTTTGGAGAAGTCCTCAGTGTTATAAACCCGTTCGCCGTGGGCAGGATCATGAACAATATATTTGTTTCGTGATACAGATTTCAAAACCACGAAATGGTTCATACCCCAGTGAAGGACTGCAGGTAATCTGAGTTGATCAACAGCCTCGAGCGGCAATTTCACCGGCCTTGTTGTGAAATCAAGCTTTGTCGCTACATCCATGACAGAACGCAAGGTCATGCCCTGCATGGAGGTCGCGTATTTACGACGAAGGGTAGCGAGGTCGGTTCGATACCCGTAATACCCCGCCACCATCGCAAGTGATGCAAGACCACATTCCGCCGCTTCATTCTGACGAATGACCGGAAGGCGTGAACGCCCTGATAAATTTAGAAAATGATCTTGCATATTTTACTATACGACTAGCCTATTGAAGTTACATTGCTGGTTGGCTAGGAACTTTTGGCCGATCAGGAACCGTATTTGGACCAGTTGTTGCACAAGGTGAAAAGAAAAATCTCTCTTGGCCCGTTACAGGATCAAAGTATGATTCTACTGAACCTGCACCGCCATTCACCATTTCAATCTCATTTATATTTAACTCAGAAATTTGCATTTTTATCTCCTTTAAAGTTGTCATTATGCCCAATACTGGGCGGTTATATTGGAAGCGTTTGCTCCCTGCTTCCCACCTTGAAAAGGAATCCTCAATCAAAATGGCGAAGTTCCTAAATATCCTTTTTATCTACCCTTCACGGCTCTGAGTGGTTCCAGTATCCAATCGACAAAACTGCGGTCTTCTAAGATGATATTGGCCTCTAGTTGCATGCCTGATTGAAGCGCTATTTCACTGCCGGCAATATCAAGCGTGGACTGCTCCAGTGAGGCTGTAACCCGATATACAGGTTCCTGTAGCTGAAACGGTGTTACAAGCTCATTGGGAGAGAGAATGGTTTTAGTAACTTTCGTGATTTCCGCGGGGAATGAACCAAACCGTTGATAGGGAAATGCCGCATACAACAGGCGCACTTCCTGCCCTGCTTTTACAAAGCCAACAGCACGACTTGGCACAAACAATTCAGCTGTTAGTTCACTGTCTTCTGGTAAGATCGTCAGAATGGGTTGCTGTGGCAAGACACTTTGACCAATAGTACTTGTGGTAATTGAAGCCACTCTTCCAGATACAGGTGCCTTGATCACATAGGCTTCACGGCCCAGAAGCTCTACTTCACGTGTATCTGTGTCAATTAACTGAGTGTTCAGGCGTGCAATGCGTGCTGCAGTTTCGTCCGGCAGTTGTGACAACCTAATCCGCAACTGAGCGAGCCGTGCTTTAGCATTTTCAAATTCTTGCTCACGCAATTTACCTTGCGCTTGCTGGCTAAGCCATGTCTGGCGGCGACGTTCTGATTCTGCCTTTGATATATACCCCTTAGCCAGAAGTTCCTGCACATCAGCATAAGCTGTTTCAGCCGAAGTCGTGATTTCACGTTGAAGCTTTATCTGGCTTTGCAGCGACGAGGTTTCCAACTCAATGGCATCCATCTCGGCTTTCATGCGGCCTTGCTCAGACGCTAAATGGTTCTCTTCAAGTACAATCTGATTTTTTATATTTTGCCGTTGTTCCTCTATAGCCAGCAATGAACGCGCTTCAACAGAGCTTTGACCATCAGTCAACTGTGCGGCTTCAACGGAAAGGATAACATCACCAGCTTGAACAGTATCACCTTCAGCGACATTAAGCGACTTAAGTGTACCAAAGCGACCTGCCTGTATTTTCACAAGGCCACCTGTTGGAACCAAGTACCCGGGTACACGTTCAGTCCGAGCATAAGAGCCTGTGAAGAGAACAATCAATGCAATCGTAATGAGAATTGCCAGTAGAGTGGTGATCAATTTGAAGCTGACTGGAGCGGTTAAGAATACATCCCCGTGTAGCTTCTGCTTTTTAGCCTCTAAGGCTTCAGAACGAAATAAACTCATTACTAAACTCAAAAATACTAAACATTAACAACTACTCTAAAGAGTTAAACTTATTGCCTGAGTTTTATAGTACAGGTTTTTATTAACAGTCTAAGGTTGCTGCTTAGGTAAATAAACCATGCATTCGTCTTGCCTGAGAAACAGACATAAGCGAATAGTTTAAAAAAATCCGTGATGGTGGTCACAGTTTTTTGGGCATGACGTTTATGTGAACACAGTGTGATTTTATGTTATCATTCAACTGCATTTTTGTATTACCTGCTATGTACAGTTGACATTAATCGAAATAAGCGATGTTTAGCTTGAGCACATATTTCATCAATCTTACTCCCCTCTTTGCCTTAATGAACTAGACATCTAGCGTGTGCACGTCCTGACACAACCGACCTTCCGCTCTATATCCGTGAAGGCAATGATCGTAGGTTAGGATAGGGAATATATTCCCGACGTTACGTAAGGTATATGTAGGAGCTTACCTTTTATGTAATATAACGAAGGATAGATGCGTGCGGCTTCCTATACGTAATACTAAGATACATATACATATCGGCTCCCCATAATTGGACCGCCCCATTTCCAATCCATTTCGATATTCGACTAATTCGGTTTCCCTATCCGGTTGTCCAATTTCCTATTCCAGAATACTGATTTCAATTCCGGAACTGGTTTCGGTTTTCAAACTAGATTTAAACTGGTTTTCCGATTTCGATATTCGAATTTCCGGTTCTGGAACCGGATGCTAAATCGATTTTATGTCGGTTTTATTGGTTTTAAAGTCGGTTTAAACCGGATTTTCGATTGTGGATGGCTTGACACTGTTTTTGCACCCGGTTTCTGAACCGATTTTCTATTCTAACATCCAATTGTTACTCGGTTTTCATTTGATTGCTCTGATCTTACTAAAACCGGATTTCCGGTTTTATAAATCGGTTTCCCTCTAGCCAGTTTATCTATTTTATCCAATACTATTGGGTAAGAAGTTTTGAAGCACTTTATCTGATCGTCCATTTTTATGTGCGGTGCATTTTCCTACGTAACGTAACGTTACGTAGAGAGCAGCAATTTTAAAAACTTCTATGATGAGGGCGAACCTGATGCCTAAGGAGGTGAAGGCAACGGGTTCGATTTAGAGTTTTAAGAGGGGCCTTATGCCAAACAATGAATTTAACGCCGCAAACGACAATGATGCGGCTCACAATAACGGAAACAACGAAGTTTTCGTTACACATGATAACGCGAATGTTGATACCTTGGATCAAAGAGTTATCAGTCAATTATTATCGCTTACCCGTATTCTGGCTCCTGAAGCTGCGAAAGAGTGGGTTGCATCTCATATGCCAGCGAATGATAATGATCACATCTCAGGCAATTTGCCTAACACGATTGGGGAGTAAAACATTATGAAATGTCGCGATTTACGCAAGATATTCAACAGATAAACAATCCGCAACATCGATCGAAGATCAAATCGAACTTGTTAAAACCCGGTTACAAGCGCAAAGCCATGAGGCAGTTGATATCTTCAGCGATCATGCCATGTCAGGCAGCAGTGCTGCCCGCCCTGATTTTCAACGCATGATGGATACCGTAAAATCCGGCAATGCAGACTTTGACATGATCTCTGCCGAAGCATTGGACAGGCTATCGCGTAATCAAGCCGATATTGCGCGCCTGTATGAAGACCTTACCTATCTGGACATCAAGCTATGGACCGCAGAGGAAGGCGAGGTTGATGAACTTCATATCGGCCTCAAGGGAACAATGAACGCCCTTTTCCTGAAAACACTCAAGGAAAAGATACGCAGAGGCCAGGTAGGGCAAGTCAGACGCGGCAAAGTCCCTTGTAACAAAGCCTATGGCTATGGTGTGGTGAAAGAGTTTGACGCAAAAGGCGAACTGATCAGAGGCGAACGCAAAATAAACGAAGTTAAAGCCAAAATTGTACAGGAAATATTTGAGGATTACGCATCCGGCATCAGCCCTCGCGCTATCGCAAAGAAACTTAATGATAGAGGTATAGCATCACCGCAGGGCGGTATCTGGCGCGCCAGCACCATCAATGGTAACCGCAAACGTAAGATGGGTTTCCTTCATAACGAACTATATATCGGCAAACTAATTTATAACCGCGTTAGGATGGTCAAAGACCCAAGCACAGGAAAACGAGTATCTCGGCCAAATCCAGAAAGCGAGTGGGTTACGGAAGATGTTCCGCATCTTCGTATCATAGATCAAGCCATATGGGACAAAGTACAGGAGCGTAAAGACAAGTATACTAACCAACGACCGGAACAAAGCAATCGATCACGCACATTAATTCAAGGTTTAGTAATTTGTGACGAATGCGGCGGGAAATACACCCAGAAAAATAAGGATTATATCTATTGCATGAATGCAAAAGAAGCAGGCACATGCAGCAACAAAAAAGGCATTAAGCGCAGGGATATTGAAGATAAACTACTATCCAGCTTATCAAGTATCCTCAATGATCAACACTTCATTGAAATCTTCGCTACGGAATTCGAAACAGCCTTGAAAGACCTAACTTCTGGCGAACTTGAGAGTGTAAAAGTCGCAGAAAATAAGTTGAAAGACCTTGATCGGCAGATCGAAAATATCATTGATGCTATTGCAGAGGGTATTAGTACGCCAGCGATGAAACAAAAACTACTCGCATTAAGCTCAGAGCGAGAAACGCATGAGAGTTCAATCATAAATTCCATTCCAACCATCAAAATACCGAACCAAACTGATATTCAAAATCGCTATAATGATATATTGCTCAATCTTGACAGTGAGAGATTACAAACAATGGATGAGATCAGTCGCAAGAAGATGATTGAGCAAATACGTGGTATGACAAGCAAGATCAGCATTCATCCAAACAAAGATCAGAACAAGCCAAAAATCACATTTGAAGGAGATATTAAAACGCTATTATCTTTGACTTTTCAGGGAGCTGACCAGAAATTGCAACAAGCGATGGTAGCCGAGGAGGGATTTGAACCCCCGACACATGGATTATGATTCCACTGCTCTAACCAACTGAGCTACTCGGCCATCTAAAGGTATGGAATTCGAAAATCATTGTAAGATCATCGAAAGCTGCGCTGGTATAATAAAGCATCTTGCCCTCGTCAAGCGAGAATCATCATAATTGAACGAAATAAACTATTCTATCCATCATAAGCGATCACAACATCAATTGTGTGATCGATAAAACGCTGGATCCTCTCATCATCAAAACCATCGAGTTTCATCGTTGATAGTGTCTGAGAGGCCGCGAGCAAAATACGGGCGTTGTCTCTACTTCGCATTTCTGATGAAGAATTTGCTTCCAGTAAAATAGATGCCAAACGGTCAACGGCAATCGCCTCAGACTGAAGGAATTTATCCCGCAATTCTTTAGAAAAATTCGCGCTCCAACCAATCCAGACCTTTACATAGTCCGGTCGCTCGGAAACCATAAGCACAATCATTTTAGCGAGGCCATGCAACAGTTCATTCAAACTAAGGCCTTCCGGGTCAATCGAGTCAAACAAACTGATGTGCGCTTCTGCCACTTCGTTTAAAACAGTTTCCACCAGCGCCTCGCGGGTTGGAAAATATACAAAGGTTGTGGCAACAGATACATGGGCGCGCGCCGCAATATCCGCATGTCGCGCTTCGCCAATTCCCTTTTCTGCGAATAGCGTCACGGCAATATCCAAAAGTTGTTGCCGCCGTTCTTCAGGGCTTAGCCGCATTCTTTTTATAGTATTTTCCATATATCCCTTGAGCTCGTTATCATCTTTAACACGCGCTGTGCATCATAAACCGACACAATTCTAATTGCCAATATTTCTTATTGATAATTTTATCAATAAGAAATATATTATAGTTCTGAACGATTATGTGGAAAAGAAACATGACTAATAACGACAAGCTATTCGGATACCGTGATACTAAACGTATTTTCTGGCCCTTAGCCGCGGCAGCAGCGCTTATTCCTGTTCTGGCGATTTATCTCTACATGGATTATGGTCATACATGGATACTATGGCTGAACTTCTTTGTGTTTTATGGCTTCGTACCAATTATCGAAGTTTTGTTTGGTGAAGATGAAACCAATCCACCACGCGAGGCAATCCCCGCCCTAAGGGACGATACATTCTATCGCTGGACAGCGTTTTCGACGTTACCTCTATGTTATATTACTTGGCTTACAAGCGCTTGGTTTATTGCAACAGAGCCGCTAACAGCTTGGGGATATGCTGGTGTTACAATTTCCGCTGGCATGGTTGCAGCAGGTGCGCTCAATACGGCGCATGAAGTCGGTCATCGCCGGGACAAGACAGCAATCAATGTTGCAAGGTTTCTTCTAATCTTGTGCGGTATGGGCCATTTCCGTGTTGAACATAATTTTGGCCACCATGTTCAGGTCGCAACCCCAGAAGACAGCGCCACAGCACCAATGGGAATGAATTTTTACCAATTTGTCCTGACAGAGTTACCTGGCGGTATTGTTAGGGCATGGCGCCTTGAGCGTGATCGCTTGGCCCGCAAAGACGTTTCCCAGTTTTCTTTACAAAATGAAGTCTTCCTGAATAGCCTGCTAACCCTCCTATTGTATGCAGGTGTAACATTGGCATTTGGAATGCTCGCCCTCCCCTTTGCTATTGCAGCAGCGATTTGGGCAAACTTGATGCTATCAAGTGCGAATTATATCGAACATTACGGCCTGATGCGTCAGAAGCGTGAAGATGGCCGCTACGAACGTGTTCAACCGCATCATAGCTGGAACAGTAATCATGTTGTCTCTAATGTATTATTGCTCCATCTGCAAAGGCATAGCGATCATCACGCCCACGCAGAACGCCCCTATCAATGCCTGCGCCACTTTGATACCAGCCCTCAATTACCGGCTGGATATTTCACCATGTATCTGGCTGCATGGATTCCACCAGTGTGGTTTAAAATTATGGACCCACTTGTTGCCAAGCAAATGCAAGGCGATATGACCAAGGCTTATATTAAGCCGTCCTATAAAGAGAAAGTCATGGCAAAATGGCACAACCCTGTTAATAATTCGGTTCCAGCTGAATAAAGGATTAGTTTGTGCGTAAGTATTTTATTGTTGCGATATCATTATTCTTGGTATCGCTTTCTGCCTCTTCTCAAGACTACAAGGCATATGAAGGGTATTTCTGGACCGAGGCAAAAGATGCCATTTTTGAGATAACTGTTGTTGATGGTGAAAACGGTCCAGATATCAAGGGCATCACCCGTTGGGGTGCTGCAGAGGGTGGATTTGACACTCAAAACCCTGACCCAGAGTTGCAAAATCGCTCATTAATAGATTTAACGTTTTTGTGGGGTTTTACCTACAAACCAAAGAAAAACCGTTGGGCCGATGGTAAAGTATATGATCCCAACAACGGAAAAACTTACTCTGGCAAAATGTCCCTGGAGAAAGAGGGAAGCGTTTTAAAGATGCGTGGTTATATCGGTGTTTCGCTATTTGGTCGAACAGCAAAGTTTGAGCGTGTTAAACCCGAAGACCTACCGGAAACCTTAACAGCAGACTAATTCTGCTAGCTTGGATGATTGAACAGAATAGTTTAAGAAAGTCGGGGATCGGAACTGATTGCTTTTTCGATCCAACCGCCACCAAGCAAACGTTCACCCGCATAAAACACCGCAGCCTGCCCGGGTGACACACCAGCCTCTGGATCAGAGAGAGCTACACGGGCAGTGCCGTTGTCATTCAAGTAAACACGCGCCTTAACCCCCGGTCTTGTAGAACGCACCTTTGCAATTACCTCAATACCGTCTTCATCAACATTTTCACCAATCCAGCTAACTTCTTTCACAAGAATCTCACAGGTCAGCAACGCTTCTTTCGGGCCAACAATTACTTGCTTCTTGACCGGGTCCAATTTGACCACATAAAGGGGGTCAACAGTTCCGCCAATGCCAATGCCGCGGCGCTGTCCGATGGTATAGCGCACAATCCCTTTATGTTCGCCGAGTACATTACCGTCTATATCGACTATCTCGCCGGGTTCCATAGCACCGGGCCGCAAGCGCTCAATCACATCAACATAACGCCCCTCAGGTACGAAACAGATATCCTGACTATCCGGTTTATCCGCAACAATAAGGCCGAACCGCTCAGCGTGCTCACGAGTTTGCTCTTTATTAAGTCCTCCAAGGGGGAACCGCAGAAAATCCATCTGTTCCTGTGTGCTGGCAAAAAGAAAATAGCTTTGATCTTTGCCGTGATCGACACCTCTATGCATCTGAGCTTTTCCATCTGCACCAACCAGGCGCTGCACATAATGGCCCGTTGCCATACAATCAGCGCCCAGATCGCGCGCCGTTGCCAACAGGTCTTTGAATTTCACAGTTTGATTGCAGCGCACGCAAGGAATAGGGGTTTCGCCTTTTATATAACTATCAGCAAAATCTTCCATCACTTGTTCTTTGAATCGGCTTTCATAATCCAGAACATAATGAGGAATACCCAATTCGTCCGAAACACGGCGGGCATCATGAATGTCTTGCCCTGCGCAACACGCGCCTTTTTTTTGTATCGCTACACCGTGATCATAAAGCTGAAGCGTAATCCCAACAACATCATAGCCCTCTTCTTTCAAAAGGGCTGCTGTTACGCTACTATCAACCCCGCCCGACATAGCCACGACAACACGAGTGTCCTCAGGTGCGCGAGCGAAGCCAAGGCTATTCAGCGGTATATTTTTTTCAGCAATCGTCATCATTCAAAGCTTTATCATGTTTTACACGCTACGCATATAGTGCCTACATGGATCAGAGGCAAGGGATTCCGATCATAATCAAAACGTGCCCACTTGTACCCGGCAAATGATTCAAATCATGATGTGTAATGTTTCATATAATCCATAAAACCCCTTACTTTTCATACATTTTCAAAAACTGGCCCAAGCTTTGCTTAACAGGTGTGAATAATTTTGTTGCCAGAATGGTAGCATTGGAAATGGCAGAATGCTCTGATGGGTTACTCCCGCAGGGTTATATTAATGAGTTTAACAGATCAAATAGCGCCAACAAATTTATCCGGTCCATTGGGGGCTGGAGGTTTCTTTGCCAGTTTAGGCGGCCAAACAGCAGGTAGTGATAGCAACAATTCAATAACTGTTGACTTCGCTAACGCGATTGAAGCCGTCACTGCAATAGAGGAAGTCGCAACATCACAGGCGATTACGTCCTCCGCTTTGCAGCAAGACGCTATTTCCACTCCGTCATTAAATTATGATAATGTAGGCGATCAAGCCCTATCCTCAATCGACCAACAGTATGTCATTGATACAGACCTCGAAACATCTGAGGCAATTGCACTTGAGAACGAGGTATTCGCGGAACTTGCTTACGCTAGCAGCGACATTCAGCAATCCGCACCATTTCAGAACAGTACAAATCTTTCCTATGAGCAACTTAATAGCTTAGAAGCCTCCTATACACTAGGTAGAGGCTTGGGAACTGATAGCCATATACTTCAGCCAAATGCGCTAAGTGAACTTGAAAGATTGGCAAGTTCCCTGACACCATTAAGTTCACAGGCATCTGCTGACAGAAATTCAGGCATTTCGTCAAATTCACCATCGCTGAATGCGGCGCCAAGCAATCCGTACGGTTCATTGCAAAACATACAGTCTGTCGCATCTACAGGTGGTTCTGATGCTGCAACCATCGAAGGTTTTCTTGACATTGTTAATGCAGATAACAATGCACCAAGTTCCCCACCACAATCACCGCTCAACACTGAAACAGTAACGGCGGATAATGGTTCAGCGTCCCAAGCGCTTGAAACAAACGACGTTGAAACTATAGATAACGATACAGCAAGCGATTCCGCTTCACCTCTTAATCAAGCTGGTAACAGTGGTCTTGGTGACGTCGACTTTGAGGCTGTTATTGAAGAAGCTCGCCTAGCAGCAGTTAGTAACCCTACGAACACGAATAGTGGTGTTGCAGCGAATACAGCGAATGCATCAACCGCTGCGGCAAGCTCGGCAACACTCAATCCATTACAAAATCAAAACACACCTGACGCAGGTTCTGACAATGCGCGGCAAGCAAATAATAACACTCCAACGGGGGAGTTGAGCGCAAGCCAGAATGGACAGAATTCTAATACAGGTAACAATTCGCAAAATCAGAGTTCAAACAATTCAGCACAGCCATCGGTGACTGCGAATTTATCAACGCCAACTACGCCAACGGATAATATTGGTGATGAATTTATTGAGCAGGCAAACCTCGCGTCCGAAAAAAGCGCGTCGAAGACGTTAATTGCTAACCAATCAGGTCAAAGCCAATCGCCGTCACAAGCTGGAAACGGAAATACTCCGGTGCAGACCGTATCAAATGACAGTTTGGTGCCACTAACTTACGAACGCTTCTTAAATACCAGCCTTCAGTCCAACTTTGGCTCCCTACTCAGCAAAGAAGGCAGTATTTTCACCTCGCCAGAACTCTTTGGTGGGCAACCGTCCGCAGCCTTGGCCAATCAAGTAAAAAACCAATTTAACCTTGCCGTTAGCCGGGCCGTTTCTGGCGGCGAACAAGAATTTACAGTCCGCTTGAACCCTGGTGACTTAGGCCGTGTAAACGTGCGTCTACAATTTATCGATAATGGCAACTTGCGCGCTCAGGTGGCGGTTGAAAACCCTGAGACATTGGAATTACTTCAGAAAGACGCCAAAGGGTTTGAACGTGCGCTTGAGGCAAGTGGTTATAAAGCAGAACAAAATGGTATCTCGTTTAGCCTAGAAGACAGTAATCAGGAAAGTGCCGGACGCGCCCTTGCTGAAGCCATCCAGCAGGAAAAAGCGCGTGATGAGCTGGCTGCGCGCCCAGACAATTTTGCTTCTGAATTAGAAACTCAGGCACTTAGCGCTAGTGAAGAAGAAATCCCGCTTGAAGATATACTGCCATACGTATCCGTTGATACCGGCGTTGATATTAGAATTTAAGTAAAGTCATAAGGTAAGAAAAATGGCAATCGCACCAGTAACCAACAGTCCAGCACTCGCAGCGCTTCAAGATCCGAGCGCACAGCCATCGGCAGCAGATAATTCTGCTATTGGCCTGGGTGAAGACTTTTCAACCTTTTTGACCTTGCTGACAACTCAGTTACAGAATCAGGACCCCCTTGATCCCACAGATACGAATGAGTTCACCAACCAGATTGTCAATTTCACAGGCGTTGAACAACAAATCAGAACCAACCAGAATTTGGAGGCACTCGCTGACCTTACACGCGTGAATAACCTTGCAAGTGCAGCAAGTTTCCTCGGGCAGGAAGCGCTGATTGAAGCAGATACAGCAACCCATGAAGGAAACGGTTCAACATTTCAGTATATTTTACCTGAGGCCGCATCATCAACAACGCTTGAAATCCTTAATTCAGATGGTGAAGTTGTCTTTTCGCAGCCCGGTGAGGTGTTGTTGGGGGCTAACGTATTTAATTGGCAAGGCATTGACAGCAATGGTTCTGTTGTTCCGAACGGCGATTACAGACTTCGTGTTACATCTTTGGACGCGGACGATGAGTTCATACCAGCTACTATTTTAGTGCAAGACACCATCACTGAGGTTGAGACGATCACTGACACGCCAATATTCACTGTCGGCAGTAACGTTGTGAACCAATCAGGCATTTTACGTATTATTGCCGCGCAACCAAACGGGCCAATAACGCAGAATCCTATCAGTCTTGAAGACGAGATCGCAAACGCGAACACCTCTTCGACAGATAGTTAAACGACTTTCGGGACAAAGTTCCCGTTACCCACATAACGTGGAAAAAGCAGAACGCCAAAACAGTATAGAGTAATGCAAAAGAGTATATTAGGAGAAAAATAATGGCATTCGCAGCTTTAGCAGCAGGTGTATCGGGCCTTCAGGCTTTCACGGACGGTGTTGGCGTAATCGCCGATAATATCACTAACGTAAACACGATTGGTTACAAAGAAACCCGGTCAACCTTCTCTACCTTGGTGACAGAAACTTCATCTTCATCAAGCTATTCACCAGGTGGTGTGCGGGCATCTACGCAAACACTTGTAAGTCGACAAGGGCTATTACAACCAACGACATCCCCAACCGATTTGGCTATTGATGGCGCAGGGTTTTTCGCGGTACGCCTTGGGGACTCTGAAGATACAAGTGCTGAAACATTGTTCACGCGCGCTGGATCATTTACAGAAAACTCAGAAGGGTTTCTTCAAAATACAGCCGGTCTAACGCTTCTTGGATTTCCAGTAGATCCAACAGGTGATATTACCACAACAACAAACCTCGATGATCTGGTTCCTATTAACATTAACAACCTGAATGCCTTTGGTCAGGCAACCTCAGAATTAGGCGTACGGGTTAACCTTCAGGCAAGTGTTCCTGTAAACCCAGCCTACACCTTAGGTGCGGGACCAAACTTTGTACCTAGCGGCGAATTAGCTGCGGGCACAGTGCAGGCAGACTTTGAAACTAACGTTCAAATTTTTGACTCGCTCGGCGGTTCACACACGGTGGTACTAGCCGCGACAAGAACTGGTCCTAATCAGTTTGCGTATGAATATTATTTTGATGACCCAACCGAACTGGATGCAGGTATACATGGTCCAAATGGCTTGATCGGCGGCGGCGTATTGAACTTCAATACAGATGGTACAATTGATCTTCCGAACAGTACATTTAATGATATTCTCACTGGCGCCCCTGTATCGTTACCTGATGGTAACCTCACGTTCCGTTATAGTGCAACGGACTCGCTTCGCGCAGACGGTGATATCAACTTTGACTTTGGTACTGATGGTCAAGCAGATGGCTTTACTCAGTTCGATCAACCTTCAACACTTATTTCATCGGTTGCTGACGGTGCAGCTTTTGATAGTGTGAACGGTGTATCGATCGGTTCAAACGGTGATGTAACGGCTCTATTCAGAAACGGCCTATCCCTGACAGTATTCAGAATTCCGCTTGTAACCTTCCCTAATCCGGAAGGCCTAACACGACGCCAAGGCAATGCATTTGGTATTTCCGATATTTCTGGTGACGCTGTTCCGCAAACCGAACAACAAGGTGGAGCCGGTGCCATTACATCTAACGCACTTGAAAACTCAACAGTTGACCTTGCTAACGAATTTGCCCAGTTGATTACTGTTCAACGAGCATTCTCAGCATCGACACGAATTATTACAACATCAGATGAAATTCTTCAGGAATTAACAAACATCTAAATATCATAGTACCCCTAAGCAGGGTACTATCTACTCTCTTGCATCTAAACCGGGTGAATATCGCCCGGTTTTTTGCGTCATAGTACCGCGAATTCCAGCCACTCTAAAAAATTGTTCCGGTTCATTAGCTTTTTTTAAAGACATGCTTTCCATACTTACAACTCGATTCGAGTATATGTATAAAAGTGGCAACACATATGAACAAAAACAAAAATATTATTGGACCACTCGGGGAACCTATGACCCTTGATGATTTACCCCCAGCGAACACAAAACGCTGGGTTATAAGACGTAAAGCTGAGGTCGTTGCTGCGGTTAGAGGCGGCTTGCTTACGCTTGAGGACGCATGCTCTCGCTACTCATTATCTGTCGAAGAATTTCTATCCTGGCAACAAGCTATTGACGCTAACGGCATGCAGGGCCTCAAAGTTACCAAAACTCAACAATATCGTGGAACCCGCCCTTTTTGATTCTCTGATCACATCTTTCTATAGTTAACCAACGGTGGTTGAAAGCCTACAATCAACCACAAATTAGGTTTTCTTAATAATTTCTATAGACTTAGATAAAAATATAGGCAATATTTGCCTATATTTAACTATCTGTTTACCTTTCAGCGGGTATGTAATGGATGGTGTTATAATAGATCAGTTTCCGAGGTAGGCAGTGGACGGTCTTATTCAGGCTTTTAAAAATTTTGGCGCGGCTCGCCTCATAGCGTTTGCAGGCGCTATATTGGCGACTGTTTTTGTATTCAGTTTAATTATTGGACGGATCGGACAGCCCCCGATGCGCGTTCTCTTTTCAGGGTTGGCGCCTCAAGACGCAGCATCAATTATTCAAGCTCTTGAAACACAGAATATTCCCCATGAACTGGATGGCGCGGGCAGTATTATTAAAGTTCCTGATGACCAGGTAGACCGCCTTCGCATAACGCTAGCAAGTGATGGCCTTGCCGGTGGAATTGTTGGTAAGGAAATTTTCGATCAAGACAGCAGTTTCGGGCGAACAAGCTTTGAACTGAATGTTAATTTGGTGCGGGCGATCGAAGGTGAACTATCGCGTACTATTCGCAATATCCAAAGCGTTAGCGAAGCAAGAGTTCATGTTGTCTTACCTGAGCGTCGCCCCTTTCAAAGAGATGCATCCGAACCTTCTGCTTCCATACTTGTACGCACAGTAGGCGGCGGCTTGGGCGCTCGCCAAGTACAAGCCATTCAATCGCTTGTCGCATCAGCGGTACCTGGTCTAACCCCTGACAATGTTACAATTTCGGATACAGCTGGTCGCTTGTTGAGTGACGGCGCAAGCGAACCACAACTTGGCAGTTTTACAAGCTTTGAAGAAGCGCGTGTGAATAAAGAACGTCTTTACCGTGAGAAAATCGAAGACCTGCTATCGCGGTATGTTGGTGAAGGTAATGTACGAGCGGAAGTTTCGATTGACATTAATCTTAATCGAACAACACGAAACCAAGTAACCTATGACCCTGACGGACAGGTTGTTGTCTCACAAAACACAAGTGAAAATACATCTAGGGACGAAACGTCTACCCCGACACCAGATACAGCCACTGTTGCAAATAATTTACCTGACGCACAGCAAAGTTCTAACACAAGTGTGAATACAAGCAGTGATACAAATGAGGTTACCAACTTTGAAAACTCTAAAACAGAAACGATCACAGTTGTTGAACCTGGTGAAATTCAGCAACTGCGTATTTCTGTATTAGTAAACTCCAATGCGCTGACACCCTCAACTGATGCCGATACCGACGGCGCGCAACAAACGCAAGACACACCGATTGACACGGCCACACTTGAGGAACTTGTGAAAGCAGCGGTTCCCTATGATGAGGCCCGTGATGATCAAATAACGGTTCGGGCCCTGGCATTCGCGCCGGTAGAGGAATTGGAAGCGCCTGAAGAGCCATTTAATATTCTAGGTGCAGGTATTAATCAGTTAGTTAGCATTGGCACTAATATTGGCTTGTTCATTTTGGGTGTTATGTTCTTGCTGATGATTGTACGCCCCGTAGTGATGAAATTAATTGAAACGATCCCGACACCATCGGAAGAGCCAGAGCCCGCTCAAATAGAAAATCAAGCTGCAGAAACCCCTGCTCTCTTTGCACCTGACTCGCCAGTAACAGCCGACGTTGTTGCGGCTGCAGCTGCAGGCGACGAAAGTGCTGCCGCGATTGTTCGGGCTGCCAAAAACTCAGGCAGTCTCGCACTCGAAAACTTCGGAGTTGATAGCAAAATTGATGTGGCGCAAGTCGAAGGGCGACTACAAGAATCAGCGGTTAAGAAAGTTGCTGATATCATCAAATCGCACCCTGACGAGTCTGTAGCAATCCTCAGAAACTGGCTCTACGCAGAGTAAATAGGTGTAATAGAATGAGTGAAACCACCATTGATTTAACCGGATCACAAAAGGCTGCTGCTTTTATGCTAGCGGTTGGTGAAAACTATGGCCAAGCGATCTGGGAAGCCTTATCTGACGATGAAATTAAAGAACTTTCTCAACACATGTCTAATCTGGGTTCTGTAAACGCTGAAGATGTAGAGAATATTTTTGTCGAATTCGCGTCAAAAGTTTCAACCGTCGGCAGCCTAAATGGTTCCTATGAAAGTACAGAACGCCTTCTTCGTAAAATGCTGCCGGCCGACCGCGTCGGTACTATTATGGATGAAATTCGCGGACCTGCGGGTAGAACCATGTGGGATAAGCTCGGTAATGTAAACGAGGTAGTGCTCGCAAGTTACCTAAAGAATGAATATCCACAAACTGTTGCCGTCGTCCTTCAGAAAATCAAAGCAGAGCATGCAGCACGGGTCTTATCTGTTCTTCCTGAAGATTTCTCAATGGAAGTTATTATGCGGATGCTTCGTATGGAAGCCGTGCAAAAGGATATCCTTGATAAAGTTGAGCAAACTTTGCGCATCGAGTTTATGAATAATCTGGCGCGCACCAGCCGACGTGATAGTCATGAGACCATTGCTGAGATTTTCAACTTTCTCGACCGCAGCTCAGAGGCACGTTTTCTATCCGCACTTGAGGACCGCAACAGGGACTCAGCAGAGAAAATCCGCGCACTTATGTTTACTTTCGAAGATTTGGCGAATTTGGACCCACAAGGCGTTCAAACGCTTCTCAGAAATGTGGACAAAGACAAGCTGGCTCTTGGTATGAAAGGGGCGTCGGATACGCTGCGCGACCTCTTCTTTTCAAATATGTCGGAACGTGCTGCCAAAATTCTACGCGAGGATATGGAAGCTATGGGCCCTGTTCGATTGCGTGATGTTGATGAAGCACAGATGGAAATGGTTAGTAAAGCCAAGGATCTGGCTGAATCAGGCGAAATTCTGCTTTCTGATAATAAAGGCGAGGATGAACTGGTATATTAAGTATCAGGCAAAGTTTGATGGTAGAACCTGTAAAATATACATTTGATCAAGCTTTCGATGGCGGAGAGAAAAGCCGTTTTGATGACGAGATCATCAAAGTACGCGCTGAAATGGAAGAATTGAAGCAACAAGCCTATGCACAAGGCTTGGAGGAAGGTCGCAAGCAAACCCTTTCAGAGATTGAGGCCTCAACATTAAGTACGCTTTCTACCTTGGGGGGAAGCATACAAACACTTTATGATCAGCATAGCCAAACCGAAGCGCAAATGACCCATGACATGGTTCAATTGGCTTATACTATTTCCTCAAAATTGGCTCCTGCCCTCATTGAGCGGGAACCACTGCATGAATTAGAAGCTTTGATCATAGATTGTATGCGTACAGTCAATAGTGAACCTCGTTTGGTATTACGTGTTTCCGAGCAGCTTTTGGACAGTATTAGCAATCGTATCAATACACTGAAAGAAATGAGTAATTTCTCAGGGGATGTGGTTGTGGTTGCAGAAAACTCTCTCGGCCTTCAAGACTGCACGCTTGAATGGGCCCAGGGCGGTACAACAAAGCGATACGGCGAAATTCAAAAGCAGATCGAAAGCTTGGTACAGAAATATATTATGGGATTATCGAGTGCTTCAAACCAGAAAGAAAGCGACACAGATAATAACCATAATACCGCGGAACATATGGGAACAGAATAATGGTTAACGAAACTGAAAATGCAAATGAAGTTGGCCTTCAAGAACTCTCCGAAAATCAGGACGGCGGACCCGAATTAGCGAAGAAGCAAGATGGTCAGATAAGAACTGCGCAGGAACTAGAGCCTGTTTTTGATGTTCCTGTGAAAATACAGGCCGTTCTTGGAAAAACAAAGCTTGAAGTGAACCAACTGCTTAAACTCGCGCCGGGTGCCGTGATCGAGCTTGACCGCAAAGTTGGTGAAGCCATTGATATTTATGTCAATAACCGTTTGGTTGCCCGCGGTGAAGTTGTTCTGGTTGAGGATCATTTGGGCGTTACCATGACGGAAATTATCAAAATCGATGGCGGAGCAACCTAAAGGATAACAATGACTGTTTCGATCGTTCTCAATTCATGTAAAAAGGCGAAAGGCTTATGAGCACACTCATCGGCATGCTTGTTGCGTTTTTAATAGTTATTGGCTCTATCGCTTTCGGCGGGCCATTGGCTGCCTTCGTCAACCCTGCTGGTCTATTGATCGTTGTGTTGGGCACACTCGCTGTTACCGTAATCAGTTTTCCAATTTCTGAGATAATTTCAATTCCCAAAAATATATGGGACATGCTTCGCCACGGTCAAAGGGACCCTAGTCAGGAAGCCATTCGTATCTTAAAACTCGCTGTAGATGCCCGTAAAAGTAACGATATTCATGAGCTTGAGCGAAGCATTACAAGACATAAAGACGCCCCTTTCTTCGTTCAGGGGTTGAAACTTGTTGTTGATGGAACTTCACCCGAAGAAATTGAAGCCATCCTTCGAAGAGAGTCCAGTACCGTTGCTGCCAAACACATGCGCGCAGTAGACTTTTTAAGACGCGCTGGTGATGTTGCACCGGCAATGGGCCTAATTGGTACATTGATCGGCCTTGTTAGATTGCTCGGAAATCTGGATGATCCGTCGCAAATTGGCCCTGCAATGGCGGTAGCTCTTCTAACAACTTTTTACGGTGCGATACTCGCACATTTAGTATTCATTCCTCTTGCTGCAAAAACTGAAAACAGCACGTCAGAAGAAGTCCTCATTAATAACCTGTATTCGATGGGTGCGACTTCAATCAGGCGTCAGGAAAATCCGCGCAGACTGGAAATGCTGCTGAACACAGTATTACCGCCTGCAAAGCGGGTAACGTATTTTAGATAAGACATTTTAATATCGGCAGCGAAATAATCGCGCCATATATGATAGACGGAGACATACAATGCGATTGCTGATTATAGGCACACTTGATGGACAGCTCGGCGCTGCCAGCCAGATCGCAATGGACCGAGGCGCACAGGTAACCCATGCCCACGATGCAGAAACCGGACTTAGTATCCTGCGAAGCCGCGGCGCTGATCTCTTGATGGTGGAAATATCACTAGACATTCCAGCCTTGATCTCACGCCTAAAGGCAGAACACTTCTCACTGCCAGTTGTTGCTTGTGGTATCGGTACTGACCCAAGAATAGCGGCCGACGCTGTCAGAAGCGGTGCCAAGGAATATATTCCTCTTCCCCCAGAAGCGGACTTGATTGCCGCTGTTTTGGAAGCAGTTTCAGAAGACAATCAATCCTTCATTTACCGTGATCCGGTCATGAAAAACGTTGCAGCACTGGCGGAGCAAGTTGCTCCATCTGAAGCCAGCATTATGGTGACGGGGGAGTCTGGGACTGGTAAAGAAGTTATGGCGCGCTTTGTTCATCAGAAAAGTAATCGTGCGAACAAAGCATTTGTAGCTGTTAACTGTGCCGCAATCCCCGAAAACCTACTAGAGTCAGAATTATTCGGGCACGAAAAAGGGGCCTTTACAGGCGCGGTTGCTCGCCGGATCGGTAAGTTTGAAGAAGCCGACGGCGGAACACTTCTGCTAGATGAAATTTCAGAAATGGATGTCCGCCTGCAAGCCAAGTTATTGCGCGCCATTCAGGAACGTCAAATTGATCGTGTTGGCGGGTCAAAACCGGTTAACGTAAATATTCGTATAATCGCAACCTCGAACCGAAATTTACAGGAAGAAGTTAAAGATGGTAATTTTCGGGAAGACTTATTTTTCCGCCTAAATGTTGTGAACCTACGGGTTCCACCACTTCGGGAGCGCCCCGCAGACATCAAGGCCCTAGCCACATTTTTTGCTGAAAAATACGCTAAAGTTAATAATGTCGATGAAAGACCGTTGTCAGAAGAGGCAATCCGAAGCCTTATTGCCCACACGTGGCCAGGAAATGTGCGCGAGTTGGAAAATGCAATGCACCGGGCTGTTTTATTGGCATCGGGTGATGAAATTAGTGCAAGTGCCATTATGTTACCTGATGCAAGCGGCAACCTGATGCCCAATGACAGTCAAATGGCGTCTACTACGCCGCTTGCTAATGCGCATAATGATGAAGCGGCAATTGCTGCCCTTGCCAGTCCAACAGCAGAGATTGGTGACCAAGGTGGCAATTTGGTCGGTAAAACGGTTGCCGAGGTCGAGCGTGACTTGATCATTGATACCCTTAAACATTGCCTTGGAAATCGCACTCACGCCGCAAATATTCTGGGTATTTCAATACGGACGCTAAGAAACAAACTCAATCAGTATCAAACGGATGGCATTTCAGTGCCGCAACCTGGTAGCCAGTAATCCAGAAGCTAACAAAATGTCAGGCCTAACACGCCAATTTGACATGAGGAAACGAGATGAGTGATACAGCATCAGGTGGCCCTGGCGGCGGCGATGGCGGAGGTGGTATAGACCTCTCCAACTTCGTTGCGGGCCTGAGAAATAGTGATGTTGCCTTTGCCCTTGGCATGATGGCAATCCTCCTCATGCTTATCGTTCCGATGCCAAGCTGGCTTTTGGATGTAATGCTTGCGGCGTCAGTCACTTTCTCTGTTATGGTTTTAATGACCAGCCTGTTTATTCAAAAACCACTACAATTCAGCAGCTTCCCAACTGTCCTTTTGATTGCGACAATGTTGCGGCTATCCCTAAACCTCGCCTCCACCCGCCTAATATTAAGCGAAGGGCATACAGGAACAGACGCAGCAGGTCAGGTTATCGAGTCCTTCGGTCAATTTCTGATGGGGGGATCGGCTATTATCGGTATTATCGTTTTCGCGATCCTCATAATCGTGAACTTTATCGTTATTACAAAGGGTTCAGGCCGTATCGCAGAGGTCGCAGCTCGTTTCTCCTTGGATGCAATGCCCGGCAAGCAAATGGCGATTGACGCAGATATGTCTGCGGGCCTGATCAACGAAGATGAAGCAAGAACCCGCCGTAAAGAACTGGAAGAAGAGAGTAGTTTCTTCGGCTCTATGGACGGTGCTTCAAAATTTGTTCGCGGTGATGCAATCGCAGGCCTTTTGATTACATTTATCAATATTATCGGCGGTATCCTAATCGGGATCATTGTGCAGGATATGTCCTTTGCTGACGCCGCGAATCGCTACACTGTTCTAACGGTTGGTGATGGCCTGATTACGCAAATTCCGGCACTCATTGTATCCACCGCTGCTGGTCTTTTGGTGACCAAGGCTGGTGTAACCGGTCAAACGGATAAGGCGCTCTTTGGTCAAATGACCAAAAGCCCGCGGGCTCTCGGCGTTACAAGTGCCCTCCTGTTTTTAATGGCGCTATCAGGGCTCCCCCCTCTTCCGTTCATTGGTCTTGGTGGTATCCTGGCCTATACTGCTTATGCCCTTAGCCGGGCCAATCAGGAACGGGAAGCACAGGAAGTTGAAACCAAACTTCTGGAAAAAGAAAAAGAGGCTGCAAAACCAGCAGAAGAGCCTATCACCGCTGCCCTTGCGCTTGATCAACTTCGGCTTGAACTTGGTTACGGGCTTCTAACACTGATCAATGATGATAGTGGTTTTAAACTTACTGACCAAATCAAAGCATTAAGGCGGCAGTTGGCGAGCGAAATGGGCTTTGTCATGCCATCAGTGCGTATCCTTGATAATATGCAGTTACCAGCGAACAATTATGTTCTTCGGGTCAAGGAAACAAATGTTGGCAAAGGTGATATCAGGCCCGGTATGCTATTGGTAATGGACCCGCAGGGCCAGCCCGTTCAGATTCCTGGGGAAGCTACGACCGAACCTGCGTTCGGCCTGCCGGCGACATGGGTGGATCAGTCAGCCAAGGAAGAAGCCTCCTTCAGGGGGTATACAGTGGTTGACGCCGCGACCGTTATCACCACGCACCTGACCGAAGTTATCAAAGACAATATGGCCGATTTGTTATCATATGCAGAAACACAAAAACTGCTTGATGATCTGCCAAATCAAAACCAAAAGTTACTGACCGATATTGTCCCAACACAGATCACTACATCTGGCATTCAACGTGTTCTCCAAACGCTGCTTGTGGAGCGTGTATCTATTCGTGACTTGCCTACGATTTTGGAAGGCATCGCAGAAGCAACTGGCTTCACCCAAAACGTCATCATGATCACCGAACATGTGCGCACACGCCTCGCGCGGCAATTATGCTCAGCCAATTCTACACCCGATGGGTTCGTAGCTCTTGTGACCTTATCACCTGAATGGGAGCAGGCATTTGCAGAAAGCCTGATCGGTCAAGGCGAAGAAAAACAATTGGCGATGGCCCCAACACGCTTGCAAGAATTTATCAATACCGTTCGGATTATTTATGACCAACAAGCAGAGCGCGGCGAATCCCCGGTTATGCTAACAAGTCCAACTGTTCGCCCATATGTTCGCTCTATTATTGAGCGTTTCAGGCCTGCAACCGTAATCATGAGCCAAAATGAAATCCACCCTCAAGCTAAGATTAGAACCCTGGGACAAATTTAATCGGTCATTTATATTTGTACATGTAATGAATAATGAAGTTTTTTGATGCAGGAAAAGCAAGAACATCATAAGACTTAAATACGATAAACAAGGAATGTCTGTTTAGTAATGCGGTTAAAAACCTTTCACGCCAAATCGATGAATGAAGCAATGGATCAGGTTCGTGATGAACTTGGGCCAGATGCGATTATCATTTCAATCGATGAAGGCAAAGCAAGCGTGCGCATAACCGCTGCACTGGAAGCCGGCGCGACACCAGAGCCGCCAGCAGCCGCGCCTGCACCACAACAAACACCTATCGCCTTCGAGACCAGTCACCCTGTTGACAAATCAAGAGAGTTTGACAAGGCTGATATTTCTGCTGTTATCGCCCATCACGGGATACCATTTGAAACGGCCAATCATTTTGAGGAAGCTATAAATGCTTCAAATCGGGCCAGCAGCCTTAATGAGGCTTTCTCGCTCGCACTGGATACAAATATTAGAATTAGCCCGATAACAGATGCGGTTACACGGCCAATTATGCTGGTCGGCCCACCGGGTGCAGGTAAAACGATTTGTGCGGCAAAACTTACAGCTGATGCGCTTCTTCACGAACGGGATGTAACACTGGTGTCTACTGATACAGTGAAAGCAGGTGGTATCGCCCAACTGGACCATTTTGCACAATTGATGAAACAAACCGTGCTAACCGCCGACACACCCGAAGAACTGTCAGCCTTATTAAAACGCAAACGAACTAGTTTCACACTAATCGATAGCCCCGGTACAAACCCATTTGATATGGAAGAATTGAAGACGCTGCTGAACTTTATCCATATAGCCGATGCTGAACCTGTATTAGTCCTCCCCGCTGGTCTCGACGCAGATGACGCGCAGGAAATAGCCGATATTTTCTCCAAAATGGGATGTCAGCGTTTCATTGCAACACGCCTTGATGCGGCACGGCGGTATGCAAGCATAATAATGGCAGCAAGGCCCGGCTTTTTATCGTTAGCAGCCTATAGCAGAAGCCCGTTTATTGCGGACGGGTTGGAGCACGCAAGTTCAATGAAGCTGGCAAAACTTCTGACCGCACTTCCAAGGCGAAAGTCCGAAATCACTGATTTGGATAAGAGCGCTTCAGGCACACAATCTTTTACATCTCGTCAAATGGATGGGAACTCATGACTGACACAATCAATAACGAAAAAAAGCTAATCACAGTCGCTTCAGGCAAGGGAGGTGTCGGTAAAACCTGGTTCTCTGTCACGCTCACGCATGCGCTTTCTCACTTAAATAGGAAGGCTGTTGTTTTTGACGGTGACCTAGGGCTTGCAAATGTTGATATTCAGCTTGGCCAGATGCCCAACAAAGATCTGGGTGATGTTATTTCCGGGTCTGCATCCCTTAAATCCATTGTTAGCCGATATGATGACAAGGGCGGAATTGGGTTTGATTACGTGCCAGGCAAATCAGGCTCTGGCGCGCTAGGTTCCTTGTCACGTGACATTCTTCGGGGCTTGAAAGCGGATCTGATTGGCCTCGCGCAGGACTATGATCATCTGCTTTTAGACATGGCTGCGGGCGTTGACCCTGCTGTAACGACGCTCTCAAATCATCAAGGTAAGTTACTTGTTGTTATGACCGCAGACCCAACGTCGTTAACAGATGCCTATGCGTTCATCAAAATCACCATTATGAAAAACCCAAAGGCGAATATCTCGATTGTGGTGAATAGCGCGAAAACCAAACGCGAAGGCGAGCGTACTTACGAAGCCATCAAACGCGCATGCGAAGGATTTTTGAAGATTTCGCCCCCACTTCAGGGTATAATAAGAAGCGATAGTAAGGTTGTTGACGCCATTCGTTCCCAAGTACCGCTTTTAACCCGGCATCCACAATCAGATGCTGCCGCTGATGTAAAGGCAATTGCTGCGTCGCTTGTATAATCTGACCAAGGCTATCCACCCCAGTCAGATCATTCTGAGTATTCTCATGGATACTTTAACTGAGCTAGTTGGTTAGGCTGATGAGTGATATTACAACACCTTCAAGTAACGCTAATCCGTCGGGTACACGCATAACCGATGGCTCCTCTGCTGTTACCCGTGACCCACAGCAAAACGCGCAGCAAAGGCCTGAAAACGCCCGGCCTCAAACAGTCGAAAATACATCCGAGGCCTCAAACGCCCGTGACCCTGCTGTTACGATTGCTCCAACCACTGCTGGATTAAATGTTGGTGATAATGTTGAAGAAACTATCGCGAGGGTAGACGTTGAAGGTAGACCCATTATTGTCACTGATTTTGCAACCTTTGCCCTAAGGCCAGATGCAGGCCTTGCCCCCGGTGATGATGTGGATTTACAAATCGTCGAGGCAAACCGGCAAATTCTAGCCGACCTTCGAACGCAAAATAACCGTACAATCGATCCCCCTATTCGCCTTGAACTTGTTATTGTTGCGATCAATAATCGCCCTAATCCTTCTGTGCCTATTCAAAATCAAGTACAAAATGAGCAGCTACAAAACAACGCGGACATCACCACCGCATCTACGATACCTGATAGCGAAAATCAGATCGATCAAAGTCCTGCATCAAATAATATAGAAAACGTAACATCTTCGGCCCAACCTCAAACGATAGTGGATGAGAACGAAAGACCTCCAAATGAGCCGTTGGGGGAGCAGCGCGTGCAGGTTACTGCTTTATCCGAAAACCAAGAACCACTGGTAAGAACCGAGCTTGCAACTTATACACTCGTGAGCCCTCTTCAACTAACCCCCGATGATACTGTTGATCTTAACATCACAAGCATAACTACAACTAACCCCCAAATCAGGGCTGAAATCCTTGCCATTAATTCAAGGCCGCTTCCAGAGCCCACACCCGCTGTACTAACTCAGGTTACAGTCGCAGAGGCGCAGCCATCAATTCCCCGTAACGAAACGGAAGCAATTGCCCTCGCTGCACGGCAATCCGAACTTGTTGCAAACGCGAATTTAGGGAATGAGAGCAGCCCTCAGTCGTTAACACGTAATGCTGACGACAGATCAACAGGATTGGAAGAAAATACACGTTTGCCAACGTTTAGTGTCAGTGAGAGTGATCGCACCCTTCCCTCACGCATTGATATCGAACGAAATACATCTTCATCTGAAGCGCGAAATGAATCAGATAGCCCTTCTAACTCTCTGTCAAATATAGAACGGCCAACTGTAACAACCTCTCAGGCAAATGAAAGTAATAACAACAGACGCCAAAGAGAGAATGTCGCGACATCTTTCCAAGTTCAGTCAAATCGGAACGTGGATATTGGGCCTGAGGCTAACCAAAGGCAAGCTGAGAGTACAGAAAGGCCAGAGCGCCCTGATAACATACCAACACGCACTGTTGATGCTACAGAACCAAGAGCACTCACCGTCGGTTCGGGCGACAATAATGAACCAACCGTTCCTAGACCTGAGGCCAATCAGCAACCAGCCATAACGACAAATGAAGTGATTTCGGATATTTCAGAAGACGGCGTCAACACACAACAGTCTGTTGAAAATCGAGTTTCCACCACTTCAATTGGTGCAACAACCGCTGTAGTTCAAAATACTGTTGAAGAAGCGTCTAACCCACAGCAGCCAGCATCGCTTGCAAGCTCTGTTACGCAGAGTGTAGGCACACTGGTACAAGATCAACAAGTCACAGAAGCCGATACAAATATACAAACCATCGTTTCTTCGACTAATCCTGTGGGCGCTGAACCTCTCGCACAAGCATCCTCTTCAACAACAAACTCTACTGCTCAAGCACAAATTGCCGACACAGCCAGCGTCCCCCTTCAAGGCGCTCAAACAATACCCGCAGGGAGTCAGATAGAAGTGTTTACCACCGCTGGCACCGCAATCACACTAGAAGTCTTGGATGTGGCGACCAGTACGGTCAATCCGGCTAATATTGCTCAGGTAAATGGCTTTACACCACTTCCAATCGAGGAAACGCGAAGCTTATCACTACCAATTACTGCATTTGCATCCATATCTACGGAGCTTGCTAAAATTGACACGACAAGAGGGCCTTTTATCCTCCCGAGCAACATTGCTCAAAACCTGGTAGGGGAAACTGTCGCAATATCTGGCATTTCTGCCCAGGACATTAGCCAGCTGCCCACATTCCCAATTTCTAATGCACGGCAATCTTTAATCAATGCAGGCTTTAGCAACAACGCTATACCGAACACATCAGAGGCCGCCGCGCTTTCACAATCAGAAGCAATACCTGCGCCTACTGCACCGCTGGCTTCAAACCAACCTCAATCTTCACCGACAATCGGTACTCCAATTCTGAATGAGCAACCTATATCTTTACCTGTACTCAATGGTTTTGGTGGTTTTCTACAAAACCTGGAAACACTCCCTGCTCAGTTTGCTCCAACGGACGTGACTAGTTCTACACCTTTGTCTTCGGGGTTATCCCCCAATATTCCACAGGCTGTGTCTGTTGCCTTTATATCTCAAACCGCAATCGAGAATGTCGCCATAAATTCTGCGAGCACTGAAAATGGAACGCGGAGTGCAAGCAACATTGAGCCCGGTGCCCTTTCTCAGCTCGCTGCACTTGCTGATATACCTTCAAAGTCAACTACAGAAGAAGATACTAATAGTTCGCGGCAACTCCCTCCTACAATTGGGCCAACACGAATTACAGATATTCAAATATCAAAGCCAAGCGTGCAGGCCGTTGCATCAACAAACTCGGCAATATTGCAAACACCCAATGGTACCATCACACTGAATATTCCGAGTGAATTTTCAATCAATGTGGGCGACATAGCCATTGTGTTACCTTCATTGAATGAAAATGATGCCGAGGCCATTGCGCAACAGACCGTGGCTACATTTGGAAGATCAATTGCCAATACAGTCGCCGCGAGCACGCCGCAACTTGACCCAATAGCGCTTGGTGCCTGGCCCGCCCTGAATGAAGCTATATCAATTTTAAACCAACAGAAAACGCCCGACCTCGTGAATATAGGGGCCAAAACCGCGCAAGGTGGAAAAGGGCTAACGAACGGATTATTGTTTATACTGAACGCAGCCCGTGTAGGAAGCCCATCAGCCTGGATTGGGAACCGCGCTGAGGAAGTGCTAGAAAAAACAAATTCAAGGCTGTTGGAAACATTAAAACGAGACATTTCAACCCTTATCAATGGTGCAAATGACACCATCAATGAATGGCGACCCATATCACTACCGTTTGATATTAGGGGCGGCGATATCCCATTCATTACCATGCTCTTCAAAAACGATCCTGATCAACAAAGAGGATCCAATGATGACAATGATCCGCAACAGCATGAACGGTTCGTTCTGGAAATAGATTTCAAAAATATTGGTACAATTCAGTTAGACGGGTTTGTTAAAGACAGTAAATTTGATCTGACCCTACGAAGTAAAGCTGATTTACCACAAGCTCTGTCGACTGAATTGAAACAACTATTTAAGACGGCTTTGGACGCAAATGGCTTTCAGGGGTCATTATTTGTCGAACAACACGACAAGTTCACCATTAATGTGCAGGAAGCCCTCTCAAAAAGCAGGAAAACCTTCTCAAGCGTGCCCTATTCTTCTTGACGCTTTTACAATACCTGATATGTCGAAGCCTCTTATTCGTTTCGCTTGCATTTAAAGGCTCGAACATGGCAGTGATTTTTACTTTCATTCTGTGCGTACTGATATGGGGTTCAACCTGGTATGGGATTGAACTTCAATTGGGTATTGTGCCGAAAGAATGGTCGTTGGCATATCGCTTTGGCCTATCAGCAATTTTGTTGATGGCATGGTGCAAATTCCGAAACATGGATTTGGCCTTTTCCCTCAAGCAACATCGATTAAGTGCTGGCTTAGGACTATTCCTGTTTTCGAGTAATTACTTTCTGGTTTATACAGGAACCGAATATTTAACATCGGGCTTGGTTGCTGTTGCATTCTCGCTTTTATCATTCTTCAATATATTCACGGGAAGAATATTCCTAAAGTCTCCTATCCAAACACCTGTAATCATTGCAGCCATTATGGGAATATTTGGACTGGTTTTAATTTTCTGGCCAGAAATGGAAAGCTTATCCCTTCATGACACCACTGCAATCGGACTTGCATTTTGTATTGGTGCCACATTATTCGCTTCGGTTGGAAATACGATTGCTGGTTCTGATAGCGCCAAGGTCCTTTCAATCATACCCTTTAACGCATGGGGTCTAACATACGGCGCTATTTTCAACATTATTTTTGCTTTAATTAGCGGGGAAAGTCCTGCTATCGACCCTAGGCCAATTTACTGGATTTCGCTAATTTATCTGTCGCTATTCGGCACTGTTATCGCCTTTACACTTTATCTCTGGCTGATGGAAAAAATGGGAATGGCGCGCGCAGGGTACATAGCGGTAATGACCCCGATTGTAGCCCTCATCATCTCGACATTTTTGGAAGGGTTTATGTGGACCCTTCCTGCCGTCATCGGCCTGTCCCTGGTTATTCTCGGTAACATAGTCATGATCAACAAGAAGCAGCAACAGCAGCCTGCCGACGTTTGATTACCCCATCTGTTGAAGCGCCTGATATGTATCGCTCAAGCATTCGTTCAGCGCCTGAACGGTTAGATCAATTTCTTGTTCTGATACAATAAAGGGCGGGCACAGAATAAGCGCGTTCCCAGCAGGGCGAACGATCAACCCTTTCATCAAAGCCGATTGCGAAACATGGTTACAAACCATTCCTTCAAGCGGATACTGTTCCCGGTTTGCCTTGTCTTTAACCAACTCAATACCTGCCATAAGGCCAATTGAGCGAACTTCACCAACAAGGGGGTGACTTTCAAGTATTTTGAGGCGCTGTTTGAAATAAGGCCCGATATGATCACGTACGCGTTCTACCAGTTTTTCACGCTCGAGAATTTCGATATTTTTTAAAGCAATAGCACATGTTACCGGATGGGCAGATGTCGTAAAACCATGCTGTATAACGCCGGCATTTGCTTCTAGAAAACTGGCTATTTCATCGGATACAATCGTTGCCGCGATGGGCACATAAGCCGACGATAGTCCTTTCGCCAGCGTAATAATATCTGGTTTAATATTGTATTCTTCAGCCATAAACCATGCGCCAGCGCGGCCAAAGCCGGTAACAACCTCATCCAAAATCAAAAGAACATCATATTTCTTACATATACGCTGAACTTCTGGCCAATATGTTTCAGGTGGAATGACTGCCCCCAGAGCATTCTGGATCGGCTCCCCAATAAATGCAGCAACATTATCGGGCCCTGCCTCCAGAATTTGTTCTTCGATAGATTGAGCAGCCTTAATACCAAACTCATCTAACGCCATATCACCGCCCAAGCGGAACCAACATGGCATCATGGCATGGCGAATATCTTGCCCCACTTCAATTCCGAATGGTTCCTGCATCGCCTTATTGCCAGTAAGCGCTGCAGTGACGATAGAACTACCGTGATAGCTATTATCGCGGGCAATAATAACTCTCTTGCTTTTCTTACCTTTTAGTTGCCAGTACATATGGGCAACTTTTATCGCTGTTTCGTTCGCTTCTGACCCTGAATTTGAAAGAAACACACTATTGAAATTCGCAGGTGCCAATGATGCAATTTTACCGCAAAGGGCCGCCACAGCAGGGTTCGATACAGCCGCAAAGCTATGGTAATAACTCAGTGTTTTATATGCAATTGCAGCAGTTTCAGCCATTTCAGGGTTGCCGTAACCTATATTTACGCATGCAAGGCCGGCCATCATATCCAAAAGGCGAATACCCTGACCACTGACATAACACCCCTCAGCACTATCAATGAGAAACGGGGGTGCCTGTTTTAGTGTATTTGGGTCCGTAAAGGGATGCATATGATGCTTTTGATCAAGCCCCTGAAGTGCCGTCAAATGCGCCTGTATTGTTTCTTGTGTAGGCTGCCCATCGGTCATTGCATTCTCTCCCCTTATCTATGCAATTGTTATGGCAGCAATTTGGGCGTTGAGCCACACGAAAATATAAACTTCACCACTATGTTAATTCTCAGAATATTCAGATGACTTAAGGAAACTCTGCATGCCCTGCTCATCCAGGATTTTCTGGTCCCGGAGCGCTTCCTCATTTTTCAGGCGTTTTTGTTCTTGCTCTTCAGCGATTTCATAGGTTTTCAATTCTCTGAAGGCTTCGCTTACATCATCCCTGCGTTCTGATATCTCTTCATCTTTAATGCGCAATTCGCTTTCATAGCCCGTCATTTTGAATTTTACGCCGTTCATATAAGCACCAAGACTGGAAGGCCCAACCTCAAGCGAAGCTGCATTCTGTTGTTCTTGCACCTCTAAGTTCAAGTTATGAATTTTCTGGATTATGGCTTCCCGCTGTTGTTCGAGTAACACAAGTTCCCGACGTTTTTCATCGAGTTCCCACTTCCTCATGCGAATTATAGATTGTAACCGCGCCATAACAGGTCACCAGTCAGAAACTTGAACTGACATCGTTAAAATCGTCATTGCACTGCCCCAGGCACAGGATTTTGACCATTCAATACCATGGCGGCAGGACCCATCTCAAGAATTTGACGAAGACGCGCATAGCCTTCTGGTAAAGAAGTATGGTCCTCCTTTAGCTGGCTTAAAAATTCCTCGAGAAACGGATTATACTGAATGGCGGCATCAACGTCCGGATTACTACCCTGTCGGTAAGCACCCAATCTGATCATTTCCTCCATATCCGCATAAGTTGACATATATTTCCGTGCTTCACGCACAAGCATATTTTCTTCATCATTGTTACAGCGCGGCATTGTTCTAGAGACAGATTTCAAAACATTTATCGCTGGATATCTACCCCTTTCAGCGATCGCCCGCTCCATAACGATGTGACCATCCAAAATACCGCGAACGGCATCCGCGACAGGTTCATTATGATCGTCACCTTCTACAAGGACTGTAAACAACCCTGTTATATTGCCTTTACCTTTAGGCCCTGGCCCAGCACGCTCCAGCAATCTTGGTAGTTCAGTGAAAACAGTAGGCGTATACCCTTTACTTGTAGGGGGTTCGCCGCCCGCAAGGCCAATTTCCCTTTGGGCCATGGCAAATCGTGTCACACTGTCCATCAAGCACATTACGCCAGCACCTTGATCGCGAAAATATTCAGACAGTGTCAGCGTTAAAAACGCCGCCTGCCGTCGCATTAACGCACTTTCATCTGACGTTGCCACAACGACAACCGATCGAGCCAAGCCTTCCTCACCAAGGTCATCCTCAATAAATTCCTGAACTTCGCGGCCACGTTCACCAATAAGGCCAATAACACTCACATCGGCATTTGCATATCGCGCTATCATTGAAAGAAGAACAGATTTACCGACACCAGAGCCTGCGAAAATTCCCATACGCTGACCATCACAGCAGCTAATAAAGCTATTGAGTGCACGAACACCTAAATCCATTTTCCCACCGACACGTTGTCGTTCATGTGCCGCTGGCGGGTTCGCACGTAACAACTTGGGCTCAAATCCATTGACAATCGGACCCTTGCCATCAATTGGTTCGCCAAAGGCGTTCACAACGCGCCCCAACCATTGCTGCGAAGGAAAAACCTGCGGCTCAGATTGCGTCAAAACTGCCTTACACCCAACCCCGATACCTTCCAACTGAGCATACGGCATCGCAAGCGCTGTGCTATGACGAAATCCAACAACTTCAACAGGGACCTTCCGGCGGTCCCGTGTTGTCACTTCAAGCCTTGAGCCAATCGATACATATGGACCAGCACCGTCAAGTTCTACCAGCAATCCCCGCACACCAGAAACACGGCCGTAATGCTGTTCGGGTTTAATTCGTTCAATATCCTGAATTAGGCTTTTCATAAAATTTCATGCCCGATTTATTAGCTGAAGTTTGACATAAAATGATCTTAGCATAGCCATTTCGTTAAGCCAAAAACTCATATGCATCCTTCGTCACGATCAATTTTTTACCGAATCTCTATAGAATCTTATCCGACTCATTAGAAAACTTGGATTTTTTTAAATTTTTTTCTTGTAAAATTTTATTAACCTTGGTTAATATTAACCAAAATTAACCTTATTTGTTAAATTATCCATTAAAAAACAAGGTTAATTTTAACTTTTGTTGGAAGTACAAATGGCCAATATTTTATACGGGGAATACAAATGCGCGTTCTGCTGATCGAAGATGATCCGACCATCACCCGCAGCATCGAACTGATGCTTAGTTCTGAGGGATTTAATATTTATTGTACTGATTTGGGCGAGGAAGGCTTGGACCTTGGTAAGCTTTATGATTACGATATAATTCTACTTGATCTTAACTTGCCTGACATGCACGGCTATGAAGTTCTAAAGAAATTCAGAACCGCTAAGGTCAATACGCCTGTGCTTATTCTTTCTGGCTTGTCAGATATGGAAGACAAGGTAAAAGGCCTTGGTTTTGGTGCTGATGATTATCTTACAAAACCATTCCATAAGGAAGAATTAGTAGCACGTATTCATGCTATTATCCGCCGATCTAAAGGACATTCGCAGTCAATCATTACAACTGGACAGTTGTCAGTTAATCTTGACACAAAAACTGTTGATGTTGCAGGCGCTCGTGTTCATCTTACTGGTAAAGAATACGCAATGCTTGAATTACTATCCTTGCGTAAGGGAAGCACACTGACAAAAGAGATGTTCTTAAACCATCTTTACGGCGGCATTGACGAACCTGAACTCAAAATTATTGACGTCTTTATTTGTAAGCTTCGCAAGAAACTCGCGAATGCAACAAACGGTGCTAATTACATTGAAACCGTCTGGGGTCGTGGGTACGTTTTACGAAATCCAGATGAAGAAGAAGCGAAAGTAGCAAGCTAAGCTTTCAAAACAATCAATAAAGAAAAACACCGGCATTCGCCGGTGTTTTTGTATCCAAGTTTTACTGAAGTCCCATGACCTCTTCGGCGTTACCGTCAGACGGCACATACATACCCCTCTGGCCTCGGACTGGCTTGAACTGGTCAGTAATTCCAAGAACTGTTTCAGCAGCACCAAGGAACAAAGCACCGTCGTTACCCAGTGTTTTACGCATCCGCTCCAAAACATCCTTTTTGGTTGGCTGCTCAAAGTAAATAAGAACATTGCGGCAGAAAATAACGTCAAAATTCCCCAAACCCACAAAGTTACTTAATAAATTAAACGGCTTAAAGGTAACCATATTGCGGATATCGGCATTTAATTGCCAAGCGTCACCTTCCTGCGTGAAGTTTTTAATCAACATCTGAATAGGAAGACCACGCTGCACTTCAAACTGGCTATAGCGCCCTGCTTTGGCTTTATCCAGGACTTCTGTCGACAGATCAGTGCCAACAATTTCAATCCGCCAATCCTGCCATTTGTGCCATTGCTCTTTGAAAAGCATAGCAAGTGAATATGGCTCTTGTCCACTCGAAGCCGCAGCGCACCAGATGCGTAAACGCTTTTGAGTTCCTCGCTCCTTATGCATTGCTGGCATTACGTAATTTTTAAACAGATCAAACGGTGTATTATCTCTGAAGAAAAAGGACTCGTTCGTTGTCATTGCTTCCGTGATATCGCGCAATAACGCTTCATCACGGCTTAAACGGACCTTCTGAACCAATGCATCCAAGCCGTCCAGGCCTTGTTTTCTTGCAAGCGGGGTCAATCGGCTTTCAAGCAAATACACCTTATCTGGTGTAAGCATCAATCCTGAGCGTTCTTTCAAAACGCCAGAAATATAATTAAAGTCTTCAGCACGCATTATTAAAGGCCTCCCTGCAACCGTTTCATAGTTGCCGCACCTATTTCATCCAAAGGTAGCACTTCTGTGCATAAACCTGCTGTTGCAACTGCGCCCGGCATGCCCCAAACAACGCTTGAAGCTTCGTCCTGTGCCAATACAGTTCCGCCTGCTTTTGTGAGCTCTCTTGCTCCTTTAAGACCATCATGCCCCATACCTGTTAAAATAACTGCGAGCATGGTGTCGCCGTATATCTCGACCAAGCTTCGGAACATGGGATCCACTGCAGGTTTACAAAAATTTTCTGGTGGTTCATCAGTTAGTCGAATGACGTGTTTACCATCCTGTTTCTGAACTTCCATATGCTTCCCGCCTGGAGCGATATAAATTTCTCCCGCGCGAACGCTGTCACCGTCTTTACCTTCTTGAGCAACCCAGCCAGTAGATTGTGCCAGATGATTTGCAAGAATAGAGGTGAAGGTTGCTGGCATATGCTGTGTAATTAAAATAGGGACATCCGGTTTTTTACTAAATGCACCGAAAAATTTCAGCAATGCTTGCGGCCCACCAGTTGACGACCCGATAGCGAGAACCTTAGGGCGGCGTCTAGAGCCAGGACGTAGCGAGATCGCTTTGTCATTCGAAGCAGCCTTAACGTTAGATACTGCACCCGCAGCCGCACTGCCGGGCCGTGTGACACTAACAGCAGCAGGTCTTTTCGCGCTAACGAAACCTGCTGTCGCCTTGCGCTCTGGCCTTACAAAACCAGCACCACTTGAAGAACCGGGTGACGTACTCGCACCGGGCAAAGTCTCGCCTCTTTTCTTGCGGCTACGCGCGGCCCAGGCCTTGACCTTTTCAACAAGCTCACGGCGAAAATCAATACTTGCATTCACCGAACGAGCGGTTTCCGGTTTAGGAACATAATCAACAGCACCCATTTGCATCGCGCGCAAACTGATCTCGGCATTTTTGAGTGTAAGCGTTGAGGCCATAACAACCTGAATGCCTGGTTTTTGTTTAATGATCAGCGGTAACGCGGTCATACCGTCCATTACAGGCATTTCAATATCAAGAACCACAGCTTCAATATCGTGCTGTTCCAGTTGACGTAGCGCAACCTGACCATTGTTGGCTGTTGTCACTACATCAATATCGGGATCTTCTGAGAGATAACGACATAAAAACCCACGAATAATGGCACTATCATCAACGACCATTACCCTGTAGGGTTTTGCGGAGACGGACCCCGCTGCAGAATTTACCGCAAAAGAATTCACTAAAATAACTCTACTTTACAAAAGACCAACCTGAGAGAATTTTGCTTCAATAATCTCACGGTCAAAAGGCTTCATAATATATTCGTTTGCACCAGCTTCAATTGCTTGGCGAATATGAGACATGTCATTTTCTGTCGTGCAGAAAACAACAATCGGCTGTTCAATACCATCTAATGACCGAAGTTCAATCAAAAACTCAAGCCCGTTCATGATTGGCATATTCCAATCAAGAAGCACTACATCCGGCAGGTTTCTGTCACAGGCATCCAGCGCATCTTTTCCATCGACAGCTTCGTCGACTTCAAAATTAAGCTCTTCGAGAATACGCCTAGCAACCTTTCTGATTACCTTGGAATCATCTACAACCAAGCAAGATTTCATAATAACTCTCCCAATCCGCATTGTGCGGCGAGTAATATCAAAAAATAAATTTATGCTGCTTTTGTATTGGTTTCAAAAGCGAGTAATTTTTCTACATCTAAAATAGCAAGAAGCTCGTTCTCCAAACGATAAATTCCCTTACTAACTTCTCTCCAACGTGGGTCCAAAGTCACAGGATTACGTTCAAACAACTGATCTTCTAATGACAAAACTTCACCAACCTCGTCAATTTGAAGACTGTATGGCTCTTCACCGTGTTCTACAACAACTGACATACTTTTTTTGTCGCCTTCGAGTGGTTCAAGCCCTAGCCTGCGGCGTAGATCAATTGCAGTAACAATTCTTCCCCTCAGGTTTAAAACACCAGAAACCCAATCAGGAGCCAAAGGGATTTTGGTAATTTGCTGTGCATTTAAAACATCATGAACAGCAAGTACCGGGATACCAAGAGTTTGACCCGCAAGTTTTACCGTAACAAAATCCTGTGTACCTGTAGCCACCAGGCTTAGGTCTTCGCGAACAACTAAATCGTTCATGCTGCATCTCCACGAATTTTAAGTTGTTGCGATAGGCTCCGCAACAGAGTTTCTTTATCAAACTTAGCGACATAATCGCTGAAACCAACTTGAAGGCCGCGGTTGACATCACGCTCACTAGCAAGCGCTGACAAGGCAATCATTGGCGTGTTCTGCCAACGGCTTCCAGCCTTAATGGTTTCCGCAAATTCAAATCCACTCATTTCCGGCATTTCAATATCAGAGACGATCAAATCAAACATCATCCCGTTTTCCATCAGGTCAAGAGCCTCTGCAGCACCCGAAACCACTTTAACACTGTATCCTTCTACGGTTAGAACCGGTTTCAGCATATTGCGGAAAAAGTCACTATCATCCACCAAAAGGATGCTAGCGCCTGACGCGTGGGCAGTATCATCTTCTAAGGTTCTGCTTTTCAGCCACTCTGCGAATGCGAGTGAAAGATAATGAGCAACATCAATAACTTCTGATGCTTTGCCGTCAATAACAGCAGAACCAACGATACCTGGTTGGTTAGACGCAAGTTTGATATCCAGTTTCTCTTCAACAATATCAAGAATTTCATCGACCGCGAGGCCCATTGTGTATTCACGGTCTGTAAATACCAGAACTTGCTGACGACCTTCTTCTTTCAGTTTCATTGCAGGGTCTGCAAACACAAGCGGCATCAAGGCACCACGATACTGGACCATATGACGACCATCAGAAAGCTCTACATCTGCGATATCGATTTCTTCAAGACGAGCTACCAAAGATAATGGTACAGCTTTCGGGCTATCACCGCCTGCGCTAAACACAAGCATGCTTTCGCTTTCTTCTCGCTCAACCTTACGCACTTCAAGCTCTTCTTCTTCTTCCTTATGATCACCACCAGCAGCATTGGCTTTGTTTGCAATACCATTTGGATCAAGGATCATAATCACGCTACCATCACCGAGGATCGTATTCCCTGAATAGATATCGAGTTCTTTAAGGATTGGCGCAACAGGCTTGACCACAATCTCTTCAGTGTCGAAGACCTGATCAACCACAATACCGAAACTGAATGCACCAACCTGAGCAACAACAATAAAGTCATCTGGGTTTTCGCGGGCATCCGTATCTTCACGGGTGTCAAAGCCGAGAACTTCGTTCAAATAAACCAGAGGTAACAATCGATTTCTAAGCCTCAGAACCGGTGTATCCTTGATTTTTTCAATTTTGTTATCTGATGTTGCGTTCGCACGTACAAGTTCTAGAACACTGATCTGTGGAATAGCGTAGCGTTCGCCCTTCGCCTTCACAATCAATCCTGCGACAATGGCAAGTGTCAGTGGGATCTTGATCTGGAATGTTGTGCCCTTGCCTTCAATAGATACCATGTCAATGGTACCACCGATTTTCTCGATATTGGAACGAACAACGTCCATACCAACACCGCGACCGGAAACCGATGTAACCTGTTCGGCCGTTGAAAAACCAGGGTGGAAAATGAATTTCTGAATCTGGTTATCAGACATTTCAGCGACTTCGGCTTCAGTCGCCAATCCTTTTTCAAGAATCTTGCCTTTTAATTTCTGAACCGGAATTCCAGCGCCATCATCCTTGATTTCCATAATAATATGGCCGCCCTCATGGAAGGCGTTCAAGATGATCGTACCTTGCTCTGGTTTACCAGCTGCAATTCGGGCAGCGGGCATTTCAATACCATGATCGGCAGAGTTACGAACCATATGAGTGAGCGGGTCTTTGATAAGCTCGAGAACCTGACGGTCAAGTTCAGTATCCGCGCCGCGCATGTCCAGCTCGATCTTCTTATCAAGTTCAACCGTCAAATCACGAATGATACGCGGTAGTTTCGCCCATGCATTCCCAATCGGCTGCATGCGCGTCTTCATGACATTCTCTTGAAGCTCAGTCGTACACTGGCTGAGGCGCTGAAGAGGAACTGCAAGTTCAGTATTATCCATGTTACGAACAATCTGAAGCAGCTGGTTACGAGTTAGTACCAACTCGGAAACCATATTCATCAAGTCTTCTAGAAGGTCAACATTCACACGAATTGATTGAGTGGAACGTTTGGCTTCCGGTGCACCGGTTGTTGCCTGAGCCCCACCACCAGTATTTGCTTTCTTGGCGGCAGGTGCCAATGCTTTTGATGAAGAAAGAACAGATTCGCGGATCAACTCGAAAGACATTACAGCTTCGTCAACCGTATCGCCGTCAACCTGACACTCTTTGAAAGAGTCTTTAATTACATCAAGTAATTCATTGAAGTTTTTGTCTGAGAACCCTGTAACAGTCACTAACTGACGTGCTACGCTTTCTGCGGTATCAACATCATCTTTAAACAGAGACAGCATCAAGCCAACAAATTTTGCTTTGCGTTGCTCCTGATTTACATCCTTAAAGAATGAACTCAGGCTAGCTGTATTCTCAAGACGATTAGAAACCATATGAGCAGCAACAGCGATTGTGTCTTCACCGCCAATTCGGTCAAATAGTGACTGGTCTGAATTCGATGTTGGGGCAGATGCAGCAGGAGCTTCAGCTTCATCCTCAGGACCAGGTGCGTTTGCAAAAGCAGCTTCAAGTTCTTCCAAGCTAACTTCACCAGGCTTGAGCGAACGACCAAGTCCTGGGTCGATAATTTCGCCGTCAACTGTATCTTCTTCGACCGCAGGTTCCGGAACGGCTTCGGGTGCATCACTACCTTCAGCGATTGCATCAAGACGACCGATCAATTCACTATCATCGCCTTCCGGCTCTTCCTCTGTAGCTTCAAGACCAGCCAAGATTTCTTTAATTCGGTCAAGGCTTTCGAGAATAACCGTTACAGCGTGTTCGGAAACCTGAAGCTCGCCGTCCCTAAACTTACCCAGAACATTCTCTGACGAATGCGCTACAGATTCAAGTCGAGGCAAGCCCAGGAAACCACAAGTTCCCTTGATCGTATGCACCAATCGGAAAATATTATCGAGAACCTCTTTGTTGTTGGGGTCCTGCTCCAGTTTCACCAACTCGACATCGACGACATCAATACTTTCGTTGGTTTCAGTCAAAAATTCGTTCAGTAAGTCATCCATAATCACAATCTCGTGGGAAAGATTTACCCGTACACCCTTTATAATTTGCGTCCCTGCCCAAAACTTCGAGGACAATTCAATCCTGACTTTGGGCAAAAAGAGTTAAAAACGTGTAAAACTTTTCAGAAATCGTGACGATTTATGCATTTATTTTTAATTTAGCCGAAATTGTTAGCTCACCATCAATGCTATCATCGACAGAAACGTTACCATTGCGGCCAAAAACAATATTGGATGCCAAGAATGCCGGAGCAGTTCGTGGCTCCAGATCATCTTCGTTTAAATCCCCTGCCAAAGCCGTTTTAATCGAATCTTGCAGAATGATTTTATCGCCAACCATCTTCATACTCATAATGGCCTCATCATCTTCAACTTCAAACGTCACCGTCATGTCACCGCCACGGATCAGGGTCTCAGCACCCACAAGGCTTAAATTCAACAACACCTTAACGGCAGCCTTCGGTGCCTGATACACATCTGTTTGCCAAGTGAGGTTTACCCTCGCGCCCTCAACAAAGCTTAAGAGCGCTTTTTCAGCTTCTTTCAGATCAAGCTGGGCTGAAAAACCACCGCCAGCACCGAAAGCGAGGCGGAAGAACTGTAATTTATTTGACGTTTGAACCGCTGACTTTTTTAAAAGATCAACAACTTGCTCCCGCATGTCGGCATCATGTTCATCTTCCAATATCTCAATGCCGTTTGTAATAGCGCCGACAGGGCTAACCAGATCATGGCATAACCGTGAACACAAAAGCGCAGCAAAGTCGATTTTAGACATTTCAAGTTTCTCCTAATGTCGAAAGCATCCCTGTACCGCCAAAATAGCGGTAATTTTTCAGCAGGTAGCAAGCATTTTATCTTGCTATTTTAGTATATATTGCGGAAACCATATCTAAGCTTTAAACGATAGCCAAGAAAGAAGTCAGTTAAAGAGGATAGAATTTCCTAATTTGCATTTTACTTCTTCATCAAACCTATAATAATACATGCCATCATAATTCGGAACATATCCATGACTATAGACCTTGCAACCTTTGTAGAGCCATTAACTTCCACTATTCTGGACGCTGGTAAGAAAGTTATGGACGTTTATGGTACTGACTTTGACGTTTACGGCAAGGATGATAATTCCCCTGTCACAGAAGCAGACAGGCAAGGTGAAATCGTTATTACCAAAGCGCTTGAGCAACTTGCACCGGATATTCCCATCGTAGGCGAGGAAGCAAAATCAGAGGGAATGTGCCCTGATATTTCCCAAGGTACGTTTTGGCTCGTAGACCCGCTGGATGGAACCAAGGAATTTATCAAAAAAGGCAATGATTTCACAGTTAACATTGGTTTGATCATTGATAATCAGCCAGTTCTCGGCTTCGTGTTAGCACCAGCCCTAAATAAATTATACTGGGGTATCGTGGGCACAGGCGCTTGGATGGCTGATGCAGAAAACGGCGCAATTAATAATATACAACCAATCCAAACCCGAAAAGTGAGCACTGAAAGCCTGGTGATTGTTGCCAGCAAATCCCATCGCTCCTTAGAATTGGAAACATGGTTGTCCAATTACCCTATGGCTGAACATACGTCGATTGGATCATCTCTAAAATTTTGTCTCATTGCGACAGGCGAAGCAGACTTGTACCCGCGCCTTGGCCCTACCTGTGAATGGGATACTGCTGCCGCACATGCGGTTCTACTGGCAGCTGGAGGCAGTGTTGATGCACCTGACGGCAAACCACTTCAATATGGTAAAGACCCAAACACATTTTTGAACCCTTACTTTATCTGCAAGGGCGATCCAGCGACGAATACACCTTCGCTGTAGCGCTTAATTAATTTTGCATAGCGCGGTTGCATAATTTTACCTCGAAATTCCCATGTGGGAGGAGTAACCTAACTGAAAGAAGAAGAGGGATTGCCGATGCTACTATTAATTCTAGGGCTATTTTTATTCATAAGCTTGCACCTTATACCAACAGCGGGTGCTACTTTTAGAAGCAAGGTAATAGAGCGCCATGGTAAAAAGAAGTATGCTGCGGCCTTTGCCCTAACTGCTCTGATAAGCTTGACAATTATCGTTGTGGGTTGGAGATCAAGCGACCCCGGCTTTCTATATACACCAGCCGATTGGGGATATCACATCACCCCATTGCTAACACTTTTTGCTTTTATTCTGTTTATATCCAGTAACGCCCCAACCAATATAAAGCGTTTTATCCGCCATCCACAGATGACTGGTATTTTCTTCTGGGGGCTTGGTCACTTATTTGCGAACGGTGAAACCCGTTCGGTTCTGCTATTTGGTGGTTTCTGTTTGTGGGCTATCCTGTCAATGATCAGCGCCAATAAACGGGATGGTACTTGGGTGAAAGCCGATAAACAACCAATAGCTAAAGATATTGTAACACTGACAATCGCCGTTGGACTTTATGCAGGTTTCATAGCGATCCATGAATGGCTAATTGGTGTTAATCCCTTTCCTGCTTGAGGGATACTGATGGATAAGTCACAGCACGGTAAATAAAAAGCCACCTAACATCAGGTGGCTTTTATTATATTATCTACGTCCGCGAGTTGTAACTGGCAGAGGCGGTGACCAAGCTGGGTCTGACGCATTAAACGGCGTCGCAACAGGCCTTTCATTGCGCCCTGTTAGATCCACTGACCACAAATTCGCTTTACCGCCAGTTCCGTTTCTATTGTACGGTGTTGTTCTGAAAAACATCAAGACGCGGCCATTCGGTGACCAAGTTGGCCCCTCATCCTGATAAGCGTCGGTCAACAAACGTTCACCGCGGCCATCCGGACGCATGACCCCGATACGGAATTTCCGGTCACCAATTTTCGTGAAAGCAATCAAATCGCCCCGCGGTGACCACACCGGCGTTGCATAACGCCCGTTTCCAAAGGATATACGGCGCACATTACTGCCATCCGCATCCATTGTATAAAGCTGTTGGCTACCACCACGATCAGAATTGAATACAATCTGACGCCCATCCGGTGAGTAAGACGCAGATGTATCAATACCTGGGTGGTCAGTAAGGCGTGTTATTTTACGTGTTCTCAGGTCCATAACATAGATATCAGAATTCCCATTTTCCGCTAATGTCATGATCACCTTGTTACCATCCGGTGAAAACCGTGGTGCAAATGTCATATTCGGGAAATCGCCAAGAACCTCTGATTTGTTCGATAAGATATTAAATAGATAGACACGGGGTTTATCATTAAAATAACTAAGGTACGTGATTTCCTGACGGTTCGGTGAGAACCTCGGTGTAAGAACCAGATAATCCCCGCTCGTCAGGAACTGTTGGTTAGCACCGTCCTGGTCCATGATCGCAAGTCGCTTCACACGGTCAAGCGCTTCACCTGACTCTGCAATGTAAACGATACGCGTATCAAAATACCCTTCTTCACCAGTGAGGCGCGTGTATATCCGATCAGATATAACATGGGCAATTCTACGCCAATTGCTAATAGGTGTGGTGTAACCAACACCTTCCATCTGCACTTCCGCAACCACATCCCAAAGTCTGAATTCAACCCGCAAATTGCCATTCTGCAACATTTCAAGACGGCCAGTTACAAGCCCCTGTGCACCCAGAGGGCGCCAAGCAGGAAACCGCGGCGGTGCATTGGCAGCTGTAATTTTTTCGATAAATGCGGCTTCATCAATTGTACGGAACAAGCCAGTAGAGATTAGGTTGCTCGATATCACCTGACTAATATTATAGCCGATATCAGACAATCGTCCGGTCGATGTTTCAACATCAACAACCGGTGCAAATTCAGGCACTGCGATAGGAACGGGGTCTACAGTACCCCGGTTAATATCTACCTTAAGCTGGGCTTGTACTGAAAGCGCACAAACCATCAGTAAAGCGGTAAATCCAAAAGTATAAGAAACAAGTTTATTCATAAATTTATCGCCTATAGTCATTTATTATCCGCCGGAAAATTCTTTCCCGGAAAATGTAAATTCAATACTGTCTTCACCAAGTTCATAAAGCTTCGTTGCCTCAGCTTCATAAGGGCCGCATCTAAGCACTGCACGCTTGGCACTTTCAGCGAATGTTCTGAGCGTAATATTTCGATCAAAACTGCCAACATCCACATACTGTGGTGACCTTGACAAGCTGCCATCACGCCTGAGCGAAATCAGGATGGTAACGCTTAAATCCTCAACACCCTTTGCTCCCACCGGGAAATTCCAGCAACCAGCGAGTTTCTGGCTAAGCGCATCACGCAGTGAAGCCGCTCCGATTTTACCCCGCCGGATACCAGCAAGAAAATCTGGTTTCTTTTCCGCAACCTTCTTTTCAACTGGTTTTGGCTCAGGTGTCGGTGCCGTTTCGTTCTTAATCGCTTTATCAATCACTGAACTCAAATTCTTGAAGCGACTTGGGGCTTTTGGTTTACGCCGCGGGCGCACTTTATTTGCCAAACGTTGCTGCACTGATATTTCAGGTTTTTTCTTTGGTGCAGGTTCACGTTTCTTTGGCGGCGCCGGCTTTGGTGTCGGCAGAGGCACTGCCTCCGCGGCCTCTTCGGGGACAAACTCCTCACGTGCTGCACGCGTTGGTTCGGGTTCTGGTTGAATAGGCTCTGCTTCTGGTGCCGCGACCGTGGTTTGATCTGCGATATTGATAAACTCAATATCAATCACTGGGGGCGGTGTTGGGTCATCTTTGTGGAACGAAAAAGACGGTAGGCCAAGAACAACCGCGACCACAACACCAACATGAAGTGCCCCGGAAAATATCCAGCCTATTTTTTCGCCGTTCACTATACTCAAACCCTTTTCAAACGATCTACCGCTGTTCTGCGATCAATGCAACCTTTGTAAAACCAGAGGCATTAATCGCGCCGATAACTTCCATCACACGGCCATAATCAAGTTTTGTATCACCGCGAACATAAATTCGTACATCCTTGTTATTGTCCGAAATCGCTGTAAGCCTTGGTCCTAATTCGTTTAAATTAATCGGACTATCAACAATAAATATGGCACCTTCATGATCAACGGTTACTTCAAGCGGCTTACTATCCTGCGGTAATGGCTTCGCCTGGGCTTTCGGTAATTCCACCTGCACACCTGCGGTCAAGAGCGGAGCCGCAACCATGAAAACGATAAGAAGCACCAGCATCACATCTACGAACGGTGTTACATTAATTTCCGCCAGCGGTTGATAACGCCCACCGCGACCACCGCCGCGTTTACCACCCATATTTGAAACTGAAGCACCCATTATTAATGCCCCTGCTCATCAAGCTGTCGGGAGAGAATGGCAGCAAACTCATCTGCAAACCCTTCCACCCGGCTTGCATAGCGCCCCATATCGGTCGCGAGCTTATTGTATGCGATAACGGCAGGGATCGCAGCCACCAAACCCAGTGCAGTCGCGAGCAATGCCTCGGCGATACCTGGTGCAACTGTTGCTAATGAAGTATCTGATGCAACTGCAATTGATGTGAAACTGTTCATAATCCCCCAAACAGTTCCAAATAATCCGACAAAGGGTGCTGCCGAACCAATCGTTGCAAGGTACCCAACCTGCCCTTCCAGGCGGTCCATTTCACGACCCGTCGTAACATGCATCACTTTATGGATACGGTCCTGAACTGTCACCTTATCAACACCAGTGCCTGAACGATTACCCAAACTTCGGTGCCATTCCCGCATCGCCGCAACGAAAACTGCTGCAAGCGGATGATCAGGTGCCTGCTTGATGCGATTATATAGTTCGTCCAATGAATTGCCGGACCAGAATACGTCTTCAAAATAATCGGCCTTAGCACGAGCGGATTTCAGCCGTCCCCAAGTGTTGAATATAATCGACCATCCCCAAATACTCGCTGTAATCAGCATAATCATGACAAATTGAACAACGAAGTCTGCCTGCATAAACATGCCAACAATCGAAAAGTCAACCTGTGCATTTCCGCCTAATTGTACCGCTTCAACAGTATCAGTTTGCATTACCTATCCTCATTCAATCACACTAAACAGCGTTCGCTGCATCATTCATCCATTCTTGCCAGCAAGCACGGGCATCACTTGGCCAGCGCTGTGGGCGCCCTGTTTTATCAACAATCGCAACCACTAATTCAGCACTTGCGACCCGTTCACCATCACGCTCGATCCATTGATCGATTTCGATTGCAGCAGCACGAACTTTTTTAACCGTTGAATACCCTATCAAAACATCACCCACCTTGGCTTGCGTATGATAGGATACCGCGATCTTACTAACTACATATGTTAATGGGCCACCTTCGCTTTCCGGTATATCAAAAAGCGCGTCCACATCCGCCGCGGTTCCCCTGATGCTCTCAGAGCGAACACGCTCAAAAAAGCTTACATAACGGCCATGATAAACCATCCCGCCCACATCGGTGTCTTCATAGTAAACACGAATTGGAAAGGCGAAGATACCGTCCTTGCGTTCGCCGTGCGCTGGTAGAGGCGTCATCCCTTACCTCCCATAAGATCAAGTTGTGCACTTGCGTCCGATCCAGCGGGTGGGTTTAGCCCAATATGCTTCCACGCATCAGAGGTCAAAACACGACCACGAGGTGTCCTGGCAACCATACCAATCTGCATTAAATACGGTTCGATAATATCTTCAATCGCATCGCGAGGCTCGGAAAGTGCAGCAGCTAGCGTCTCAATACCCACAGGTCCACCTGAATATGTTTCACCAATACAAGACAGATAACGCCTGTCCATTGTGTCAAGACCAAGGCAATCAACCTGTAATTTTGTCAAAGCGGCATCTGCTGCAACCGCATCCACCTTTTCACGGCCAGCAACCAAAGCAAAATCACGAACACGGCGCAGTAATCGCCCTGCAATTCGCGGCGTACCCCGTGAACGCGCAGCGACTTCACGGGCACCATCATCAGTCATACCGAGCTCGAGCAAGCGGGCACCCCGACGTACAACTTCGGTTAACTCTTCTGTGGTGTAAAATTCAAGGCGTGTCGGAATACCAAATCGGTCACGGAGTGGTTTCGTAATCAAGCCCGAACGCGTTGTTGCGCCGACCAGCGTAAATTTTGGTAAATCGATCTTCACTGAACGTGCAGCAGGGCCTTCGCCAATAATCAGATCAAGCTGATAATCTTCCATCGCAGGATACAGCACTTCCTCCACCGCAGGGTTTAAACGGTGAATTTCATCAATGAACAAAACATCGCGTTCCTGAAGGTTTGTGAGAAGGGCCGCAAGATCACCAGCTTTTGCGATAACAGGACCTGATGTCGCTCTAAAGCTAACACCAAGTTCTCGAGCCACAATCTGTGCCAGCGTGGTTTTACCAAGCCCCGGAGGACCAAAAAACAACACATGATCCATTGCTTCAGCGCGCGCACGTGCCGCTTCGATGAAAACGGACAAGTTTTCGCGGGCTTGCTCCTGACCGATGAATTCACTAAGCGACTGAGGCCTCAATCCAGAGTCGATCACATCACCAGCAAGTTCCGAACGATCTGTAATATTTTCTGGTCCTTCGCTCATACGCTGCTCAATTCTTTCAAGGCCAGCGGCACAATAGACGCGACATTTGCACTATCACCAAGCTCGTTTGCTGCCCTTACTGCCGCACCATGTGCGTCTGTTGGACGATATCCAAGGTTTACAAGCGCTGAGACTGCATCCTCTATTTCACTGTTGGACGTGGAGACCGTGTTTTCACCGCCAGCGCCCGCCGCAGGTATTTGAGCGCCCTTCGGCTGTAAGGCGAGGCCCGTTACTTTGTCTTTAAGCTCATTAACAATTCTAGCGGCCAGTTTTGGGCCAACACCATTCGCGCGACTAACGGATACTTTATCCTGCGCTGCGATCGCATTCTGAAGTTCACCTGGTTCCAGAACAGACAATATTGCAAGCGCGACCTTAGCCCAAACCCCCTGAACCGAGGTAAGAAGTCTGAACATATCGCGCTCAATAACATCACCAAAACCGAACAACGTTATTGCGTCTTCACGCACCACAGTTTCAATATGTAATCCATGGCCCTGACCAACCGCTGGAAGCTGGCCCAATGTTCTGGACGAGGCATTCACAAGATAGCCAACTCCGCCCACATCCATAATCAGCCAATCTTCGCCGTAACTATCAACCAACCCTTTTAGTTTAGCGATCATAGACGAATCCCTTTCAGCCCAACTTTGTCCGCTGTAGACATGTGATGAGCGTGGCAAATGGCAACAGCAAGCGCATCGGCTGCATCTGGTCCATTAATTTTAACACCTGGCAATAAAACCTGCACCATGGCATCAACCTGACCTTTATCTGCGTGCCCCACACCCACAACAGATTTTTTTACGTGATTAGGCGTATATTCAGCGACCATCAAGCCAGCATTTGCCGGAACAAAAAGGGCCATCCCCCTTGCCTGACCGAGCTTCAATGTGGACGTTGGGTTTTTATTGACGAAAGTTTCCTCAACGGCGCAGGAACTTGGTCGCCATTCCGTGATAACCTCGGTTAAACCATCATGCAATTCCACAAGCCGCTCAGCGAGGCTTCGTTTAGGATCAGATTTCACGACGCCATTGGCGACGTGCCGCAAGCGTGTCCCATGACTGTCAACAATACCCCAGCCAGTTTTTTGTAATCCCGGGTCAAGCCCCAATAATCGCATAGATAATCCCTAGAGGTTATCACCAAGCCTTTTTACACTTACCAATTATGGTCGCTCATAATAGTTCCATTACTGGGCAAGTGCTTCCATAACATCTTCAGGAATGTCGTAGTTACCAAAAACCACCTGAACATCATCATTATCTTCAAGAGCATCGATTAATCTGATTAGTTTTTCGGCAGCTTCCTGATCGAGAACCATAGGTTCTTTTGGCTTAAAAATTAGCTTGGCACTCTCTGGGTCCTTGCCGAGTTCAGACGTCAATGCAGACACAACAGAATGCAGATCAGACGCGTCTGTATAGATGGTATGACCATCGTCATCGCTCTCAACCTCATCAGCACCAGCTTCGAGCGCTGCTTCAAACATACTATCTGCGTCCGTTACATCGCCCGCAAAAACGATTTCACCAACACGGTCAAACATGAAACCAACAGAACCACTCTCGCCCAAATTACCGCCAGCTTTGTTGAAGATTGTTCTTACATCAGAAGCGGTGCGGTTCCTGTTGTCTGTTAAGGCTTCCACTATGACGCCGATACCACCTGGTCCGTAGCCCTCATAGCGCATTTCATCATATGTTTCAGCATCACCGCCAGAGGCTTTGGCAATAGCCCGCTGGATATTATCCTTAGGCATCGATTGCGCGCGCGCCGTTGCAACAGCCAAGCGAAGGCGCGGATTACTATCCATATCTTCACCGCCCATTTTAGCGGCAACCGTAATCTCACGGCTAAATTTTGAGAACATTTTAGAGCGCTTCGCATCCTGCGCGCCCTTGCGATACATAATGTTTTTAAACTTGGAATGGCCTGCCATTTTATCCCTCTTATGGTACTGCCAATTAGTACTATTGATCTATTGTAAATTCATTTCCGCAGTTTGCCTGATCCGTAGTATCAAAACAGAACTGCATTTGGTCCTTTATTAGCAGATTTATTAGCCTTGAACAGGGGGTATTCACAGTCTATGTTCATATCAAAGTGATTTAATTATAATTTACACGAATTTTATACGGGCTAACAGCAATGTCACAGGAATTTTCAGGCGGATGTTACTGCGGAAACATCACAATCGTTTTTAAGACAGAGCAAGACGCCTCTGATTTGACGCCCCGTGAATGCGACTGTGGTTTTTGCCGCCGTAACGGCGCCGAATGGGTGTCAGACCCACAGGGTCGAATTGATATCGCCGTTATGAACGAAGCTGCGCTTTCGCTTTACGAGCAAGGAAGCAAATTAGCAAGGTTCTGGATATGCCAGCGCTGCGGTACAACGACTGCCGTTACAGCCGAGATTAACGGTAAACTACACGGCGCCGTAAATGCAAATTGCCTTGAGGGTGCTGAAAAACTCGGGCAAAGCGAGCGTGCTTCGCCGAAAACACTAAGTGATTATGAAAAACGCATCCGCTGGGAAGACTTATGGACGTCTGAAACAGTCGTCAAAGAAGCCTGGGATGTAGGATTATAATCCGTCAATGAAACACAAAATGCGATTATTTTTTATTTCGTCAGCTTGCATATTAGCAGCCCTTCCTGCACAAGCACAAAATTGCCAAGAAGTTCCAGACCAAACAATCAAGGCTACGATAAACAAATCTTTCACGGACTTAGCGGGCGCCGTGAAGTCGTTGGACAGTGATAAATATTTTAGCTTTTTTGATAAAGATCGATATACAGCTCTAAATTCCGATGGAACCGTCACCCACTCGTTTGATGTATTTCAAAATAGTTTTAATCAACAATTTCAATACATCAAAGCCTACAATGAACTAAATTTTCAAAACGTAAAAATTACCGTCCTCGACTGCAAAACAGCTGTTCTTGTTAACGAATACTCAGCAAAAATTACACTGCAATCAAACCAAAGCATCACTGCTGAAGGCGCAGGGACACAAATCTGGTCAAAAGCGAAGGGTGATTGGAAATTGGTCCATGTCGCAAGCAGTCAAAAACCTGCTAAATAATCGGAACCTACAACTTTTATTGACAAACAACCAATTTCTCAGACAAGCCAGCGCCTGTTACAGCACGGTTCCTATCCAACCCACCAATCGTCCACCAATTGCCATCAACCTGAACCATACCACGATGGTCCATGGAAGGAATTGGGCGATCATTCAGTAATAGCCAGTTATTACGCTCAAAGCTCCAGGCATACATATGCTCGCTCGCTTCAGCAGGCTTACCATTGTAGCCAATACCATTATAATTATACGCGGTTGGCGTGCCGCCCATAAAAATAACCTGATTGCGTGCCGTGTCGCCTGCGCCCGCCATACGATAGTGCCCTCTTCCCGGCAATTGTGGTAGCTTTCGGTATGTGATGATCGCAGGATCATTTTGATCAATCGTTCCCAACCAGCCTTCGTTTACAGTATCGAAAACTCGCCGTCCGTTATCATCCTTACCGACAACTGCAACACCATCTGCTATTATAAACTGGTTCCTTACAATACCACCAGCGTGACCGAAAACTGGGGTACCAGGATAATCGGTAGCGCGAAACCAACTATCTGTTTTTGTGTCATAAACCTGAACTTGCGAAACATTACCGGTATCATGCCAACCAGACACAAGATAAATATAACGATTCTGATAAACGAATGTGACCATATCATCGACAGGCGTTGGCATATCCGAAAGTCTGGTATAGGTCTGGCCTACCGGATCAAATGAAAATACCTCAGGTGTTGAAAACTCACTACCATCCTCGGCAACTGTATACCCTCCAAAAAGATATATCTTATCAGCAACCGCCTCTGCACTTGCAGCCAAACGCCCTTCCTGAACAGGGATATCCGGCATTTTCTTCCAAGTTCGATTACCTTCAATAAACATATAAGCTGACTTTGAGGTATCTCGCCAAGTTTTGCCCTCCCTGAGACCCGCAAACGACACGACATAGAGCTTGTCATTAATGGTCAGCGACGCGACAGCATTATTCGCATGCGGTTCCGGTAGGGGCGGCAGGCAAGTTTCCATCCCAGACGCCAATTTTGAAACCATCAGTGTTCCAATTAAAGCACCAAGCAATTTTATCTTCATTATCTATATCCAACAGAGGTAATTGGCATTCACACCGGCCATGTTATAATAAAATTCGTGGCGCTGTCGATGGAGTTTAAAAATGAGATTTTTTCTATCCCTTATTATCATGCTGGGTTTTCTTGGCGCTCACAAAACCATTGCTACACCGATTGCTCAAGAAAAGACACCACCGATAAGTCTAGAGGCCTTGTTAAAATCTGATATCCAGTCGGTTGCCGACCATGAGGTATTAATTTCACGCGTAACGATGCAGCCGCATCAAACGTTGCCGAGACATACCCACCCAACAGAAGAATATCTTTACGTTCTATCGGGAAAAACAATATTGAAGCTTGATGGGGATAAAAACATCGAGTTAATAGCAGGCACCGCATACAAAATACCTGCGAAAACAATCCATAGTGCATTAACAACAGACGAGATAACGGAAATTATCGTCTTTCGCGTACATACCAAAGGGAAACCCGTCAGAACACTCGTGGATTAAAACTAATTATTCAAACTTTCCTTGAGCTCTTCCAACTCAAGCCAGCGAAGTTCCTTTGCATCTAACTCGTCTCGTTTGGCCTCAATGTCTTTCGAAAGAGCATTAAAGTGTGCTGGATTTTTTGTATATAAATCTGGATCAGATAATTCTGCTTCCATATCTGATATTTTCATAGATAGCGCCTCCACCTCAGCAGGTAAGCTATCTAATTCGCGCTGGTCTTTATACGAGAGCTTATTACTTTTCTTTTTTATAGCTTTGGCAATGGACGTGACATTGGACACCTGTGCTTTCTTAGCCGTAGTATCAACAATTTTGCCCCGTTCGCCTGCCTTCTTCTGTGTTTTATAATCGCTATATCCACCAGCATATTCTATGGCAGACCCATCCCCTTCCATAACAATCGAACTTGTTACCACTCGGTCCAGAAAGTCACGGTCGTGCGAGACGAGAAGAATAGTTCCCTGATAATCGGCCAATACTTCCTGCAATAGATCAAGCGTATCCATATCAAGATCGTTAGTGGGCTCATCCAAAATCAGGAAGTTAGAGGGTTTGGCAAAATTGGCGGCAAGCAACAGTCGATTTCGCTCTCCGCCTGACAAAGCTGAAACAGGTGTATTGGCCTGACTTGCATCAAACAGGAAATCCTTCATGTAGCTTCTGACATGCTTACGCTCACCGTTGATTTCGACCCAATCACTGCCACCGGCCAGAACCTCAGATACCGTCATCGTCTCTTTCAAATCAGATCGACTTTGATCGATAGAGAGAATATCAAGATTGGTTCCAAGCTTCACAGTACCGGTGTCGGGCTCTATAACACCCGTTAATGCTTTCAAAAGGGTAGACTTCCCAACACCGTTTGGACCAATGATGCCAATCCGGTCCCCACGTGCTATTTTCAAATCAAACTCTTTAAAGAGCGTGCGACCGTCGTAGGCCTTGGAAATATTTTTAGCTTCGATGACACGTGCACCAGACTTTCCGCCTTCTCCAACCGAAATAGAAACCGAACCTTTCACCTCTATCTGATTTGCACGCTCTTGCCGAAGTGCATACAGGCGGCGCAGACGTCCCTGGTTTCGGGTCCTCCGTGCGCTAATTCCTTCCACAGACCATCGTGTTTCTTCCTTAATCAGTTTATCAAGCTTCTTGGCCTGCATTTTCTCTTCTTCGAGCACTTCTTCCTGCCAGGCTTCAAAACGTTGAAACCCGTCATCTAGCCTACGCACCTGCCCCCGGTCCAACCACAGACATGCTTTGGTTAAACTTTCAAGGAACGCGCGATCATGACTGATTAGCATCATTGCCCCGCGCCAGTTCCTGAGATAATTCTCCAGCCATTCAATAATTGTAATATCAAGATGGTTTGTTGGTTCATCCAACAACAATAGGTCTGGTTCACCAATTAATGTTCTAGCGAGTGCTGCACGGCGGAGTTCGCCGCCAGATGCGCTTTCAGGGCTTGCGTCTGCTTTAATTGCCAAATCGTCCACCAAAACATCTACGCGGTAGGCTTGGTCCGCTTCATCCTCGGGCAATCCACCCAGAATATAGTCAAAAAGCGTTTTATACGCGGATGCATCAGGTTCTTGCGGTAAATACGCCACTTTGGCACCTGGCTTAACCCATCTTTCACCGTCGTCGGCTTCAATCAAGCCCGCAATGATTTTAAGCAGGGTAGATTTTCCTGTTCCATTACGGCCTAGCAGACACAGTCGGTCATTATCGCCAATATGCATCTCTAAATCGGATAAAATTGGATCCGCGCCCCAACTGAGGTTAATGTTTCTAAGGCTAAGGATTGGTGGCGCCATGCTTGGTATTCCATAGATATCAGACAAATATGTAGCCGCTTATAGTCACATACCACTAATTTGAGCAAGCTTTGTCATTCAGTTACAGGAATAGAGACTTGAAACCGATTGAAAATATTGCCATTTGATTATGAAACATATTCGGGAATTGGATGCATGACTGATCGAATGAACGCTTTCACAAATGAAACAATCATAACCGATGGCTTGCCAAGAGCAGAGGACGTGCCCATGAAACCTCTGTCCCCGTCTTATCCAACAATACAAATTATCATGACGCTCATCATGGCATCAGCCCCCACGCTAGTCGCGACGGTTCTATATCTGGTTGATGCTCCTGTTTTAATCACATACTATGTTCAATGGATATATATAGGCGCCGCTATCTTATTGATTGCTGGTTATTTCTGGTGCCATCTAGACGCGAAACACCGCGGTTATGCTATTCGTGAACAGGATATCCTATACAAAAGTGGGGTTATATGGCGCACTGTAGTTGCCGTGCCCTTTAACAGATTACAACATGCAGAGCTTCATCGCGGCCCATTGGAACGGCTTTTTAATCTTTCCAGTTTGCGCCTATTTACGGCTGGTGGGTTGAAGGCAGATATGACTATTCCTGCCCTTCCCGAAACAGACGCTATCCGCGTTCGGGAATATGTCTTATCACGCGCCAGCTTAAGCGCCTGAGGCCAAGATGACCGAACATCATAGCCATAATACAGATCCTGTGTCAGACACGAAAAATAACAATAAACATCCAAGAAACTGGCAGCGATTGTCGCCTGTTGCCATCGCATATTTTGTGGTCACAACCATAAAACAAACGGCCCAACACGGCTGGCAGGCTCTGGCACCACTCTTTGTCCTAATAGCCTCAAAGGGTTTTGACTTATGGTGGTTCACGATTGCTGGTGCAGCGCTCGTGGCGGCGATAATAATTGTTGCTATTCTGAAATATCTCTATTTCCGCTTCAACATGACCGATACATCATTCCTAATCCGAAGTGGCGTCATCAGTAAAAAGCAACTTAATCTTAGTTTCGGGCGCATACAAAATATTGCGATCAAGCAACCCATATATTTCAGACCTTTTGGCTTAAGTGTTTTAACGCTGGAAAGCGCAGGCTCTTCCTCAGAGGAAGTCAATCTTGCAGGAATTCCAATCGAATTAGCGAACAGCGTTAAACACGATGTTATTCAAAAACAGACTAATATCCAACCGGATGATGGTACTGATAGCAATTATGCCGAGGCGTCCCAAAATAACGAAAAACCGATTGTTACGCAAGACATCAAAAGCCTGATAAAACACGGCGTATCAAACAACAATATCTGGATATTTGCAGGCCTCGCGGCCCCTATATTGAACCAGTTTGAAGATAACTGGGACTGGCTGGTAACACCGCAAATGCAAGCCGCCTATGAACGCGTTGAAGCACTCGGCCCTGTTGCTCTGATTGGATCAACAATAATATTGGCCTTTGCCGTTCTATGTATTCTTATGCTGATATCAGTCGCGGCGAGCATCCTAATTCATTACGATTATAAATTATTCCGCAACAATGGCCGTATCTCCAGGCAAAATGGCCTTTTGGAAAAACAACAAGCCAACATGGAAGAAAGTAAAATCCAACGACTGGTGATCAAGCAAAGTGCTATCGGGCGGTTAGTTGGTTGTTTCAACATTGTTTTCAAACAAATTGGCTTCATTAGAAATGCAGCACAGGGCGGGAAAAACTTCATTATCCCATCCCTGGATATTAAAGGATATAAATACGTTAGTGAACTACTCTATGATGGCTTGAATTGGAAAGAAATCAAAACGCTTCCGATAAACAGTATGTATACTCGCCGACTGATCTTAGTGGCTGCAATACCAATATTAATTGGTGCTGGTTTGCTATCAATTAAAGCGGGGGCATTTTCCTTCCTGCTCCTTTTGATACTTGCGCCATTAAGTTTGATCTTTACTCAAAAGAAGAAACGTTATCGCTATGCCTTACATGGTGAATATGCGATTATCCAATCTGGCTTTATTGGAAAGTCCATATCCGTATTCCCAATGTATAAAGTTCAAAATGTTCGTATACGCCAATCACCGGGCCAACGCCGTAAAGGTCTAGCAACCCTGAAAATTAATATTGCAGGCCAAACACTTACTATGCCATACATGCCGCTAAATGATGCCAATCACTGGCGGAATTTAATTCTGGCAAAGGTTGAGCAATCGACTAAACCATGGATGTGACGTAAAAATATCACATGATTTCGTAAAGGTACCAGTCCAATTATTTACTCTTGATAATTGAATTATACCATCATAAATCAGCACCTTCATTTTAACGATAGGGGGTGCATATGCACAAATTATTTATTTCTACTATTATTGCTATTTTCTCAATTTCTTCGCTCAGCAACGCACAGTCTGCTGATAAGCACTTTGAAGGTGCCTTCGTTGGTGCGGACATTGGTCTCGAAGATAGTGGCGATTTTTACTATGGCGGCGCTTTGGGATATCGTTTTCAAGGCGAAACAAATATTGTTTTTGGCGTTGAAGGGACATTTGGTGACCTGACGACATCAGCAACAGTCGGTAACATCTCCGAAAATATCGGCAACGTATGGTCAGCGACAGGCATCCTTGGGTTTGCGTTTGGTGACGAAAATCGTAACTTGGTGTCTATCAACGCTGGTTACGGCGAACTTGACATTACGCGCCGTACAAACGGTGCTGTTTCTGATAGCGCATCTTTCGGTGGTTTCCGAGGCAGCTTTGGTTACGAGCGCGCTTTCAAAGACAATCTAAGTGTACGTGTTCAGGGTACTTATCAAGATGTTGGTGATCTAGGCCAAGCCTATATCGGAACAGTTGGTGTGTTATTCAAATTCTAAGAAGCGCAAAATTAGCAATAAGAAAGGGGCTACCAGCCCCTTTCTTTATAAAGCGAATTTAATAACTAGGATCATACATCTGTTTTTCAATGGCTGCACGTATGTCATCCGGCCGTTCTGCATTTGCGTTACCAGTTTCGAAAGCTTCTTCGGCAACTGCAACTGCAATTTCCAGCGAGACCTGACGAATAATATTTAATGGCGGATAAAGCGCCCCGTGCGACAGATCTTCCTCACTGACCATGTTAGCAAGCGTTTTAGCAGCGATCATAAACATACTATCAGTTATTGTATTGGCCTCAGCCACAATAGCACCAAGCCCTACACCCGGGAAAATATAAGCATTATTACCTTGTCCAGGCTTGTATAGTTGGCCTTCATATTTAACAGGTGCAAACGGGCTTCCGCTTGAGAAAATAGCGAGGCCATTTGACCAGTCATAGGCCTGTTCTGCGGTACATTCAGCGCGTGATGTCGGATTTGAAAGCGCGAAAATTGCTGGTCTGTTGTTGATGCGTGTCATTGCACGGATGACATCCTCGGTGAACGTGCCCGGTGCACCTGTCGCACCAATCAATACATTTGGTCTGATCTTGTCTATTGCTTCAAGAAAGTCCATTTGCTCCATGTCATGTGCATACGGCAAATTATGAGGCAATAATTCGTTTGAACGTGATTTAACCAGTAGGCCATCTTTGTCCACGAACCATAACCGCTCTCGTGCTTCTTGATTTGATAACCCCTCAGCCTCTAAGGCAGAAACCATCAAATCACCAATCCCCGTTGCCGCAGAACCTGCACCCAAAAACATGATTTTCAAATCTTTGAAGGCTTTACCCGATACACGAGTTGACGCATACACGCCTGCTAAACTAACGGATGCCGTACCCTGGATATCATCATTGAAACAAAGAATACGATCTTTGTATTCCTCAAGAAGACTATATGCATTTGGTGTCAGGAAATCCTCAAACTGAATCATCGCTTTCGGATATTTATCAACAACCGCCGCTAATGTTTCTTCTACAAGGTCTTTATATTCATCGCCTTCAATGCGCCTCGCCGGGTAACCCAAGTAAAGAGGATCATTTAATAATTCTTCATTGTTGGTTCCGACATCCAACATAATCGGCAGACAGTGCATAGGGTTAATACCAGCGCATGCAACATAAAGCTGAAGCTTTCCAATTGGGATTCCCATACCGTTTGATCCAAGATCACCCAGCCCAAGGATACGCTGACCGTCCGTTATTACGACAACCCGCACATCGTTTCGCGGCCAATTATCAAGCATTTCTCTAATATGACCTTTATCTTCAGGGTTAACATAAAACCCTTTAGGACGACGGAAAATATGAGCAAACTCGCTACAAGCCTGCCCTACCGTAGGCGTGTAGATCAAGGGCATCACTTCTTCGATATTATCGATCACAGTGCGATAGAAAAGGCGCTCATTGCGTTCATGCAATGCCCCTAAATAGATGTATTTCTCAATATTGCTTTCTTTCCTGCGCATGTTTTCCAAAACACGGCTGGTCTGTATATCAATATTACACACCTGATACGGCAACAATCCACGAAGGCCATATTGATCACGTTCTTCTCGGGAAAACCCGGTCGATTTATTAAGCGGTGCGCTATACAAAAGGCTATAGCCTTTTCGTCCCTTGTTTCCGATCATTGCCTTATTTCCTTATTTTGGCGTTATTTATTTCATATAACAAAGATAGCAAGTTTAAACATCTTATTTTCGCCATACTTAGCAATGAAGTTCCCCAAAGTCTTAAAATATTCAAAATAGCAAACCAAGGGGGTTGATGTGTTTCAAAGGCAAGTTTTCAATATTGGAATAATACTGACAATATTTTTAGGCAGTTTTCATCTAAACGCACAAGAGACAAAGTCAAGCAACGAAGAAAAAAAGCATTTTTCTAAAATATATGTAGGCGCTGAAATTGGGTACTTAGATATAGACGAAGACAATGGAGTTTCAGCCGGAGCATTTATTGGCGGTCGTCACCAGAGGCGTGATGATATCGTTTTAGGTCTTGAGCTAGGCTTGAATGGAGTGCTTAAAGACGACACGGCAGGGGTTGTATCTATACTTGGAACAATCGGCATAGTGACAGGAGAGGATAAAAAAAGCTTAGTATATGTAGGTGCTGGATATGAAAGTGGATTAAGTCTTGAAAATGGAGACGGCTTCTTAGGTACGAATGAAGGTTTTAGTATTGTCAGTGGTTATGAACGAGCAATACACGATAACATATCCCTGAGAGTTCAAGGTAAATACATTAATTTAGGCTCAACTTTTGATGATATCGGTAATGACATTAGCCTGAATGGTTTTAGCCTCACAGCTGGTATTTCATTTAACTTTTAGAAAGTAATATACTATCATAAAAAAGGCGACCTTTTGGGCCGCCCTTTCCAATAAATTATCTAAATACCTTAGGCATAGAGTTGATCGCCAAGTGGCAGGCGTCTAATCCGCTTGCCACTGGCGGCAAAGACAGCGTTTGTAAAGGCTGGAGCAACAGGTGGAACACCCGGTTCACCAACACCGCCAGGAGGTGCGTCATTTTCGATGATAGCAACCTCAACATTAGGCACTTCATCTGTACGACAAACCTGATAGTCATCAAAGTTGCCCTGAACGATCGCACCGTCTTTCGCCGTAATTTCGCTATGCATCGCAAGCGATAAGCCAAAGACAACCGCGCCTTCCATCTGCGCTTTCACTCGGTCGGGATTCACAGCGAGGCCACAATCAACCGCCATCCACGCGTCCAGGACCTTCACTTCACCAGCATCAGAAACTTCAACTTCAATCGCGCTTGCAACATAACTTACAAAGCTACGATGAACACTGATACCAACGCCGCGGCCTTTTGGACGCTTGCGCTTGAAGTCGGCCATATCAGCAACTTTTGCCAACACGGCCTTCAGGCGCGCAGTATCAATCGGGAACTGCTCGAGCGTCTGTCCATAGTTGCCATATTGTGCACCATCATCCGCTGGATTGACATAGCGGTCACTACCGATCAACTCCATCCAGTAATCAACGGTATTAACACCTGCATTATGCGCGAGTTCATCAACAAAAGAACCAAGCGCAAATGCCTGCTGAATATTCGCAACTGATCGCATCCAGCCAATTCGCACTTGCTGCTTTGCTTCGCCGGCTTCAACACGTAAATTATCGATCTCAAATGGCATATCGGTCAAACCCAAGCCCATTTCGAACCCACCGGGCCCGACAGACGCAGGGTCAAACGTACCACCGATTGATGGATAAGCAGTTTTATGATGCCAAGCTTTTACCTTACCATTTTCATCAAGGCCTGCCTTCACACTTTGAGCTGTGATCGTGTGATAATATCCATGTTTAATATCATCTTCGCGCATCCAAACCACTTTAACAGGCTTTTTCATTTTGGTTGCAAGAAGCGCTGCCTCAACTGCAAAATCAGGCTTGGATTTACGGCCGAAGGCACCGCCTAATAGCGCTGCTTCAACATAAATATCTTCCGGTTTTTGCTGAACAAACGGTGCAACAGTGCTTTGAACGGATTGCGGGTCTTGGCAACTGGTCCAGATATGTAGCTTGCCGTCAATCCATTCTGCTGTGGCAGACATTGGTTCCATTGGCGCATGAGCCAGATGAGGGACAAAATAATCAGCTTCAAATGTTTTTGCCGCTTCCGAGATTGCTTTATCCACATCACCGCGGTTCAAATGATTAGTGCCGCCCTTTTTAACCGATTGCCATAATTCAGCTTCGTAGGCTTCTGTATCATAGCTACCGTTAACACCGCCCTCAAACTGAGCATTTAGCGCTTCAACACCTTTCTTCGCAGCCCAGGTGTTGGTTGCAACAACCGCGACACCGCCAAGTGGTTTAAAGAGCGCAGGAAACTCAAGGACAGGCATTTCAACAACATCAACAACCCCTGAAACAGCCATAGCAGCCGCTTTGTCATAGCTGGTAATTTTTCCGCCCACGGCCGGAGGACGAGTGGCAACAGCAAATAACATACCCTCGCGCTTGATATCCTGACCAAAATCAGCAGTACCAGTAACGATGCCTTTCATGTCGATAATCTGCTTTGGCTTACCAACATATTTCCAATCTGCTTTGGCCTTGAACACAAGGTCCGCATCCGCTGGAACTGAGAGTTTGCTTGCTGCTTCAACAAAATCTGCAAAATCAGCTGACGCACCAGAAACAGTATTAATGAGGCGATGATTTTTCACATCGACCTGTCCAACAGACACACCCCATTTATTCGCCGCAGCCTGCTGTAGCATCATACGTGCGCCAGCACCTGCGCGGCGGAAAGCATCATAAAATCTACGGATAGACGTTGAGCCGTCTGTATTTTGGTCGCCAAATTTCTTGTCGCCAAAAGCAGGGACAAAGTTCAAACGTTCCCAATCAGCATCAAGTTCATCTGCGATAATCATAGGAAGCCCTGTGCGGCTTCCCTGCCCCATCTCCACACGGTGAATGAAAATATTTACCGTTCCATCAGGGCTAATGCTTAGATAGGCTGAATTAACAAGATCATTGTCAGCGTTCGCGGCCTGCAATTCACTAAGCGGTCCATAAGGTATTACGTTTGCGGCTAGAACCAGACTTCCTGTTGCTACAGCACCCTTTAGGAAACCACGACGGGAATAGTCATTTTTCGATACATTATGAATACGGGTCATGTCTACGCCTCCTTCGCAACTTGGCGGATAGCATTTTTAATCCGTTGGTACGTACCGCAGCGACAAATATTGCCATACATCGCTTCTTCGATTTCCTGATCGGTTGGGCTTGGATTTTCGCTCAAGAGCGCTGCTGCCTGCATAATTTGACCAGCCTGACAATATCCACATTGGGGAACATCGTTATCAGACCATGCCTGTTGAAGCGCTGATAGCGTATCACCTTCGGCCATGCCTTCGATTGTTTTAACCTGAGCGCCTTCAACATCTTCCATCGGCGTTTGACAAGAACGAACAGCAACACCGTCCACATGGACCGTACAAGCACCGCATAAACCTGCGCCGCAACCAAATTTCGTACCTGTCATTCCTTCGATATCGCGCAAATACCAAAGAAGCGGCATTTCATTATCGCCGTCAAATTCAACGTTACGATCATTAACCTGAAATTTCATTATGTCTTCCCTTCGAGACCCCAATGGGCTGAGTCTTAATTTCCCATGTCGTACGATCATACATATTTTTAATGGGACAGGAAATCAACTTAAGATGATCTGACAGGTTTTTGAGACAAATTGGTCGCCAGCACATTCGCTGATCCAATTGGAAAGTTGTTTCATGATGCTTGCAAGTCTTAAAATCTAGGATTAGCGTTGAAAATCTATATTGACGATATTTGGGCTATTAAACGGGGTACTGGGCACATGAAAAAAAAGCTTATAGTTTTCGCAGGACTATTTTTTTTACTGATAATCGTATCGGCGATGACCTACACATGGTCCCCTCTTCCAAAGAACCCATCCTTTGAAACTTTAGCGCAGGCCTCCCAAAACTATGACGTTGAGATTTTACGGGATAATTGGGGTGTTCCGCATATATTTGGAGAACGCGATCAGGATACAGTCTTCGGCATGGGATACGTACAAGCCGAGGATGATTTTGAAACCGTTCAGGAAAGCCTCGCAGCAAGCCGAGGTGTTCTGGCACGGCACCGGGGGTTCGACGCTGCAACGATAGACTATATTGTAAACCTGTTCAGCGTTTGGGATATTATCAAAGAGCGATACGAAACAGATGTAACACCAGAAATCAAAGCACTTGCCGAAGCCTATGCCGCGGGGATTAACCTCTATGCTGCGGAACATCCTGACCAAGCGTGGGAGGGTTTATTTCCAATCACACCACAAGACCTAATCGCCGGCGGCATATTTCGAACGCCATTTTTTTACGGCTTAGACGGTGAGATTATGCCTTTGTTCGGCGATGAACGCGTTCAGGAAATCGCCCTTGACCCGAGTGAAAACCGCGTTGCCTATTCACCCGCAGCCCGAACCCTTGGGGAACGTGGTTCAAACGCGATGGCCGTTGCACCCAAAAGATCGGGCGACGGTAAAACACGCTTGGTTGTGAATTCGCATCAACCCTTTTCCGGGCCTGTTGCATGGTATGAAGCGCATCTCGTATCAGGCGAAGGATTGGATATCGCAGGCGGCACGTTCCCTGGAAGCATGTTTATTCTTCATGGGTTCAATCGCAATCTCGGATGGGCAAACACCGTCAACAAACCTGATCTTAGCGATATTTATGTCTTAACCCGAAATCCTGAAAATGATCAGGAATATCTTCTGGATGGAGAATGGGTACCCTTTACAAAAAAAACAGCAACAATTGATGTGAAACTGTTTGGGTCCTTTGCTTTTCCGGCAGAGCGCGAGATCCTGTTTAGCAAACATGGACCAGTGATTGAAAGCAAACATGGCACCTATGCCATCAGATACGCTGGCCAAGGTGAAATCAGGCAATTTGAACAATATTATCGTTACAACAAAGCAAAAAATCTGGAGGAATTCAAAGCCGCCCTTGCGATGCAGGCGCTTCCTAGCATCAATTATCTTTACGCTGACAAGGAAGGAAACATCGGGTTTATCCATAATGGCCAATATCCTGACCGCATCGAAGGCTGGGAATGGAGAAAATACCTCCCGGGTGACAGGTCCGATCTGATCTGGACCGATTACAAGCCCTTTGAGGAAGTGCCTCAAATTTTCAATCCGGCCTCCGGTTTCTTATATAACAGCAACAACACCCCGTTTTCTGCAACCGATGGCCCTGACAATCTGAAACCTGATCAGTTCTCTCCAACAATGGGGTTAGAAACCCATGAAACCAATCGTAGTCTGCGAACCCGCGAATTAAGCCAGAGTTATGCCGTAATTGATGAAGAAAGCCTTTTGGCGATCAAGTTTGACCTGAAATACGCTAAAAACTCTATCGCCGCCAAAGTCGTGAACGACCTCGTGGCTGAGGACTGGTCGTCAGATCCAGTAATGACTGAAGCCATAGACCATTTGAAAGCATGGGACCTGTCTACAGATATTGAAAACAAGCACGCTGCACTCGGTGTTCTTACAACGTTACCCAAAGTTACAGAATCTTATACGAGAACACCAGCACCAGACAATAAGACGGCCTTCAAAAACGCCGTTGATCTGCTGAAAACGAATTATGGAAAACTGGACCCGACGTGGGGAGAGGTTAATCGTATTATCAGAGGAAAAACCGATCTACCTGTGGACGGTGCCCCTGATATCCTACGTGCAATTTACCCGGAAACTATTCGTGAAGACGGAAAATTACATGCTTTTGCAGGTGATACCTATATTGCCATCGTCGAATGGGATAAAGAGGGCGAATTGAATGCGAAGGTTATTCATCAGTTTGGCAGCGCAACCAAAGACCAATCATCGATGCATTATGATGATCAGGTTCCTTTGTTTGCAGAAAAAAAATTCAGAAAAATGCTGATGGACCGCGCTGACATTGAAGCCAATCTGGAACGCGCCTATTCACCTGGCAAATAAACCCCTTACCTTCAAAGGCAAAAAAAAGGCCCAGTTGGGCCTTTTCCATATGCTTTTCTAATATATGTTAGTCGAGATACGCTGGAATTTGCGGCATCGCCTCAAAATCCTTAACTACATGTTGAATAACAACACGAGCATTCGTTTTTTGCGCCAATTTTTCAAAAGCTTCGATCGACATCCGTGTATCATCAGCGTTTGTATTGAAGCGAGGTACGGTCTTTAACTCTCGCGATTCCTGTAAATGGTACAAATCCCCTGTTAATAAAACCGTGCCTGTATTCGCAAGTTCCAGTTTCAAAACGGAATGCCCAGGTGTGTGGCCAACCATCGGAATGATTTCGACCGTTCCATCACCAAAAACATCATGTGGGGTATCGAACATAACCTTCTGTGAATTTTCAAGCTTATCATAGGCGGCAAACGACTGAGCGTTTGCACGCGACGCGTCACTGAACATCAACTCATATTCTTTTTCATGAACGATCCAAGTCGAGGCAGCATAATCGTTTAAATTAGCGGCATGGTCAAAATGTGAATGGGAAACAGATACATACTCAATGTCTTCTGGCTTAACACCAATATCCGCAAGCTGACCTTTAAGGGTTTTGGGGCGCTCCAAATGGAATGGGCCGTTGGTGACACCGCCCTTTTGCTCATGCAAGGCTTCAGGTAAGCCTGTATCCCATAATAAATCGCCCTTCGGATGCCTGATCAAATAACAGGCGTCAGCAGCAGAGTTTTTACGCCCCTTGAACGCACCGTTATCGGCAAAAAGATCAAGATCAAGCATTTCGATACGCCCGCAATCAAGTGTATATAGTTTAACTTTATCTTCTTCAGCAGATACAATGCCAGACGTCATCGCAGACAATAAGCATGTTGCACCGACAAGCACACTTTTTTTCATAATCAAAACTCCCTATAAGAATAGCATTTGATCGAGCTTACAAGATAACGGTTTAAATGCGTATCACTTTATCCGTAAAATATTTCTGCTGCCAAAAAAGCAAAGAAAAACCCAACGAGGTACGTTACGACCGAAATCCATAAAATCCATTTTGAAGTTGAATTTTTCAGCGGGTAAAAGGTTTCACCATATAGAATACTGCACAATAAAATAACTCAGCACCATACTAAGGTGCTGAGCGGGTAAGAAACATGAAGCTTCTATGTTATAACTGGAAATCATAAGTCATTTGTTGCAATAAACAGATCAAGTGACATCTATGTGATGATCAAGCTTCAACCTCAAACGTAAGGCCTGCGTTTGCAACCAAGCGGTCAATCAATTTCTGCCCCATTGCAGGCGCAGGGGTCCATATACCACCCGGGGTATCGACCGCGTCTTTCACAAGACAAATCGCGCTTTCAGCAATCATTTTAGACGTAGAACCATATCCCGGGTCTTTATCACCTGTAACACCCACATGAATACGCTCGTCATTGTCGCCCAATCCCACGAATAGGACATCATAAAAGCCTGTTTCGCGTTCTTCCTTGCTTGGTCCCTCGCCTGGCTTGGGAGCGTCATCGCTGGCGAGCGACTTATCTGACGCAACAGCTTTTGCTATTGCCTGCCCTTGCTCACCCGGCCCCGTTAACATCATTTCATCGTAAGTGAAATCTTCGCCGTATGAATGACCTAGTAACATATTGGAGCGATGAATATTGCGGGTATTAATTGCAGCCATAATGAAGGGTGCGACCCAGCTTTGCATATCATCTTCAAAGACAATCTCAGCGCCGGAAGGCTGTTCAGCGCCCGTAAAACCAGGCGTTAAAGAGAATGGGTTTTTAAGAACCTCTAGAACTTCTGGATTTTGCATTGCAGCGGCCATCGTTGCCTTCAAACTTGCGGCAGTACCACCAGAAAACGTGCCTTTCATTTTCCGCACACGGCCCTTAACGTGCTTCACAGTATGACCAAACTTTTCTTTTGCTGCATTTTGGAGGAAGTAAACACCCAAATCGAATGGAATTGAATCAAACCCGCAAGAAAATACGATCCTTGCACCAGTTTCCTTGGCTTTTTCGCCAAACTCTTTGATCATTTGATGCATCCATGCTGGCTCACCACATAAATCTACATAATCAGTGCCACATTCAACGCAAGCAGCAACCAAATCAGAGCCATACAATTGATATGGTCCAACAGTTGTTAAAACTGAATGGGTCCGGGCGGCCATTTCGCGAATTGATGCAGGATCATTGGCATCAGCAACAACAAAAGGCGTATTTTCAGGCGCGCCAATTTCCGCACGTACGGAATTCAGTTTATCTTCACTTCGGCCAGCCATTGCCCATTTGACATTGCCATCAACACCATATTGATTAGACAAATATTCAGCGACCAATCGGCCAGTGAAACCAGTAGCGCCGTAAACGATAACATCAAACTCTTTTGAAACAGACATGCTTGCCTCCGTTTATATTTTAATGTGTTGTATTATTTTTTATTATCAAAATCACACTTACGCACTCAGGTCAAATACTCTCTATGCAAAGACAAACTTTCCGTACTAATATCTTCCCAACAAAGAATTGGGGAAACCGATGTCAGGCCACAAATATACTATCAGGATGGGTTATATTCTCATCTTGATAATACTGGGTTTAAATTTCACGTCAGGCGATCACAGCGCCAAGGCGATACGAAAGCTGAGTGCAGAAGAAAAAGCAGCCTATATTGATCAATTAGAAATATATGAATTTTTTGCAAGGCGAGTTGAGTTGGTCGGGGGGCATAAGCAACCAGCTATTTGGTTCCGGTTACGTAATAAAAGCGACGTTTCTTTTTCTCAGGTCAGGGTTAAAATCAATTTTTTTGATAAAAAACAGCGCCTTATTCATGAAAGCTATTTTCATCCAGTTCATGACAACACCAGTTTCAATTATGCAATTGATAGCCTAGCCCCTGAACAGGTCTGGCAAATGTCACATAGTCGATATTATATACCCACTGGCGTTCCCACCCATTGGCGTGATGGAAACGCTTATGCTGAAATTGTGGACGTTGAAATCAACCCCAATAACTAAAATACAAATCTAAGCTTGCCCAGGTGCAGGCTGCTCACGTGTAAATACCCACGTATCACCATCACTCAAATTCTGATCAAACTCATACCCTCCGGCGTTAAAAGCCTTCAGTTTCTCATGATCTGTAATTCTATTCTCGATAATATAACGCGCCATCATGCCGCGTGCCTTTTTAGCGAGAAAGGAAACAACGCGTGTTTTGCCGTCTTTCGTATCTTTGAAAACGGGGGTGATGATACGGGCGTTCAAAGCTTTTTGCTTAACAGCCTTGAAATACTCTGTTGACGCAAGGTTAACGAGAACCCCGTCATCGCCTTCAAAATCGGCATTCAGTTGCTGGGCAATTTTCTCGCCCCAGAATTGATAGAGGCTTGTCCCGCGCTCGTTTTGAAACTTTGTGCCCATTTCCAAGCGATATGCCTGCATCAAATCAAGGGGCTTCAAGAGACCGTAAAGGCCAGACAAAATACGTAAATGACTTTGAGCGAAAGCACGGTCTTCTGCGCTTAGTGAGGGTGCGTCAAGGCCGACATACACATCGCCTTTAAAGGCATCGATGGCAGGTCTGGAATTGCCTTCAGTGAAAGGTGTCTTAAAAGCCTTAAATCGCTCAACATTCAAATCTGCCAGGTTATCAGAAAGTCCCATCATCGCCTTCAAATCTGACGAACTTAATGTCTTCGCTTTTTTAATGAGAACTTGAGCATCAGCAAGCATAGCGGGCTGAGTTACTGCTTCACCGTTAAAAGCGTTAGTTTGCCAGTCTGTTTCAAAATCTAATTTTTTTGCGGGTGATAAAACTAACAACATACCTCTGTTCCTTATTTTCGAGCTTTTACGAACATATTTACCTTATAGATGAAACGTCTGATATATATCTAGCCTAAATCTAAATCAGAGAACTATCCCCAATCGTTCGAATTTAGTTGCAGATAAAACTAATTTCACCGTAAGAAAGCTGATGAACTAGGATTACAGGTGAGGCAACAATGAGCGACCAAAAAAGAAATTATCGGAAAACAAAAATTGGCAATCATAAATTAAGCCCTGAAACGCAAATGATGGGATATGGCTACGACCCAATGCTCTCAGAAGGAGCGTTAAAACCACCAATATTTATGACATCCACATTTGTTTTCGAGAACGCTCAAGCTGGTAAAGATTTTTTTGAGCTTGCTTACGGCAAACGCGAAGCCGCGAAAGGCGAAGAGCCTGGCCTGATCTATTCACGCATTAACAATCCCGACCTTGAAGTACTCGAAGACCGACTGGCTTTATGGGAAGACGCCGACAAAGGCCTAACGTTTTCGAGCGGTATGGCCGCAATTGCCACAAGCTTAATGGCCTATCTCCGGCCTGGTGATGTAATTGTATATTCTGCGCCGATTTATGGTGGAACAGAATATCTTATACGCAACATCTTACCCGAATACGGCATAAAATCGGTTGAATTTGAATCAGGATGGGACGAGCTCACGCTGGAGCCTGCACTTGAAGAAGCGAAAAAGCTGGGCCGAGTTGCTGTTATTTACGCCGAAACGCCCGCTAACCCAACAAACGGATTGATTGATTTGCAACGCTGCGGTGATGCAGCAAAGGTCCTTGAAAAAGAACAGGGATACAAGCCAATAGTTATGGTTGATAACACATTCCTTGGGCCTGTTTGGCAAAAGCCTCTTCAATTCGGGGTTGACGTTGTTCTTTACTCACTAACCAAATATGTCGCGGGGCATTCTGATGTTGTGGCAGGAGCAGCCGTTGGTGCCGCTGATGTCATGGGACCAATTCAAGGGTTTAGAACGATATTAGGCACAATGTGTGACCCCCATACAGGTTGGCTAATCATGCGTTCTCTAGAAACGTTAAAGCTGCGGATGAGTGCCTCTGCCATTAGTGCGGAAAAAATCGCTAAATTCCTGCGTGACCATCCGAAAGTAGAGAAAGTGAACTATTTGGGCTTTCTGGAGGAAGGCAGTCAGGCGCACCGAATTTTCAGCCGCCAATCAACATCCGCTGGTTCCACATTCTCTTTCGATATTAAAGGCGACGAAGCCGCGGCCTTCAGAGTGTTAGATGCCCTACAAATTATCAAGCTTGCAGTCAGCCTAGGTGGTACAGAAAGCTTAATGGAACACCCATTTGCGATGACCCATTCGGATGTTCCAGATGACGTTAAATTACGACTTGGGATTTTAGAGCAAACTTTGAGGATATCTGTGGGCGTTGAAAACACAGATGATCTTATCGCAGACCTGACTCAAGCTTTAGACGCTATTTAAACCTTGCTAATGACCTAAATTCTGAACAGTCTCCATTGTGCGCGGTGTCAATACCGTGCACAATTTTCCATACCCCTTCAACTTTCGCTAAAGTAAACTGATTTACACCGCAGCCTACCAGTTCCTTCTTATAGTGAAGGATAAAGGGTGCCCAAACGGTTGCCAAATTGTCGAATTCTTGCACTTTAACGGCAAATATTTGCTCGTCAGCGTCTCCTTCTTTCTGTTGGTCAACCCAACTGATCCAGCGTTCAAACCCACCGGTTCGAAGTTCACCACTGGCGGTAACCCGATCCAGGGACGCGCCTTCAGCAACTATACTACGAATGGCAGAGCCGTCACCTGCCCGCATGCCATCGAATAATTGCTCGATAACATCCTCGGGGCCTTTTGCCTGCGCTTTAACTTCTGCAGCAAGCAGGAAAACCAAAAAGGAAATTATCAATATACTTATACTAAGCGTTTTATTCGGATTTAAAACCATGTGACCCTCGCAATATATATTTATCTATAGCGAGGAGGTTACGACTGGCTGATAAACCGTTCCGAAGGGAAATGTAACGTGATTGTTGTCCCTTTGCCCACTTCGCTTGATAGCTTGATATCACCATCATGCATATCCATAAAGGCCTTTACAAGAGACAATCCAAGGCCCGTACCCTCATGGCTACGGCTAAGTGCAGACGCAGATCGCATAAATGGAGAGAAGATAAGGTCATGTTCTTCCTCAGGGATACCAATCCCGCTGTCACGAACAGAGACAACAAGTTCACTTTTGTCATCATTCATAAATGTATGAAGTTCGACGTTGCTTCCACCCTGCGGCGTAAATTTAACAGCGTTAGACAATAAGTTAAGAACCGCCTGTTTGATACGCAACCGATCGCCGTTAATAAGCGGAATATCATCCTCGATACAAGAAATAACGTTAAAGCCGCGGACAACCGCCTGACCTGTAACCAACGAACAGCTCTCGTCACAGAGGGCTTTCATATCAACATGCTCGTCTTCAATTTTAAGCTGGCCTGCTTCGATTTTTGCCAGGTCCAAAACTTCGCCTAAAACATCCGATAAATGCTCACTGGACGTGCGGATATCGCTTAAATATTCACGGTATTTATCATGGCCGATTGGTCCGAACATCTGATCTGCCATGATCGAAGAAAAACCAATAATCGCATTCAAGGGTGTACGGAGTTCATGGCTAACATTTGCCAAGAATGCACTTTTCGCTCGGTTTGCGGCCTCAGCCTCTTCCTTGGTTTCCACTAATTGCTTGGTCGTTTCAATCGTACGGACAATCTCATGCTCAAGCTCTAACGAGCGACGTCGCAGCGCCTCTTCGGACGAGGCAAGAGCCGTATTGGTTGACCGCAAGCTATCCAAAAGTTGCTGAATAGCGTCAAAAGACATATTGATCTGACGCGCGAGCAGCCCCAGCTCATCTTTCTCATAAGACTTCAAAAGCTTGATACGTTTTTCACCAGGTTGTTCCGGGCTGATGCTAGCTAGCTGCCTTACAATTTCATTTAAGGGTTTTGTTAACCCCCTGTAGAATGAGATATAGAGCAACATCACCAGTATTAAATTCCTTAGAAAACCGGTTAAAAACGTAGTTATCGCACGAGAGAAAAATGGCTGCAGACCAACCGCTTTATCAACCTGAAGGATTAGTTTTCCTGGGCCAGACGCTGAAGAATCTGGCAACTCCAAGTCAGCCTCGTAACTTACTGTTTGGTCAAAAAACCAATGGGCAAATTCAAAAGTACTCTTATCAACTCGCGTTTCCTGCTCCCCTTCGGCAAGAACTCTCTCATCCTCATCCATGATTTTAACTTGGGAGATATAATCATACTTAAGCAATCCGGTGATCACTTCATTTGCTAATGTATCATCAAGAATGAATACAGCGCGGGTCGATGCGTTTTTGGCAACCTCAAGACTTTGATTAACTTTAGCATCAAAAAGTTCAACTTCTTCAAAATAGTCAAGATACACTTGACCACCAGACAAGATGACACCAACGACAAACGCAATAATGACCGATGTACGTGCTAGTTTAAATGATATTCTATTAGACCAGTGAAGCTTCACAGGTTTGGCTCCCAACCATAGTACCTATCTAGTGTGCTTCTTATGGATATCCGAGGAAACTAAATACTTTCTTAATGTTCACAAGAAAAATACATATCACTATGCGATTGTTACCAAGTTCCGGTGTTTTCCATTGAAGCCCAAGGCTCTTGAGGGGCTTTTGGGCCTCCTGCCTGTAAAAGCTCAATTGAGATATTGTCCGGGCTTTTGATAAAAGCCATATATCCATCACGGGGTGGCCGGTTAATAACCACACCACTGTCCATCAATCGCTGGCACGTTTCGTATATATCATCAACACGGTACGCCAGGTGGCCAAAATTTCTGCCCGATGGATAATCTTCAGGGTCCCAGTTGTAGGTAAGCTCTACCTGTGCATCTTCGTCACCAGGTGCCGCCAAAAACACAAGCGTAAAACGACCTGCAGGGACTTCCTTACGGTTAACTTCAACAAGGCCAAGTTTGTTACAGTAAAAATCGATAGAAGCATCAATATCTTTTACCCGGACCATTGTATGTAAATATTTCATCAAACTTCCAATCTTATTTCTTAATACTCTTTACTGGGCTTACCAGCTAAGCAGCGAAAACCTTATTCACGATACGTTCAAGCCATATTTGATCATCAGTATCAAACGAGTTTAGGTGTTCAGAATCAACATCTAAAACAGCGATCATTTTCTGTTTCCCGTCAAATACCGGCACAACGATCTCAGAATTCGTGCGGCTATCGCATGCAATATGATTTTCAATGGCATGCACATCCTTCACTATCTGGGTAGCCCCTTCAGCAGCGGCCGTTCCGCATACCCCGCGACCAAATGGGATGCGTAAGCACCCCAAAGTCCCCTGATATGGGCCAACAACCAATTCCTGATCATTTTCGGGGGAGACAACATAAAATCCGGTCCAGAAAAATGTTTCAGGAAATGCCTGTGCCAACAGACAGGATATCGTTGCCATCTGCGCCGTCACATTATCTTCGCCCTCAAGAACAGCTAAAATTTGACTTTCAGTCGTTTGATAAATCTCTGTTTTAGTCATAATCTTTACCTACAAAACCTTGCATACTTTGAAAGTCAAACTCAAAATGAATACGGCCTGTTTCACGGTCCGCATCAATGTGATCATAAAATCCTATGGCAACTTCATTATCATCTAGTGCAGACCATTCAAGAGCTTCACAGCCAATTGATAATGCCTTCTCAACAGTTGCACGCATCATTTTTATACCCAAGCCATTACCGCGCGCATTCTGGCTTACTAATATATCTTCGATATAGGCGATTTTATGCCCTTTGAAGCTCGAAAATTTAACCGCTGACAAAGCGTAGCCAACAATTTGACCGTCAACCAATCCAACTATTCCATGGGCGACTGGGTTTCCCCCAAACAACAGGTCGGTAAGGCGCTCGGGCGTAATCGTGACAGCTTCTGGTCGGCCTTCATGTGTTGCCAATTCTTTGATCAGGCCGAGGACGATATCAATGTCTGCGCGGTTTATATCCCTGTATTCAAAACTATTCATCATACAAGGGCCCTTACAAATCGCTTAAGCAAGCCATCATAACCTTTCATATTCGCATGCCCAAAGATCGCGAGATGAAGGACCGCAAATGCCGGTAATGTAAATATGAGGACAATCGTGCCAACAATGATACCAAACCCAAGTGAAACCGCCGTTGGAACGAGGAACTGAGCCTGAACACTGGTTTCAAGGATAATAGGAATAACTCCGAGGAAGGTAGTTAAAGTGGTCAACAAAATAGCCCTAAACCGTTCCAAGGTGCTCTCGATCACCGCGGTCACATAATGCTCCCCGGTTTCAAGTCGATCATTCACAAAACTGATCACCATCAAGGAATTATTGATAATCACCCCGCTCAGACCAATAACGCCGAACATACTGAGCAGTGTAAGATCAAGCCCTAAAACCGCATGTCCAATCAAGGCTCCCATGAAACCAAATGGAATGGCGAGCATAACAATAAGGGGCTGGGTGTAGGATTTAAAGCTGAGGGCTAATAAAGTATAAATCACCATCATAGCGACAATGAAATTACGACCAATCGCAGGACCTGCCTGCGCTTGTTCTTCCTGATCACCAGAAAGAGTGATGTTCAACCCATCGAAACTTTCTCGCTCGCGCGGTAAGACCTCTTCTAAGATATAGTCAGTTACAACACCGGCTGTTGAGAAATTAGTATCCACATCAGCGCTCAGCGTATAGACCCGTCTGCTTCCAATGCGCGTGATTGCGGCAGGCGCAGGAGCTATTGTTAAGTCTGCAAGGCTTTCAATCGGGACAAACCCATCACCAACCCGAATTCTCAGGTTTTTCATGGCTTCAAAATTGCCGCGTTCATTTTTTGGCAAGCGAACACGAACCTGAATTTCTTCTCTGTCACGCTGAACACGAACAGCCTCAGCCCCAAAAAACACTGCCCGAATTTCGCGCGCTAAATCATTTTGAGATATACCATAGGAACGCGCTAACGGTTTTAGTGCGATCTGCACTTCGTCTGTCGTTCGAAAACGATCATCACGGACATCAAATACGCCAGGCAAAGCTTCTAGCTCGCGTCTGATGGCTTCAACCGCTGCCCGTGTATCACTATCTAGTCTTGTGCTGATTTCCAATTGGACAGGCGCACCAGCCGTTACCAGATCAGAGGTTATGGTTAATTTCTGGGCTCCAGGGATATCACCAATGGCTTTCCGCCACTCTGTTTCATAGATACTTGCAGAAAAACTTCTGCTCGAAGCTTCCTGCAGGCGCGCAACAATATAGGCTTTATTAGCCGCCGCACCACCACTTGTAGAAGCCTGAGCATTATCAAGCGCGAGTGGTACACCAAGCGTCCAGAAAACGCCTTCCAGGCCTTTCGCATTCGGATCAATCGCTTTTGCGACTGCTGGCGCCTTATCCGCAATCATTTCAGCAAAACGGATTGTTTGCTCCTTAGAAGTTGCCTCGGATAATTCAAGCTCAGCCGTTACATAATCGCCCTCTACTTCGGGGAAGAAAATAAATTTCACGGCCCCGCCAGTCACAAGACTTAAGGATGCGAAAAAAATTCCAAAGGCGAAAAGAACGGTCATTAATGGATTAAGTGTACAGAAAGTTACGGCTTTTCTCAAAGGACCTTCAGTGATGACACGCAAGCGAGCGGCACACCAGTCGCGAAACGGGTCCGCCAATCTGCGGGGGGAATATTTTCCGGGGGCCTCGCTTCTAAGGTGCGATAAATGCTTTGGCAGGATCAAGAAACTCTCGAAGAGCGAAATCAACAGAACAATAATCACAACCGACGCAATAGGGCCTAAAAACTGCCCAAACGTCCCCGGGATGAACAATAATGGGACAAAGGCAACAATCGTAGTTGATACAGAGAATAAAACCGGGGTCGAAACTCTTAAAACACCAACTCTGGCGGCTTCATCTGGCGCATAGCCCTTCCGCCATGTCGCGTGAATATTCTCACCGACCACAATCGCATCATCAACAACAATACCGATCGCAAGAATAAACCCAAACAAAGTCAACTGATTAATCGTGACACCAAGCGGGGCCATAAAGGTAAAGGCGCCGACAAACGCAACCCCAACACCAAACGCAACCCATGCAGCAATACGAATATCAAGGAATGCCATCAACAAAAGACAAACAAGCACAAGCCCCATAAACGCATTTTCTGACAGCAAATTAATACGCTGTTTCAGCGGGATAGACTCGTCACGCCAGAAAACAGCATCGACACCAGACGGTAATACTGCTTCAATTTCCTTGTCAAAATAGACCCGCACAGCATCAGCAAGGTCCAAAAGTTTCTCATCCCCGGCACGGAATACAGAAATGAACATGGCTGGTTGGCCTTGATAGACAGCTTTTATTGGTGTCTCAGCGAGACCATCATTCACATGAGCCACATCACCCAGGTAAATAGGTGTTCCTGTGGCCCCCGACCCCAGAACGACAGTTTTAAATTCTTCGCCGTTTCTGCGTTCACCAGTGGATCGTACGAGTAATTTCTGGCGTGCATTCTCGATTTCACCACCAGAAAGATCAACACTCTGCCGCGCCACCCGTTCAGCAATGTTTACCAGTGACATACCAAGCGACTGGATCGTATCTTCACTAACGGAAATATCGATCAAGTATTCTGGGGCACCATTAATGGACGCTCTTGAAATATTAGGCTTGTCCGCGAGGTCTGATCTAATCCGTTCAGCGATTAACTTTAATTCGCCAATGTTTTTATCGCCGTATATGACGATACGGGCTGCTAGTTCATCGACTTCCACATGGGTAATTTGCGGACGCTCTGATTGCTGCGGGAAAATTGTAATCCGGTCCACTTCGGTCTGAATATCGTCCAGCATCGCAGGGATGCTTTCCCCTTCTTCCAGATCAACAATCACACTTGCAACGTTAGATCCCGCGAGTGCGGTCAGCTTGCGCACCCCTTCTAATCCTTCAAGGCGCTCCTCGATGGGTTTGACAATTGATGTTTCCACCTCGCTAGGCGTTGCACCAGGATACGGGACTGTGATTGAGATTGCGTTTAAAACAATTTCAGGAAACAGACGAACATTCAAAATCTGGATAGAGATTAATCCAGATATGATAATAACCGCAGCAAACAAGTTAGCTGCTACCCGGTTTTCAAGGCAAATTTCTATCAAACGTTTCATTTGTGCCCTCTATTTCTCATTGGACACAAGGACAGCTTCAACCTCGATACCCTCACGCTCTTCTGAAAGGGCCGTCAATAAAACACGCTTATTCAGCAAGTCGGCCTCTGAACGGATCATAGCAAAACCCGCTGTATCGCTTAAAACTGTTATAGTCTGCTTTTGTAGTATACCACTTTCATCAACAAGCCAGATATATTCATCCCTGCGAAGTGCCCCATAAGGAACCTGCCACACGTGATTAGCATCAGCATTGATGGCAATTTCAAGTGTCATAAAGTCTTCCGAGAAAACACGGCCTGTATTTTCTTTCGCAAAGGCATCAGGGAAAACAGCAACAATAAGGGCCGACCTTGATGTTGTATCAATAACAGGGGAAAAGTTATCAATTCTACCGACTAATGTTTGCGTTCCGACTGATCCCTCATTTGGTTTCGCGAGAACCTGAAGTTCAGCCGTTTTTTCACTCAATACTTTCGCAATCGTTGCAGCTTGCTGCGGGGAAACACCAGCTATCAACTCAGCGGCACGAATATCAATTAACTGAGCCAATTCTTGCCCTGGGGAAACATACCCCCCAAGGCTCGCACCTTTAGCAATAACAAGCGCAGGAAAAGGCGCTACAATCGTTGCCCTCGATAAATTTTCCTTAGCAACAATCAATTGTGCTTCCGCTTGCTTTAGGGATGCTTCAGAGCTTGCAAGGTTTGCAACCGCTTGATCGCGCTGTGCTTCAGTTACAGCGCCTGTACCATAGAGTTCTACCCTGCGGTTTGTATCCGCTTTGGCTTGTATCAAAAGCGCTTTAGAACTGGCCACCACCGCTTGTGCGCGCGCCACTTCTGCTTCAAAGTTGCTCTTGTTTATCTCAACGAGAATTTCACCTTGCTGGAAGCGCCCACCCAATACCAGCCGAGGATCAACATAGGTGATCTTACCTGCAACTTCACCAACAAGGCTAATTCCACTACGTGCTCTCAAACGCCCAGGAATTGATAATGTGTAATCACCGCTACCCTTGATGATTTGGGCGACTTCAACAACAGGTTTTTTGGTTGCTCGTGTTTCATCCTCACCTTGCCCAAGGCTATTGGCATTCCCCGCCAATATCATGGATACAAAGCCTATACCCAAGGCAACAACACCAACAAATAGCCATTTTTTTGAATAAGGTTTATGAGAACTGACTGATTGCATGTTTATATCCTGTTTCCCGAGCAGAACCTGATCTAATCTTTAAACATTACAATTTCAAGACTAATCAGTCCAAAAATAAATCTGATTGATTGTCAGGATATCCAAAATCTACTTCCAGATTTTCGTACCCGAGCCCGGTATTCCCAATTCATTCCATATATTGTCAATTCTATCCACGACATCATTTTGCATTCGGATTTCCTCACCCCACTCACGGTTGGTTTCACCTTCCATTTTATTCGTGGCGTCTAAACCTAGCTTTCCACCAAGGCCCGAAACAGGGCTTGCAAAATCCAAATAGTCGATCGGTGTATTTTCAACCGTCATTATATCCCTGACCGGGTCCATGCGCGTTGAAATGGCCCACATCACGTCCTTCCAGTCCCTGGCATTGATATCGTCGTCAACCACGATCACAAATTTTGTATAGATAAATTGACGAAGGAAAGACCAAACGGCCATCATAATACGCCGCGCATGCCCTGCGTATACTTTCTTCATGGAAACGACTGCAATCCGGTAACTACACCCCTCTGGCGGCAGCCAGAAATCAACAATCTCTGGGAACTGTTGCTGCAATAATGGAATGAAAACCTCATTTAAGGCTTCGCCTAACACTGAAGGCTCGTCCGGTGGCCTACCTGTGTAAGTCGACAGGTAAATCGGCTCTTTACGCATTGTAATGGCCGTAATATTGAACACAGGGAACTGCTCAACGGAATTATAATATCCAGTATGATCCCCGTATGGGCCCTCGTCAGCATATTCATCAAGGCTAACATAACCTTCTAGCACAATCTCGGCCGTTGCAGGCACCTGCAAAGGAACGGTTTTACAGTCCACAAGGGGAACTTTTTTACCGCGAAGCAACCCTGCAAACTGATATTCTGATAGCGTGTCCGGGACAGGCGTTACAGCCGCGAGTATTGTTCCAGGGTCAGCGCCAATAACAGCAGCAGCAGGAACAGGCTCGCTTTTTTTGTCTTTCCAACGCTTATATTGCTGTGCGCCACCACGGTGTTTCAGCCAACGCATGATCGTTTTGTTTTTCGTCATACGCTGCATGCGATAAATACCGAGGTTATAATTATCTTCCCGGTCGTCGCCCGGCCCTTTTGTCACGATTAAAGGCCACGTAATCAGCGGTGCTGGTTCACCCGGCCAGCAGGTTTGAATAGGCAGTTGAAACAAATCAACATCGTCACCTTCAAGAACAATCTCTTGAACCGGTGCTTTCTTTACTTTCTTAGGCTTCATCGCCAAAACTTGTTTCGCCAGTGGCAAAAGTTCCAACGCATCCTTGATGCCGCGTGGGGGCTCTGGTTGCCGAAGAAACGCCAGCGTTTCACCCACTTCACGAAGCTCAGAAGGTTGCCTTGTCATTCCCCAAGCGACACGCTCCACGGTGCCGAACAGATTAACCAGAACAGGCATCTCTGATTTTTCACCGCGTTCATTGATGACATTCTCAAATAAGATAGCTGGGCCACCTTCTGCCATCACACGCGTTTGAATCTCTGTCATTTCCAACTCGGTCGAAACGGGCTGGGTTACACGAACCAAGCGCCCTTCGCGCTCAAGAAGTTCGATAAAATCTCTAAGTGAATCATAAGCCATGCAGTCTATATAACGAAATCAACCCTGCAGGGCTATGGATAAAAGCGCGCAGGCTAATCAAATTCCGCAAGCATTGCTGCAAATACTAGAAAAGCCGCCCAAGGGCGGCTTTTCACATGCTAAATATCATTTTAGGTTAGAATTTAAAGCCAAATCCTGCACCAATGATCCATGGATCAATATCAACATCTGCTTTGATCGTATCACCATTAATGGAGACATCAGTATCAAGCCATAAGCGCTTTACATCGACGTTAAAGACCCATTTTTCGTCTAGCTTCACATCGAAACCAGCTTGAAGTGCAAACCCAAATGAATTGCTATAGTCAATATCATCAACAACCGCTGCAGGCTCATCAACATTGAAGAAAACAGTATAGTTTACGCCAGCACCAATATAAGGGCTGAAGGTTTCACCTGCTAAAGGGTGATACTGCGCTGTCAATGTTGGCGGCAAAAGATTTACTGACCCAAGAGGGACATCGCCTGCCGCGGTTCCTGCTGCAATTGGGCTATGGCGGTTTGTCGCCAAAATAAGCTCAAGTGCTATTTTGTCAGTAACAAAGTAGGAAAAATCAAGCTCTGGTACGAATGTATTGTCGATCTGAGCGCTACCGCCGATCGGATCAATTGTCGCTGCTTCATCAGGCACGACATAAATACCGCGCAAACGAACCAACCAGTCGCCTGCGTCTGCAAATACTGAACCTGTTAGCATTGTACAGGCTAAAAAGGCGGTTATTGGTTTTGATAGTTTCATTGTTGCCTCCTGTGTTAGGCCGTTTATTAACTGGGCCCTTTCAATCACAAGAGGCAGGATATTTTTTTGATTTTAATCAAATAGTTACCGCGACATTCGGCCACACCGACCAAATTATTCCTATTCTTGGATAGCGGCAAACAACTTTCTGATCCGTGCAGCATTGACACCAATATCACTGCCCGCAAAACGAGATACAGAACGTGCGTCTACCTGACTTCCGCCCCCTTCTGTTGCCCGAACACGAAGAACAAGGTCATCCTTAAACTGAAACCACTGGGTTGTTTCTGTGACTTCAAGGCGACCATTTTCGGCGTCTGCCACAGCAACTTCCCATCCAAAAGCTTCACTCGCTTTTTCAGCTTTGGCAATCACGTCAGCAACGGACATATCCAATTCCAAGGGCTGTAAATCTGCATAACCCGCACGGTGTAGCAATTCCCAATTCTCAGCATTTGGATTCTGAGGATTTAGTTTTGTATATTGTGGGATATCCTCAAGGTCTGTTGTTACATCATGAATAGGAGGAACGGAACGCGCCGTTTGAACCTGATTTAGTATATTTGCAGAAAAGCCCAATACACCCAAAAACAATACTGCCGAAATGACTGTACGCGCCATTTGCCCGTCACGGCGGGCTTTGGCAAACGCGAAGCCCCAAAGTGTAAGGACAGCAATTGCAATCAATGCAAATGACGTAAAGGCAGCGTAGCGCAGCAATGCAAATGCTGTTCTAACATCCCACCACTCATTTGCGTACCCTGTTCCTGACAATGCAGCCAGAACAAAAACGACCAAGGCAATAACAATTAGCCCTGTGTTGGCTTTGGTTAACCAAGTTGATTTTTTTGAGAGAGACATAACGATACCCTATATAAACGTAAATGTGCCAAAACCCATTAGATCCTGACTTTGAATTATTGTTGCTCCAGATCTATTTAGCAAAAATCTGAGAAAAATCTTTGAAAGATTTCATTTCTAATGCATTTCCCGCCGGATCTGTAAAAAACATTGTAGCCTGTTCCCCAACCTCGCCCTCGAAGCGAATTTTGGGTTCAATAATGAACTCAACATCTGCTTTTGCCAGTTTGGTTGCCAAAACATGCCAATCATCCCACTCCAGTATCATTCCATAATGGAAACTCGGCACAGCATCACCGTCCACACCGTTGTGATCCGCATCTGTCAGAGGCTTTCCCTTATGAACAACGAATTGATGGCCAAAAAAATTGAAATCGATCCATTTATCAGAGGAGCGCCCTTCAGGGCACCCCATTATCTCACCATAAAACTGTCTAGCTGCATCCAAGTCATCAACAGGAACAGCCAAATGAAAAGGTGTTAACATGATTATACTCGTTTACTTCTTCATTAAATCCAGAACCGCAACAGTCATCGCCTGAACACCTGCTTTGATCGAAGGCTCAGGCGCAATTTTAAAGAGGGGAGAATGGTGCCCTGCCACGGCTGGGCCGCCGTTTTTCTCAGCATCAAGGTCGGCTTGCGGTGTTCCCCCTACTGCGAAATAAAACCCCGGAACCGGTGGATTAACCCGAGTAAAATAAGGGAAATCTTCTGCGCCCATCGTAGTTTGCACAAGGGTTTGAAGGTTTTCTTCACCAAGTTCACGCTTAAAGACAGCATCCAAACGTTTCGTTAGATCAGAATCGTTCACTGTCGTCGGTGTTGCAGCGATGGATAGATCAACTTTCGGCAAGCGATCCTCTGGCAAGCCAGCAACACGCCCCATATTTTCAGCAATGCGTTTAATCCCTGCCAGCAGTTTTGCCCGAACTGCTTCATCATTAGAGCGAACCGTTAGCTGTAAATCTGCATATTCAGAGATAATATTATGTTTTGTACCCGAATGGAACGATCCAACGGTGACCACACCCGGTTCCAATGGTGAAATTTCGCGTGCAACAAGTGTTTGTAAAGCAAGAACAATCTGAGATGCAAGAACGACAGGGTCCTTGCCAGTGTGCGGAGCAGCACCGTGCGCACCAACACCGAACACACGAATATTTACGCTGTCGGAACTTGAGTATGTAAGGCCTGATTTATAAATAATTTTTCCTGCGGGCTGGCGCGCTGCCACGTGCAAGGCAAGTGCATAATCAGGCCGTCCAAACCGTTCATAGAGACCGTCCTCAATCATGGCTTTTGCGCCGCCGATCCGCTCTTCCGCGGGCTGCCCAACCAGCATCAAAGTGCCCTGCCATTTATCGCGCATTGCAACAAGACGGCGCGCGGTACCAACCAGCGATGTCATATGCATATCGTGGCCGCACGCATGCATTACAGAAACTTCGTCCCCGTATGTATTTACCTGTTTAACCGTCGATGCATAAGAAAGCCCCGAGCGTTCTTGAACAGGTAGGCCATCCATATCAGCGCGAACCAACACCGTAGGCCCTTCGCCATTTTTCATCATGGCAACAACGCCGGTGCCACCGACACCAACAGTTACATCAAAACCGATCGCCTCCAGTTCAGCGCCAAGTCGCTTGGAGGTTTCATTCTCAAGGTAGGATAGCTCTGGGTTCTTGTGAAAATGGGTAAAGAGATCAGATAAATAGCCATAATCTGAGGCAATATCATTTTTCAAATCATCATAGGCATACGCCCCGCCTGATGCCATACTTAGCGAAACTGCTATCGCCAACAAACTCGTTTTTATCATTCCCCATAACTCCCTTTTCAGTTCAAGTTCGCATAGTCTAAATTATAAAACTTTATCTCGGAACCCCATCCAATTTATTTTATAGCACTATTTTTCAAATATCACCAAAGTGCTTTAGTGCTGCTGGGGCAATTTCACCGCCCCATTCTTGAACAAAATGTCCGCCTTCCTCAATTTCCATGGGCTCAGGACAGTTTTTGATAATACCAGCAAGTGCTTTCATCGCAGGCGGACCCAACACTGGGTCCTGCATGCCAATAGCCATAAAACTCTGCCCTTGCCATTCATTTTGCCAGAACTCCAAAGCCTTTTTTGACGTTTCCACGCCGTTCATATCAGGATCTGTCATCACTAACTGTGGGAACCTACGCACCCCCGCTTTATAGCTATCATCAGGGAACGGGGCATCATACGCAGCAACCTCAGCCTCTGATAAATGCGGCGAGCTTCGCTTCATTAACTGTCCAACTGGGAAATCCGGCGTATTCGCAACATAATCTCGCCAGGCATCAAAGCCTTTGCCTGCGGGCTTACCAATCGCAATTGTAGTATTCATCACGATTAGTCTGGCGAAACGGTCCGGCATATCATGAGGTAGCGTCAATCCAAGCAAGCCACCCCAGTCCTGGCACACAAGCGTTACATTCTTCAGGTTTAGCCGTTCAATAAACGCAAGCAAATAGTCACGGTGGAAATTAAATGTGTATGTCGCATCATCAATCGGCTTATCTGATCTGCCGAATCCGAAGAAATCTGGCGCAACCACACGAGCACCAGAATTCAGGAAGTGCGGGATCATATGCCTGTATAAATAGGCCCAACTCGGTTCGCCGTGCAAACAAAGAAAAACTCTCTCAGCATTTTTATCGCCTTCGTCAATATAATGGGCTCGTAGTCCTTCATATCCCGGGAGGTCATCAATATAATTAGGAAGGTATGGCCAATCCGGTAAATTTTCGAACCTATCATCATCTGTTCGCAACACGCCTTCTTTAATCGCCATCAGAGCACCCTCCTTACTTAATGAACAACATTAAACATAGTTTGACTGGAAAATAGCGGTGTTGCAACGAATATAATACTGACCGCGCTAAATAAGGCCTGCTATTACCATTATGACTTACGGTGATCGGGCAGTAACCTGATAATATATGGGAGAGCTATCTGATCCCTTAATCAGCCACCGAACTCGATTTTACCAGTTTATCCCTTAACTCTAGATCCGCTTAATAGGTATGGTGCCAAGGATCTTGATCCAATAACAATATACTTCCCGTATGACTGATACCATTGTTGTTGACGCAATTTCTTAGTTAGTATAGTTATGAAAGTTAATGATTTCGGCAGATCAAAGCAGTGAATGGAAACAGTTTATTACTGTTGCTTCGAGCTAATCTGTATTACGTTTAAACAGTCAACCTTGCACAAATTCCTATTGCTACGCTCAACAGGTATTTCCGCATCTGACACAAAGGGGAGGAAAAAATGAAGATATTAAAATCAATTATTGTAGCTTTGATTGTCACATCAATCGGTTTAGGGGTGATGATTACAGCAGGCGTTGACGGCCCCCAAGTTTGGGGAATTCCCTTAATGTTAGTGTGTGGATTACTCGCTTTTGGTGTAAACTGGCTTGCCTTTATTCCTTCCGCCATAGCTCAGACAGAAAAATACTATGACCTTTTGGGCTCCATCACCTATTTAGTCACAATATTAGCGGCTTGTATGTTGTCCGGGGATTTACACGAAAGAGCATTGATCGTTGCAGCCATGGTCATCGTTTGGACTTTGAGGTTAGGAAGCTTTCTATTTGCGCGTATTTCAGCTGACGGCGAAGACAAACGGTTCAAAGATATTAAGGGTAATCCGCCGCGCTTCTTTGTAACCTGGACACTGCAAGGCGCGTGGGTAACCTTAACCGCAGCCGCAGCATTTTTCATTATCACTTCAGAAACCTCTATGCCTCTCGGGGTCGCATTTTATATCGGCGCAGTCATGTGGGTTATTGGTTTTGCTCTCGAAGTCATCGCCGATAATCAGAAAAAAGCCTTCAAAAAAGATCCTGAAAACGCTGGGAAGTTCATCCAAAGCGGTTTGTGGTCATGGTCACGGCACCCTAACTATTTCGGAGAATTTTTCCTCTGGACAGGTATTTTCGTCATTTCAATTCCACTCTTAAGCGGTAGCCAGTGGATAATCACAATTTCACCTTTATTCGTATATTTCTTGTTGACGAAGGTAAGCGGCATCCCACTTTTGGAAAAAGCAGGAAAGAAACGCTGGGGCGATGACCCTGCGTATCAGGCTTATTTTGCACGCACATCACGTTTTTTCCCGCTGCCACCATCCAAAACGGAATGATATAGAAAACGATTGCATTTCCAAACTTGCCATCAATACTCTGGTGGCAACAACTGGTGATAAAAACATATGCAAAATTATTTTCAATTATCAAAGAATGGTACAACATTCAGCCGTGAACTCGTTGCCGGACTGACGACATTCTCGACGATGGCTTACATTGTTATTGTAAGCCCCTCTTTACTTTCTCAAACCGGTATGGACTTTCAGGCAGTAACAATTGCAACTTGCTTGGCAGCGTTCATTGGCTGTGTGTTGTCTGGTCTATTATCAAATTACCCGTTTGCACAGGCACCCGGCATTGGCTTAAGCGCATTCTTTGTATACGGCGTTGTACTTGGTGGTGGTTATACATGGCAGGGTGCACTTGCGATTGTGTTTATTTCAGGCCTGGTGTTCATTATCTTGACTGCCACAGGCCTCAGGCGGGCAATTTTGAATGCAATACCCGAAAGCGTCCGGCAATCAGTTCCTGTTGGTATAGGCCTTTTCATTACCCTGATCGGCCTCAATAATGCCGGTGTTGTTGATATCAACCAAGGGCCAATCATTGATATAGTGCTATCGAACGGCACATTAGAACAATCCGACCTCATCGGAAAAATCACCAATGCGCCGCCACAAATCCTTGAATTTGGTAATTTTGCAAAGCCAGAAGTGTATTTAACGCTGTTAGGCCTCGCGGTTATCATCGGGCTTTCTGTTCACAATGTTAGTGGCGCAATTTTAATTGGAGTGGGCGTTGTTAGTTTCATCAGCTTTCTAATGGGCGGCACTGAACTACCAAACCAACTCATAAGTTCTAGTTTCGATATAAGCCCAATATTTTTGCAGCTGGACTTTTCCGCAATATGGGGCGCAAGCGGCTTCACATTATCCGCTTTGTTTGACATATTTTTTATCGTTTTGGCGTTCACAATGGTTGATTTGCTGGACACCGTTGGAACCCTATATGGAACGGCGGAAAGAGGAGGCTTTTTAGACGAAGACGGAAAGTTACCACGCATTAACAGTGCGATGATGGCGGATTCAGTTGCAACAACGATTGGCGCACTCGTCGGTACATCAACTGTAACAACATATCTTGAAAGTGGTTCTGGTATCGCAGCGGGCGGGAAAACAGGCCTTGCCGCAATCATTGTGGGTATTTTGTTTCTGCTATGCATACCCTTAAGCCCACTCGTGGCCCTGATACCGACATCAGCAACGTCTGCCGCACTTGTGATGGTTGGTATTTTGATGATTGGATCCGTAAGCAAAATAGACTTCTCCAAACTGGAGGTCGTAGTACCATCATTTTTGGTTATTGTTTTGATGCCATTTTCATACAGCATCGCGAACGGGATTGGTGCGGGCATCATTGCCTATGTTTTCATAAAAATTATACAAGGTGAACTACGGTCACTTCATCCCGTTACATGTTTGATCGCCATTTTATTCGTTTTAAGATACGCCATCATTTAACTTCAATCAGGCTCGCAAAGGACACACACAGCATGAAACAAAATTTTATCAGATGCATTACAGCTGTCCTCGCAATAGTCTTTTCATTTTCCGGGCTTGTGGCGGCCCCAGAAAACCTTGAGGCAAAAATCCCGATCAAAGTTGTCGTTGTTACCATGTTTGAACGCGGCGAAAGCACCGGCGATGCACCAGCAGAGTTTCAGCATTGGGTAGAACGTTTCCCATTGACGGAGGAACTACCCTTTCCTCTTGGGGACCGCGAACTCAGATTAAACAGAGATAAGGGGGTTCTCGGCATTGTAACCGGGATCGGTACGATAAAAGCGGCCGCCACTATAATGGCGCTGGGACTTGATGAACGTTTTGACCTCAGTAACGCCTATTTTGTTATTGCCGGCATCGCGGGGATTGACCCCGCTGATGGCTCGATTGGTTCCGCCGTATGGACCGACTGGGTCGTAGACGGCGATTTGATGCATGAAATTGATGCACGCGAAATACCCAAAGGTTGGACAACAGGCAATTTTCCGAGGGCTAGACAAAAACCATTTGATGGCACAGCACCTAAGACCAACCGTACGCTGGTGTATAGGTTGAATAAAGGTTTGACGGATTGGGCTTTCAATCTGACCAAAGACGAGATTATCCCTGATACCAACGCTATGAAAAAGTTTCGGAAACGTTACAAGAGTTACCCCAAAGCACAGTTGCCACCCTTTGTTTTACGCGGGGACCAATTATCAGCGATGACATATTGGCATGGTGCAAAAATGAATGATTGGGCCAATGAATGGATGCCATATTGGACAGAAGGAAATGCGGAATTTGTTACGTCTGCAATGGAAGACAGCGGCACACTTCACTCCATAGAGAAACTAGCCTTACTGAATAAAGTAGACAGTAATCGAGTATTGCTCCTTCGCACTGCAAGCAATTATTCAATGCAATATGAAGGAGCAAGTGCTGTCGACAGCCTGCTCGGCAAGGGGATTCCTGATGATCAAAAATCTGCAGGCTTCCTTCCATCACTTGAAAGCGCTTATCTGATCGGAAGCAAAGTTGTTAACTCACTTGTGGACGGATGGTCGACATATAAGGACACCATACCAAATTCAAATTAGTCAACTGAATTGAAACTTTGACGCCCACAAACCAAAACGGAAAGAATGATCACATTTCTTCCTGTTATCCACTATGAATGACCAAAGCATATCGCTTTTTTCAAAATTTATAGAAATTGAGGGTTGAAACTGTCCGCTATCTTCAACGTGCCATTTGCCATATTTGGTTATAACCTACGGTAAACCACTATAAACCTTTTAGTATATTACGGCCCCATTTTCATATGATACGCTACCAAACATTAGGGATGGCGCAGAATAACCGCGCATAGGTACAGTTTCATAACACGACGTATTTGCGTTAAGGGCCTTTAATGGGTCCATTTGGGAGGAAATATGAAAACCATAGCAGCCGCATTAATTGCATCAACAGTCATGGCAACAGGTTTAACCGCACAAGATAAAAGTTCTCAAAATGTGCTTGGCCCCTACGGGCTTGACCGGGACGCCTACATTCTTAGGTACCGAAGTATCCACGCACCTGTCATCGGTAAATCTGCCATGGTTTCCAGTCAAAATGATATCGCAACAAAGGTTGGTGTTAAAATACTTGAAGATGGTGGAAATGCGATTGATGCAGCAATTGCCGTTGGTTTCGCACTTACTGTGACACTACCCCGCGCTGGCAATATCGGCGGCGGCGGATTTATGGTTATCCATGACGCAGAAAAACAAGATGCAACGACAATTGATTACCGCGAAACAGCCCCCACGGGAGTGACTGCCGCAGACTTTCTAACAAAGGACGGAGAAAAAGATCGCAACTCCCGCTTTGACTGGCCTGCTGCGGGCGTGCCAGGCACAGTCGCAGGCTTTTACAAAGCCTGGGAAATGAAAGGGAAATTACCTTGGAAGCGCTTGTTGCAGCCTTCAATCAAACTCGCGGAAGAAGGGTTTCTAGTTTCCTATGATCTAAGCGAAATATTAGCGATTAAGCAAGCGTGGCTTAAAGGTAACAAAGCATCCGCAAAGGCGTTTTACAAAACTGATGGCTCATCATACGCCCCTGGCGAAATCATGACACGCCCAGCCCTTGCACACACCTTAAAACTTATCGCGGAACAGGGCCCTGACGCCTTCTATAAAGGGGAAATCGCCCAAAAAATCGCCGCAGACATGAAAAAAAATGGCGGCCATATTGACCTAGATGACCTTGCGAATTACGAAGCGATTGTTCGCGAACCCGTACGCGGAACCTACCGTGGCTATGATGTGGTATCAATGGCACCACCCAGCTCTGGCGGCATCGCAATTGTTGAAATGCTTAATATTCTGGAAAACTTCCCAATCAGTGAATGGGGCTATTCCTCGCGGTCTATCCACGTCTTATCAGAAGCGATGAAGCTGGCGTTTGCGGATCGCGGGCGAAGCCTTGCAGACCCTGCCTTTTTTAAAACCCCAGTCAAAGAATTAACAGACAAAGCCTACGGCCGCTATTTGGCAGGACTTATTAAGGAAGACAGCCTGCTTGATATCGAGCATGGCCTCCTTGAGGACTATTTAGCAGGCGAAGGACCAGAATCGCCATCAACAACCCACTATTCTATTGTTGACGCAGAAGGCAATGCCGTTTCCAACACATATACAATATCTTCCTCCTTCGGCTCTGGGCTAACAGTGGAAGGAACGGGTATTCTGCTAAACAACCAAATCCATACATTTTCCGTTCGTGCGGGAATTAAAGGGGCAACTGGTTTTATTGCGAGTGAAGCCAATAAAGTAGAGCCAGGGAAGCGCCCTATCAGCTCACAGTCGCCAACAATGGTACTAAAAGATGGGAAACCTGTGTTGGTTGTCGGCAGCCCAGGCGGCAGCCGCATTATCAATGCTGTCGTCCAAATGATCATCAATGTAATTGATCATAACATGAATATAGCTGACGCAACACATACGCCGCGCATCCACCATCAATGGGTACCCAATGTGCTAGAGGTGGAACCTGGTTTTAATCTTGATACGATTGCAGCACTGAAAGCGCGCGGTCATGATGTAAAGGTTACGTTCACGATGGGCAGCACACAGTCCATCCATGTAACACCCAACTATATTTTTGGATCTTCTGATCCTAGGCGTCCAAACGCACTAACGATAGGCTTAGATTAACATCATTCAAACATTTAAAAGGCGAGGTTACCCTCGCCTTTTATTAGACTATATTACTTTCCAAAATAATCAGGAAACTTCGGTGTTTTAGGCTCTTTAACTGGGTTTTTCCTAATTTCATCCAACAGATATTCAACTGTTGCTTCAAGCTGAGGATCACGGCCCTGACGCCACAATTCTGGATCCCACTCGATTTCGACATCGGGTGTGGTGCCATAATTCTCAATTTCCCATTCGCCTTCGTTGCCAAAGATTGCGAAATCAGGCGCCCTTACGGTACCACCGTCCATCAAAGTTGGAAGCCCTTGCGCAGCAACCAAGCCGCCCCAAGTCCGCTTACCAAAAAGCTTACCAGCACCGCTTTTCTTGAAGAACCATGGCATTGCATCACCGCCAGACCCTGCCATTTCATTCACTATCATCGCTTTCGGGCCATAAATGGCACCAGCAGGAACAGGTACATTGATATCACCGTGGCGGTAGAAAATATTGGCGAAGCGTTCTTTCTTGAACACTTGGGTCACATAATCCGCAAGCAGACCACCACCGTTAAAACGCTCATCTAATACCGCGCCTTTTTTATCGGTTTGGGCATAGAAGTATCGATTAAAGCTCCTGAAGCCGGGGCCTGCCGTATTTGGCATATAAATGTAAGCAAGCTTACCATCGCTTAACTCGCCAACTTTACGGCGGTTCCCTTCAACCCAATCAATGTTTCGAATACCACTATCGTTATTGATCGGCTTCACAATTATTTCACGCGCTTCACTACCATCGGCATTTGAACTAATTTTAACGCGTGTTTGCCTGCCCGCTGTAGCTTCAAAAGCATGATAAATATTTTGACTAGCCATAAGTTCACGGCCATTCACTGCCAGAATATAATCGCCAACTTTAACATTGAGGCCCGGTTCATTAAGCGGCGCAAACAGGCGCGGTGACCAATTTTCACCATTATAGATTTTGGCAATACGATATCGACCATTATCAACTTCATAATCAGCGCCGAGAAGGCCGCCCTGCACTCTGGGGGCTCTGACTTGATCACCGCCACCAATGAACATATGACCAATCGTCAACTGCCCCAACATTTCAGTGAATAAATAGCTTAGGTCACTTCTGTGGCGCACGTTTTTCAAATAAGGCTCGTACGTAGATGTAGCCCAATTAAGGTCAAGACCATGGAGATTTTTATCATAGAAGAAATCCCGTTCACCGCGCCAAACTTCACGGAACATTTGTTTCCATTCAACTTCGGGTTCTACAAACACTTCCATCTGGGCAGTTTTGATAGGCTTACCAGGTTTAGCAAGTGCCGCCGTTGCAACAATGCTCCAGTTTGAACGACCGCGCCGAACAAGGGCTTTTTTACCATCGCTGGAAAGATCAAAAGAGGAAAGCCCCCCGGTAATACGAGAAAACTTTTTGCCTTTTCCATCAAACTTATGAAGCGTAAGCGTCGGCGGGCCATTTTGTCCTGTTTTAGCTTCAAGAGCAAAAAACTCACCTTTACTTCCAGCAACCAGCCCTGCCCATGTTGTGTTGGCAGCCGGTAAGGCAACAATCCTGTTTTGAATTCCCGCAAGATCAATCTTCAGAGATTTCTTTGGCTTTTCAGCAGATTTCTCATCTGCTTTTTTGCCCTCTTTAGCATCAGACTTTTTATCCTCTGACTTTTTCTCAGGTTTCTTAGCAGGTTCATCATCGCTTTCATCAGCGATCGGAGACTTTGTTTCCGTTGAGAGGACAGTTGCATAAATCGAGCGTGTTGTCTGACGACCTAACCCAGACATATCAGCAAAGCTGATGGTTTCTCCAAGATTTGTGCTGGCGGTAAAATATAAATATTTGCCGTTTTTATCGAATATAGGATGCCGCGCGTCAGAGAGGCCATCTGTAATTTGATGGGTTTCAGCAGTTGCTAACGAATACACGAAAATCGCACGCAGCAAGTTTGGAAGTTGTTTAGCGTATGTAATCCAATCACCCTCTGGTGACCAATCGGGCGCCATCACATCAGCGCTTGATATAATATTTTTGTCAATATTTACAGCTTTGGGCTCGTCAGCCGTCAGGTCAACATACCACAAATTATTATCATGACCTGTTAGTGCAATTTTCTTGCTATCTGGTGACCAAATGGGCGAGCGATAGAACATAGGCGGCAGCTTAATAATACGCTCATCCTTCTCGCCTTTCTGATCCCTAATATGAAGCGCATATTCACCTGTTGCTTCGGAAAGATACGCAATTGACTGACCATCGGGCGACCAGGCAGGATCGCGCTCCATAACGCCTGTGGTTCTTGTGATATTGCGAACATCACCTTTTTTCTCTGGCACTGTCAGGATTTCCCCGCGTGCTTCGAAAACAGCACGCTTACCGGACGGAGAAATATGCGCGTTCGCGATATTATTGGATACCTTTGTATAGCGCGGCCTAACCGCTGTTAGATCAGCATTCAGCGTAATATCGACTTTGCTTGCTTTACCTGACTTTGTATCAAACAAATGAATTGTTCCAAATTGCTCAAACGCGATAATACCATCAGGGCCTGCGCTCGCTGATTTAATATCCATACCCTTTTGGTCTAAGGCCTGCTTCACAGCTTTCTTTTTGGTGTCATAGGAAAATAACCTGAAATCACCCAGCTTACTATCGCGATCAGAAATGAAATATACCGTATCGTCGATCCACATCGGGTTTTTGTCGACACTCGCGGCACTAGGAACCTTTTCAATCGACGAGTCTGATAATTTGGCAATCCAGATCTTGTCTTGCTGGCCACCGCGGTAACGTTTCCAGGCCTGCTGCCATTGATTAAGCGGCTCGTAGGCCAAATATTTTGAGTTTGGAGAATAAGACCCTTTTTCTGCGCTTGGCAGCGGTAATTGTGTTGGTAACTCAACATTTTCCACGGGAACGGTGAACAACCTCAGAAAATTTGCGTAACTATTGCGGGCAGAACTGAAAAGTACATCCTCGCCATCACGAGACCATCCACGAACAATATCAGCGCCGGGATGATACGTTAACCGTTTGGGTGTACCGCCCTTAATATCAACAACAAAAACGTCAGTATTGCCATCATACTGACCCGTGAAAGCGACCTTAGATCCATCGGGGGAAAAATAAGGGGTACTTTCAATGCCTACCCCTGTTGTCAGTTGCTCCGCTTCCCCGCCAGAGCGGTCAACACGCCATAAATCACCCGCGTACGAGAAGACGATATGATCATTACTAACCGTAGGTTCTCTGTATAATGTATGATCATCGGCTATAATGCCGGTGCTGATTGCAGACGCGGTAAAAAGCCCCGACAATGCTTTCTTAAAGGATACTGTTTTCATCCTCGACTCTCCCTATGTTTGATCCCACCGTCAAGCACCATAGGGAAACATGCTTCACAGAGGCAAGGGAAAGGTTATGTTTTCGCAAATAAAAACACAAAACATAGCAATCAGGTGCGGCAAACATTATTCATTACCGCCCCTGAAGTAAGCAATGCAGAATTATAAAATCTAATTCTTTTTCATCATCCAACTGTTTTAAGCGTATCAATCGATTTGCGCATTTTTATTTCGATCTCATTTATATTCACTTCAAGGTGTTCACAGGCAGACGTGATAGCATCCACAGCTGATTTTGCGCCATAGGCGGCTTCGCCAACTTTATGGCTTTCTTCGCTGGTGTCGTGGGTGCTGCTGGCTGCACGCTGTGCATTACCGGCGATTTCACCGGTTGCGCTATTTTGTTGTGCGACTGCGTCTGCGATTGTTGTAATGATTTCATCACTTTTCGTGATTGATGTTGTTGTTGATTGAATTCCCGCTAAGGCAGCATTTACAGCTGTCAGCATTTTTTCAATCATGAGGCTAATATCCTCTGTTGCCTGGCCTGTTTGTGCTGCCAGTGTTTTGACTTCGCTTGCAACAACAGCAAACCCTTTGCCCGCTTCGCCAGCACGCGCGGATTCAATCGTTGCATTCAATGCCAGCAAATTTGTTTGCTCAGCGATATCCCTGATCAGGCTTACGACCCCTCGGATGTCCTCGGTTGCTTTCTCAAGTGTGACAACTTGATCATTGGTATTTTGAGCAGCATTTACGGACGATTTTGATGCTTCTGCGGACATATTAATCTGCGAGCTAATTTCCGTGATGGATGCTGCAAGTTCTTCGGTTGCAGCTGCGACAGCACTAACACTCGCGTTTGCATTATCTGCTGCAAATGCGATATTTTTTGACTGTTCCTGAGTTTGCGAAGTCGCACCGTTAAGGACCACCAATTCATTCTGGAATGTGTCAATTGTTGTACGGATTTCCGATAATGCCGCCATTAGTTCGGTATCTAACGCCGTTGATGCTTCATTTATAGTTGTTCGAATAACGTCTTTGGCTTTTGCTTCGGAAGCTAATCGTTGTTCCTCTGCTTGCTTTTCAAGGCGAATTTGTTCCTCGCGGCGTTCATTTTCTTCTTCAAGGCGTTCCTGCTGTAGCCGTTTTTGTTCGTCTTCCAGGCGTATACGATCCAAAGCACCGGCCTTGAGTACTTTGAGGGCATTTGCCATTGTGCCGATTTCATCTAATCGTGTTCCATGAGGAATGGTTACTGACAGATTGTTTTCGGCTAACGCAGTGATCGTTTTGGACAGGTCTGGAAGAGCATTAACAATCATACGGCAAAGCAACGCCATGACGGCCCCAAAGATCAATGTTGCAATGACCGTCGCGACAATTAATTGAGATTGTAATTGATCAAGAACGCTTGCAATTTTGGCTTTTTCAACACCTACATATAATATTCCAATAATTTTTCCTGCAGTGGTACGAATTGGCTGATAAACTGTGTAATAGTCTTTACCCAGAATGGTGGCTTCGCCGCGGAATGTGTTGCCTCGTGTCACAATAGGATAGACACGGCCAGTTTTCCCTAAAGGGGTTCCAATTGCACGACTTCCGTCAGGCTTTTTAATATTGGTGGTGCGTCGCCAGAAATCTTTTGTTTCCTCATCCCAGACAAAAATAGTTGCGGTTTCACCGGTTACGCGACCAACCTTATCAATCAAACTCTGGCTATTAAAAGGGCCAAGCGTGTCTGCGGTGACGCTTGATACTTCACTTCCTGACCATTCGACACTAAGAGACTCCATATTTGTTGAGAGAATTTCGGCAGCAACAGCGAGGCTACTGGTTTGTCGTGACTGCGCTTGCTGCTCTACCTGATCAAGCGTTTGATTATATGAAACAATAGCAATTGATGTGCCTGTTATAACCAATAATCCAACGCAAATAGCTGTAATTTTTACAAAAATAGGAAGGCGCTTGAAAAAGTCCATGATTCCACCCGTTATTCATAATTGGAAATAACTTCCAATTTCTCATTATTGTTTTAAGTGAAGATGCAAGTTTTTCGTTAATTTGGTGTTAATATTCATTGATATTATCTAAAGATATAACAGTGTAACCAAATACCTTTAAAAGTAAGGTATTTCTTATGTGACCATCGGGAAATTTCAAATCATCCCACCAATGAAGCTTTGATGTGGTTTCTTTAAAATGACTGTTATCTTAGGTTTGAAACATTTACAGCGTGGGCACTGTGTTACGTCTTCAAGCTCAGATACATACATTTGCTGATGAACACCCGGTTGACTCACCATCTGATCCGGCAAAACCGACCATTGATGATTACACCTCTTATGAGAGCACGTTACTCGAAAGCTATATCCATCGAGATAATCATATAATCGCATTGTATCACTCACCAGAAATCCTCCATATCAGGTACTCTGCTGAAAGCAATTTTGCCACCAGCATACCCCCCCGGCGGCGGCGTTAAAGGCCCCATGCTGATAATTGTTTTTGAGTAACGGCGGTTTAAATCATCAAGCGCAGCACAAGCATTATTCCACCGTTTCTTCCGCTCCTGATCAGGTGCTATCATCGTATATTGATCATCTTCACTCATAGATACCAATGATGAAAATGCTACATGCAGATGCTTCACTTCTGAGGATGAAGGCAGGTCTTTCCGGGCCTGAAACCATAATGCCTGCAACGCTGCAATCGCAGCCTGATTATCATTAATAGCATCAAGTGGAAATTCACCCGCCCAGCGCCCATCCATAAGCCGCAACCAAAGATTATATCGCTTCGCCAGAAATCCTGACCTTCTCAGTCGCCAAGCAGCTTTGGTTGTTAAAAACCGTGCGCATTCAAAAGCATGGTCAAAATCACGCCAATCAGGTGGTAATACCCTTCCGTGGCCGAACATCGACCGCTTTGTTGATTGAGCGCGCACCTCATACCCATGAAGCGCGTACCAAAACCGTTCACCATTCACATTACCCCAAACTTTTCTAAGTTGCTTTGGCTGTGAGTTCCACAAATCTGCAACTGACCCAATACCAGCCAAATTCAACCGTGTTCGCATATTGCGCCCAACACCTGGAATATCATCCAGTGTTAAATCAAGTAATCTTCCTGGTAATTTTTGGGGATGCAGTAAGGTAATACCATCCGGCTTATCCATTTCACTCGCAATCTTTGCCAGTTGATTATTGGACGCAAACCCAATTGAACAGGTTACATAGGGGCCAATTTTATCGCGAATACGGTTTTTAATCCGGTTTGCCAATTGCTTTGGGGCCTTCTTATCGGCACTATCCAATCGGCATGAAACTTCGTCAATTGAGCATACGGTTTCAATCGGCACTTCCTGCTCAATCAACGCCAAAAGCTCTTGATGGTATTTTTCATAAAGATGGGGCTTCTGCGACACAAGAACCAAACTTGGGCAACGCTTTTTTGCTTCGCGAACGCTCATCAAACCCCGCACGCCCTTTTGTTTCGCAACTTTATTAACCGCAATCAAGCTGGTGGGCTTATCATACTCAATCGGCACCACGCCAACTGGTTTTCCATGCAGCTTAGGGTCTTCCTGCTCTTCTACAGACGCAAAAAAACTATCGAAATCAATATAAGCCACTTGATAAGTTTCAGGTAAATTCATCACTTCATATCCAGAATCAGTATCAGTATCAGGGATAAATAACACAAGAACAAAAAGTGAACAAATAAATTTCACATATATTGAAAGTGCTGGCAAAGCGGCATTAATGCATTTTTTTTGAAAACAAGATTGACACAAAGAGGGGGCTCGCATAAACACGGCGACGGAGACGTGGCTGAGTGGTCGAAAGCGCTCCCCTGCTAAGGGAGTATACTGGCAACGGTATCGAGGGTTCGAATCCCTTCGTCTCCGCCACTATCTGGCTAACCACTTATTTTCTATACATTTTATTTTGCGACCTTAGTTGGATTTCCCATCTTACACTAAGATGGCAAAAATCTATTGCACTGACACACCCAAATTGTATCAAATTGAAGGACAGTATTATTATCGCCTTCAGATTACAAAAAAGATGCTTCCGGGGGTTGGACCTCAAGAAATACGGCGATCACTACAAACTATTGACCTGACAATAGCACGCTTCAGATGCGCGCATATTGATCTGTTGATAAGAAATTTAATGGGGAAAATAAAACATATGTTGCGCCATCAATTGCATCCTAAAATTTTACCCATGATCGATGAATATTTCAAAAATGAGCTTGATCGTTATATGGATATTGTCAATTTCTCACATGATGACCCAAATTTTGATCCTGACTTTGAAATGCAAGGCCTGGAAGGCATGATCAAAGACCTTAAGTCTATGGCAGTGAAGCGAAAATTCGATGGTATCATTGAAGATGAGATTGATACTATCTGCGAAGAATACGAGATTAAGCTCACGAATAATGCACCACCACAAGGAAACGACCTTAGAACAGATATCGGTACAGTAATATGCAGAGCACAAGCAGAAGCAAAACGAATACTGCTCGCGAATTTAAGGCAGGATTTTGATCAAATAGACGTAAAAGACCCACTCTTCATCAAGCATGTGATGAGCACAGAGAATCATGATACCAGCCAATCGGATTACAAAATACCAAACTTTGAGGAGTTACGAAATCTACACGCAGCAACCTTAAGCAAAGAAGGCACTAAAGGCGACTTCGAGCGCGTATTGAACTGGTTCCAGCAAACGTCAAAGGTTGGCTCAACGTTAGAGATCACTGATATCAAAATTGATCATATTCGCGACTTCCGAGACCTGTTGACCCAAATTCCCAAGCATCATAGCGTAAATAGCATGTTTGATGGCCTTTCAATCGAAGAAATCGTTGATAAAGGCACAAATGAACAAAAGCTATCCCATCAGACAGTCGTGAAATACTTCGGATTAATTAAAACCTTTTTCAATTGGACTGTGAATGAAGGGTATTTGTCCAAATCACCTGTTGGTAACCTTCAAGTACCTTCTAGCGCCTCAAACAAATCAGCAACGCAAAAACAACCATTTTCCAAACAAGATTTTCATACCTTGTATCACTCCCCAGTTTTCCGGGGGTACCTCAGTAAAGAGAGATGGAGAATAGCGGGGGAGATAAAGAAACAACTCCCAGAATACTGGTTCTTATTGATCGCTACCTTTACTGGAATGAGGATTGCCGAAATTGTGCAATTAACTGCACACGATATTGAAACAATTGATGGCGTTGTATGTATTAGTGTCAATACAGGTCAAAATGGCGAAAAAAGCCTTAAAACACTCGCTAGCCAACGCCTGATACCTGTCCATCAAAAGCTACTTGAATTAGGCTTTATGGAATGGGTTAAGCAAGGTTCAGAGGATAATTTGTTCTCATCTTTACAATCCCAAGACAAAAAAGACCCAGGCAATAAAGCAAGTAAAAAACTTAACGGATACCTTGCGAAAATAGGTATTAAAAATAAGAATAAAACATTTCACTCGTTCCGGCATTCAATGGCAGATGAACTCAGGAATACAGAAACACAAGGATATATTATCAAAAAAATTCTAGGCCATGCAGGAACCGATGTTACGTCAGGATATGGTTCAGGAGCATCTATAGAAACTATGCAGAAAGCGTTGAACAAAAGTTTTCAGTGGCTAGACCTATCTAAACTCAGTGATATGGAATTATAGAATCCCAAAAGATTTATCGTGCAGACATACTGGGGATTATAAAAGGAAGCACGATAATGAGTAACTCAGGCATAATAACTCTATTAATGTGCTTGAGTACTAACAACGCTCAATGGTTAAATTGCAATTAATTGCACGAACATTCTCGAATTTGTACAATTTCAACATAACCAATTGATTATATTTGTGTTTTCTGTTTTTCAGCAAAACTTACTATTTTTCTATTACGTGTAGGATTTGTCAAAAATGACAAAAAAGTAGAAAGGCCCCAATCAGAGTAAAGCCTCAAAAGAAAGTAAGAGGTCTAATCGCTGCATGAAAACCACCAGTTACTATGACAAGCAAAGCTGGATGTATTTAAACTGACAATAACCAAAAACGTTGCTTAGTATAAACTACGCTAGCTATAATTTTGTTAGAATAATATAAGCTTTTACCCTCTGAAAATTCAATTGTGCAATTAATTGCACGAATATTCTCAAAATCACTCAGCTTCAATATAACTAATTGATTAAATTGATGTTTTCATATTCTCCATCAAACTTGCCATTTCCATGTCAAAGGTAAAATTTGTGAAAAATCACAAAAAAAGACGAAAGGAACCCTAATAACACAGGATATGGATTAGCAAGTCCTCTGATAATTTAAACTCCTAACGACTATAGTTTATCTAACAACTGACGCACCGTTTTATATAATGAAATTGCAACCCCTTCACGTATTTAGCAAGGTATTTTCAAGTTAGTTTTCCATACCTAAAGCGAAACAAAGTACGTCATTTCAGTATTCAGAGCTATTATGATCAATGTCATAGATCGCCCCTCAATATTTTTCAAAAAAATAGAATTTAGGATAAGGGTGATCTTATCACCATGGCGTCTTTCTCATATCAGCAAGAGGCTCAAGCAGGTTGAGCCTGAGAATGATGGAGATACAAATGACAAGTAATTCAATGAATGACAACATTACAGAAATTGATGCAGGCTTCGGCGGTGTCATCCCGTCTATTAATATAGTTGAAGGCACTGACGCCAATGATACCCTTGAAGGCACAGATGGTCTCGATGATTTTTTTAGTAGCGCTGGTAATGATATTATGACTGGTGGTGAAGGTGCTGACTATTTCTTTTTTGATGATCAATCTGGTAACGATACAATTACTGACTTTGATCCAGGAAATGGTGATGCTTTGTTGATTCAGGTATCGGGTTTACGTTTTGAAGACCTAAAAACCGAACAAACAGACGACGGTCTTGTAGTTACCTGGGGCGATAACAACAGTGTTCTTTTACAAGGATTTGATGGTGACCTGAGCTCCGATTGGGTTTTCACAGATGTCCCGACCGAAGGAGACATTGCAGGGCCATTCTCTGCCGATACCGACACTGGAGATCAAAGCCTTGAAAAAGACATTAATGTTTTTGAAGGCACAGAAGAAGATGATGTCATTACCGGTACAAATGGTGTTGATATGATTAGTGGGGGTGCTGGAAATGATGAATTGACTGGTGGCGAGGCATCCGACTTCTTTGTGTTTGATGCAACGTCAGGAAATGACACGATTAAAGACTTTAAGGCAGGCGAAGACCTTATCGACCTGGCAAACCTAGATGTGCAGTTTGATGACCTTAAAATTACGCAAAGGGATGGTAATACCCTTATCGAAGCAGATGGTATTAGCGTCCTCCTTGAAGGTGTGACCGACACTTTGTCAGAAGCAAACTTTGTATTTCATACTCCGGGAGAAGAAGTGTCCCCAACAATTAATGTTATAGAGGGTTCAGCCGGGAACGATGTTCTATTAGGCACCAATGGGTTCGATGATATATATGGCGGGGAAGGTGACGACATCTTGATGGGTGGCGAAGGATCTGATTTCTTCTTCTTCGGCGTGGATTCAGGTAATGACACTATCTCAGACTTCGACATTTCCGAAGACCTCATAGTCTTCCAAAACGTAGATATCTCCTTTGAAGATCTTGTCATTACTCAGTCTGGGGACAATACTCTGATTACCGCAGGTAATAATACAATTGAACTCGAAGGTGTTTCCGAAATGCTGACTGAAGCAAACTTTATGTTTGATCATTTTGGTCAATCTGCTGAAATGTCAATAATGATGTAAATAGTCCGATACTAAACTAAATTATTCTAGCCACCTCAAGAGGTGGCTTTTTTAATGCGACCTTAACTAGAATTCTATGGCTTTATCCATGAATGAATACATTTAGACAGCAAGATCACACGCAGCCAAATCATAGAATACAAAACTATACCTTTCATATTGTCTGGAACAATTTAGTTTACTGAGACCTTCCTGCAATGAATATCGCTACAACTCGCTACGGATTGCAATCCTTAGGGATAAGGGTTGTAAGGGAAAGTGCTTTAAATATGAATCATCGATGCGCAGGAGAAAAACTTGCTTTCTATATACACTGATAACCGGAAGGCTGATCGCATTATTAATCTTTTGTGGTATTTGAAAATAAAAATTCGCATGATGATAGTTTAAACCTGATATTGCATAGACTGTCCATCTGTGACTTGTGAGACAATCTGACTGCACAATGCCAATTGCATTTGGTCTATTCTATAAATTTGATTGGGAACAAATAGATATATTCATACCAACCATAAGGGTATTAATAGAAGCTTTATTAGAGAACTATCTGTTGAGGCAAATAAGACTTTGAATTTCGTTTACTGCGTTTAAATTTATCATTCTATTTCTAATTTTAGTAGAATAACTGACTTTTACCATGTTTCTACATCAATGATAGACTTAGCTTATGTGGCTTACCGATAGTTTTGCAAAAACGGCCTCTCACAACATGAGGCTTCCTCATAAGGTAGCCATAGCAATAGTTTTCAAAAAACAGTACCTGACCGACTGATTTCTCATCAAGCTGGCCAGGTACCTTAGGAGCGGAAGCGCAATAGAGCTTCCTTCAGGGAAGAAAAACTCAGCAATTCGACCTATGACACAACTGCTGAGGTAGGAGACCTGTTAACAAATTTTCTGTACTTTTATTTGAAGGGGTATATGCCACCTTCTAACGACAGCCTGCGTATTTCGCATCATTGTATAAGTCTAGGTAGCTTGCTGGTTGTTCGGTTTGACTGCTGACTTTTTGGTTAATGACGCAATCGCTTAGAAGTTTACTCTGTAGAGAGAGTGGTTGATCACAGCCTATTTTTTCCACATGGCTTAAAACTGCACTTTCGTCCGCAAGGTCTCGACTAGTAACAGTATATCCGGACAACGAATTTATATTCATGTCAACAATATCTAACGCTTGATCTGTCACCGAACCTGCGTCAATATAAAGCCATTCATCGGTAACGTCAGCCTGAACATTTTTTAGGAAAACCTTGTTGTCAGCCCAGAAAATCAAAAGGCCATCTGTTAACTGCAAGGCTTGTATATCACGATATGTTAATCCGTCATGCTGAAGAAGAAGACCATTTTCCTCAGGATCAAAACTTTCAATAACTTGAGTAAAGGGGTGGCATTGAGCACTGGAAATATATGATTTATAGGTCTTAACAATGGGTTGTGGTTGCCCACCAGTTCCTAGACAGCTATTTCCTAAAACTAAATATTGATCATCATGATCAAACGGGATTGTCTCCTGTAGCATACTGATATCCTATTTAAATCGTCGTGTTGATATTAATAGGACGCCGCGAAGGCATAAACACCCCCATCCAGAAAAAGGGTATTTATTTAAAAACTAAAAGAAACGTTGACTCCATAAGTGCGCGGGCGTGGAACTGTTATCTGATCACCTGTAACTGCTGAGCTAAAAGGGTTTCCAAATGCGAAAACATTAGCGCGTGTGTCAAATAGGTTATCAACGTAAAGACTGATATGATACCCTCCAAGAAAGACTGACATTTGCGCATTAACAAGGTGACTTTCATCCGTTTGAGGCGATAATTGTTGGTCAAAAAGGATATCGGAAGAGCCGATGAAACTATAATCGATATTGACTGTAGCTGGCACTGAATTCTGAAGCGCAAAATCATAGGAGAAAACGGTACCAGCCGTAAATTGAGGAGCGCCAGGCAGACGTTCCCCCAAAAGAGCGCCAAAAGAGGATGTTGTGTCGGTTATTTCAGACTGTGCAAATCCAATATTTGCCTTTATTTGCATATTAGCAAGCGGCCTAATGACAAGATCTGCATCAAACCCAAAAATCCTAGCGTCTCCAATTGTCTCGACTAAGGCAAAACCAAATGGATCAAATTCTAGCGCTTGAATGTTTCGCCATAGTGAAGCAAATGCGGCAACATTCAATGTAAGCTTTCTATTGAAAGCTTGCGTTTTAATACCCAATTCAAAATTACTAAGTCGATCCGAAGCGAAATTACCAAGAAGATTCTGACCACCATCTCCACCCGGGATTGGAAACGGCGTGAACCCAATGAAGTTAATACCACCCAGGCGATAACCTTCAGAAAACTGTGCATATGTCAATGTAGTATGATCCCAATGGTAGGCGACTACAAATTTAGGAGTTGCTCCCGTTTGTGTTTGTTCGCCAAACACCGTGTCATCTCTTGGTAAGACCAAATCTATCACACGGGAAACCGCATCAGTGTCATAATGGAACCCTCTGACACCGCCCGTTAGAGCAAGTTTTTCAGTCACATAATAAGTTGCTTCGCCGAAGAGAGAGTATTCTAGTTGTGTTTCGCTCAAAGCTTCGCTGAAAATCTCATCACTTGAAATTTGAGGCAATTCTGCAGCCCCAGGCACAGTTAATGTCGACAGAATATCTTCTTGACGCCGAGCAAAATACGCACCTGCCAACCATTCCAAGCGGCTACCGCTTGCATTGACAAGATGTGTCTCATGACTAAAGGTTCTGATGCTTCTGACCTCGGCAAATGGGCTTGCGCGACTACTCAAGCCGATAATGGCAGGAACATTAAAAGAAGCATCGAGTGTACGACTGATGGTACGTTCGATGTAACTTGTTGACGATGTCAGTTTACCCCAACCAAAGTCGCCTTTGAGGTTCAGGTATAGCTGCTCAAATCTGTCTTCGGATGGTTCTTGTAGAAAATTATCACGTACAAGATCGCCGAGTGTTTCCCTGAAATAGCTACTATCCTGACGCACTTTATCCTGAAAATTACCACCAAGTGTCAGTGACCAATTATCGTTTACTTGATATAAAAGTGCCAATCGACCGCCATATGCTTCCTGAACGTTCACATTTTCAAGCTGAAGACGCTGATCATCAATAAATCCAGCTAAATCCTCATAGTAAGCACTCGCTCTTACCGCCAGCCTATCATCAACCAGTGGCAGGTTAATTATTGCCGAATAGTTTTGAGAAAAACCTCCCCCTTCTGTCATCGCAAAACCTGCTCTAACAGTTGCTTCAGAAGCACTAGTGTCCGGTTGGTTCGGCACAACGTTATAAATACCCGTAAGTGCACCCGAACCATACAAAGTTCCTTGTGGCCCCCTTAGAACCTCAATGCGGTCAACATCAATCAATCTTAAACCCGGCTCTGGGGCATTAAAGGAAAGCTGAGCACCATCAAAATAGGTCCCGACAAGTGACTGCGCACGGCCGGTAAACGAACCATCGGTTAAGCCCCTGATAACCAATTTTGATTGCCCGTTCACGCTCTCGACGGCATTGAAACTGGCAATCTGACGTGCGACATTTGATGTTTGCTCGGATTGCAAACCCACCGTATCATTTAATGTTGCGACACTAATCGAATAAGGGAGGTTTTGTCCCGTATCAGCACGGTAAAGAGACGTTACAACGATTTCCTCAATTACGGGCTTCAAGATCGGCACCAAAACAGGCGCCACAGGCTCAGGTATACTAACATCTGGCGGCTTACGAAGCACTTTAACGGAACGACCGCCCAAAATTTCAAAGGTAAAGCCACTGTTCCTCAGCATATGTTCAAGTGCGGCTTCAAGCGTATACTCACCGCGAAGCGAACGAGCCTTCCCGTCGCGGTACGATAGATTTGGCTGACTGATAGAAACACCTGTTTGCTTAGCAAACTCAAAAAGCGCTTTACCTAGTGGCAAGCGCTTGATCTTAAAGTCGTAAAGTGTTCCTGCAGTATGTCCTTGTGCCAAGGCAACTCTTGATACAACAAGTACAAAGCATGCAAATACCAACGGTCTCCTAATCATATTTTCCTTTGGCCAATTGCTTCAACTATGTTTTCGCTCTATTTAGGTCTTTTTTCTAACCAAATATCCTGTTTCCGATTTCTCAAGGATGATCGGCAAAGTTTGCGCCAGAAGTTCAAGTGCATTTTCCGGGTCTTTCATGTTCAAGATCCCTGTAAAACGAATTCCAGTTACATTATCATCCATCAGAATAGGCACCGTGAAATACCGCTCAATGGTTGCTAAGACTTTGGTAATTTCGTCATTTTCAAAAACAAGGATATCATCTTCCCAAGTAATCACAGCGCTGGGATCAACATTTTCAATGGAATCCGCACCACTCACTTCATCATGAACAAGGCGCTTGCCAACCGTTAAACGCTCGATACCCGTTGTCTGGACAGAACCATCCGCGGCGATATCAGCGACATCAACAATACCTTCTGCAACAATGACAGTTACTTGGTCTCGGTGTCGCAAAATATTGAACTTCGTGCCTACTACCCGCACCTGTTGGTCACCAACGGTAATTACAAAAGGCCGATCCTTATCCTTTGCAATGTCAAAAATCGCTTCACCATACGCCATATCCACACGGCGTATATCATCTTCTAGTGTTACCGAGAGCTTGCTGGCTGTATTGAGATGTAACCGAGAGCCGTCATCAAGGGCAATCTCTTGTTTCATACCAGCTTCTGTTGAATAGTCAGCCTGAAACACGTCAGAAGTTTCAAATAAACCGATATTCAAAATCGTAAACACAAATGTTGCAGCGATTGCAGCTGCACTTGCCCAGAACCTTGGCCTTATCCAACGGGAGCGCGCATCTACAATATTATCACTGTTGCTAATTTCAGTATGGATAGACTCCGTATTCGCGGAAAAGTTCAGGGAAATAAGATTATCGTTTTGTTGCACCACTGGAACATCAACAGAGGTTGCAGCCTCGCTTTGAAGATAGTCAAGATTGTTAATTTGACCCTCAACATAATCAGCAGCCTCAACGTGCAAGGGGTCAGATTCTAGCCATACTGCATAATCGAGCCACACTTGTTCACCTGCAGTATCGTCGCTGATACGCGCGAGCCATTCAGCTGCTTCGTCAAGCTGTTTAGCGCTTAAGTTTATGTGGCTTTTATCATTCATTCAAAACAGATCATTCTACTATTAATCTTGGTTTATGTTATAAGACGACGCCCTGACAGCATCACCCTTACTCATAGTTCAAATAGTTAATCCATATCCTTAAAGTGATATATAAGATGTTTGAGCGCCTTGCTCATATGCTTTTCGACAGTTTTCTTGGAAATACCAACTTGCTCCGCAACTTCGCGGTAACTTAATCCTTCAAACTTGTGTGCAATAAAAACTCTACGGCATTGCGGGGGTAACTCGTCAACCAACATTTTCACATGTTCTAATTTCTCTTTAGCGTCTAGCGCTGCCTCACATTCTTCAGGTTTGTTAGATGATGTTAATGATTGTGTTTCAAACCAATCATGATCCCGAGATTGCTGACGTACTGTTTTCTTACGTCTGTCAAGCGCCATATTATGGACAGTACGATATAAAAACGCGCCAACATTTTCTATCGGTGCCTTAAATTCAGTCCGTTCAAGCTTCAGATAAACATCCTGCAAGATATCTTCAGCTCCATCCTCATCCCGGAACCGCGCAACAAGAAATCGCCGAAGCGCCTCGCGCTTTTCAGTTAGAGCATGCAATACAACAGTTTTGGCACTATCTTGACTCATGATTAAAGTCTTTAAATAATAATTACTTACAAATCAAAAGATAATATTTTACTGCCACCGGAAAATTGATATAGGCTCTTCCTGATTACAAATAATTATACTTTCTACCAATAAGCTTGCTCTCATTTATCATTTTAGAACTGAAGAAAAGATAAAACAGAAGATAACACAAATCGATCATATTCATTTCGTTCAATGATTGGAAGATTAATAGTCTATGGCGTTAATAATTCTATTATTCTTTATCCTAATTCTTGTAGCGCTCTATGTTTGGCGCTTAAGTGATCATTGGTCTGATCGTATTGAAGAAAAGAGGCTACTCAAAAAACAGCCTATAAAGCCGCCACGCTTTTCTTATGATATGGTGGAAACCCTTCCAGAACCTGCAAAACGTTTCTTTAGATTTGCTATTAAAGAAGGAGCAACACTTCAAAAAGTTACAAAGATTTCGATGCATGGTCAGTTTGGCATGGGCGACAAAAATACTCCAAACTACTTACCTATGAAAGCTGAACAGATTGTAACGGTACCTAAAGGGTTTATATGGAGGATGTCGGCAGGTTCAGGCGTTATGAAGATTTCTGGGTCTGATAGTGGAAATTGGACGCGTTTCTGGTTAGCAGGTTTACTACCAGTTGCAAGGGCGGGTGGCACAATAGACCACACGTTATCTGCATTTGGTCGCAATATAGCAGAAGCCATAATCTGGGCCCCGAGTGCTGTGCTGCCAGCATCCAATATAATTTGGGAAGCAATTGACGCAAATACCGCACGGCTTATTGTAATCCACAACGAACTCAAACAATCCGTTGACGTTACAGTAGATGCTGAAGGGCGCCCTATTCTCGTTAAAATGGACCGATGGAGTAATGCTAATGCAAATGGGACGTTTCAGTACCAACCATTTGGGGGATATTTATCAAAGTTTCGAAACTTTGATGGTTTTTGCCTTCCAACACATGTGGAAGCAGGCAATATGATAGAAACTAGTGACTATTTTCCATTTTTTATCGTAGATGTTAGCAAGATTAGCTTCTTTTGATAATTACACCTCATATAGATCAAATATCTAAAAGTAATATGGTCAAAAGGACTATCATTGTGCGATAAATATGACTTAGTATAGACTGTACTAACTATAATTTTGTTAGAACAATATCAGCTTTTACCCGCTTAAATCCCAATTGTGCAATTAATTGCACGAACATTCTTGAATATGCACAATTTCAATATAACTAATTGATAATATTAATATTTTCATACTTCCCATCAAACTTGCCATTTCTCTATCACGGGTAGGATTTGTCAAAAATGACAAAAAACCACGAAAAGAAACCCAATAAACCTAAAGGTCACGAAGTTAGAAGAACTAAAACCTGTGCCTGTTGTGGTTGCGATGCAAGACGTTGGTTTCAACATTGGAACCAAGATAAAGGCTAAGGTATATGCCTACCCTGTATTGAATGGATACATAACAGGGGCATGTCGAAAGAAGACATTATCGAATGTTACTGTAATCCGGGTATAGACTGTGCTAAGTATTGTTTCGAACAGAGTATCATTTCCTAAATCAATCTATTCTAAGTCATGCAATTAATATCGCCTTTATTTTTGATTGAATTCCAGTCGAACTTCATAGGGATATAAATTCATAACATATTGTTTTAATTGATCTTTGTTGGTATAATTAGCTTTATCAACAGAGTAGAATTCATGCCAATTCAAATTCACAAACATGCCCGCCTTCACCGCGATCTCTTCGATGGTACTCGCATTTTAATCACTCGCTACTGGCTGCGGGGAATCAGTCGAGCGAGTGTCGATGAGTGGCGACCAGAACTCGCGCCCTCAAAAGCATTACTGGGGCGTGCTCTGGATTTTTGGAAAGGTGACCCATCAGAAGAAGAAAGCATTGCCTTCAGTGCTATATGGCAGCAAGCTTATGAAGCCGAGATGTTGACGCAGGCCGAGATGATCACTGATCTTGCTCATCGTCATATTGAGGGGGAAACCCTCACCCTCCTGTGTTCATGTCATTCCCAAACGCATTGCCACCGTCAGTATTTGACAGACATGATCTTGCACACCGCTGAAACCATCCTTGAGTATGCCGAATGAGTATATAAGCTTTGATACCTTCCTCATGACTTCCGATAATCTGCCATTATCGGATCGCAATCAACATTTGCACGAGGACGCGAAGGATTACATCGCCAACTCGCTTTCTGATAATACACTGAATGGGTATCGAAGCGATCTGGAACACTATATCGCGTGGGGTGGAAAGCTCCCCGCAACGCCTGAGATGGTCGCGAATTATCTTTCTGACTATGCTGACAGCTTATCGGTTGCGACCTTATCAAGGCGTATCGCTGCTTTATCTAAAATCCACGAATTAAAGAAACACCCATCGCCTACAAAAACAGATATTGTCAGAAGTGTCATGGCGGGGATACGGCGCAAGCACAGCAAACCCCAAAGACAAGCCTCTCCCATAACCAAAGAGCGGTTATTCATGATGCTGGATACCTGTGATAAGGACATCAAAGGTATTAGGGATAGAGCAATCTTGCTCATAGGCTTTACTAGTGCCATGCGTCGATCGGAACTGATTGGGTTAGATAGGAAAGACTTAGAGTTTGTACCTGAAGGTGTGATTATCACCATAGAGCGCTCTAAAACCGATCAGGAAGGCCAAGGCCAGAGAATAGCCATTCCCTTTGCCAAAGGAGATCAGTGCGCTGTGAAGGCGCTTAAAACCTACTTAACAACTGCACAGATTGAGGAAGGGCCGATCTTCCGTTCCATGAATGGAAACAACCTATGGCATGAACGAATGTCATCACGGGGGTTGGTCTACATCATCAAGGCACGAGCAAAAGCCGCAGGCATGGACCCAAGCTATTTCTCAGGACATTCGCTAAGAGCAGGCTTTGTTACCACCGCAGCGCACTCAAGTGTTTCAACATGGCAAATCATGGAGCAAACACGTCATAAATCAGAAGCAACATTAAGGCGCTACATCAGAGAAGCTAATCTCTTCAAAAAGCATGCACTCGATGGGATTTTGTGAAGAGGCGGCAGTTGCTTTAGCTGTGTGCATTTAATTGCAAAAACATTATTATATTCAATTACTTATGAATAATTAAGCTTGACTTTCAGCTGAATATCTTTATTATGATTGCCATATATATAAATGTGCAATTAATTGCACACATGGCTACTAAAATTAGATACAAATACTGATTGATCCATGGAGGGATCGAGCTATACCTTTTAAAGTTATCAACAACACTTCCCCCTCTTCAATAACGACCGGGAAAAGTAATTTTTCCAAGAACGATTTTGGTATACCGAACGAGGAAATTAGCTATACATACACAAGTTATGGTTTAGATGGCAACTCAAGTGAAGTATTTGTTCTAAAGCCAAAAATAGATTACCTCAGGTTCAGTGTTCCCCTAAAAAACAAATCAATAGCGCAATTCAATCAGGCTCATATAGGAAGCATTGAAACAAAGAACTTAAAAGTAAAAGTTTTTTCAAAAAAACACGCACCTAAAGGGCTAAGTGTATCTAACCAAAGATACTATAAAAACTACGAAATCTCTGGGCTTCCAGGTTATGCACTAGTTCAAATGAATCCAATGTATTCCAAGCTAAAGTTTTTCAAGATTACGATCATCCCGTCAGAATGGTCAGAACAGTTAATTGCTGAATTTTGGGAACTCATCGAAAAAATTAGCCAAGGAAACATCACCCCGCATGTATTGGAATACGAAGCAAATCTATTGAGATTAGACTACGCGATAGATTTTATAGGCGCACCGACTCAAGACTTTTATATTAATAAGCCTAAATCAAAAACAAAGAAGAACAGTACGAAACGCAAGGGTAACATATATATCGGCAATGAAGGCAATATGGAAACCTACTATTTGGCACCTTCAACCAACAAGGAAATTAAAGAAAGATCTGCGGCGTATATATACGATAAGAAAGCCAAAAATATTTTCGACAAAAAGCCTGAAAAATGCAAAGGTGCGGATTACACACGATTTGAACTAGTTTTTGTTAGGAACAAACTAAAAAAGAAACAAATCTTTAATTTGATCAATTTCGCGCCCAACAGCGTTAACTATTTCAAACGATACGACATCATAGATTTTCGTGCCTTTAACGTGGAAAACCACGGCAAGGAATATAAACAAGAAAATTGGCTAGTATTTGGCGATGCATCCAAGTTAAGAAGAATTGAGAATGCTTTAGAGATATTCCCATCCAGCACTCAAAAAGTATATAAGATGGGGTTGAGTTATTCACGTTTACGATCTTGGCAATTTAAAAGACTTTGGAATGACAAGTCAAAAAACCTTAACAAAATTTTAGGTAAGTGAAGAGTAATTTTCGAGCATATCATGGTATAGATTAATGCCAACTATAGATAAATACTACACCAAAAATTAAGGCAAATATTTAGAAGTAAATTCATTGAATTGCGTCGATAACACCCAAAGTTCTCTTTAAATCCGTTTCTGTCATTTTCGAAAGCTTTTCATTTATTTGGTTTAGTAAAAGCGCTCTTTCGCTATTCACAACTGTTGCAGTATCTCCAGAAAACAGGGCTGCGGGAGGAATATCGAATACTCTACTTAACAATTCAATTGTAACGAAAGACGGGGATGAATAGCCACGTTCTATTTTCCCCACCATATCAGTTGTCATGTTCAAACGGTCAGCAAGTTCAGCTTGCGTCATATTGTTGATTTTTCTGTATTGACGGACATTCGCCGCAACAATTGATTTAAGCTGCATAACTGCCTCCCAGTTATGAGTAAGCTAATCAATACGAAATCAAATTATGAGGAACTTGTGTTATTGATATTTACATTAAACAATAATTTAATTATTGTTTTATCGTTCTAAATATGGCATTGATTTAACTATACTAATCAATCAGGGGAAATAATTCAGATGCGATACTCTGTTATTATTCTAATCTCTATTCTAGCCTCGGCATGTGTAACAAATTCACCATCACCATATCCAGGTCAGCCTCAGCAAGGCATAGTTTCGATCAAGAAAGTTCACTATTCAGACGCAACAGAGACAATCGAAACTGAACCAAAGCCAGACCCAGAAACTACTATCCTTCAATCGACAGATTTTGAATTGTGCTCAAGGTACATCCGCCCCGCAACATTGAACCAAACTGCTTTTGCCGAGCTGAAACGCAGAAACCTATACCGTGAAAAATATTTCAAAATCGCGAGAAGAAGTCGCTTAGCGCTAGGCATGAACGAATGTGAAATCCTTATCGCATTTGGTAGTTCAACCCGCATCAACTCAAACACCTATCGCTGGGGCACCGTGAATTTTTATCATAGCGCTGGAAGGTTCGCCAAAACTGAGAACGGTGTTGTCGCTGCCTTCGATGATGGGTTTGTTCGCTAAGATACTCAGAGGAAAGATATATGAACAAGTTCATCGGCATTGCAGCTAGTATATTATTATCCGCGCAATTAATTGCACAAGACAACACGCAATCAAACAATGGCGAAACCGAAGAAGAAATAATCTACTGGGAACAGCCAGTATATCCTCAACGCGCACTCAATGAAAAAGTAGAGGGATATGTGACCTATCAATTTACAGTTGGGCCAGATGGTAAAGTAACCAATGACTTGGTTTTGATCGTTACAGCAAAACCACGTGGTTACTTTGAAAGAGCCACCAGAAAAGCGATCAAGAAACTGCGTTTTAAGCCTGCAACGAAAAATGGTCTTCCCACCACCGCTAAGGATGTCTGGTATCGCTTTGACTTTACAATACCTGAATAATTTTAGGGCAATTTGCAATTAACTGCATCGAACTTCGCTTGTTTCAACCACGCCATAATCAAACGCAGGAAAAAGATATGTCGGAATTACTCCCTTGCCCTACCTGTAATCGCTTAATATCGGAACAAGCCGAAGCATGCCCGAAGTGTGGTGAGCCCCTTCAGGAAGGTTGGATAGAAGATTACAGGAAAGCCAAGCAGAAATCACGAGGTCGATATTTTGGGGCATTTATAATTGCGATACTGTTATTGCCAGCTCTAGCTCGACTTGGGAATAAAAAGCCAAATTACATCGCACCATCCGAAACCGTGAACGAACAGGTAGGTAAGGTATTTCGTGCAAGCGAATATGGCGAAGGATGGCCCTTCTCTAATTATCGAAGTGTTGAAGGGAATTGTTTTTACAGAAAGTTTGGAAACACGAATAGACCATTAGTAATCATACGAATTGGTGAAGAAAATTACGGAATGAATGGCGCTGCAATGGGGGTTGGTGGCTACCCAGATGCAAGGAAGTTTATACCCCGAGATCCAGAGTTCGGCGTTTATGATCAAAAACTTTATCCCACATATGGCAAGATATTCGAAGCAACAAAAGAACTATGCGACCCGCCGATAAATATTACAAACTAAGCTATTCTTACCACTTTAATCTTTGCATGATTCACAAAGTATGTTGATATTACAATTACCTATAAATCGGCAAAAAATAATTAGTTCCTTAAATGCCAAATCTCAAATTTCTATGACCTATTAAACGTCAGGTAATCTATCAAAGCCCACCCCAACTATATCGATTAGGAAGCGAAACGACCATCTTCAATTCGCTCAGCCTGTCCAAGGACTTCACGGCTTTCGAGTAAAGGCAGAACCGCATTGGTGCGCGCACGGGTAAATTTGCGTGCTACTCAGCGCTCAATTTGCACGTTTCAAACAATGTATAGCAGAATAACGCAATTGCGTTGGTGTTCAACAAAGTAGTAGCGAATTCCATTTCCGAGAATGAACTGAACAGCCAGATAGCTTGATTTGACACTTTGGATGCTTCAGGTATCTCGACCTTGGTGACCTTACTGTTGTGTTATGGTTGATTTTGTGCACTTATGAGTGTTGTCTCAATGTAACTAGTTGTAGGGGAGTGAGCAGAGAAAAATGAACAAATGGGAACAGCGTCGTGACGGTTGGAAACCAGGAGAAGGAGATGCGAGAAATAGTTGGGATGTCGATTATGGACGTATAATACATAGTGCTTCATTTAGGCGACTGCAAAGTAAGACACAAATTTTAAATCTTGGAGATGGCGACTTTTACAGAACAAGATTAACTCATTCTCTAGAGGTGGCTCAGATCGCAAGTGGGCTAACCAAACAATTAGCATTTGATAATCTCGACAACTCAGAACTTAAAGATGTTTTACCTGAGGAAAAGCTTATACAGACAATAGCTATGACACATGACTTAGGTCACCCTCCTTTTGGTCATGGGGGTGAAATAGCCTTAAATTATTGTATGCGCGAACATGGCGGCTTTGAAGGGAATGGCCAGACGTTGCGAATACTTTCAAAGCTAGAAAAAATGTCTAAGAACGATGGGGCCAATCTTAGCCGGCGGACACTTTTAGGTGTATTGAAATATCCCGTGCCATATTCAGCGGTTAAAAATAGACAAATACATCCTTCTATGATCAATGGAGATAAACCATTAAAATTACTAGATAAAAATTCATCTAAACCGCCTAAATGTTATCATGATACAGAGCAGGACATAGTAAATTGGATAATGGAGCCATTATCTGAAAAGGATAGGCTACAGTTTGTAGCCTTTGATCCGGTTGTCGGTAAACATGCCAAAAGTAAACATAAGTCTTTTGATTGCAGCATTATGGACCTCGCTGACGAGATATCATACGGGGTCCATGATTTTGAAGACGCCATAACATTGGGAATGTTAACGGAACAACATTTCCGTAAATATGTTTCAGCGGAAGATTGTGCACCATTTATTGAATTTGCAGCCAGAAGAAATTCACAAGAATTGGATAATGATCAATATGAAGGCCTTATTAAATTGCTTTTTAATAACGGTAGTAAGCGCAAAAAATACATCAATCTATTGGTGGGTTACTTTATCCAAAACGTACAATTTATTCGAATAGAAGAGTTTGCGGAGCCCCTTATACAATATAGAGCAGTGTTACGGAAAGGCGACAGAAAACTACTGGATTCTCTCATTGAGATTGTTAAACATAAAATGATTCTTAGTGCCGAGGTACAGCATCTAGAGTTTAGAGGTCAAATGATGGTTTTGAAAGTATTTGATGTTCTTACCAGTGACCCATATTGCTATTTACCCGAAGATATTTTCGAAAAATACATTGACCAGAATAAAAACCCTAGGATTGTATGCGACTATATAGCGGGAATGACTGATAATCATTTAGTGAAGATTTACAATAGACTCTTCAGCCCAAACGAAGGGTCTGTATTTGAGAAAATATAAGAAGTTCAATGATAAAGTTCACTATCAATGATTCCATTTATGCTGAAGTTTCTCGTAAACTTAAAACACTCCCCATATTCAAAGGCTCACATCGCAAAAATGAAACGAATTTAGTTGGCACATTAGATTAAGTTATTGTTGAAAAGTGGTTGAAGCAAAATAACGTTATGTTTCGCGACGACAGAAATAGCACCTCTCATGACTATCAATTGAATAATGGAGAAACTTTTGAGGTGAAAACTAAAGACAGAACAGTTCCCTCTCAAAAAAAATACGACTGTAATATTCCATTATACATTCATGAACATCATAAGCCGAATTATTATATTTTCGTATCTTTAGAACGTGATAAAAATAGTAATATTGAGGACCTGAAGAGATTTCATTGTGCATATATTTTAGGCAGCATTAATCAACTCAAGTTAGACAAAGTGAGAGTTGTTTAGAAAAAGTACTCAGTAGACACCCGCAATAACACTAAGTTTTGGACCGACTTTAAAAACGTTCAAATAGATCAATTATATTCAACTAATACTGTACTTTCTCAGTGGAAATCCATTTCATAGATACTAAATCAGAAAAAGAACACAAAGCGAACGTTTCGACAGAAATTTCCTGAAATTAAAACTTAAATTGTGCTATACAGCGATACATTAATCCTGGATTTCCACATGAGATCATGTTATGATAATTATAATTTATACAGGTTAGTATTATGGCATTAAAGTATATCGATTTATTCTCTGGATGTGGGGGATTATCATTAGGGCTTGAGCAAGCTGGTTTTGAACTTGTTTTAGCTGTTGAGAAGTCTGATATGGCCGCTGAAACTTTTTATCACAACTTCATAAAAAGATTACATGGGGAAGACGAATGGCAATCATACTGCTCAAAACCCATTGAAGATCAGGCAGTATCGAAGTTGGTAGTGAATGAACTACGTGCAGTACTTGATAGTGATCAAATCATGACGGACCTTGTCAGCCAAGAAGTCGACCTTGTTGCTGGAGGGCCTCCTTGTCAAGGCTTCTCAATGGCAGGCCGTCGAAATCCTGATGATATTCGAAATCAACTCCCATGGCAGTTTCTGGAAATGGTTGAACGCGTATCTCCTAAAGCTGTAATCATGGAAAATGTTGTGGGGATGAGCCGCCGCTTTGAAAAACATGGAAAAGACAGCCCTTTTGAACAAATTCAACAAATTCTTCGCGAGACAGGAAAAGGCTATATAGTCCAACCTGTACTATTAAACGCAATGCATTTTGGCGTTCCGCAACATCGCCCAAGAATTATGATACTGGCATTAAGAGCAGACATCGCTAAACAACAAAACATGCAAGACTCTACAAGTGTTTGGAAGTCTGATTTCGATGACCCTGCATTAGACACAATTATGAAAAAACCTGAATTAGCGCCCGAAGGCACTCATTTTGGCGATAATATTTTAACAGTACGTGATGCTTTATGGGATATTCGATCTAAAGGATATTGGCTAAACAACACCAATGAAAATTACCAAATTCCTGAAAACTCTTATGCTGATCATATGCGTAACGACGTAAGTTGGATGCCTACGAAAATCGCTCAAGTTAACCGTAAGAACGCACTTACAAATCATAATTTACGAAATCATGCATCACATATTCAACAAAGATTTAGAATTTATCAAATTCTCCAAAGATATGATGTGCCCGCAAAGGTAATGGGAATTCCTGTTGATATAGAATTATCGGAAGAACAAAAGCATTCGCTACTCGACGTAAAGTTATCTAGTGTATCATTTCCCTGCAAAGCGCCAGATGGTAAGCTCGTTGCGCGTTCACTAAAAGGCCTCAAAAAACATATTTTTGACTTACACACAAAGAAACACAGCCAACGCCCATTGAGAGATAACCAGCCTTCACCAACCGTTCTAAGTTTGCCCGATGATTTCGTACATCCATATGAAGCACGGACACTCACTGTGCGTGAAATGGCTCGTTTTCAGTCTTTCCCAGATACATTTGAATTTAGGGCAAAAGAAACAACAGGCGGCTTAAAACGCAGAACAGAAGTACCACAGTATACCCAAGTTGGGAATGCAGTTCCCCCTAAGATGGCTCATTCAGTAGGTATAAAGATTTCACAAATATTAACCCGCTTTAAACTACATTACAAACAGTCACACCACATATAATCTTAGATTTGAATTTTCATGTTAGCTGATAATTGCTGCTGGTAGATATTTTATGCTAGAAATTAAAATTACGAATGAAGACCGGAAACTCGCTGCGAGACGTGCTAACAACATGCCTGAATGGCGCTTATCTATGAGAGGACATGAAGCTAATGTGGTAGGCATTCTAGGAGAAGTGATTGCCGAAAATTGGCTAACTAAAAACAATATCGTAATTTATGACGAACGCAATCTAACAACACATGATTATAAACTCGGGGACAGAAAAAACACCTTTGAAATAAAAACAAAAGACAGAACAGTCCCAATGCAAATGAGTTACGAATGCACAGTCCCGGATTACAACCACAGCCATCAAGACCCTGACTTCTATCTCTTTATCTCTCTTGAGAGAGATGCGAGCAACCCACAAAATGATATCACTCGCTTCCACACCGCTTATATAGTTGGTGCTATCAGCAGGAAAAAATTCAACGAAAAAAAGCGATCTTGGAAAATAGGAGATGAGGATCGTTCAAATAGGTGGAAACCATCAATGGATTGTTGGAATGTATACGCAAAAGACTTAGGCCCACCCAAAACTGTTATTAAGCATTGGTCCAAATTTAATCCATAATATAATTATTACATTAAACTAATGACTTCAGGTTGCGGGAACATTAGATGATGGTCTTTCTCTTGAACCCTAAATAAGTAACCATGATCTCTTGCCTTACCATTTTCCTTAAGATGCATCGTTAAATCAACCTTAAGTGTCCCATCAGCCAATCTATAGGGAACTTGTGAGATGGGAGGGTTATCAGTGAACGTAACCTTTTCATACTTGAAATAAGTCGCTCCATTCTCAACCTTCTTTTTAGCTGAAACCCATGCTGTCATTCTATGCTTAACTCTCATACGATCCATCAATTTTTGCATGTCCCAAAACAGTATTTCTGCATCAGATTCGACAGGCTTGCCAGCCCATAATATGTCACCCTCTATATCTACAGTGAGTTGCCAATTCTTTGTATTTGGCTGCTGGGAATGCATTGTAAAAGCCAAGCTCAACCGCCCATCAGACATGTAAGCATGAGAGGATAATAAATCTACCGCATTCGATACATTGGATCGTTTCCAGTCAGGTGCCATACTTATAATTGTCTTTAATTTCGTTGTATTTCCTGATTTTGATGCATTGCCAGATTTTATTTCTATTCCTTTGTAGTCAGGCTTCTTACTTGAGTTGGCAGCAATACCTAGTAAACTCTCTAGAGTTTCCCCAACAGCTTTTGGGCCATGGCCTACAGCCTTAACAAAACCAAGTTTGGCAATGTCTTTCAATTTAAACAACAGCTCTTGCTTAATTTCATTCTGTTTTTCTTTTGTAGCCCGGATAAAATTACGAATATCGCTATCAGGGTCGATTAATCCGTCCCAAGTTTTTCTAGAACTGCAGTTAAACAGTGCAATGCCATCATTGTATTTTATCATGGCCAATAGGTTATTATGATTTGCGATTGCCTTTAATCCATAAAACCAAATTCTAGGATCACCGTTCTTAGTTACTGGGCGATAGAGGCTGGCCATTTTGTCAACTTCATAATTACCAGAAAACATCTTTAACGGTAACAGAACTTTATTGTCAGGACCTTGCAATTGCTTGCCATAAAAGTGCAAATCAGTAATTTCTAAGAAGCTCCTAAAGCCTCTTGTCGCATCAATAATGCTTTTTTTCATTGCAGTTACAGTGGGTACAAGTAGAGCAAATTCCACGCCGAGTGAAGAAAACAAATCTACGACAGGTTTTGTATCCACATCAGATTTAGTTAGCATTCAGTCCCTTTCGCAAACTACTAGCAAGTCAGATTTACTGTTTTTTCGTTAGAAAACTTCCGTAAGAACAATTAAATTGTTTAACAATTGATCGTATTTCTAGCAATCTAATATATTATACACGTCAATATTATATGCAGATAGGAGAGTTGATATTATCAAATGCAATTAATTGCATGGATTTATCGCTGTCCATAATAGAGTCTTATCGGAAGCTATCAGCATAACAAATTTCACCATCTTCTGGTCCGAAGTACTTCTGGAGCGATTTTAACTTCCAGAGATAACAGCTTGAGAATCGAACCAAATAAGGCAAACTAAGACGAGTTCGTTTTTAGGCTGATCGCATCCACCGTTAAGTTAGGTTTTCTGTTTTTTTCTATATTCATTTGGTGAACAACCAACTGTATTATGAAACTCTCGATAGAAGTTCGATTTAGTCTCATAACCCACATTGAGCATGATGCTTAAAATATCCTCATTAGAGCTAACAAGTTGCTTCTGAGCTTCTTCAATTCTGAGGTCATTTATAAAACGCCTAATTGTTTTATTATATTTTTGATTAATAGCGTTTGATACTAACCGTTCAGGTGCGCCTAAAGCTTCGGCAAGGCTTTTAAGGTTCGTCTCGGAATTCAAGTGAATCTGTTCTTTCATAATGAGGTTGTCTAATTTTGCGATCACTTCGCGATGGCTATCAAGCGAGTACTTAGTGTCTATGGGTGCCGCCTCATATTTGCGCTTAAATACCCATGCAACTGCATCGGCTCTGTTGAGCAAAGACCAAGCTGAGAACAAACTGACCAATGCAAAGACGAATGACACAACTACAAGACTAACGGGCGCATGGCCATCATCCAAAAAACTAATCTCAAAATAGATGAGCAAATCCATTGCAGTCAGTACAAACAAAAAGGTGAGACAAAATAATGCAAACCTTCGAATGTGCTCGGGGAGTTCGTTAAGTCTTTTTCTATTATTATATAAAAGCAGTTGTGCAGACAACAGGCTATAGGCAATCAAGCTAATCAAAATAAAAATATCTGGTATGATTTGAGTATTCCGAGTGAAGAAAAATACCAGAGGTGAAACTAGCGCCGGTAATACATGCATATATCTTGCCTTCAACAACATCCTGCCTTTTGTCAGGTTGTACAGATAGAGGTAAATTAATGGCCCCACGCACATGGCCAGAACGCTGTTGAATATATAGGCTTCCAGATATACCTCATACAATCTCGCAGTCAGGCCAAACATCTGCATAGAAAGTACTGCAAGTAATCCGGCGAGGATGCGATTGGTATATTGGTACGCAGATGGAGCGCGATATAAAGACCCGGCAATAATAGCTAGTAATATAGCGGACGTAAACGGGATAAATTGCATATCATTTTCCTATTGTCACGAACCTCTTACAGCTTTTGCAGCCTTTTTCAAGGGTTCACAAATATGATTGTGGACGATGTTCACTTTAACATTCCTTAAAACGAACATATGAGCTTAACAATGGTGGTGCGAATGAAACAGAGCGATCAACATACTTCTAAGGTTCCGCGCGTTTATAGAATTTGCTTGGTAGTAGGCAGCACTCTCTTACTAGCTATCATGGCCATTGCCATGGCCCAAGATAAGCAGAAACATGATAATCCTGTATACACAATGCCAGTTGGGATTACTTCTGATAGCAAGCGTGTAATTTATCAGGTGTGGCATGTATCCCCCTGACGGCAAGAAAATTGTCTTTTCTTCTGATCGAAATGGTATTGAGGGCGGTTTTGTGCTTCACGCAATGGAAACTGACTTTCTGGCCGATGTATTCCAATAATGCGGAGGATGCCAAAGAATTGGCGTTCAGCAATGCTCATTAAGAGGTTACGATAGTCAGCATTTCTTCCGATGGGAAGGTTCACACAGCATTGGAAGGCAAATCAATAGGCACCAAAGCTATGGCTTCTGCTATGACACGGGCGAGCGCTATCTTTCTGTACCGAACTTTTGCCTGGGTAAAGTTCATTCCCATTTTAGCGGACTGGACGATGGTTTTCGGTCCGTTTCACCAGCATATACACCTACGATACCACGCATGAAAGCGGAGGGAAAAACTCCTTCATGTTGCTCACCCGACAAAACTTCCAGATTTATCTTTAGTCTATCATTCCGGCGCTTGCGCAAGTTGTTTGCCAGCACATACAGATCGGTCACCAGATCAAGACGTTCTTCTGCTTCACCAACCGCAAAATAGACGCGTGTTTCACCCGAGTACTCAGTCTCTTTTGTGGCGCGCGCGGCTTTCATCACCCAGCGTTCTTCGCGAGGCAAAAGCCAGTCATCCCACCAAATAGCCGGACTGATGATCACATATCGGTTAAATAACCCTGGCTTATTCAACAGTGCATAAGTTGCCCCAAGACCGCTGGTGGATTTGCCAATCAGAACCCGGTCCATTTTATGGACATCGAAGTTTGCTTCCATGAACGGAATGATTTCTTTTTCCACCACATCAAAGAAAGCCGGAGCGCCGCCGGAGCCAACCCAGTCCTTTCGGCTCTTTTCTAAAAAATGACCCGCAGGAGGTTTAAATTTGGTTGGCGTATAATCACGGGTACGGTTCTCTTCTTTCCAGAAATCGCCTTCTTCGTTTTTGTATCCAATACCAACAAAATAAGCAGATGGAATGTAATTGAAGATTTCATAGTTATAAGACATTGCCGCAGCTGGCGTCATGTTGGCCAAAGCATCCAGAAAATAGAATGTTGACGATTTCTCGCCGTCGGCGGGTGGTCTGAGAGGGGCTCGGATTATCAGTTGATAGTCCACCCCGTTGGCTGCGGTAGGAAGGTCATATACCTTCATGTCATATGGGTAGGTAAATGGTTTGGCCTCTGGTTCACTAGCCCACAGGCCGTTCAAACCAACAACTACATAAAGCATCGCGTAAAGTAGATTTCTCATTATCCCTCGCTTGGATTGATTTTTATTATGCCAATACAATGGCGATGTTAGTTCTGTTTCCAACTCTTTTGTAAATTGAAATGGTTGAATATATCCACGGTTTCAAAAGAAGCCAGGTAAGCACTAAATTCCGGCCTTTTCTGGTAAATCTTGACCCTACGTGCCGCTTTTTCTGCAAGCTCCAGAGTTTCCCATTTTACAATATCCATAAATACATTTGGTTCACCCATACACTTGTAAAATTCATAGCTAATACATCCTTCAAAACTCATCACAAACTCACGAAATTCTTCGATTGAGGTATTTACATATGTTGCCTGCATACTTTGTTTTATCTTGTAGACGACAAGTTCTACTATGGGCGTTTCTGGCAAATTGCTCATATTACACTTTCTTTTTTAAACTAATGCACTGCTTGTTTGGAGGTATCATCCTTAAGAGCACTAAAATTATTCCTGTCATGAGCAACACCGCCTAAAACAACCCACTCGATATTATCGTATGCTTCAATAGTTTCCCATGGGTTTTGGGTAAGCAGCAACAAGTTTGCCTGCTTACCTTCTTCAATAGTTCCCAAACGATCTTGTATGCCAAATGCTCTGGCGTTTTCTTGTGTTGCCGCTGCAAATATTGATTTGAGAGAAATACCGCTCTGTTCCCAGTTTTGCATTTCTACATAGCTACTAAACCCCGCTAGCGAGCCCCATCCAAAACCACCAGATGAAGTATCTGTTCCAAATAAAAAGCGAACTTTCTTGGAATTCATATCGCCAACAATCCGCCCGTATCTAGTAAACATCTTTTCCATTGCTAAACTGACATTTTTTTTGCCTCCACCTGTAACGATTTTCTCCCCAAAGAGTCTCAGGAAAATATCTTTTTGACGTTGACCATCTGTTTTTAGGTAAGAAATGAAATCAGTCGGCAAAGCATGTTTTAGGCCCTTTCGTTCCAGTAAACCAAAATCAAACATGGAAATCGTATGACGGAGTGCACCGAAAGTTGGCTGAACTTTAATACCTGACTTTGCCACCTCTAATATAGAAGTAGTTACGTTTTCAGGTACATCCGGCAGGCTATAATTGTTGTTTCGCCAATCCCACAAGCCATGCGCCATAATATCCACCCCCACATTTGCACCAAAAGAATATGCCGCCGGTGATGTGCCATGTAAAATTACGGGTAGATTGTGTGCATGAGCTTCAGATACTAATTCCTGCATAATTTGGACACTTGGCAAACTAAATTTGCGTTCTTGTTCGGGCATCCACAGGGCTTCTTCATAATAAATCTTCAAGCACTTTGCCCCTGCCTTCAGGCGGTTTTTAACGACAGCTTTTGGGCTATGATCTGCAGCATCAACACCATTCGGTAGATACCCATCGTTGAACCGGTCATGAAGAAAATTTGGTGCATAGCTTAATAGAGATTTCTTCGGGAACTCCATTGCCATAAATCCGTCACTCAAAATGACGCCTTTACCGCAATGTATCAATTCAGGGTGTATCGGCGTTGACAAAAATCGTTTATTGGATTGAACGTCAGCGTTTGTTTCAACAATGGTTGTATAACCATAATATAGGTAACTGCGAGGCATTTGATCCAAATACTGATTATATAAGGCGTCATAGTTAGATGTATAATGACGCTTTAGGCCGGGCGCATGATAAAGGTGTACGTGACTATCAATCAGCCCGGGAGTTAGGTATTTTCCTGTGCCATCAATTTCTTTTTTTGCATGCCACTTGATAGGTTCTCTGCTGACTCTGACAATTTTGTCCCCCTTTATCGCAATATGAACATTTTTAAGCGGGAGGTCGCGTTCAGGGGAAATCAGGATGACATTTTTTATCAGCAAATCATATGACGTATCATCCGCTTTGCTCGGTATTGCAAGAAAGTTTAAGGTTAAAAGAGCAAAGCCAATTTTCAAAATCTGCAGCATAGTTTTCGCCATCTCACGTCTCTCTCTTATCAGGTGATTCTGATTACCTTTTGAGATTTACTGGGTAACCGGCTTGAATGTCGTCCACAATCACGTTTGTGAACCAACAAAATGCGCTATTTCAAAATCTGTGAATAAGTGTCCGCAAGTCCATGGGCATTTCACTAGGTATTGTCACGTGTAGACGAGTCTTGATTTACAAAAATCTGGTTTATAATTGATTGTGGGATACAGTGATGGGGGGGGATTGGTAAAGCAAATAGATGTTGATCAAGTGTATCCACTACCCTATCTTCATCAGATGCATAAAAATCCATTTCGTTATTTTAAAACATCTCGAAAAGTGATCCATCTCGCAGTATTGATGAACATTCGTTTCCCGCTTTCTTTGCAAGAGTTCGAAGACTAGTTTTGTAATGTTAAAATATACCCGGACGGGTTATAGAACATTGTAGAGAAATCAACCTATTCAGAATTATCCTCAGTAGCATTATCTTTAATTCGATGCAATTAATTGCACGCTTTCTCTTTGCACTAAATTTACACTATATTATACTCTATAAATCGATACTTGAATGAACCATGGATGGGAATATTCAATTAATAAAATGACTTAGAATTTTAGTAACGGAGAAGACTTTAATCCCTTCGTCTCCGCCACTATCTGGCTAACCACTTATTTTCTATACATTTTATTTTGCGACCTTAGTTGGATTTCCCATCTTACACTAAGATGGCAAAAATCTATTGCACTGACACCTCAACAACAGATGTGTTTGCGACGCAAACGTTTACGTCAAAATTCACACCTTTCCTTCCGACGACAAGAACGAGCCAAGCTCCGGTTCAGGCGAATGCGAAGCTTACATAAATTCGCCTCGATGCATGCCTCACTATATAATCACTTTAATGGAGAACGACACCTAAGTAACCGAGACATTTTCAAAAAATACTGATCCGCAGCTCTTTCGACATGGCGTCAGCTTGCGGAAATTACGGCATAAAATCTCACCAGAAAAGTGACATTTGAGACTAGTTAGCATTAAACTGACAGCACCCTTCTAGCCAAATACAATTGGTACGAAAATGGTTGCCACCAGTGTTAATACGATAATGCCAATCAGATTTAAAACGAAGCCTGCACGCATCATTCGCGGTATAGAAACACGACCGGAACTGAAGACAATAGCATTAGGTGGTGTCGCAACAGGTAGCATGAACGCGAAGCTCGCGGCGAGTGTTACCGGAACAACAAAAACCAATGGATTATTTCCGGTTTCAATAGCAAGCGAAGCCATCACTGGCAGGAATGTTGCTGCTGTTGCCGTATTTGAGGTGAGTTCTGTAAGGAAAATGACAAGTGTACAGGAAACGACCACAAGTACTGCAATATGCAAGGCACCTAATGGAGCCAACTGTTGCCCAATCCAACTGGTAAGGCCGGATGCAGTCATTGCACCAGCGAGTGCTAACCCCCCGCCAAAAAGAATGAGAACCCCCCAAGGAAGGCGTTTTGTATCTTCCCACACTACCAAAGCCTCACCGCGCTTGCTGCTCGGAATTAAAAATGCTGCAATAGCTGCTGTCATCGCTACAGCGGCATCTGTAAGCTCGGCAATTCCGGTTAAAGCAACGATAGGTTTCCGGGAAAGCCATCCAAGTACCAATGTAATAAATAAAATTAATGTCCGTTGCTCATTGACACTAAGCTTACCAAGTGATTGATGCTTTGCTTTCAGATGCCCTAGAGTCCTTTCAGAAGCCATAAAACGAACAGGGTACAGAAGTTTCACCAGTACAAACCATATGATGGGTAGCATAACAGCGGCAAGAGGTACGCCAATGATCATCCATTTTGCAAAGTCTACTTCAATACTATATGTCGATTGCATAAAGCCCGCCATAAACGCATTAGGGGGTGTGCCTACCAGCGTCGCAATTCCACCCATTGTGGCTCCATAAGCAAGGCCAAGAAATATAGATGTTTCAAAATTATTGACATCTTCACTTTTAAGTTCAGGCATTGACTCCTTGATCACATAGACAACAGACATCGCAATTGGGAGCATCATAAGTGCGGTCGAGGTATTTGATGCCCACATGCTGATAAGTGCTGCAGCTACCATGAAGCCACCGATGATCGATTTGGCATTAACTCCCACAATACGAAATACACCTAACGCTGCGCGTTGGTGCAAGCCTGATTTTTCGATGGCAATCGCCATCACAAATCCACCCATAAACAAATATACGATAGGATTGGCGTAAGAGCTTGCAACCACGGTCATTTGCCCTACACCAAATATAGGGAATAATATCATTGGAAGAAATGAGGTAACTGCTACGTGGGTTGCCTCAGTTGCCCACCAGACAGCCATAAGTGTCGCAATTGCAGCGACATAAGTTGCTTCTTCAGGTAGGCCAACGGGTCTGAAAAATAAGTATATCAATAAAGCAAGCAATGGGCCCGCAATTAGTCCAACCTTCTTTGAAGTATCGTCAGAAATAGTATCGCCCTCATTTATAGATGTCTTATGGTCTATAATATTTACGTCAGTCATTTTGGCTCACCTATATGAAAACACAAGAAAAAATTGGATGGAAGTTTCGATGTCGATCGAGATGGAGTGGCTCATTTATGGGCTATTGGAAGCTTAATATAGTAAGACGAGCTTGATATTGTGCTCGTCTTACTCATTACTTTCGTTAGAAACGTTGTCGGATGTTTATAAAGACCTGACGTCCACGAGGGTCTGCTACTTCCGTATCAAAAAGAGGCCGAGCATTAAGGGATGGAGGATCTAAGTCAAAGAGATTGGTTACACCTACTCCCAGTGTGGTTCCTTCTCCACCAATCACGGGGTCCAGATTGACAGCGTATCGCAAATCAATTGTTGTCTGACCGTCAATGGTAGTGTTGGTCTGGTCGTCTAGATAATTTCCAATATGGCGCGCTGTGATATTGAAAGTATGAATATCATAATCAAGTGTTAGGCCTGCATTTAGTTTAAAATCCGGTGTCGAACCAAATCCATTTGTGAAGTTTCTGCTACCACGAATATTTCCGAAGATTGATGAGTCAAATTCGGTGATAATCGTACTCGACGCGTCAATTGTCGCTGCTATCTCTCCAATTTCAAATCGATAGCGTCCTACTATATCGAACCCAGATGCCGTTGCGTCGCCAAAATTATCGAAGAAGGCCGTTGCAACAGCTGGCTGCCCCGCAGCATCGCGAGTAGCAAGCTCTGGAGGCAAATTACCCGCAAAGACTTGGTCAAAGATAAATTGTGGGTCCGCATCTGCTAGTATAAGATTTTGATAATCATAAGTAAAATAATCAACCGATAGATCAAGCCCCCAATCTGCGCGATATACAAGCCCAAAGTTAAAGTTCTCCGCGGTTTGCGGGGTTAGGTCTGGTCCGCCTTGTGTGACGACCGTAATGATAAACGCCCCTCCGCCGGGATCAGCCGGATCATTAATCGTCGCCTGTGAAGTGACGCCTGAAATCTGGCGAATTGAAGGTGCTTGGAATGAAGTACCAAATGACCCTCGGAATGAGATTTCATCTGTTAGGTCAAATTTTACGGCAACTTTCGGATCTACAGTACTACCACCTTCGTCTCCAAAGTCCTCAAACCTTACAGCTCCTTGTATTTCTATTCTGTCAGTTACAGGGAAAACCGCTTCACCAAAAAATGCATAGACATCCTGAGAGCCAAATACTGCAGGAATCGTTTCCAGCAAGCGGTTATTACCGTTTTGAAAACGGCCATCCGGTATATCTTCTAGATTGATGCTCCGATACTGTCCCCCTACAGCGACAGCAACCGGACCACCTGGCAATGTAATAGGAGTTTCACCAGAAAGAATAACTTCAGCAACTTGTTGTGTTACTTGTGCATTGTCATTCCTGAACAGCGCGATTTGATTGAGTACTGCCTCACTATTTCCGGCTACCGAGACGCCGTCCCTTGGAGAGACGAAGGTTGGATCAGTAACCCGAGTACCAAATGGATTAAATGACCCATCTAACAGAGCAGCTTGAAAAGCCAGAATATCAAATTCATTTGGTTGAATGCGATTGAAATCTGAATTTGCCCAAACATAACTGGCATTTAAGGTCCAACTTTCACCAATATCATAGTCGAACCCACCAACAAGACGAATATTTGTAAAAGTCGTATCAACATCTGAAAGGTTTGGACCGTCTGCATCTGCACCTAACACACGGCCGCGGAAAATTAATGGTGCCGCCTGAAGCGTTGGGTCTGATGCAAAAGCGCCTGGACCTGCAAATGAGATACCGCCATTGCCGTCAGGAACGAAAAAGTTGAACGGATGACCTGCAGGGATCAGGAATCCACCTGCAGTAGTTGTTTGACGCGTCAACAAACTTCCGACGCCATCACGGATGTTATTACGTGAGAAACTAGCTTCGCTGAAAAAATGTAAGCGATCCGTGAAGTCATATTTTAACTGAGAAAAAATCTGGATACGATCTTCTTCAGCAATAATTCTGCGCTGGTCCAGGAATAATAAACGGCAATTTGTGCCATCAGACTCCGTATTTGGAATACCACCAGCAGCTTGACAATCCGGATCACCTATACTCGTACCACTGCGAGCAAAGCCTCCTGGCGATGTTGGATCAGGCACAGCAAGATTAAATCTCCCCGGTGCCCCTGTGATAGAGTCAAATAGCCCTGCAGTCCCTGCGTCTGCCGTATTCCCTTCCGCAATGAAATCAAAATCTGAGCGAACATTACCGCCTTGTGTGTAATATTGCGCGAAGATTGAGAAGTGGCCGTTATCAATTTCTTGGCCATATGCTAAACCAACTTGAAATGATTCATGAACGGACGTACGACCTTCTGCCGTTAGTTCAAATCCTTCAAATCGGTCCCGTGTTATGATGTTAACAATTCCGGCCACAGCTTCAGAACCATAAGTGGATGATGCACCATCAGTTAGAACTTCAATACGTTCGATGAAATTAATGGGATATTGGTTTGAGTCTGTAAACAGTTGGCCTGAAGAGTCAGAGATAGCAGCTAACCCTGCACGTCGCCCGTTTATTAATGTCAAAGTTGAACCAACGCCCAGACCTCGTAAAGAGAATTGAGATAACCCTTGGAGGTTATTCTGAACATTCGAAGTTTGTGACCCAGAGTTAGCAGTAATACCCTTAAAGATATCTTGAATACGCACAGCGCCTGTATCCGCGATTTGCTTGTCACCAACTGTCTGCACTGGCGAGGCTGTGCGGAAATCTTTATTTCTTGAGCGGATGTTTGAGCCGGTGACAACTATAGTATCAATAGTTTCCTCATCGTCAGCATCCTGCGCAAACACTGTTTGGCTTGTTGATGATAGTACTGCGGTCAACATGATTGTTTTTAACGATGAAAACCCATGCCAATATGACTTTTTACAATCAAATCGTTTAGTTTTTTCGATATAACTCATAAATCTTTCTCCCCGATTTTCCACCTAATCATGTCTCAATTTTATAGTTTGATTGATGATTAATGATAATTGCCGGTGGCAGAAAAACCTCCTCAGCCACATAAGCTGAATATAAGGCTATGCAAAATTTTATTCATGTCAATAAAAAAATACAAGTTGTTCAGTTTTTAAAAATACCGTATATATTATCAGTAGTTGAAACTTTCGCAGGCCTTGGATAACCTACTGATGTTATATCTAAAGCTACAAACATGGATATTGGATACGCTTTGACACCTGCTGCAAACATTACTGCTGTTCGAAAGAAAACAGGCTCAAAGCGTGAGCTAATTCTGTGTGAAGCAATCCGACAATTTAATCATCAAGGCTATTACGACACCCGGCTTGAAGATATTGGCGAAGCGTTTGGCTTAAGTAAAACCAGCATCAGCTACCATTTTAAGAATAAAGAACGTCTGTTGGAAAATGCTTATGCTGCGACTTGTAATTTCATGGACACTCAATTGGCAGATGCTTCTACTGAGTCAAATGGCCTTGCAAAAGTAATTAAATTTTTCAGATCATTTCTTGAAGTACAGACTGCCATTAACAACGGCACTCATAACCCCCTGGCATTAATGAGCGATCTGTCAGGTCTTGCTGAAGAAGATCAACCGGTAATACTGACCCGATATCAACAGCAGATCGAAAATTTCCGTGCCTTTTTGGAAGAAGGTATTTCTGATAATTCAATTTCAGTTCAATCAGTCGATGCCGCCACCTTCTTTGCTTTCAACGTTTTGCAATATATCCCTAGCTGGCTGGAAACCATCCCGCCGCGCTTATATGATCAATCAATTGATGAGTTTTGTGATTTGATGACTTTTGGATTGTCAAATCTCAGCGAACGACCAAATGTGATGCCCATTTCGCGAAACCCAACGATCGACTTTCAGGATATTTTTGATCGGAACGCTCGTAATAATATGAAGCGTGATGCGTTCTTAAGAACAGGAATCCGTTATCTCAATCGTAGTGGATATCGCAACTTGTCCCTGGATGATATTGCTGCCGAACTTGGAGTAACAAGGGGGGCACTATATTATCAGATTGCAGATAAAGAGACATTCCTGATTGAATGCTTCAATAGGAGCTGCGACCTTATTGAAAAGGCGTTCGATCAGGCGCAGGAATTGGGAGGCCAACAAACGCTGCCGAAGCTTGAAAGCGCAATCAGATTGCTGTTTGAAAACCATATCACCGAGCATGACCCTCTTATTCGGCAGAATTTAATCAATATGCTGGATAAAGCTTCATACACTGTCGTGAAGGCGCGAATTAATCGATTGAAAGCCCAGTATGTGGAACTCCTTGCGCAAGGTATGCTCGACAATTCAATTCGGACAATCAATATGGAAGCAGCTGAACATATTATCTTTGGGACAATTTTTGCTGCAAGCGGCAGGCGCTTCGCAGCAACACAATTAGGCAATTCCTGGCATCCGCACAGTGAACCTGTTTCAGCATCCGCCAGCTATTTTGACCCGTTAATTACAGGCTTTGCGAACAGTCGTTCCGGATAATTCATACGTTTGGCACGGCTGGAATAAGCCAAACGTCGATCGAAATAAAATAATGAATTGGACTCGCAGCATCATTTAGCTAACATTATTTTCTATAATCATTTTACGAAACTGATCGCAAGCAAACGCGGACGTCAAAGATCTTTGTGTTTACCGCAATCTCCACCAGAAAAATAGTACTTAGACAGGGCCTCGTTAAGATTAACTTAGAGCCCAACACAATATTTGTGGAAGACTGTTTAGTACTAAGGTGAAGTATTGGAGGCTTATTCTATTAAAAATGCATCATGACTGTAGCTATAAGATTCCTTTTGGAAATACTGAAACACTAAGCTTAGCCTCAAGCTATTGTAATTGACCGGCCAAAATTACACATCGCTGCAATGAGTAAACTTGGCAAACAGTTCTGCTAGCCAGTAATTTTCTTGGGTGCAAATGTTTGTAAAAACTGGACCTAAGGCCTTTTGCGCAACACTCTTATAAAACTTCTGGAATATTTAGAGTCTTTAACGACTTCCGTTGGCTAATCTGGGAGGCTTTGCAATGACAATCATGAATGCAATTGAGCCCGATGTTGTTGAAATTGATCGCAACGCTGTATGGCATCATTTGACGCAGCATCAGGCATTTGAAATGGTTGACCCTTTGGTTGCTGTAGAAGGCAAAGGTCTAATCATTACGGACGCTAAAGGGCGTGAATTTCTTGATGCGACCTCAGGCGGCGTTTGGTCAGTCAATATTGGATATGGCCGTGAAAGTATGGGGCGAGTTGTTGGTGAACAGCTTACTAAAATGTGCTTTTTCGCAGGTACTGGTGGTACCGTTCCAGGTGCCCTATTTGCTGAGAAGCTTTTAGATAAAATGCCAGGCATGGGGCGTGTTTATTATTCGAATTCTGGTTCAGAGGCGAACGAGAAAGCATATAAAATGGTTCGCCAACTTGCTCATTTGAAGGGGGATGGGCGTAAGCACAAAGTTATCTATCGTCACAGGGATTATCATGGAACAACAATAGCAGCCTTGAGTTCCACTGGTCAGGAGCAACGCCGTGCCGACTATGGGCCTTTTGTCGATGGTTTTGTAGAATTTGCGAACTGCGATCGTTATCGTACGTCATTTGTGGGTGGCGAGGAAGAATTTGCAGAATTCAGTGCAAATGATCTGGAACGTGTCATTCTTCAAGAAGGTCCCGATACTGTTGGGTCAGTAATTTTGGAGCCAATCACTGCTGGTGGTGGTGTAATCGTGCCCCCCAAGGGATATTTTGAACGCATTCAGGAAATATGCCGTCAATATGATGTTTTGTTGCATATGGACGAGGTGGTTTGTGCATTTGGGCGTACTGGTAAATGGTTTGGCTATGAGCACTTTGGTGTTAAGCCAGATATCGTGACAATGGCAAAGGGGGTGGCCAGCGGATATGCAGCTATCTCGTGCACTGTTACGACTGAGGATATTTTCAACGGGTTTAAATCAGATAATCAGGATCCCCTAGGTTATTTCCGAGATATAAGTACATTTGGCGGATGTGCTGGCGGCCATGCCGCGGCCCTTGAAAATATTCGAATTATTCAAGAAGAAAAGCTTGTTGATAATGCGCGCGTTATCGGCGCTTATTTTAAGGATAAGCTTTTCGAGCTTGCTGAAAAACACGAAGTTATTGGCGATGTTCGAGGTCTTGGTCTGCTTTTAGGGCTTGAATTGGTAAAAGATCGAAATACTCGAGAGCCACTGGATGAGGCTGAGATCGTTCGTTTTCAAGGCCTTTGTATGGCTCATGATCTGATGATTGGCCGAACCAATCGTAGTTTTAATAAATTGAACAATACGATCTGTTTAACGCCAGCATTAATAGCGGCAAAATCTGACATTGATGAAATTGTTTCAAGGCTTGATCAGGCATTTGGCTTGCTTGCGGCTTAAATATTAGTGACGGGGAAATATTATGACAAAAATGACAACAGAAGAAGCCTTTGTAAAAGTTTTGCAGATGCATGGTATTGAGCATGCCTTTGGGATTATTGGATCAGCTATGATGCCAATTTCTGACCTTTTCCCTAAGGCGGGGATAACCTTTTGGGATTGTGCGCATGAATGCAATGCCGGGATGATGGCAGATGGTTTTAGCCGTGCAAGTGGTAAAATGTCGATGATGGTTGCGCAAAACGGCCCTGGCATCACGAATTTTGTTACACCTGTAAAAACTGCTTATTGGAACCATACACCGCTTCTGCTTGTAACTCCTCAGGCCGCGAATAAGACGATTGGCCAAGGTGGTTTTCAGGAAATCGAGCAGATGAAGCTCTTTGAAGATATGGTTTGCTATCAGGAAGAAGTGCGTGACCCAAGTCGTATCGCTGAAGTTCTAAACCGTGTTATTATGAAAGCATGGCGTGGCTGTGCCCCTGCTCAGATAAATATACCAAGAGATTTCTGGACGCAGGTTATTGACTGTAAATTACCCCAAATTGTTCGCTTTGAACGTCCAGCAGGTGGTGAAAGTGCACTTAATGACGCTGCTAAACTGCTCTCTGAAGCAAAGAAGCCTGTCATTTTGAATGGCGCTGGCGTTGTCTTGGGTGATGCGATTGCGGAATCAGTTAAATTAGCAGAGAAACTAGGCGCACCTGTCTGCTGTAACTACCAACACAATGATGCCTTCCCGGGGAGCCATCCTCTGTCAGTTGGACCATTGGGATATAATGGTTCGAAGGCTGCGATGGAGTTGATTTCAGAAGCAGACGTAGTTCTGGCACTAGGTACACGTCTTAATCCATTCTCTACATTGCCGGGATACGGAATTGATTATTGGCCTACCGATGCAAAACTTATTCAGGTTGACATTAATGCAGACCGTATTGGTCTGACAAAGCCAGTGACTGTAGGTATTCAAGGTGATGCCAAAAAAGTTGCTGAAACCTTGACAGATTTGATCGAGACAGAAACAACCGCTGAAGAACGTGCAGAGCGTGAGGCGCATATTCATAGAACCAAATCATCTTGGCTACAGACCTTATCATCGATGGACCATGAAGATGATGACCCTGGTACAACATGGAATGAAAGAAGCAGAGATCGACAACCTGACCGTATGAGCCCGAGACAGGCTTGGAGAGCCATTCAACGTTCCTTACCGCGTGAAGCGATTATTTCATCAGATATCGGTAATAACTGCGCTATTGGAAACGCCTATCCAACATTTGAAACCGGACGTAAGTACTTAGCTCCTGGTTTATTTGGTCCTTGTGGTTATGGTTTTCCAGCAATTCTTGGAGCCAAAATCGCACAACCGTCTGTTCCCGTTGTCGGGTTTGCAGGAGATGGGGCTTTTGGGATTTCCATGAATGAAATGACAGCTTGTGGCCGTGATGACTGGCCAGCTATTACGATGGTAATTTTCCGGAACTACCAATGGGGCGCGGAGAAGCGAAATACGACGCTTTGGTTTGATGATAACTTTGTTGGTACCGAATTAGACCTTGATGTGCATTATGCGAAAATTGCAGAAGCTTGTGGTATGAAAGGGGTTCAGGTTGTAACGCAAGAAAAGCTTTCCTCCGCTCTTGAGGAAGCTATCCGCGCACAAATGGAAGATGGCGTAACAACCTTCATTGAATGCATTCTTAATCAGGAACTCGGGGAACCGTTCAGACGAGATGCAATGAAAAAACCTGTGCAGGTCGCGGGGATTGATTCTGAGGATATCCGTTTACAACTTGATATCGGTTAATCAGTTTAAAATGGCTCAGTTTTCTTCTGTGATCGAAAAAGCGATGGCTTCCCGGAAAAAAATTGTATTTCCGGAAGCTAAGGATGAACGCATATTAGACGCAGTAATTCGCGCAAAATATGAAAGCCTATGCGAGCCAGTCCTGATCGGTGATGTAGATGAAATATATAGATTGCTTAGGATAAAAGGATTTAAAGGCGAGATTGAGATCGTAGATTCATCAAGGCATTGTTCGGGCAATGCTGAGAAATTGAGCGCAGCATATTTCAAACTTCGCAAGCACAAAGGCGTTACTATGGAAGGGGCCATTGCCGCTATACGTGATCCGCTGATTTGTGCCGCATTGATGGTTCACCTGGGAATGGTTGATGGAGGCGTCGCCGGAGCTGTCTATACAACATCACAGACCGTAAAAACGATATTGCAGATTATTGGATGCAGTCCTGAATATACCTTTGTATCAAGTTTTTTTCTGATGGTGATGGATCAGCCGCACCATTCCCGCCATGAGACGGTAATGTTCTCTGATTGTGGTTTGGTTATTGATCCCGATGCAGAGGCGTTAGCGCAAATAGCGTATTCGGGGTCCAACAGTTATCTGGCCTTATTCGATGAAAATCCAGTAACTGGCTTTTTATCTTTTTCTACTTGTGGCAGTGCTTCTCATGCAAAGGTACATGAGATAAAAAAAGCAATTGAGCTTGCGAAGAAGGTCGCGCCAGGAAAAATCCTTCCGGATGAATTACAATTTGATGCGGCTTTTGCGCCAGAAGTGGCCGCTAGAAAAATACCCAATCATTCTTCATCAGATACTGTAAATATCTTCGTTTTTCCTAACCTAGAGGCAGGCAATATTGGCTATAAAATCGCGGAGCGTATTGGTGGTGCAAAGGCAATCGGGCCAATTTTACAAGGCCTGCAACAGCCGTTTAATGATCTGTCTAGAGGGTGCAATGTTGACGATATTTTCAATGCGGTAGCAGTTACGTGTGTACAAGCACAGAGTAGAAATTAGGATTGTCGTATACATACCGTTTCTGGCTGTCCTATCTGAATTATACCAAAAGAGTTATTATGCCTTATATCGAAGAGTTAAATGCTGGAATGCCAGCACTGGACGAGAGTGCTGGAACAACATCTTGGTTCGAATTTGCCCCGCCAAAGATTTTCTATGCACCAATAGCGTTTTATAGCCTGTATTTAAGTTTACGCCATTTAGGCGTAACTTTACCTACGTGCACTAATCCTGCACTTCCTTTTTCAGGATTGGTTGGCGAGAGTAAATTTGAAGTATTAAATGCGTTTGATAAAGAGGCATCAGACTACCTTCCTACTTATGCGCAAGTTCGTAAGTCTAATGATGACACTAATAATCAGGAAACTATGTCTAAAGCACTACAGCAGAAGAACGCGAATAAGCTTGAGTATCCTTTTGTAGTTAAGCCAGACATTGGAATGCGCGGTGCAGGTGTTCGCGTTGTGAAATCAGATGAGGAGTTGGAAAATTATATAAAGGCCTTTCCAGGCGGCGCTGATATATTATTGCAAGCGCTGGTGAATGAAGAAGGGGAAGCTGGTGTTTTCTATATAAGACACCCTGGAGATGAAGTAGGTAGTATTACCAGTTTGACGCTAAAATATTTCCCAAAGGTTATCGGCGATGGCTCTAAAACACTAAGAGAATTGATTATGGCTGATAGCCGAGCAAGTCAAATTGCCCATGTTTATTTTGAAAGGCATGAAGATTATTTAGATGAGGTGGTTGAAGAAGGTAGAACAATTAGATTAGCTTTTGCAGGCAGCCACAGCCGAGGGACTATTTTTAGAAATGGTAATGATCACATAACGCCTGAGATGGTCAAAACCTTCGATAAGCTTGCTAAGCAAATGGGCGAGTTTTACATCGGTAGATTTGATATCAGGTTTAGTGACTTTGATGCATTAAAAGACGGTAAGGGATTTCAAATTATTGAAGTTAACGGTGCGGGCGGTGAACCGACCCATATTTGGGATTCCCGAACAAAGCTATTTGAAGCTTATAGCGCACTTATGCAACAATATAAATCGCTCTATCAGATTGGTTCCTTTAACCGGTCGAGAGGGTTTAAACCCGATAGTCCGATCAGCTTATTCAAGGCTTGGATGCGTGAGAAAAGACTGACCGAACGGTACCCATTCAATCATTAGTGTTTTTTATTGCTCTTCATACCTTGGAAAATGCTTGGCCAGATACGCAATTACACGCTTCTTATCTTCTTCCGGCAAAGGTGGCATACCCTGTTTTTTTTCCATCCAGGTCAATAAATCCTGCCACCCATCGTAGGTAGATCTTTGTTGCATAACGATGCTAAGGCTATGGCAGCCAGAACAGTATATATCTATTAATTCATGAGAAGCATCTTCTTCTCTAGGAAGCCCCCAGTATTCATCATTTGGGTTAAACAGAGTTGCTGTTAATGCAGAAACCTTTATGGATGGGGTCAGTGCGTTGAATTGGTTTTCATATTGTGGTGTCTTCGGCCATGTTTCCGCATTCTCGCGTATACGATTTCGCTGCTGGGGAGATAGTTCCGACGTTTCAATGGGAACTGACTTGGAAGATATGTTGGATAAACTGACGCTCGAAGAGGTTTGGTCTATATATTCAACATATGCAGCGAATACTAAAAGAGCAATTATGATAAAGGCAACAACCCGGATTTTCATTATGCTACTCCAAAAACCGCAATACGGTGTTGCATGTTATTTAAATACCCTTTTGGATTCCAGCCAGGTGTAGTTGCGGGCTGCGTTTTGCCTTCACTATCAGTTGCTCGCGCCCATACTTCATAATAACCTGATTGAGGTAAAGACAGTTCTGCATACCAATGTTGCCATGCGTATTTGTTTACAGGTTTTTCTAATATTGCTGATTGCCATGTTGCTCCGAAATCAAGCGATATATCGACTGCAATTACATCGAGGTCGCCAGCCCAAGCATGCCCTCTGACTTCAAAAGCAACTTTAGGTGCTACTCGGGCACCCGTTTCAGGATATGTGATCAGAGACTTAACGGGCATTGACTCTATGATCTTCATATCTTCATCAGGCACTTTAGCGCCTGGTGGTACCGGATAAGCAGGTACTCGATATGAACTTCCTGTCATCTTAGGGCCGTCATGTACCTGATCTCGGATGGTTATTTTAGTAAGCCATTTTTGAGAACATGAGCCCGGCCAACCAGGGACGACAAGCCTTAGTGGTGCACCATTCATGAAGGGTATAGGATCGCCGTTCATGGCCCAGGCTATCAGATTATGCTCATCCATTGCTTTTTCAATTGGCACGCCTCTGGATATGGGCAGTCGGGCGGGGTCACCGGACAAATGTTCGTCAGCGCCATAATGTGCCGTATATACCGCAGAGGGTTTTACACCTGCAGCCTTCAGGACGTCATGTAAACGAACACCTGTCCATTCTGGACATCCAATAGCGCCAAAAGACCACTGATTTCCACGAGCACTTGGGTTGTAGAATTTGCGCCCATTGCCCCCACACTCTAATTGAAGCTGAAATGTATGAGGGGTAAACTGTGTTTTAAGATCTTGTATGGATAGGTTAAGCGGTGTTTTCACTTCACCATCTATGACTAAACGCCAATTTTGAATTATATCGCTATCCAGAAATGGTGGGATACCGTTGTTTCGGATAAAAAACCTCTCAGCTGGTGTTACCTTGTCATCTAACAGATGCGGTGGTGTTTCCATATTGAGAGGGCGATCATTCAGTAGCGTGAGGCCATCTTTGCCAGAACTCTCTTCTGCATTAACATCTTGTATTATATGCTTATTAAGATTGTCTATAAACGGTATAGGTAACCCTAATGTGTTTGCAACAGTTGCTCCCCCAAGCAATCCTAATGCTTTGCGTCGAGAAATGTTGGAAACAGTGGTGTCGGTTTGCTTTCCATTTTTGCGATTTTCTTTCATGCTTCTTCAACTCATAAGTTTAGGACTTTAAGGGAATATATACATAGCACTTAAAGCGGCGGCGGACATAAATAGTGTGGTTACAATAAGGGCAATCAACGGTTTTATACCAACGGTTAATATTTCAAATACATTTGTTTTTAAACCAATTGCAAACAAGGATGCTACCAGGAAAAAACGCGAGGTATCGTTGCCGATTAGCGTGATGTGCTCCGGGATAAAGTTCAAACAAGATGCAATCGCCAATACAAAGAACACGACTAAAAAAGGTGGAAAAAACGTTCTTATTCTTATTGAGTGTGATTTAGCTACTGACATGGTTTTAGCGCGAGTAGCAAAAGTAACTATCATAACTATTGGTAAAAGCGCAGAAACGCGGACCATCTTTAATAAAACAGCCATATCGCCTGCTTCGTTTGAAATGCTATATCCCGCACCGACAACTTGGGAAACATTGTGAATTGAACCACCAACAAATACACCTGAAGCAAGTGGTGTCAGTTCCAGCAAAAAAGCAATTGCCGGATGCGTTATCATCACTAACGTACTTAAGATAGCTATACCTGCCGCGGTAATGGCCAGCTCACGGTTTCTCTCTTTACATTGAGGCATTGCGCAGCAAATTGCGGCAGCGGCAGCGACGCCGCATACAGCCACGGCGCCGCCGATAAGGAAGGAGAGATTTTTTGTCGATCCAAGTAACCGCGATACTTTATAGCCAACTGCGAATGTCGCAAATAATAGAATTATGATAAAAACAGGAGCAGAAATATTAACTGCGGTGATGTCTGCGATGTCCATTCTCAACCCCAGGAGGGCAACTCCTGTATAAAGAATAGTAGTTGATGTCCAATGTATGCCCTGTGTGAGTATGGCATTACTATATAGGCGATGTAGTAATAAACCAGAAAGTACAGCCAATAGCATTGGAGAAACAGGTATTAGATTTGCGACTACGAGCAGAAAAAAAGTCACTAGAAAACAAAAACATACCCCGAAGAAATATGGAAGAAAGGTGGTGTAATGGACCGCTCCGTTTTTTGTTGCAACCGTTTCACTACTCATTGTTAAACCTCTCAACTTTCGACACAGGCAAACTGGCAAGGGCCTGATAATGTCATGTTGTGCCTGCCTTAAAATAAGGTGCAATCGGTGATTTTGATTAGAGCCAGCTTATAAGAAACGATATATCCAGTGATTTGCTAATCGTGATTGCTAAGTTTTTTTACGTTATGTGCAATGATGTCTATACCTGTGGGAATACGATCAATCGGGATATAAGAATAGCCAATTCTGAAGCAATTCTGAGGCCTGTGATGTTGGTGAAAATGAACATCACCCGTTTCAATAAGTGCATTATCTTCCATGCACAAATTCATAAGCTTAGACGTGTCAAAGTGTTTGGGCCCTTCTAACCAAAATGATGAACCGCTTTTGGTTGGTAATATATGCCAGCCGGGCAATTTCTCTTGCAGCAAACGATAGCATAGCTGCCATTTTTTATGGTTAGATTCGGTCAGGTTACGTAATAATCGATTATAATAGCCTCGTTCGAGAAAATAAGCGATCGCACGTTGATTGTTAGCTGGGGGGTGGCGCATGATCAAGCGCCTAAGGGCTCTAGCTTTTTGTATGAATTTTTTAGGTCCAATCAGATACCCGAGCCGTATACCCGGCGCTAGTGTTTTCGACATGCTGCCTAAATAGATAACGCGCCCATACTTATCATAGCTTTTCAAGGCAGGTAGAGGAGCCTCCGCAAAATTAGTCTCGGCACCATAATCATCTTCGATAATAAGAAAGTCATGCTCTTTGGCCATTTCAATTAAATGCTGCCTGCGGTGAATGGGCATTGTAACTGTCGTAGGGGATTGATGGCTGGGTGTAGTAAAGACCAAATCACATGATTTTAGTTGGTCGTCGATAATAAGACCCTGATCGTCTATTTTTAGGCATTTGAGATTTGAGGTGAATTCGTTGGCGATGTTTCTCGCATCAGGATAGCCCGGCTCCTCTAGGCCAAATGTACTATCTGAGTTCAACAGCATTTTCATAGCCATATACAGCGCGTTTTGTGCGCCAACAGTAACTAATATTTCAGACTCGTCGACCCACAAGCCTCTTCGTGTGATCAATCTGGATCGTATTTGCTCAATCAACAGCGGATCATCACGGTCTATTCTATCTTGCGACCAATCAGTTATTTCCTGAATGCTGACAGCGTCTTTCCAGCATTCTCTCCAATGATGCACGGGGAATAAAGACGGGTCAGTTTGCCCGTATATGAAGGAATATTTGAAATCTCGCCAATTCTTGGGTTTGGTAATGTTTCGTTGCTTCTCTTCAGGCTGATTGAGTTTTTCTTGCCAGTTTACCGTATCGACATACCCGTTTTGAAGGCGTTTGCTTCGTTCATGAGCTGTGGTGATATAATCGATTACTTCTGGATTTACATAGTATCCTTTCCGCTCTTGCGATAATAAAAAACCATCCCCTTGCAACAGCTCATATGCCAGCGTGACGGTGTTGCGCGATACACCCAGTTGATTGGCGAGTTTGCGACTGGAGGGCATAATAACATTAGGAGCGATTTTACCATCCATTATGAATTTGGAAATTTGATCACATAACTGCTTTTGCAAGCCACGTTTATCAAGGCGATCAAGATTGAATAGGAAATCCATCTAAAATTACTCCAAAAGTTAGGCCGCCGCCAAATTATTAGGTTGATCAATTGGCGAAAATAGTTTTATCATATTTATCATGATAAATAAAATATCTATTTTCAGTATTACATTGGGCTTTTGGCAGATAAGTTCATTGTGGGATTAAATTGAGATAATTTTGACTGCTGCAACGGAATAGGAAAAAAGAATGGCGGGAACGTTTCCAGATATCATTGCATTTGCGATACTTTGTACGTTTCTGCTATTGGGGACAATACTTCGCACTAGCGTCCCTTTTCTAAAAAGAAACCTTGTACCTTCAAGTATAATTGGAGGGTTGGTGGGCTTCGCTGCTTTGGTGTTTTTATCGAGATACATTGGTTGGTCATATAATTTCAATACGCTGACATTTCATTTCTTTACGCTTAGTTTCATGTCGCTTTGCCTAACCATGCAGCCTGACCATCATGAAGGAAGCACTAAAACTGTTATTAGTGGGGGGCTTTGGTTGGCATTAATCTGGGTAGCTAGTCTAGTCTTACAGTCATTGATGGGGTTTGGCGCAATCTATGCCTTCAATATCTTTAGTATAGAAGCTGTTAACGAGTATTTGGGAGCTTTATCCACGCATGGTTTTACACAAGGACCCGGGCAAGCGCTTGCGATTGGTACAATTTGGCAAGATGAATTCAATGTTGACCGAGCCGCTGATATTGGGATTATCTATGCTTCACTTGGCTTTGTCGCAGCATTTTTAATTGGTGTTCCTTGTGCGCGGTGGGCTGTTGCACGTGGTCTAAATGCTAATAAAGATGCGGCAATAACGCTTGATTTTGAAAGAGGTGTGTATCCTGAAGTCGATCGCCCAGCAAGCGGTCAGCAAGTGACACAGCCGAGCAATGTGGATAGCCTTGCATATCATATTTCATTATTAGGTGTCGCTTACTTGTTGACTCATCTCTGGTTGGTTTCAATGCAAGGAGCAGTTACGGATGTCGCTCCGTTTGGTATTCGACTGGATATTTTGTTTAGCCATAACCTCTTTTTTGTTCACGGTCTGATTGTCTGTATTTTGCTGCGAATGATAATTCAAAAGATGGGATTTGCGCGATATTTTGATGCTGATACGCAAAAACGTATTACCAGTAGCTCAGTAGATTTTATGATCATAGGTACCTTGATGGGGATCAAGGTTGCTGTTCTAGCAGCATATTTGGCTCCTGTTATTGTTGTTGCCATATCAATTTCAATGATAACGGCTATATTTTGTTACTTTATGGGACGACAACTAGCCGTATTTGGTCTTGAAAGATCATTGACCATCTTTGGCTGTTGCACTGGTTCTACTGGGAGTGGGTTGCTTTTGCTCAGGATCGTTGATCCAGATTTTCGGACCACCGTTTCACGGGAGCTTGCATTTTTCAATGTGGCAATTGTCTTTCTGTCTATTCATGTATGGGCAATCGTGTCTCCTTCACTTCCATCTTACGAAATATCTACATTTTTGGCCATATATGGTGGGACGTTTGCTGTATGTCTCCTGCTGCTCTGGTTGTTACAAAAACGTCTATCTTATGTGCAAGAGGAGCGATAAATGAGCAATGAAATTGAAGTTTTCTCGGCGCGCAAAATATACACAATGATGGAACAAAATCCTGTTGCCACCCATGTTGCAGTAAAAGATGGTAAAATCCTTAAGGTGGGTGACTATGAGTCAATGGCCGAGCTGGGGCTATACACCTTGAATGAACAGTTTCATGACAAGGTCATTATGCCTGGTTTTGTTGAGGGCCACTCTCACACTCTGGAAGGGCACTTATGGCAATATACGTATGTTGGATACTATGATCGTGTTGGTCCTGACGGAAAGAAATGGTCAGGCTTGAAATCAACTACAGAGATTATTGGCCGCCTGAAATCAACGATGAAAGACAGCGATGGGCCCATCGTTGCGTGGGGCTTGGACCCAATATTTTTTGGTGGCAAACGTATTTCCACACATGACCTAGATCAAGTAACTACAGACCGCCCCATTATCATTCTGCATGCTAGTGGACATTGCGTTAACGTTAATAGTTGGGTTTTGAACGAAGCAGGAATTGATTCTGAGACTAACATTGAAGGAATATTGAAATCAAATGATGGTGTTCCGACGGGTGAGCTACGAGAATTAGCAGCAATGTTTGTTGCCTTTGAGGTTACGGGTACAAATTTTTTTGATAAAATGGGTGCCGAAGATGACTTGTGGCGATTTGCACAACAAACTAAGACTGCAGGTGTAACGACTGCCACAGAACTGTATTCCCCAATTCACGACGGAATTTTGAATTCGTTACAAAATGCAACGAAGATGCCTGAATTTCCTCTCAGGCTGGCAGTGTCTAAAGCTGCTGTAACATCGAATCCTGAAGCAGATGTTCAGCGTGTGAAAGAGTTAGCTAATTTAAATACGGACAAGTTATTTTTTGGTTCCATTAAGGTTATGACCGATGGATCAATTCAAGGATATACGGCGCGAATAAAGGATGAGTCTTATTATAATGGTGCTCCCAATGGGATTTGGAATGCACCACCGGCAGAGATTAAGACTGCAATAGGCTATTACATCCAACATGGTATTCTAACTCATATTCACACGAATGGGGATGAGGCCATTGAACTAGCAATTGACGCAATTGAAGCGGCACAAAATATGGCTTCTATGCGTCCGGTATTGCAGCATGCACAGCTTATTACCGAAGATATGATTGAACGTTGTGTCGAGAACGCGATTCATACCAATATTTTTTCCAACCATCTTTATTATTGGGGTGATCAGCATGCGAGTTATACGATTGGTCCAGAACGTGTTCAGATGTTGAACCCGGCGGCCTCTTTATTAAAGGCGGGAGTTACCCTAGCCTTTCATTCAGATGCCCCTATTACACCAATGGCGCCATTGTTTACTGCCTGGTGCGCGGTAAACCGTATGTCTAGTAGTGGGCAGATACTAGGATCAAGTGAGCGTATTTCAGTGGAAGAAGCCCTTTATGCTATTACGATGGGAGCTGCAAAAACGCTTGGGCTTGATGACAAGATCGGAAGTATTACAGATAATAAGTATGCTGATTTTGCTGTTTTAGATGATGACCCTTATGAAGCTGAACCTATTGCAATAAAGGATATTGGTATTACCGGCATAGTTGTAGGAGGTAAGATTTTCCTCAATGACTAGCTCAAGAACACAGAAAAATACTGAGATTCCGATCACGGTTATTAGCGGATATTTGGGAGTAGGAAAAACAACCTTTTTGAGGCGGTTGATAGAATTACCTGATAGCAGGCAGTCAGTTTTCATTGTTAACGATTTTGGGTCGTTAAATATTGATGCAGCTATTGTCGAGATGAATGGAGGTAATACATTTCAACTAGAGAATGGTTGTATATGTTGCTCTCTTGTAGATGGCTTGGTGAAAACTTTATTGGAAATAAAGAAATTAGACCCTAGACCAAAACGAATTATTATTGAGGCTAGCGGTATCGCAAACCCAAAGCGAATATCTGAGGTTGGTCAGCTTTCTCGTTCATACAAAGATAACGGAATTATCACTATTGTAGATGCGTCTACTCTTTTTCATCGAATGAATGACTATGATACCTGTAATTTGTTGAACGAGCAGATTCGTGCTGCAAAAACCGTCATTGTAAATAAAACGGACCGAGCAACCGCGAATATGGTAAAGTGCGTACTTAGCAGCTTGCGTGATGTTAACCCGAAGGCTGAATTGCAGACCACTAGCTACATGCAGTTCTCAGATAATGTTCTGATGAACTTTTTAGATCGCTCGACAATTGAAATGCCAACAGATGATTTTATAGATAGTGAAAACCATAATATGGCTACTTATCGGTTTCAATTTCCTCAGTCCGTTTCGAGAACAAAACTTATCAGCTTTATTGAGGGATTACCCGATACTATTCATAGAGTGAAAGGATTTGTGAAACTTTCCGACCGTGTCAACGTTATGGCCATTGAGCGCTCCGGGCTCAATCAAGTTTCTATTTCTGAAGCAGTAGGTGTATCTAAAGAAGTATTAAATGAGGTTGTCATCATTGGCACCCGTGAAATGCCACATTTGGCCGAGTTACAATTGCGGTTGAAAAATTTGGTTCAAGAAGTTTGACGTTTCGATCATTTATTTGTCTGATTTATTTATCATGATAAACTGGTTGATAAATGAATAAGAACTGGCCCTAAGGTGTGTTTCAGTATTCAGGTAGGGTTGAATAAGGAGGAAAGGGTCAAAATTGAACACATGTTCGGTTTTGATCCATATCGCGGGATATGTATAACTAGAAGGGGAATTCGATGAAGTATAGATCCATTGGCTTAAAAGCTTCGTGTTCATTTATGGCCTTATCAATACTGGGTCCTGCATTAGTTGCACAAGATGCATCTGATGAGAAAGATGAATTTGTATTAGAGGAAATTGTCGTTACTTCAACTAAAACTGGCGCTGTTAGTCTTCAAGAAGTTCCCGCAGCGATTACTGCAATATCATCAGATGCTTTGGATCAATCGGGTGTGATCGATTTACAGGGCATTTCCTATAGGACCCCAGGATTGACTTTAGGTGAATTTAATGTTGGGCAGCCTCAGATTTTCATTCGGGGAATTGGTTCTAATGATGATGGTGCAGGAGGTGATCAGTCTGTTGGTATTTTTGTTGATGAAGTTTTTATAGGCCGATCAGCAGGAGCATCATTAGATATTTTTGATCTAGAGCAAGTGGAAGTACTGCGAGGACCTCAAGGTACCTTATTCGGTAAAAATGTTATTGGCGGTGCGATCAGTTTTACTACCAGAAAGCCAACTGAAGAAGTTGAAGGTAAATTAGAGGCGACTTATGGTAATTTAGATGCGACGCGTATTCGTGGATATTTGTCAGGACCACTATCAGATAGCGGTACAGTTTTGGGCAAAATAGCTGTTAATTATTTCCATAGAGATGGTTTCGTTACCGATATCGATGAAACTCTAGAGTTTAATGACCGAAATGATGTGTCGGTAAGAGGTCAGCTACGGTTGATTCCTAACGAAGACTGGATAATTGATTTAAGCGCTGATTATGCGCGTAAACGCCAAAATGGTATCGGCAGAAATGGTGAAGGCTTATTAGGCACCTTAAATGAAGACATATTCCCAACGTCAGCGGACCCATTTATTACGGTTGCCGACGAAGAAGGGTTCCAGGATCGCGATATATTTGGGTTCAGTGCGCGGGCGGAATATTCAACAGAGAAAGGAACCTTAACGTCAATAACTGCTTATCGTGATATCGAATTCAGTTTTCTGGATGACGTCATTGCGCAAAGGCCTGGTTCGGCAGGGCCTAACCTTGACAATGGAGCCATTGAAAATAGTTATCAGTTTACACAAGAACTAAGATGGTCAGGTTTTATAGGTGATCTTGATTATGTCGTAGGTGCGTTCTACCTATTTGAGGATGTATTCCGTAACGAATTCTTTGAAATACCAGGTTTGGATAGAGGAGACTCTTTCCAAGATAACCTGACAAACAGTTACGCGATTTTTGCACAGGCGTCTTACAACATCAACGATAGACTTACGGCAACAGTTGGTGCACGGCAAACATGGGAAACTAAAGAGAATACTCAGTCAGTTGAAGCAGCACCAGCTGTTATCACGAATGATATTGCAGAGCAAACGAACGATGCAAGCTTTAGTGCGTTTACGCCCCGATTTGTATTAGACTATCAAGCTAACGATGACTTGCTTTTGTATGGTAGTATCGCTAGAGGCTTTAAATCTGGAGGCTTTCAGGGAACACCCGGTAATGCGCAAGTTGCAGCTAATTCATTTGACCCAGAATTTGCTTGGAATTTTGAGGTCGGCTTTAAATCAACATTACTTAATGATCGTCTACGGTTTAATGTTGCGGCATTTCTGACTGACAATACAGACTTACAAGTTTTGCAGTTTATCAGTGCTAACGATCCAAATGATCCAACCGCTGGTTTCATCGCGACAGATAATGCCGCAACGGCTGAAATTAAAGGGATTGAAGTCGAGTTCAACTTCTTGGCTACTGAGCGTCTTGAAATTGGCGGGTCGTACTCATATTTGGATGCAGAATTTACAGAGTTTTTTGATGCTACAGGTGCTGACTTTAGCGGGAACCCGCTTCGCAATGCACCAGACCATAAGTTCAATATCGGTGTAACATATACTCAACCTTTATCCAATGGCAGTAACTTGGTTGCTTATTATGAACATAGAGGACAAACAAGAGCATTTCAGGACCCCGCTGGGGATTTACGTCTTGCCTCTTCTATTCCGGGGTTTGACGTTGCAAATGCGCGGTTAAGCTATGTCCCTGAAAGTGAACGATGGAAAATTGATGTCTGGGTTGATAATTTATTTGATGAAGTGTTTCAAACACATAATTTCCCACTTGGAAATGCAAATGGTTTCTCTACCCCGGGAGCTCCGAGAACTTACGGTGTAACTGCTACTATAAATTTCTAACTAAAAATCAACACTATTAGACCAATATAAAGGGCCGGAAATTTCCGGCCCTTTGCTTTTGGTTATAATTGCGAGTGGCTTAGCCAGAGGTTGATTATAGTTCTGGGTTGTTTTTTACTTGATTTAAAACGGACCTTATAAAGGCCATCCGCTCACGGACACTCGCAATAGCGCCTTCTTCGTCCTCTCTGATTAAACACTCGTAATATTGTTTGAGAATTTTATATGCGGTTTTGCCGTATTCTTCTTTGATTGAAGAATGAAAATACATAAAGTTTTCTATAATGGTATCGCTGATTAAATCATTGATAAATAAACATAAAAATCCAAGCAACTGATTTGGGGATTGCTGAGCAATAATACTGTTGAATTCAATTTCAGTTTTCCGCCTTAGTCGCCAGATATCGATATTTGTTTCCGGCGTATCAAGAAACTCCTCACATTTGTCCAGTAATTTCTTAAGCTCTGAGAAAGTGTTTTTTGAGATATTCCCTATTACTGAAGAGCATAAGGCGATTTCTAATGGTTCCCTAACATCATATATCTCATTAGTTGATAAATTTTTAAAACGAAAATAGTTTCGCAGTGACTTGTTGGCATATGAATACGATACATCAATTAATCGTGCGCCCCCTTTTGGGCCTGTTTCGATAGTTATCAAGCCTTGATTTTCAATACTTTTTAGGGCTTCTCGTAGCGTGCTTTTACTGCAACCAAATTCAGCTATTAACTCGACTTCTTTAGGCAGTCTGTCACCCGGTTGCATACCATCTGAAACAATTCGTTCTAACAGATCGTTAGCAACGCTTTCCGATAATTTAATGCGTTTCGCCTTGGGTGAACGAGATAATTTTATGCCTGTGTTTTGTTGATTGGTCATGAATTGCTCATTTCGCTGATAACAAATATTAGATTATTTACATGATATCATTTATTATCATGTTAAACATAGTAAATATTTAAAATTGATAGCAAGAAGTCAGGATATAAAGATGAATTTCAATTTTATTGGATAGTGAAAAAAGTAAAGACTGGCACTAAAATCGAAGTACTCTACAAACTATTATGATCACGCAATAAATTCAATTTATGAAGAACTGCCTGCGACATTCCAAAAGGTTTTATTCGGGTAGCTTATATTGTTGAATATTAGGGGAACTGTGAATGGGACAATTAAGTTATGTATCTGGCGTTAGCGATCAGCCACTTAGGTATCAAACCATTGGTGATGCGTTGGCACATGCCGCGGATTGTTTTGGCGACAAAGAAGCGTTGGTTTTCCCGGAACAAGATGTGAGGTTGAGCTATGCAGATCTTAACATTGCAGCAGAGAGGATGGCAGCGGGTTTTTTAGCACTAGGTTTTAAAAAGGGAGATAGGGTTGGTATCTGGTCCCCAAACCGATATGAATGGGCGTTAACACAATATGCAACGGCCAAGGTTGGTATTATCCTTGTTAATGTTAATCCTGCCTACCGGATATCCGAGCTTGAATACGCCCTTAATAAAGTTGAATGCAAAGGCATTGTAACCGCCAGAGTATTTAAAACCTCAAATTATCTGGAGATGATCAACAGGTTAGCCCCCGAGCTTGCTGAAAGTGAGAAAGGCCAGCTACGTGCTAAAAAGCTTCCGCATCTGTCACATGTCATTGTTATGGGCGAAGGTGACGTGCCGGGTTGTTATGGTTTTGATGAAATAAGCACCTTAGAGTCTGAGGCTGATCATCAACTACTATCGGATATTGCTGCAACGTTGGAAGCAGATGATCCCATTAATATCCAATTTACCAGCGGCACCACGGGCTCGCCGAAGGGCGCGACCTTAACGCATCATAATATCCTGAATAATGGCTATTTTGTTGGAGCGCGACAGAATTTCTCAGCTTCGGACAGGTTGGCAATACCAGTCCCCTTATATCATTGCTTTGGTATGGTTATGGGGGTTCTGGGGTGCCTGATGCACGGCGCTACAGCAGTTTTCCCTGGTGTGGGCTTTGATCCTGTTCTCACGCTCAAAGCCGTACAGGAAGAAAAATGCACCGCTCTTTACGGTGTGCCAACCATGTTTGTGGCGATGTTGGAAACCCCTGAATTTGAAAGCTTCGATCTTTCCACGCTTCGAACTGGTTGTATGGCGGGCTCACCTTGCCCTGTCGAGATTATGAAGCGCGTAATCGCAGATATGAATATGGCTGAGGTTACCATCGCTTATGGTATGACAGAAACCAGCCCTGTTAGCTTACAATCCATGTCTGATGATGTTTTGGAAAAAAGAGTTTCTACTGTTGGGCAAATTCACCCCCATGTGGAAGTGAAGCTTGTGGATGAATTCGGTCAAACGGTACAGCGCGGAACCCAGGGTGAACTGTTAACGCGCGGTTATTCTGTTATGCTTGGATATTGGAACGATAGTGAGCGAACTTCAGACTCTATCGACAAGAACGGCTGGATGCATACAGGTGATCTGGCGGTGATGGACGACGAGGGATATGTAAACATCACTGGCCGCGCCAAGGATATGATTATCCGCGGCGGAGAAAATATATATCCGCGTGAAATAGAGGAATTTTTATATACCCACCCTTCTATTCAGGATGTTCAGTGCTTTGGTGTGCCTGATAAAAAGTTCGGTGAAGTTGTGAGCGTATGGGTCAAGCTGAAACCTGAGCAAACATTGGATGAAGCTGGTTTGAAGAATTTTTGCAAAGACCAGATCGCACACTATAAGGTACCAACCTATGTCAGGTTTGTTGATGAATTTCCCATGACTGTTACGGGTAAAATGCAGAAATTTGTTATGCGCGACAAGATGGTTGAAGACCTGAATATCACCGAACAAAAAACCGCATAAGGGGAATTGTCAGATTAAACTGACAGCACCGCCACTATATGGCTAACCACTTATTCTTTATAGATTTTATTTTGCAATCTTAGTTTGATTCTCCATCTTACACTAAGACGGCAAAAATCTATTGCACTGACATGTTAGCAACAGATGTGAGAACTCACGCTCACCTTTTCCATGACGAGAACGAGCCATGCTCAGGTTCAGACGAATGCGAAATTTACAGAAATTCGCCTCGATGCATGCCTCACTATATAATCACTTTAATAGAGAACGACACCTAAACAACCGAGATACTTTTAAGCGATACCGATCCGAAGCTCTTTCGGAATGGCGTCAGCTTGTCGAGAGCAATTTTTAGAATTCACCCTTTATAGTGTAATTTGAGACGAGTTAACATTAAACCGACAGCATCTCCGGATGTGCTTTGTGTATTTAGAAAATTATTAATTGACAATTTTGTAATGTGTAATCTATATATAATAATATAAGGAATAAAAAATGACTAATTCTGAAACAGAGGAAACAAATGTTGTTCAACCCCAAGCGCTCATTGATGCGCTTGCACCTGACTTTGAGGCGCGAACAACCTTGGGACTTGTCAAACGATCCGACTATCTTGGGCGTTGGCTGGTATTCTTTTCACACCCTGCCGACTTCACGCCTGTATGCACCTCTGAATTTGTTGCGTTTCAGGAAGCTTCGGACAAGTTCTCAGAACTGAACTGCGACCTTTTGGGGCTTTCAGTGGACAGTCTCTATGCTCACATCGCTTGGGTGAGGGATATTGAAGAGCGTTTTGGTGTTAGAATCACTTTTCCGATCATCGAAGATATATCAATGGCTGTTTCACGCACTTTTGGGATGATCCATGACCAGTCAACAACAACGGCAGCAGTGCGTTCGGTCTTTTTCATCGACCCGAAAGGGTATATTCGGGCCATGATCCATTACCCTATGAATATTGGGCGGTCAGTCGACGAAATCCTTCGTGTCCTTGCAGCGCTTCAAATCACTGACGAAAAAAAGATTGCAACCCCTGAAGGCTGGACGCCCGGTACAAAGACTGTCCTGCCACCACCACTTGATCAGGATGAAGCGGATACGCGAACTGGGGATGAGGGTGGAGCTTGGTATCTTACTCATGTGGAGGATAGCAAATGAACATCCCCATGGACCAAATGGAACCGCTAGCCGAAGAGGCGACTTCTCTTTTGAAAGCACTCGCGCATCCGTCACGCCTAATGATCTGCTGCAAGCTTCGCCATGCTGAGCTTTCAGTTGGTGACATCGAAAAACAGTTGCAAATCAAACAGCCGAACCTCTCTCGCGAATTAATGAAGCTTCGTGATGAAGGCCTGGTTGAAACACGCCGGGAATCAAAGGTGATCTTTTACCGTCTTGCTGACAAACCACGTGTTCAAGGGATGATAGATGGTATTTGCGCTGTCATGCTCGGTCAGGCACCTGCCCCCGCCACGATGGAAGCACCATCCACAAACACACCAAAACGTCGTCCTAATCCCGCCGGTGGTTACGGTGTTTTCGCAACAACACGATCTTCGCCGTAAGAATAAAGGAACCGATCATGATCCAACCTGCAGTGACAGCTTTCTTCGATGAGCCAACCAACACGGTCAGCTACGTCGTAGCAGACCCCGCAACAGGCAAGTGTGCAATCATTGACTCTCTCCTCGATTTTGATCAGGCGTCCGGACGGACAAGCACCGCGTCTGCTGATCAGATCATTAAACATGTTGTCGCTCAAAATCTGTCCATGGAGTGGATCATTGACACCCATGTTCATGCCGATCATTTGACTGCCGCCCCCTATTTGAAAAGGATGCTTGGTGGTCGCACCGGCATTGGAGATCAAATCTCGACAGTCCAACGAGTTTTTAAGACAATTTTCAACGAAGATCGGTCGTTCCATACAGATGGCAGTCAGTTTGATCACTTGTTCAAGGATGGCGAGATCTATTCTGTTGGATCGATTGAGGCAAAAGCCATCCATACACCAGGTCATACGCCTGCCTGCATGAGCCATTTAATCGGTGATGCATTATTTGTGGGTGACACTCTGTTTATGCCTGACTTTGGGACAGCACGCTGTGATTTTCCGGGAGGCGATGCAGGCACGCTTTACGATTCCATTCAAATCCTGCTTGAGCTTCCGGATGATACGCGCATGTTCCTTTGTCACGACTATAAAGCGCCAGGGCGTGACGATTATGTCTGGGAGACGACGGTTGGTGAAGAAAAGCGATCAAACGTTCATGTGGGTGCAGGCAAATCTCGCGATGAATTTATTCAAATGCGGGAAGCCCGCGATGCGACGCTCGCCATGCCACAGCTTATTCTACCGTCTGTTCAGATCAATATGCGAGCTGGTGACATGCCGCCTCCGGAAGACAACGGCCAGCGCTATATGAAGTTACCGATAAACGCGCTTTAGGAGAGTAAGGATGGACATTAAAACGATTGCTCCGGATTTTTCTGTTACCGAACAAATTCAGCCTCAGGATGTGAGTATTATTGCATCCCAGGGATTTCGATCGATCATAATCAATCGACCGGATAATGAATCCAGTGACCAGCCCGAGTATCAAGCTTTCGAAAACTCATGCTCAGCAGCCGGTGTCAATCTCCGTTTTATTCCGGTTGTTCCCGGTAAAATAACCGACGAAGATGTGGAAAGATTTCGCATGGCGCTTCAAGAGCTGCCTGCGCCGACGCTCGCTTTTTGTCGGACAGGAACACGATCGATGACGCTATGGGCACTCGCTCAATCTGGCCACCTCTCCACTGATGCAATTTTAAAAGCTGCTAGTGGCGCAGGCTATGATTTATCGGCTCTACGTTCTAAGCTTGAATCAAAAGAACACCACAATAGACCGATAGTACCAACATTTGAGCATCATGATATTCTTATCATTGGTGGGGGTGCAGGCGGTGTCGCTACAGCGTCTAGTATAGTGAAACGGCGACCAGGGTCTGATATTGCGATTGTTGAGCCCAAGAACGAGCATTATTATCAACCTGGTTGGACATTAGTTGGGGGCGGTGTGTTTGATCGAGAACAGACAGAGCGACCAATGGCTTCAGTGATACCAAGTGGAGTGACCTGGATAAGGTCTGCCTGTGCTGAATTTGAACCAGATCGCAATCAAATTGTTCTCGAAGATGGTCGGCGCATTTCTTATCAAGTTCTTGTAGTCTCTCCCGGTTTGAAACTCAATTGGGAAGGAATCGAAGGTCTAAAAGATACGCTTGGCCAAAATGGTGTAACATCAAACTACCTCTTTGACATGGCACCATACACTTGGGATTTGATATCTGCCTTCAAAGGGGGGCGAGCTTTATTCACTCAACCCGCCATGCCAATTAAGTGCGCGGGCGCCCCTCAAAAAGCTATGTATCTTGCGTGCGATCACTGGAAGCGGCACGGAGTACTCGGTAATGTCAATGTGAAGTTCCACAATGCAGGCGGCGTGCTTTTTGGCGTTAAGGACTATGTCCCCTCTCTTATGAAATACGTCGACATGTACGGGATTGACCTATGTTTCAATGAAAACCTAATTGCCGTTGATGGGCAGACAAAAGAAGCGACGTTTGAAGTCACAGATGCAGCGGGCGAGATAAGCAAAATTAAACGCGGTTTTGATATGCTGCACGTCACGCCGCCGCAGGTGCCGCTCGGTTTCATTCAAAACTCGCCACTTGCTAATGAAGCAGGATGGATTGATGTTGATGGCGAAACACTGCAGCATACAAAGTATGGCAATATATTCGGTTTGGGTGATGGCGGGTCCACTCCAAATGCTAAGACCGCAGCAGCTGTGCGCAAACAAGCACCTGTGGTGGCACACAATGCACTAGCCGTTCTTCGGGGCAAAACGCCGACAGCTGTCTATAATGGGTATGGTTCCTGCCCACTCACTGTAGAGCGGGGTAAAATTATCCTCGCGGAATTTGCCTACGGAGGAAAACTTGATCCATCGGTTCCCACATGGATGCTAGATGGAACAAAACCGACACGTCGAGCCTGGTTTTTGAAGGAAAAAATGTTACCCAATATCTATTTTGACATGATGCTAAAAGGAACAGAAACACTAGCAAAACCAAAAATCCTGCCGCATCGACCGGTTGCACATCAAGCGCATGATGCTTTTAGAGATCAAATAGATAATAGACCTTAGCTTCCCCGAAGCCGGTGATTAACGATTTTCTGCCCCCCATTAAAATGTTGATCACCGGCTGAATAAAAAGTTGGTAAAGAAACATGCTTGAGAAAGTAGCTAAATATTTGCCCATTTTAAACTGGATCAAAGCCTATAATAGTGAAACGCTGGCTAGCGATTTGGTTGCGTCCGTCATTGTAACTATCATGTTAATCCCGCAGTCGCTTGCTTACGCACTTCTTGCTGGGTTGCCGCCACAGATCGGCCTGTACGCATCCATTCTTCCTCTTGTTGTTTATGCCCTGTTTGGAACGAGCCGGAGTCTGGCGGTTGGCCCTGTCGCTATCTTATCGCTTATGACAGCCGCTGCAGCAGGGAAGATTGCAGCAACTGGCACAGTCGAATATATAGAAGCTGCTGTTATTTTAGCATTTTTATCTGGTCTTATCCTCCTCATTCTGGGAATGCTTCGAATGGGGTTTCTCGCAAATTTTTTGAGCCATCCGGTTGTGTCAGGATTCATTACCGCGTCAGGAATTCTGATTGCCGCCTCGCAGTTGAAACATATTCTCGGGATTAGAACAGAAGGCCATACCCTCATTGAAATCATTGTGTCGCTTGGCGAGAAAATAGACCAGGTTAACGTGCCTACATTTGCAATCGGTATCAGTTCTTTATTGCTTCTCTTCTTTATCCGCAGCCATTTAAAGTCGCTTTTAGTCGCCCTTGGCCTTCCAGATAAGGTTGCAGTCATTATATCCCGAGCAGGTCCCGTTTTCGCTGTTGTCGCCAGCATCTTCGCCGTTTCAGCTTTCTCACTGAACGATGTCGGGGTCAGCATTCTCGGTGACATACCGCGTGATTTACCGGAAATTGGTTTACCAGCTTTTGATCAGGATATCTGGTTACAGCTCGTAGGGTCTGCCGGGCTCATTAGCCTAATCGGCTTTGTTGAATCCGTATCGGTTGGCCAAACGCTCGCCGCGAAGAGGCGCCAACGAATTGACCCAAATCAGGAATTAATCGGCCTTGGCGTTGCAAACCTGGCTGCGGGAATATCTGCTGGATATCCTGTAACGGGAGGACTTGCACGATCTGCTGTCAATTTTGATGCTGGCGCTGAAACTCCAGCAGCGGGCGCTTTTACAGCAATTGGTATTGCTGTCGCTACCATATTCCTGACACCTTTCCTGTATTTTCTGCCGCAAGCGGTGCTCGCCGCAACCATTATTGTTGCAGTGCTTTCGCTTGTCGATCTGCACGCCATCAAGAATGTATGGGCTTATTCAAAGCATGACTTCACTGCGATGATCGCAACAATCATTGTCACTTTGGTGTTTGGTGTCGAACTTGGAATCACGGCAGGAGTGATGCTATCGCTTGTTCTCCATCTCTATAACACAAGCAGGCCGCACTTTGCCATTGTGGGACGGGTGCCGGGGACACAACATTTTCGCAATATACATCGCCATCAGGTGATTACTTCGGACAGAGTTTCAACAATTCGTGTCGATGAAAGTCTCTATTTTGCGAACGCTCGGTTTCTTGAGGAGACGATTTACAATCTTGTCGCTGAAATGAGTGCAATTGAACATCTGGTCCTGATGTGCCCGGCTGTCAATCATATTGATGCGAGTGCACTAGAAAGCCTGGAGCATATAAACCACGTGCTACGGGACGCCGGGATATCCTTGCATCTCTCCGAAGTGAAGGGGCCTGTGATGGATAAGCTTGAGGGTACCAGCTTCCTGAAGGGTCTGACCGGCAAAATCTATCTTCATCAATATGAAGCGATTGGTGATTTGGACCGAAATTGTATCGATAGACCTTTGGAATCGGCGAGGATGGAACCAAGTCCTTTTCATCATTCCTGTTGAAGAGAGGACTGCGGCCTGTTGTCCGAGAGCTGATGACGGAATGACGCTAGAGGCTTACAATTGCCTTAAACGAGTAGGAAAAAGTCGTGTTTGATTTATTTGATGCTGGTCAACTTGCCCGAATGCAGTTTGCATTTACGGTATCTTTTCATATCATTTTTCCGGCCTTTTCAATCGGGCTTGCAAGCTATCTAATGGTTCTTGAGGGCTTGTGGTTGAAGACCGGTGACAATGCCTATCTAAAGCTTTTCAAATACTGGTTGAAGATATTTGCTGTTGCCTTCGGGATGGGTATCGTCTCAGGCATAGTCATGTCCTATCAGTTTGGCACCAATTGGAGTGTGTTTTCCGACAAGGCGGGGCCTGTGATCGGCCCTTTGATGGCATATGAGGTGCTCACCGCCTTCTTCCTGGAAGCTGGTTTCCTGGGTGTCATGCTTTTCGGGATGGGCCGTGTTTCTAAATCTCTCCATTTTACTGCGACTTGTATGGTCGCTTTCGGAACACTTCTTTCTGCTACTTGGATATTATCGGTAAATTCATGGATGCAAACACCCGCGGGCTTCAGCATCAACGATGTTGGGCAGTTTATTCCAGAGGACTGGTTCGCAATTATCTTCAATCCGTCCTTTACTATCCGACTTGTCCATATGGTGCTCGCAGCCTATCTAACTACAGCGTTCGTTGTCGGTGCGGTAGGCGCTTTTCATCTTCTCAGGAACAAAGCGAATAAAGAAGCGCGGATTATGTTTTCGATGGCTATGTGGATGGCCATTATAGTAGCTCCAATTCAAATCTTCGCTGGTGATTTGCACGGCCTCAACACGCTTGAGCATCAACCTATTAAGGTTGCTGCTATGGAAGGGCATTGGGAACGACAACGGGGTGCTCCTCTGATCTTGTTCGCTCTGCCGGATGAAGAGCAAGAAGAAAATCATTTTGAAATCGCAATTCCAGGACTCTCAGCGCTTATCCTGACGCATGAATGGGATGGTGAGACGCCAGGGCTGAAAGATGTTAGAAAAGAAGATCGTCCACCAGTTGCCATTGTCTTCTGGAGTTTCCGGATCATGATTGCAATCGGAACTGCCATGCTTCTGATTGGTATCATTAGTGGGCTTCTCCGATTTCGAGGAAGGCTCTATGACGTACCAAACTTTTTGCGCGCAGCTTGCTTGATGGGACCATCCGGTTTTGTGGCGGTTTTAGCCGGATGGATAACGACTGAGGTTGGGCGACAACCCTATACAGTTTATGGATATTTGCGTACTTCCCAATCACTCGCGCAGATCGACGCGCCAGCGGTAGCATCATCACTAATTGCATTTATCATCGTCTATTTCACGCTCTTTGGTGCAGGCACCTATTATATTTTAAAAATGATGTCCCGGTCACCCAATGAATCATCCTCGAAACCAGGTGATAGAAACCCGAAGGCGCATACTCACGAGCCACCGTGGGTCGTTAATAAAACAGCCAAGGCAGTTGAGGAGTGAATGATATGTTTGATTTACCGACTATTTGGGCAGGGCTCTTGGCAATTGCGATATTCACTTATGTGATCCTCGATGGCTTTGATCTTGGTATAGGTATTCTGTTTCCATTTCTTGAGAGTGAAGAGCAACGCGGTGCCTCTATGAACACTGTAGCACCTGTTTGGGATGGTAACGAGACCTGGCTCGTTCTGGGTGGTGGAGGCCTGTTTGCCGCGTTCCCGCTTGCGTATGCGGTAATAATGCCTGCGCTTTATACACCAATTACTATTATGCTCCTTGCTCTTGTATTTCGTGGGGTCGCCTTCGAGTTTCGTTGGCGTGATAAAAGCCATGAGAAGCTTTGGGATCGCTCGTTTCACTTCGGATCGATATTCGCGACTTTTTGCCAGGGCATTGTGCTTGGCGCCTTTGTACAAGGTATAGAAGTTGAAGGCCGAGCCTATGCTGGCGGCTGGTGGGATTGGCTTACACCTTTCACAATAATATGTGGCTTCGCTTTGACCACGGGTTACGCTCTCTTGGGTGCTACATGGCTTATTATGAAGACCGAAGGTAGTTTGCGAGAGCGCGTATATGTGCTTGCCCGATATACTAGCATAGGTACACTCTTCTTTATTGGAGTTGTTAGTATTTGGACCCCGTTCCTTTCGCCAGAGATCGCGGAACGTTGGTTCTCAACGCCCCAGATTATCTTTGTTCTTCCAGTGCCCACCCTCACTATTGTCCTTGCGGCTGTCATGATGTGGGCGCTGATTAGGAAAAAGGACCGCATTCCTTTCGCAGCTGCAATCGGCTTGTTCGGTCTTTGCTTCGCGGGCCTGGGGATTGGCATAACGCCATACATCGTGCCGCGCGCGATAACGATCAGTGAGGCTGCAGCACCTGATGTCAGTTTGCAGTTTATGCTTATTGGCGCCCTCATTCTTCTACCCATTATTCTCGCGTACACGGCTTATTCGTATTGGATCTTCCGCGGGAAGATTGACCCTGATGCGGGGTATCATTAATGCGAAAAAATTTGTGAACACCAGTGGATAAGACAGGTCCCAAAGAGATTTTATGGTTTATCACTCTGTGGCTAATGGGTGTGACCGCAGTAGTATTCATAGGTTCATTGATTAAATATATATTATCCTAAAAAATTATACATATAATAAAAATCGATTACATTATAAGTATAAATGAATTTCATATCTTATTTAATATTAATTAATATTTCAAAGAAGATATTATTTAAATAAATAATACTTCAATGTAAATATTGTAATTAGAAAGAGATGAAACTATGACTTTACGAATTGGAGACATTGCTCCAGATTTCGCTGTTACCACCACCAAAGGTGAGATTGCATTACATGATTGGTCGAAGGGTAGCTGGGTATTTTTCTTCTCCCATCCAGCGGATTTCACACCGGTTTGTACAACGGAAATGGGTCGCACAGCACAGCTCGCCGATCAGTTTTCTGCTCGAAATACGAAACCGTTAGGTCTTTCAACAGACAGTGTGGCTGAACATTTGAAATGGATTGAGGATGTGAATCATACTCAGGATACGGCCCTCAATTTCCCAATTGTAGCTGACCCGGACTGTGAGATTGCCCAGCTTTATGATATGATTCATCCGAATGAGAGCAACACGGCGGCAGTACGTTCGGTCTTCATAATCGATCCAGAAAATCGAATTCGGCTGATTATGACTTACCCGATGTCTGTTGGGCGCAATTTTGACGAAATCCTTAGGGTAATCGATGCTCTTCAAACAGGTGACGCGCATAAAATTGCTACTCCCGCTGATTGGACACCTGGTAAAAAGGTGATCATACCGCCATCAATTTCGAGCGAAGATGCAAAAGAGCAATTTCCTCAAGGCTTTGAGGAAATCAGGCCTTATTTGCGCTATACAGAGGTTGCTTAGTACGTTCTGTTAAGCAGATACTATCTCATGCCAATTAAGTTGGCGTGAGATGTCAATTAGGCCTATTTTATGTCTTGACGCATTAACTCGCGCACTTGTAGCTCCTTCGACTTAAGGCCAACAGCGCGTCCCTCTTCAATTGCTATACTCGCCGGCACACCATCTTTAAAACGCTTGAGTGCCCATACAGCACCCGCTCGGTTTGCTGAGGCACAGTGTAACAAGATGGGATAATTTGATTTGTCCGCTAAAAGCCTCGAGACTTCGTCAACTTGTTTCCAGACCGATCCATCTCCCGCAAGCGGTATGTTTTTGTATAAAATATTCAAACGCGATGCTGTTTGCATTTCCTCAAACACGCCATCTTCTTCTGGTCGGCGAAGGTCAATGATTAGCGTGAACCCGAGCCGCTTAGCTTCTTCCACACCAGCGACAGTTAATTTGCCACCCATTCCCAGATACGGGGCCGCTCGTGTATAATTGTTTATGTCTGGTGATACCGCACCACCAAATGGGGCTTCATTTATACCTTCATGAAGGCCATAAACGGATGCCTTCGCATCTTGACTATTGTGCGCGCCAAACGCTCCAGCCGTCAAAGCAAGTAGCATCAGCATGAGTAGCGCGTGGACTTTATAGATTGTCGACATCGAATAAAACCTTTCTTCAAAAGTTAGCCGTGATCTGTGTATAAGCATAAAATGTGTTCTGATCTGGTGAGGCCGATGGCGCTTCTAGCAGGAAGCGGCCATGATCCAGGTAAGCTGCTCCAATTTCGAGACTTATATTTCCCGGCAACAGAGCGTATCGCATGCTAGCTTCAATTTGATGGCCAATACTGCTTCCAGCGCTACCTGTTGGATCCACTAATCCAACTGTCAGTAGTGCGTCTTGAGAGGACGCTAAAAATGCAGCCCTGTAGCCTAAAAATGCACGCCAACGATCAGAGGGATTGATTTCAAAACGGATTCCGGGTGAGTTGATATTGCTCCGAGCAAGTGGTCCAAAAATGCCGGTTGGGCCGAACTCAAAACGACGGGCGCCAAAGAGAGTCTCAAAACGACCATTATCATTGTCGAAAGGGTCATTGTCACCACTGGCAAAGTCATATTGGAAGACGATGCGTGATTTCCAAGCATTATCAAACGTGTATCCCAAATGGGCATGATAAAAATGAGCAAGTTGTTTGAGTGCGAGGGCTGTAGGAGCTGACGAGAAAGCAGCTTTTCCAAATTGAATAGCTGTTTCTAATTCATAATCAATCACACCAACAGCTTTGTCCCTAAATAGTCTGAAGCCAGGAGTGTAAAGGTTGCGGTCTCTCGTCTGCAAGTCGGCGCGATCATCTTCCTGCAAGCCGAATATATAGAACTCGCTATTCAGACCATTGATAAAATTTGGTATTGCCAATACCAGACCCCAAAAACGGACATTGAAATTCTCTCGATCAAAAACAACGTCATTACCGAGAAGATCATTTTTAGAGGAAGGCAGGCGATCTACAGGCAAAGTATAAAATGCTTGCAGAGTGTCCTCTTTAGGGCCTTGCCATGTGATATGCAGCCCATTGAAACCGTTAATTGTATTTCGAAAGCCATTGCGAGCTGCAAGGCGTCGACTCCCCGCGTCGATAGTTATTCTGCCAAGAGAGATGTCTAATGCATCCCCGGCAACAATAGCATTTCCTTGTCTCCAACCTACATAAGCCTGCAACAACTCAAATGGATTAACATCATCTGTACCGATAGGAGTTTCACTATCCGCTAACTGTTGGCGCGAGTCTTGAAGTTCCCCACCAATATAGAAATTTCCCAAACTATATCGAGCACTAAGCAGGAAACGTTCGACGAGGATTTGGTCTGAACCTGTTTGATTTGCCCTGAAGCGACCATCTAATAATTCATATCGTATACGGTAAGTTGCTGTAATGTCCAAGCCACTCTCTTTCCCGACATAGTCATTAAGTCTAAGCGGTTCTTGTCCAAAAGCGGAATTATGAGGGTGCAATAAAGAAACAAGAAGGCTAAGTTTGAGAGCAAATACGCGATACATGAATGGAGAATCCTATTCAAGAAATTGCAAGCTTGGTTTTTGCCCCCTCAGACGAGCAATAAACATCCCGGCAAGCATTGAGAATACAAAGAGTGCTGCTTGCTCCGGTGCAGCTGTGAGCGCAGCAATTGCTGGCCCGGGACACAAGCCAACCAACCCCCAGCCAATCCCAAAACAGGTGGCACCAATAATTAGGTCATGATCGACATCAGTACGGTTGGGAATTAAGAACTCTCCAGCATACAGAGGATTTGTGCGTTTTGTTATGAGCCTAAAGCCTATCAAATTAACACTGACAGCACCAGCCATAACAAAGGCGAGGCTTGGATCCCAGTTTCCAAAGACATCGAGAAATCTAATCACTTTTTGAGGGTTAATCATCTCGGAAACGATAAGGCCAAAGCTGAACAAGAGACCTGCTGAGAATGTAATTATATGCCTCATAACTATTATCCAATATCAAATGTTCGAACAATCAAGACTGTGATTATTGCTACTGCCATAAAGATTGCCGTCGCAGCAATGGAACGTCTGGATAATCTTGCTAGGCCACAAACACCGTGACCTGAGGTGCAACCACCTCCACGCGCCGTTCCAAAGCCAACAAACAGGCCAGATATAATCATAACAATAGTGTCTGTCTTCATTACGACCGTTGGGGCTGTGCCCTGAGCAAGATAGTAAAAGAGTGGGGCGGTTATTACGCCCGCTATGAATGTTAGACGCCATATATTATTTGAGGCCCAGCTCTGAGAAAAAGGCGGAAGCAGGTTGGATACAATGCCGCTAACACCCATGACACGACCATTGCTCACCATCAGCATGATGGCAGCAATACCAATCATCGCACCGCCTATCGTTGCCGCTATGTATTGATGCATGACGTTGAACTCCTTCACTTTCTTTACCGACACAATATGGGAAGGCCAATCCATTGACTGTGACTTTGTCACCTAGATTATGCAATTGTATATGCTTATATGGGGAAAACACACAAACCAACTAAAGGATGAAAAATGGCTATGACAATAGGGATACCTCAATGTCTGACAAACATGGAAAGAGTAAACATGCCAAAGGACACGGTGGTGTTTGAGCCTGGTGCAAACTGTAATCAGTTTGCGTTCATCCTATCAGGCAAGATACGGGTTGATCTTCTCAGTCGCCGCGGTAAGCCTGTAATGCTGTATCGCTTTGGCGGAGGTGAAACGTGTATCCTTACCACTGCATGTCTGTTGAGCGGCGATGACTATAACGCAGTTGCAACAATTGAAGAGAATGTTGAGGCGATTGTTGTACCAGCAACTCAATTTAAAAACCTATTAGCGTCATCACCGGAGTTTCGAAATGTGGTCTTCAATTCTTTTGCAGACCGCCTTTCGAGCATGATGGTCAAAATTGATGAGATTGCATTTGTGCCTGTTGAACACAGAATAGCTGACCGATTGATGCAACTATATAAAGGCGATGCAGAGCCAATCAACATAACCCACGAGCAACTAGCATCAGACGTTGGAACTGCGCGTGAAGTGGTCTCCAGAAAGCTAAAGTCTTGGGAGAGAGGTGGCTTGATCACACAAGAGAGAGGAAAGCTAAGCATCACGAGTCTGAACAATGTTAAGAAAATTGCTATGGAAAGTGACTAAGTCACTGAAGGAATATCTTTAATTGGGTAACTACATGTTTATTCAGAAAAGGAGCTTATTATGTTTAATGCAAATGTTGGGAATGTTGATCGTGGATTGCGGGCGGTCATTGGAGTGGGATTGATTGCAACACCGCTCCTTTCTCAGAATCTTATTGAACCAGGAACAGCTACTATCGTCAGTATAATTGCAGGGGCAATTCTGCTTACTACTTCAACAATGAAGTTTTGCCCAATTTACAAAATTTTCGGTTTGAAAACTTGCAACGACACGTAAAATGAAACCACAAGATTAAAATTTCTTCGGACACAATCTTCTATCTAGCGTAGCGGAATAACCATTCCGCTACGCGGTATTGGATACTGTCAAAGAGTACTGTCAAAGCAAACTGATGTTGATCGGAAATAGTCACTACCCTACCCTCATCAGATGAGCAAAAATCCATTTCGTTACTTCAAAACATCCCGCGAAGTTATCCAACTTGCAGTGATGATGTACATCCGTTTTCCACTTTCGCTTCGCAATGTCGAAGATTTGCTTCATGAGCGTGGAATTGACGTTTGTCATGAGAGCATCCGTCTTTTAGTTGATCGATTTGGAACGCTATTCGCAGGCGAAATTTTGGAAGCCTATGTTAGCAAGAAACGCTGCAAAGCTGGGGCTTTGAAGTTTTTAAAGAAAGCAATGAAAAGATATGGGGCACCGCAAACAGTAGTTACTGACAGACTAAAATCCTACGGTGCTGCCATGAAAGAATTGGGCAACAAGTATCAACAGAAAGTGGGTCAACACCTCAACAACAGATGTGTTTGCGACGCAGACGTTTACGTCAAAATTCACAATTACCGTTCCGACGACAAGAACGAACCATGCTCAGATTCAGGCGAACGCGAAGCCTGCAGAAATTCGCCTCGATGCATGCCTCACTGTAAAATTATTTTAATGGAGAACAAAACTTAAACAACCGAGATACTTTTAAGCGATTCCGATCCGATGCACTTTCGGAATGGTGTCAACTTGCGGAAATTACTGCATAAAATCTCACCAGAAAAGTGACATTTAAGACGAGTTAGTATTAAGCCGACAGCACCCATCATCGTTTTGAAGTTTTAACAAAGTTTCGTGAAAGTGTTACAGAACTGCTTGACGGTGAAAAGTGAATGGCGTTAATTTGGCCTCGATGAAGTTTATTACTAGACATATAGTAATTCTATCCATGCTAATTGGATTTGCAGCCCAATCCGTTTTGGCTTTGAATGCGGCTGGAACGATGATTTGCTGCGACCCCGAAATGAAAGCGATGATGCAACAGCATGCTGATAGTGTGAGCGATTTAAGTATGTCTCAGGACATGCCGTGCCATGATATTGACCGTTCATGCAAAACATGCTGTATGGATGCCGTACCGCAATCTTCGCTGATTGATCTAAGTACTGTGGTATCATTCCACTCGGTAATAAAGTCTCGGAAAGCAATACATTCGGATCAAATCCCAAATAGTATATCAGCGGACTATATCCCCCCACCACCTAATGCCTGATTGAGTTCGATGTGCACTCAAATGAGTGCTGTTCAAATTTCAATCAAGGTAATTCCAATGATACAGAATATAGCGCCTGTTTTAGGCCTATTGTCAGCTATTGTAATCCCATCCATGACGCTGGCAGATGATACATTAAGCCTACATGAGGCTATTGAAATCGCACGCAACGCCCACGATCCATCCGTAGAAGCAATTCGGGAACGAGCACTCGGTGAAGAAGAAGATAGCGTTTCCGCACGTGCGCTTCCAGACCCACGAATAGGTCTTGGCTTTGCAAATGTTCCAGTCGACGATTTTAGTCTAATCCGTGAACCCTTTACACAGTTGCAAGTGTCTGCTCGACAAGCCTTCCCTCGTGGTAATACGCGCGCACTCAATGCACAGGAGCGTTCTATTCGATCACAGGATTATCGTGCACAGACCCAAATACAAATTGATACACTCGTAAGAGACGTATCAATCGCATGGTTTAATGCTCATTATTCTCACACTGCTGAAGAGGAACTAAAGGCGCTGAACGCCCTTTTGAGTGAGTTGAATGCACAGCAAGAAAGTGACTTTGCCGCCAGTGGCACCGCAGCGCTTCAACGGCTTTACCGAACAGAGCTTGAGCAAGCGCTTATCGCAGATAGATTAGATGCCATAATCCAAGAGCGAGACAAGGCGGTAGAAGTGCTCGCGCGATACATTGGTCGCCCTGCAGCCAAACGCAATCTTGCCAAATATGCCTATCAAAATCGCCCTTTACTCAGCCAACCTCAGATTGAAGTAGCCCTAGAGAAAAATCCTGCAATTATTCGTATGGAACGACAGATTGATCTGGCGCGCAATGGTGCTGACCTCGCAAAGCAAGCTTACAAACCTGAGTTCGGTGTAGAAGCACGATACGGCAGACGAGGCGCCGAAAGGTCTGATTTTGGTTCCTTGATGGTCACGTTTGACCTACCACTCTTCACTTCTAAACGACAAGACCCTGCACTCAGGGCTGCCAAACGACGTGAGCAGGCGGCAAGACTGGAACGCGACAGTTTGATCCGCGATTTAACCCAAGAAGCCCTTACCTACGTTGCAACAATCGCTCGCTTGCGAAATCGTATTGAGCGGTTTGAAGGTGTGACGCTCGAACGTGCCAATGATGCCGTAACGGCAAGCCGGAACGCTTACGGTGCCGGTAATATTGATTTTGCCGAACTTGTCCGCGCAGAGATTGCGCTTAGAGATCTAAGACTTCGCCGTGCCACTCTTTACCGTGACCTTTATATCGCCGAGGCCCAATTAAAATTCATCGTAGGAGAAGCGGCATGAGTAAGAAAGCAATTATTGTTGGTAGCTTGCTGTTACTTGTAGGCTTGACGATTGGAAGCATTTTACCGTCACTGTTCAGTTCTGAAAGCCTAAGCGGCTCTAATAATTCTGGCGAACGCGAAATTGCTTATTGGGTTGCGCCAATGGATCCAAACTTCAGGCGCGATGCACCCGGAAAATCCCCAATGGGAATGGATTTGGTACCCGTTTATGCTGATGAGGCTGGCGGGCAAGCGGCTTATGATGGTGTAGAGATTGATCCCCGTATTGTCGCAAATATCGGTGTTGAAACGGCCTCCGTTATCAGAGATACAAAAGCACCGACCATTCGTACAGTCGCGCATGTTGCGTATAATGAGAAAGCAACTGCACACGTTCATGTACGTGCCAATGGTTGGATTGAAAAACTTCATGTACGGGCGGTTGGCGAGTCAGTTAAAGCAGGCGATCCGCTTTTTGATGTCTATTCACCTGAGTTGAACACGGCGCAAGCTGAATTTTTGCAAGCGGTATCATCAGGTAGAGGTGGTTTGGTGCGTTCTGCGGAAGAGCGCCTCATTGGACTTGGACTGTCCCGCGATGACATTGCGAAAATTCGCTCTTCAAAAGCAACGCAGTCAACAATGACCGTTCGCGCACCAATCAAAGGAGTGATAACGGCCCTGAATGTATCTGACCAAGCCAGGGTCATGCTAGACCGCCCAACACTGACCCTTGTTGACTTGGATACAGTCTGGTTGCTAGCCGATGCATTCGAAGTTGATGTACCTCATATCCGTGAAGGCGCAGCGGTTCGTGTTTTCGATGTAAACACAGAAGAGCGCGTGGCTTCATCAAACGTAGATTATATATATCCTGACCTCAATATGCAGACTAGAACCAATCCTGTCCGTGTACTGCTTGATAATAAAAACAATCGCTTTAAACCGGGGCAATTTTTTAAAGTTGATATTGAGCGTAAGCGAATAGAAAATGCGCTTTTTGTGCCATCAACCGCGGTAATCCGGTTGGGTGATGGTAACCGCGTTATCCTGGCGGAAGGGGGCGGTCGTTTTAGGCCCGCTGAGGTCATGATTGGTGAGACAGTTGATGAATATACCCAAATTGTCGCTGGACTGAATGAAGGTGAAACAGTCGTTATCGGGAGCCAATTCCTGATTGATAGTGAAAGCAGTTTTACAGGCGCGCGCACCCGATTGACCACTGAAGAACCTGTGCTTGAAACGGAAGTGTTTGGCCGTGGTAATATTCTATCTCTTGATAAGGCGTCTCGCACAGTCACGATTAACCACCAGGCCATAGATGACTATGATTGGCCCGCAGGTGAGCGCGAATTTAGACTTTCCTCAAATGTTGTCGCTGAAGCCATTCCTGACAAAGCATCAATCCATTTCGGTATGGCAAGCAAGCCTGATGGCTCCGTCATTGTTACAGTTATTCATGTGATGGGAGAAAATCAATGATCCCGGCACTAATAAAATGGTCAATCGACAACCGCTTCCTCGTTTTGCTGCTGACAACACTCTTGCTCGGCACAGGCATTTATGCCGTCAAGGAAACCCCGCTGGACGCCATTCCAGATTTATCAGATGTTCAGGTTATTGTGAGAACCAATTACCCTGGGCAAGCCCCTCAGGTCGTTGAGGATCAAGTTACCTACCCGCTTACCACAGCTATGATGTCTGTCCCGAAGGCAACAACAGTACGTGGCTTGTCTTTCTTTGGAGATAGCTATGTTTATATTCTGTTTGAAGATAATACCGACCTCTACTGGGCACGTTCAAGGGTTCTAGAATATCTCAATCAGGTTACAGATCAGCTGCCGGAAGGTGTGCGGCCGGCACTCGGCCCCGATGCAACAGGCGTGGGCTGGATATATCAATATGCCCTCAAGGATACCTCAGGAACACGCAATCTTGCGGATCTAACCAGTATTCAAAACTGGTTCCTGCGATTTGAACTGCAAACCGTACCAGGCGTTTCTGAGGTCGCAACCGTTGGTGGGTTGGTTCGGCAATATCAGGTCGTTCTCGATCCATCCAAAATGCGTATTTTCAATCTCACATTCGCGGAAGTAAGAAACGCTATCAGAGAGGCTAATGGTGAAGTTGGTGGTTCAGTTGTTGAACTTGCAGAAGCGGAATATTTGGTCCGAGCCAAAGGCTATATCAAAGACCTTGATGACCTGAGGCAAATACCAATCTCAATGCCTATAAATGGCACACCACTCCTTCTCAAGGACGTTGCCGATATCTCAGTTGGGCCGCAAATACGCCGCGCCGTTGGCGAACTAAACGGTGAAGGCGAAGCAGTTGGCAGTGTTGTGATTATCCGATCTGGCGAGAATGCGCTTAAAACCATTGCTGCTGTTAAAAACAAGTTAGAAGAAATTCAATCAGGGCTGCCTGAAGGTGTAGAGGTCATAACCACTTATGATCGCTCGGGCCTTATCAATCGCGCGGTCGATAATCTCAGCGAAAAACTAGTGGAAGAGTTTATTGTCGTAGCACTCGCGTGTGCATTATTCCTTCTGCACTTCCGATCATCACTGGTGATTGTGCTAACGCTACCACTTGGTATCTTGGCTGCCTTCATTGTTATGTATATGCAAGGCATCAATGCAAATATCATGTCACTCGGCGGCATTGCAATAGCGATTGGCGCAATGGTGGACGCTGCGATTGTTATGATTGAGGCGTTACACCGAAGATTGGAAAAAGAAGCACTAACTGAAGACAATCGATGGCGCATCGTTAAACAGGTTTGTGTTGAGGTTGGGCCTGCACTCTTTTTCTCACTAATTATCATCACCGTCAGTTTCATGCCTGTATTTGCACTCGAAGCTCAAGAAGGACGACTCTTCAAACCTCTTGCCTTCACAAAAACCTATGCGATGGCAGCGGCGGCTATTTTGTCTATTACACTTGTGCCCGTACTGATGGGATATTTTATCCGCGGTAAGATGAAGCCAGAGACATCTAACCCACTCAACAGAATACTGCTTGCAGGATACCGCGCTGTTTTAAATGTGACATTAGCGGCTCCCAAAACAGCCCTTGTTGTCGCGCTACTCGCGACGGTATCAGCAGCCTATCCTCTTAACCGTCTCGGTAGTGAGTTTATGCCTGACCTCAATGAAGGGGATTTCCTCTATATGCCCGTTGCTTTTCCAGGCGTGTCGATCGGCAAATCCCGTGAACTGGTGCAACAAACCAACAAACTCATCATGACAGTTCCAGAGGTACAGAGCGTTTACGGTAAATCAGGCCGTGCACTCACGGCTACAGACCCCGCCCCTCTTACAATGACCGAAACAAATGTTCAGCTAAAACCTCGATCTGAATGGCGCGAAGGTATGACGATTGAGCGCATCCGGGCTGAACTCGACCGGATAGTAAATGTGCCTGGCTTAACAAATGCATGGGTGATGCCAATCAAAGGCCGGATCGATATGCTAGCTACAGGTATTCGCACGCCCATAGGTATTAAAGTTTCCGGTGAAGATTTAAACGTTATTGATGAGATTGGTGAAACCATTGAATTTGCCTTACGTGATTTGCCGGGCACATCATCCGTTTATGCAGAACGTGTTGTCGGCGGGCGCTATCTTGAGGTGGATATCAGGCGCGCGGATGCAGCACGCTACGGTATGTCAGTAGCAGCAGTGCAAGATGTTGTCCGTTCAGCAATTGGCGGTGCGGTTGTAAGCCAGAGTGTTGAAGGCTTGGAGCGCTACCCCATAAACCTCAGGTTCCCACGCAGTGTTCGTGACAGTGTAGAGGATTTAGGCAATTTACCAATCGTAACACCTACTGGCGCACATATTCCCCTGAAGACACTCGTGGATATAAACCTTGTTGACGGTCCCGGTATGATCCGCAGCGAGAATGCACGACTGAGTGGCTGGGTTTTCATCGATATTACAGGTATTGATGTTGGCACTTATGTCGCAAACGCCAAAGAACGTTTAAATACATTTCTTACAATACCACCAGGGTACTCGATCGGGTGGTCGGGACAATTCGAGTATATCGAACGCGCCAAAGAACGCCTGAGCCTTATCATTCCGGTTACACTTATTCTGATTGTCCTTGTCCTGTTTCTGGTATTCAGGCGCTTTATGGACGTGGCAATTGTAATGCTGAGCCTTCCGCTCGCCCTCACGGGCAGCTTCTGGTTCCTCTATTTACTTGGTTATAATCTCTCGATCGCCGTTGCCGTTGGTATGATCGCGCTTGCAGGTGTCGCTGTTGAGACAGGTGTTGTCATGCTCGTGTTCCTGCACACGACCTATAAGGACCACAAGAAGGACCAAAAAACGCCATTTGATCTAAAAGCGGCGGTTATGGACGGCGCACTCCTGAGGTTAAGACCTATTATGATGACTGTAATTACAGTCATCGTCGGCTTGATCCCGATTATGTACGGGACAGGAACTGGATCAGAGGTGATGCAGCGTATCGCAGCGCCCATGGTTGGCGGTATGATTACAGCAACGGTTTTGACCCTTATTGTTATACCAGCAGTGTTTTACCTCTGGATGGATAAGTCCCGATAAAACGTTGGTATAATTATGCTAATATATTGAGATTATCCAATTCTCGGTAATGATTCATACCCGTTTTCCACGGTCACTTTGTAATGTTGAGGTCCTGCTCCATGAGCACGGTATCGAGTTTTATCACGAAAGCATCCGTCTTTGGGTTGAGTGACTTGAACACTGTTCACAGGCAAAATTCGGGATCAAAGGTCGAGCTATATATGAAAGCTGACACAGTGGAAATGGCGAGACGCCCTACATGTTGCAAACCGTTGATCATGTTGGTGAGGCGCTGGCAGCTTATGTCACAAAGAAACGTGATAAAGCTCCAGCTTTGAAACCTATCAAAAAAACCGTGAAACGATATTGATCACATCAACCGTAATCACAGACAAGCTTGATATATGGTGTCGAACAGAGAACGACAAATAAATAACCGCACTACTTTTAAGCAATACCGTTCCGAAGTTCTTTCGGTTTGGCGTCAACTTGCTGAATTCTTTACATGTAAATCATGGCTTACAGTGTAATTCGAGACTGATGGGCATTAAACTGACAGCTTCGATTAACTGTGCCTTCACCTAAGTTTTCCCAAAACAACTGTATGAATGTCAGCGAACTGATATTCGGGATTCGATTGCTTTAAATTTTCAATCTCTCTCAGTATCATGGCCTTACCATATACATAGGTAATGACCTGAACAGGCCAATTGTGAATACGGGCAATTTCACGGTCCATAATATCTTGTTGTGAAGGAATATAGTGCATCCATACACTACGCGCCTGTTCATCCGACCAACCTTCAAAATGAATACCAATGTCTAAAAGAACCCGTACAGCCCGCATTTCCTGCCAATCCAAAGCATACTCGAAACTAGAGCTATCGGTATATAACCCTAGTTCACGCCCCAGTGTTTCGACATACGCCCCCCATCCTTCTGCAAATACCGTAGACTGCACAACTGAGGGTAAATCACAGGTAGGGTGTTCCTCAAAATAGGAAAACTGGTAGTGATGTCCGGGGTTGGCTTCATGGAGGTAGAGCCAATCCATATGTTTTTCCGGTAAGGTATCCGATGATAAATGATAGGTAAATTGTTTCATGGCTCCATTATAAAAACCCGGAGCAGGAAAGCTTTTTGGTAAATTCGACTTAACAATCTTAATCTGCTCGGGAACAAAGTTTTTAACAATTACTTCCTGTAAGTTTTGCCTGACTATTCTGTCGCGCTTCTTAAAAGCTGCGAGTATGGCTGCGTGATCATTGCCAGAGAATTCTTTGTTATTTTCGGCGAGACCAAGTGCGTTAATCCGGGACCGCTTTATCTCAGCATCACGCAGTTCATTATAAGCGATCGCCTTCAAATCGTCAGTTGAAATATCAGACATCAACCAGCTTTTCAGCCAGTGCAAATACCAATCTTTTCCATGTCCAAGCGCAGCAAATTGGCCTGAATAATGGCCTTTATTCTGCGCAACTTTATTCGTCAATTCAATGCGATCTAGGGCCAGCTGTGTAATGTATTTCATATCAGCCAACAAATCTCTACGACACTGACTACCTTGCGCCTCATACCGTTTTAGTCTGGATAGGTAGATCTTCAGTTTGTCACTGGCTTCTTTTCCAACCGGCTCCATCGCATACCAGAAGTTACCAAAATCCATCGGAACCGTTAAAGAAACGTAACGATCAAATTGATTGCGTAGTGTTTCCAGCTCATCAGCGAGTGATGGTGACACCGACACAGAAAAAGAGAATAAAAGACTAATGAGAGGTTTCTTGAAGTATGCGTTAAATGAAATCATCTTTGTACTATGGCCTTAGTCTGGCGTTTTTTATACTGCGACGCGGTACATTGCATTTGTTCTTTAAAAGCTTTGTTAAATGTTACACGATTTGAAAATCCAGCCTCTAATGCAACACGTTCAATAGGCCAGTTTATTGTCTCATCTTCAAGGAGTGAGGCGGCATGCTGGACACGATAACTATTAACCAGCTTATAAAAGTTCGTATTCATCCCCTGATTGATCACCTGTGACACCATATGTGACTTCATATCTATATGCTTTGCCAGATCTGTCAGGGTAAGTTTGTCATTTAAGTAGAGTTTTTCCTCTTCCAGCGCTGCTTCTATCATCTGAGCGATTTCATCACTTGTGCTCTCAGGTAGAGCAGAATGAAGATACTTTACCTTGCCATTGTTAAGGTGTGACGGCTCTTGTCTAAAATCTCTTACGCCGTCCATTTCGGTGATCAGGCGCTCTTCCTTGGTAAAGATAATATTTGGATAACTCAGTCCGGTAAAACCCATTCCAAGGACAATAATAGCAATAAACAACAACCATACCTGGCTGACTTGGTTTAAGGTGCCCAATCCGGCATACTGTTGCCCTAAAAAGAGGCTGACCCAAACTGATTCCAAGAGAACGAACGCCACTGCCAGCATCCTCAGTTGCTTGAGGATGTCACGACTATTGTCAGAACGAATATGCTGAACCGACCTTGCAAACACTGTCAGACCGTTCCAGCTGAGGTACAAATAGATTGCCAAATGTATTTTGACGGCCACCAGTATCAAAACAGTTTGGACAGGGAGTAAGCCGTTGCCGCCGACATTGGCAGCAAATCCATCATACATGGCTACCTTTGACGCCAAAGGCCTGAAAACAGCACCGGTATTGAAATAAAGCCAGAAGGTGATCCAGGGTAGCAGGTGCAAGAGCCATAAGGGTCGCGAAAACGACAGCTGTCCAGTCATTTTACGCACATACGCATAAAAGACAGGCCCCAACACCAAGACCATCAAGGGCATCAAATTCATCAGGTGTGCAGCATAGCGATATAGTCCAGAATACTCAGATCCTGCCTCGAACATTTTGTAAGCCAAAATAGCAATAACAAGCGAGAGTAACTTCCCGGACCCACCAGTCTCTGTTTTGCGCCATAATACGACTGACAGCATGAACGCATGGCTAAAAGCGATGAAATATAGAACACTGAGGAATATGGGGTTCATAGGGTACGTATCTGCTTGTCCGATTTGCATTAACTTGATCAGGGCTTATCTTTACCGGAAAAGAGGAACTCCTTTGTAAACCTCCATCCAGATTATCAAACATCATCACAATTCTCCTTTACTTAACACTAAACAAGAAAGGTGAGGAATGAATCGTGAATAAATCTAAAATGGCTCTTTTCTGCGGGCTAGTATTTTCTTTATGCCAGTCTGCTATTGCAGCCCCAGAAATTATAAAGGTCACACACCTTCAAAACCGGCCAACCATCATGGCACGTATCAATGCTTCTGATCCCATGTTGTTTGTTCTTGATACAGGCTTTGGCGGCAAAGTAATGCTGGATAATGCCATTGCGGAAAAACTGGGACTGAAACATATAAGAACACGCACGGTCAACAACATGGGCATGGGGGATTTTACCTTTGAACAATATGAAGGTGGTGCTGTTCAGGTGTCTTCTATCTCAATCACTGTTGACACGTTTGAGGCGCAGAAAGGCCTGGATCAATTCATGGCTCAGCTGGGCGAAGATGAGCTCGGCAATAAACCCGTGGGCGTTGTGTCACCATGGCAACTGACCAAAGGGACCATTTCATTCAATAGTGATCTGACATCAATTGAAGTAAACGACCATGGACGCCTGGAAGCAACCGATGCTGATGTTTTGCCCTATAGCTTTGCTAGTGGCCTTCCGTCTTTTAAAGCAAATATTAACGGCAAAACCTATACCGCACACATTGATACAGGGTCCCCAGCGCCCCTGATTATTCCAGCAAGATTTATGGATGAATTTGACCTTCTGGAAGAACCTGTAGAACGCGGCGAGGCAAGAACAGTAGGAATGCAGCATAAAATGTGGACGGCCAAACTTTCGGGCAAGGTGAGATTGGGGTCCTATATACTTCAAGACCCAACCGTACTGTTCGTTGAGAGGATGCCTGCAATCAACATTGGCCTGAGAGCGTTAAAAGATGGCAGCGTGATTATTGACCCCGACAATGAGCTCATAAAATTTACCCATAACAGCAATAAGAACTAAAGAGGCAGCGAGATGATAAAAACACACTCTCTCATCGTTATGATTATCCTGATAATAACTTCGACTTTACAGGCAGATGATAAACTACAACGAAGTGCTTTTTTAGGCCTTGCCCCGACAAACCCGGGGCCAGGCGGTGAGGTAATCGTCCAGAATTTATTCCCTTCAGGTACGGCTCAGGCTTTGGCCATACAGACAGGAGATAAGTTAATATCGGTGAACGGTCAGAAAATAACAGATTTTCCATCGCTGATTCCAGTTTTACGCAATATTTATGAGGACTCTGACATTTCAGTAGAGGTCATAAGAGCTGGCGAAACTTTAACATTAGCCGCCAAGGCGCAGGGACGCCCCAAAGAAACTGGAGACGGTTTTTCTGTAGAGTACTCACAGTTCAATTGGCAGGAAAACAGAATAAGAACTATTACCTACACTCCAGACCAACCGAGATCAGATGGTGCAGCAGTTATGTATATTCAAGGATATACATGTGGTTCAATTGACTATGGAATGGTTCCAGACCTAACCCTGAACCAACTATTGGCGACGTATGCCAAGGCCGGCTTTAAGGTTATGAAAATGGAAAAGCCCAGTGTCGGTGACAGCGAGGGCCAACTAGACTGTATGCAGATTGACTTCTCAACAGAAAACATGGCTTTTTTAGCTGGTCTTAAACATTTCAAAACCCATGAGGGCGTCAACGAGGATAACGTCTTTATCTTTGGTCATTCGCTAGGTGTTCTGCATGCTGCTTTTATTGCAGAAAAAGGCTTGGCAAAAGGAGTGATGGGGTATGGCGGCGTTGTAAAGCCGTGGAACGATTACATGAGGGATATTTTCACAAAACAAGCTGTAAAATATTTTGGCACGACCAAAGCCCAGGCTACGGAAAACATGAAATCCATTGGACCTTTCCTAAAGGACTGGTTGGAAACGGACAAACCATGGTCAGATGTTTTAAAAACTGAACATGCAAAAGCTGTTCAGTCCGCTAACCTTATCGCAATGAACGGGGATTTAATCATGGATCGCCATTACAGTTTTTTCCGTGATACCAGTCGTTTTGATTTCCGTAAGCTATGGGCTGGCAGCAAAAGTCATGTTCTTATGATGCATGGCACCTATGACATACAAACTGTGGAAAGTGGGTGGCAGCACGAAATTGCTCAAATCGTCAATGATCAACAGCGTGTTTCAGCTAAAGCTTTAACGTTCGAGCGTACAGAACATGCCCTTATGCAATATCCAGATCTGCAAAGCTTATTAAGTGCCATGGAAAATCGCAGCAACAATGCTGGAAACCCGGGCGAAAAATACAATCCCGACATAGCAAAAGCATCCTTAAAATGGATGCAGGGAATTTTATCAGACCACTCTCGATAACACTCTTGTCCTTGGAGGGCCTCGCTCCTCCTTGCTATCGATCTCGCCACAATGCATTCATTTCGCGAGGTACTCTACCCTCTGCCTGACGCTGCCAGGCAGAGGGAATTTTAAAGTAAACCGGAATGTCGCAAAACACTGCAACCCTACAAAGGTATAGCCACAGTTACTTTATCTTTTTCTGCACATGCAAAAGCTCTAGAAACGGTTGACGCTAGTTCTGATGACACCGCTTACCGACAATAACCTTAGCCACGACAGAACGTTTATATATTCTACACAAATGGCATTCGATTTTTCAGTTATTCAGGTCATTAAGGCCTCAAGAAACGTAATGCAATGATTAAGGGATCATCCATTTTCGGCTTTTTCTTTTCCGCTCAAAATCTTTTTATGATTCTACCGGAGTGCCATCAGCGTGATAATGCTGGGTTTTAACTCGCTCGCCTTTTTCATTATAGGTATGACGAATAATCGCAGCCTTATCATAACTATTGAAAACCAGCTTCCCTTCTGCATCAAGAAACCTTTGCTCGATAAGTAATCCATTATCATCATAAAAATATGTGGTAGAAGAATAACCATCAATGTGGGTTGCAGCATTACCTGAAAAATCAATCAACCGCTTTTCCCTTGGATGAATGCCCTGGTCGTCCCAGATTTGCACCAGCTTGTGAAAGTTATATCGTCCATTGACCGGTTCATCATTTTCACCCAAAAAAGAGCGCGAGATCATATTGCCATATTGATCATTCTTGATCATCCAGTGTACAGCGCCCGATGCATGTTTTGTTAACGCACCGCTTTGATCAAAAAAGGTAATCTTTTTAAAATCGGTGGGGTGATTGGTATAAAACTCTCCGGCCGTTTGAGTGGGGCCTATAGCAGGCTTACCCATAGCATCATAAATCTCCCAGCGTAGGAATTTCCCCATGGTATCGTAATAATAATGGTACTGCGCTGCACCAGACTTCGATGCAATCATGCGCCCATTTTCATCTACATTCTGCATAACCCGCAAGTGCCCGCTTGGACCAAATATCATGCGGATGCGTTCAAACTGAAAGCCTGGTCGATGGGGCTGCAATTCATCTTTACTATTATAACGACTTTCAATAATGCTGCCGTCCATTTGATGTTGCCACTGATAAGACTCTATCCCCCAACTATTCTGGATCGCATTGCCGTGCTTATCAAAAAACTCCAAACGTGTATAACGGCCTTTATCATCTTTTGTGTAAACCTGTTGCCATACTCCCCAACCATTTTTCTGGTTACCAAACCTGTCAAAAAATGTATGTATTTCCTGATTATTTCTATAAGTGACTTTTGTATGTTCAGCATGAATATACAAAAGTCCTAAGCCATTCCCTAACGCCTTAAACTGATTACCTTGCATAACCTTTACGTCTGAAAGGCGATCATATTGATCATATGTCACCTTAAGATTAATCCGTTTCGACGCTGCTTCTTGGGATATCCCCAGTTCAAATTTCAGGGGTTGAATGGGCGATTCCCAGAAGGGAAAGTCAGCAAAATATGCCACACGTCCCTCTTCTGACTGCACTGATGTTGCTATCAAAACCAAACCCAGTACCTTAAAAATCAGCACCCTCAGCATTTTTCGTTCCTTTGTCATGTGGCCAGTTTCACCTGCAATATCGTAATTCCAAAACATGCAGAACTAACTCATCCGAATATCCAATGCGCGAAATCTGAGAGCGTCAACGCCATCACTTTTGAGTCAAAATTACTATTTCGGCGTTGTTTCAGGATAGAATAAAAATAGTCCCTGCCCCCCAACCATCATTATCAGGCAGAGAATAAACTGGATGGAATTTACATTTTCTATCTTTTATTAAGAAACTTTAGTGTAAGTAATCACAAAGTTAGGCGACCAACTTTCTCCATTGTCATCTGTTGACTCTACGGTCATTTGGCGGAGATCACTTTTCAACTCCAGCGTCAATCGAAAGCCACGCCATTTCCCATCTTCTAACGGAAACAATGTTTGTGATTTCAGGTTCGTCATAACTAGCTTATCGCCGTGAATCTTACCCTCGTAAATGTCCATAATACCCCAAACGTCATCGATTGCAGCTTTGCGATACACATCTCGATATTGATCATATGTGATAAAGGAAAGCATATTAAAGCCCCCATTGGCTGCTTTAACGGGCTTTTCACTGATAACCATATCCTTGTGATCATACTGAATAGTCACACGGTTCTTAGGGGCCGATGTCCATGTCTTCCCGCCATCCATACTGACCTTGGTTTCCATCTGCCATTGACCAGCCAATGAATTCAGCTTTTGCATCATCGTATATGGTTTTTCAGATATGGCTGGTCGCACTGCGCTATCCTCAAAAGCAAATACAGGCTTACTCATAACAGCGAAAAAAACCATCCCCACGGTCCAAAGAATTTTCATAATAAACCTCAAGTCGTTAAAATATATTCAGATCAATATAACCAACTATCATTAATGCCTTCCGCCAGTCATTCTGGACGATGGTTTAATCAGCGATAAAACATACCGAATTACTATTTGGCATTACTAATCACCAATATCTAAATCAATTCATATCCTTATCTGTAAATCTCCATTGAGTTTTACAGATAAGCCAATTTTACACCCTACAGATTGTTTCATCATGAATAACTATAATGAAGCGAGGAACGCGGTGAGAGTTACAATAAATGGTGTGCAAACAGATATTAGCCCCGACATAGACAAAGACATGCCCCTACTGTGGTATGTGCGTGATTTCACCAACAATAAAGGCACCAAATTTGGTTGTGGGATCGGACAATGCGGGGCTTGTACTTTACATGTAAATGGTGAAGCAATCAGATCGTGCAGTTATCCGATTAGCGCTCTATCATCCGCGGATTCCATCACAACTATTGAGGGGTTGGCAGACGGTAAAGAACTGCATCCAGTGCAACAGGCGTGGAAAGAGTTTGACGTTCCACAATGTGGATATTGTCAAGGAGGGCAGATGATGGCTGCTGTTGACCTTCTAAGGAAACACCCTCATCCGACCGACGCCATAATAGATGAAAATCACGACAATTTGTGCAGGTGTGGCACTTACGATCGCATCCGCAAAGCAATTCACCGCGCTGCTGAACTTATGGCGAAGGGTCACTAGTTCTGATGAGCAAAGATATTACTCGCCGTGACACCATTCGTATATTCATCGGTGGTGGCATGTTAATAGCCGCATCGCCGACATCGGCGGCATTATCAAATCTAGACAAACAGATAACTATTAATGACCTGTTTGACGGTGGTATCGGACCTATGTTTATCCTCCACCCAAACAATAGTGTTACACTGCAAGCCCCAATTCCCGACATGGGGACAGGCGTAGAAACCGCCTTACCCATGGTCTTGGCAGAAGAGCTAGACATTGATTGGGAAACAGTATCAGTTGAGCGCTTCACGCCAAATCAGCTACCTGACCCTGAGGGTAATATGACGCAAAACTATGTACACCAAGGGTCTGGCGGCAGTGCGTCTGTCAGAACGTCATGGCCACAAATTCGCAAATGCGGAATCATGACACGAAAAATTATTTTGAAAACAGCCGCTCAAAAGTTGGGACTAAAGATTGATCAATTGTCCACAAGAAAAGGATATATAGTAGCCAATGACAAAAGCTATCCTTATGCAGATTTTCTGGATGATATCCTTATGCAAAATGCGGGTATCATAAAACAGAAATTTGTTGGACGGTATGCCAAGCATGACACACCTACTTATGAAATAGATTTGGAAGGGGACTTTTGGGAAGTAAAAAACAAAGAAGACTATAGCATCATTGGCAAATCCAAAAAGTCACCAAGACTTGATACACTTTTGACCGGTAAGGAATCCTTTGGCATTGACCATGACATTCCAGGCCAACTCTATGCATCGATTGAACGATGTCCTTACATAGGTGGTGATATAAGTTTTTTTGACTCCAAAAAAGCGCGATCGATTAAGGGGGTAGTAGATGTAGTCCAAATACCATCTCTTTCGACTGATGATCGTAAATTAAACTCGCCCGGTGTTGCCGTGATCGCCACAAGTTATTGGGCGGCTTTCAAAGCCCGAAAATTGCTAGATATACAGTGGAACAAAGGCAATCATACTCACGAAAACAACAAGTGGCACTATGATAATAGCGTTCAATCCTTCGAAAAAGATGACAAACGTATTTATTACTCATCAGGTGACACCGAGGCCGCATTGGCTAATGCTGAGAAAACAATAGAATCTATATATGACGCGCCTCATTTTGCTCATTTAACAATGGAGCCTCTAAACTGCGTAGCATGGATAAAAGATGATAGCTGTATATTTGGTGCCGGCTGTCAGTATCCTTATCTGGTCATACAATTTGTCAACAATATGTTTAACATTCCTATCGACAATATAGACTTCCTTACCTGTAAAATAGGCGGTGGTTTCGGACGAAAAGCCAAAACAGATTATATAGTAGAAGCAATATATCTATCCAAGATCACCCAAAAACCTGTAAAAGTTATTTGGAGCCGGGAAGACGACATTCAACATGATTTCTTCAATGATATGTCTGTGGCACGTTTTAGGGGTGGCATAGATGAAAAGGGCAATATTACCGCTTGGGAAAGCTTATATTCTTCACAAGCTGGGCCTCGAATGACCGCCTTTCCCGCTCAACTCATACCCAATATGACGATTGCTGCCACAAGAAACGATAGCAAGCTCCCTCTGGGTGCATGGCGAGGGCCAGGCCATAACCTTGCTGGTTTTTATATGGAAGGCTTTTTGAACGAACTTGCGGAACTGGGAAACAAAGACCCTTACACTTTACGCATGGAACTTTTAGGAGAAGACAGAGAATTACCATATTCTGACTGGTACCCCAATAAAGGAGATGGTGGCATTCACACATCCCGCAACAAGGTTGTCTTACGAAAGGTAGCAGAAATGGCTAAGTGGAAAGGTGGTAATCCAGCCCAAGGCAAAGGCAGGGGTATTGCAAGCCATTTCACTTTCGGTAGTTTTGCGGCAATGGTGGTTGATGTGTCCGTTAATAGTCAGGATGGTACATTTAGAATTGATCGTGTTACAGCCGCGATTGATTGTGGCCTTGTTGTAAACCCCTCTGGTGCCCGCGCTCAAATTGAAGGTGGTATAATAGACGGATTGTCCGCAGCTGTTCATCAGAATGTTATCGTAAACGATGGACGTGTCATAACTGAAAACTTTAATGACATCCGAATGTCGCGCATTGACGAAAGTCCTGTCGAAATTGACATCCATTTTGTCGGGGAAGATAGCGAACCCTTCGGTACGGGTGAAATTGCCCTACCTGCATTCATCCCTGCACTAGTAGCTGCACTTCATGATGCCACAGGCATTCAGATTAGAAAGTTACCAATAGGAAACCAACTAAAAACTGCATAATGGTCGTCGGACGAATATAGAATATCCAGTAAATTGAAATTAAGGCTTGATAACGGGTATTGTCAATGGAGCCTTCTTGAAGGAAATGGGCAATAAGCATCGCAAGGAACTTGGGCGACACCTCAACAACAGATGTGTTTGCGACGCAGACGTTTACGTCAAAATTCACACCTTCCGCTCGGACGAAGAGAACGAACCATGCTCAGGTTCAGACGAATGCGAAATTTACAGAAATTCGCCTCTATGCATGCCTCACTATATAACCATTTTAACGGAGAACGACACTTAAACAACCGAGATACTTTTAAGCAATACCGATCCGAAGCTCTTTCGGAATGGCATCTGCTCGCGGAAACCACTGCATGAAAATCATCGCTTCTAGTGTAATTTGAGACTGGCTAGCATTAAACTGACAGCACTAGATCAAAACTACTAGTCCACCTTTTCAACTTTGTGCTTAGCCTCTCCAATATGTTTCGCCAGGAAGTTTTCTAGCTCATTCAGTATTGTAAGCCGCGATTTCATCGTCGCCAGGTAATGACCACCATTTTCTATCTGCACATATTTGGAATCTTTACCCTGCTTAATCAATCTACGGTGAAATGCTCTAGTGTTTTTGTAGGAGACCATGTGGTCGTTTTCCGCGGCGATCATTAATGAAGGCAATAAAAAGTCAGTTGACAAGTTATGTAATGAATTGACACCCATGTTTTTGTTGAGACCGAAATTGTGCTCTAGTTGTACGCCAATTCTTGCGTATTGTTCATCCAATTCTATTGATAACCCATTTGGAACACTGTTAATAGAAACAACACATTTAAAGGGTGTAGGCTTTCGAGAGGCTGTCATGAATGCAGTATACCCTCCCAAAGAATAGCCTATTACACAGACATTATCTCCATCTACAATTGGTTCGTTTTTAGCCCATTCAACGATATCCAAAATATGGGTATTCGCCTTTTGGTTCCATGCTCTAAACCCTCTATTTGCAGTGAGATTATGCTCTGAGTTTGTATGGCTATATTGCGGCTGAACAACAAAATACCCTAAACTAGCGAGATAATGACCTACAAATTCTATTGAATCGTTTAGCTCGTTGAAAAACCTTGCGTCACCTGACAATAGCACAATTGGTGATTTAAACTGCTGTCTTTGTGCAAGTGGCCTATAAAGTTTTGCCACAATAGAACCAGTTTTAGATGGAATTGTTATAGCAACAGGTGCTTTCCTGTTGGCTTGCCCGGCCTTTATAGTAAGCTCGGATAGTTGTGTTTGCTTATTATCAAATACGAAGTATTTATCTGAATCATTCTGTGACGAGGATCTAATGATGTAGATGTCGGCGTCCAGTGCTTTATCGACAATTCGATTATTTCTGTTTGGCAGCAGGCCATCAATCGATAGCTGAACGCTCTTATATTTTGAATCAAAATAATATGATTTGAGTATCGGGTCGCGGTAACTAACCCCAATAGGATTACGAAATATTGGATCTAACAGTACTTCGTCCACATCCCACGATCGGCTGACGTAAACATCTTCAATGATGCCTCCAGAGTCCAGGTTCAACTTATATAGAGCGACCGTTCCCCAATCTGAAAGGGTAGAAAAATACCCTGCGTTCTCACCAGAGACAAAACCTTGAAATTCAAATTTTTTAAACCACTCGGATTCTGAGATATTAGACCACTCTCCATTATTGTTTTTGAGAAGCGCTCGATAACTATTTGATTCTTTAGTGTGAAGATTTATTTCGTAACCTGTAGCCAGTCTAATATTACTATTTTCATCTGCATGCCAGTTCTGAATGCCCCGTTGATCATTTCTAACAATGTCATAAGCAGCCGTATGAACATTGATCTTTCTAATCTCATTGCGGCCGTCTTGATCACTGTCTAAACTTAATAGAATGTGATTAGGGTCATTAGGTAAAAAACTAACAAATTGGTCTTGAATCAAGGCTTCACGTTTTATCCTTTTGTAACGAGGCCCAATATTCTTTATTTTTAAATTTTTAACTAAGGATTGAATATTTAAGTCTTTTTTTCGGCCACTTTTGGATCGATTAATTCCATATAGTCTAGTAAAATAAGTGGCTGAATTCTCGCCATGTTCGATGTAAGCTGTCTCATAAACGAGCAAAATTCGAGAATCGGACGCCCAATAAAAATCTTTTAGGTTTGCGCCCGGAAAAATGGGTGAAACCTGTCGCTTATGACCCTCAACACTGCTAAAATACGCTCTAAGTTTCCCATTTTTAGACGAAATGTAACCAATGTCTTTGCCACTTGGAGAGATTTTGACATTATGAAAACTAGGTGGAGCTGCAAACAGATTCGCCGGAATTGGCATAGATGAATTATCATCTGCTGCTTCTATCCGCACTGCGAATATTATTAGGCAAATACTTGCCCATACATGTGCTAATTGTCTCATATTACCCCCCAGAGAAAATATGGTTTTTGGTTTTCTCAAACATAGAAAACTTAGTTTTCTATGAATGACATTTTTTTGCAGTTCTGTCTAATTGGTTTTGCTGTATGTGCGATATTCGCTTTCACTCAGAAATGTTGAAGAAATTCTGGCTGAAGGGGGAATAAATATCTGTCATGAAACGGTGCGACTTTGGTGGAACCGTTTAGGTCCAATCATAGCAAGCCGCCTTCGCAAAAGACGCTATTCAAAAGCACACAACTATTCAAATTGGCGCTAGCATATCGATGAAGTCTTTGTCAAAATCAATGGCCAAACACGGTATTTATGGCGCGCTGTTGACCATGAAGGTGAGATGCTGGAAGCTTATGTCATCAAAAAACGAGACAAAGCTGCGACCTTGAAGTTCCTCAATAAAACGATGGACTAAATTACAAAAAGTTTAGTGACCAAACTATTCTGAATTCTGCTGAATGATCATTTTGGCACCGCTTCCTTTGAGGTTTTGCCAAAAATTGAGTTTGCCATACTGCTCAAACAGTTCCGGTGGCAAAATAGTTTTACGCGGCATTGGCGCAACTTTTTTGCGCACTTTATGTAGTCCTGGTGTGCCAAGTTGTTCGTCAAATACGGGGGCATCATACACAACATTGTCATAGTCATGATTAAAGCTACCGATTTCAAGAAAGTCATATATCAATTTAATAACTTCACCGGGGCGTGCTGTCAGTAGGTCATAATCAACCAAGAGTAAACGATTGGCAAATGAGCCAAAAACAGCTTCGCTTAATGCAGACCAAGCATACCCGACCAAGCCGTTTCTATTCGCCCAGGTTTCGCATCGCGTGTATACGCTAGTATGCTGGGCCGGGTCAGCGAACAAACGTGTGTTCTCAAATACATTAAGTTGATACTGGCGTTCCAAACTATCCATAATCCATGCAACATCCCGAACACAGGCAATCACCTTACCATCGGGAAAAAGCTGCGCAAGCGCGCCAAGATTTGCTGTCCACATCCGGTTTGTGTCAAAAACTGTTTCAACCGCAGGGCTAAGATCAGCATAGTAACTTTCGAACAAACCTCGACTTAAGCGTGCACGTTGATCAGTTGATACCATCGGGGCAAGCTCACTACCCGCACTTACGGAAGCAACCAAATTTGAAAACAATGTACCAATAGGGCTTGTCATACCAGCGTGAAACGCGGGATTTTGCCTCAGTATAGTTGCCAAAAGTGTTGATCCTGACCTAGGCAGACCTGAAATAAAATGAAACGATTTAGACAATCTTTTCAGTCCTTCATAAATACAATATTAGTTCACATTTGTATTTGTAACGCCTATCTAGACCAACACATTAATTGAGCTAATGTCTGCAGTGGTAACACCATCTAAAACGATACTATTGCCATCGCCTAAATCAATGACAAGCCCATTCGCGCTATCCGTGGCAGACATTAAATCTACAGGGTTCGTAAGGCCTGAAAGATCTAGGGTATCATTTACAAGGTCAAAATCTGTGATAACGTCACTACCACTTCCGTCAAAGAATGCAAAGATATCAGCGCCTGAGCCACCAGTTAGTAAATCATCGCCTGGCCCCGCGAACAAAGTATCATCACCAGCGCCGCCGTCCACCGTGTCATCGCCAATGCCATTGAATAGAATATCATCACCGTCGCCGCCCAGAATACTATCATTGCCGTCCCCGGCAAATATTTGATCGTTGCCGTCTCCGCCGTCAATAGTATCATCAGAAGTCGCTCCATCTGTCTGGGCGCCACCATAAATTATATCATTACCCGCCCCAGCATTGATACTGTCGCTTCCGGCACCGCCGCCTAATGTATCATCACCTCCAACGCCGTATATTTCATCATCATCAAAACCTGAATACGCTTCATCAGCACCGTCGCCTGATATCTCACCGCTATCAACCAAACCATTGGAATTAAGGTCATTAAAGTTTCCGGTCACAATCAAATCTACGCCAGCACCACCAAAAATAGTATCTGCTCCATCAGAACCAGACCCATCTGTGCCACCGACTAATGTATCGTTGCCAATGCCGCCACCAATAACATCATTGCCTTCATCGCCGAAAAACTGGTCATTGCCGCTGTCACCCGGACCGGCAAAAATTTCGTCATTACCAGCTCCCCCAAAAGCGATGTCATCGCCAGCTCCAGCCGAGATAAAATCTGCGCCTTCATCCCCTCTTAGGGTATCATTCCCTTCGTTACCGCGTAAGGTGTCATTTCCTTCGTCACCCTCAAGAATATTTGCACGTATATCCCCATCTAATGAGTCATTCCCTTCACCAGAGAATAAATTACCAGACGCGCTATCAACGGCGAAAAGAACCTGATCGTCTTCAAGTACATCAGAGACGGTAACCGTTACAAACCCACTATTAGTAAGCCCCAAGGAATCTCGCACCATGATCGCAACGAAAAAGACACTACCCGCCTCGAAATTGATACTTGCATCATTTGCAAGTCTTAGCTCGTTACCAACGATCTGAAATAAATCTGCATCAGACGTAAAACCTAAAGAGTAACTCAGCAAGTCACCATCAGAATCAATGCTATCGAATGTCGCGACAAGGGCACCAGTTACTTCTTCATCAAACGATACAGTATTAAACCCAAGAGTTGGAAGGGTATTCGCACTCGTTTGTAATTCTACTGCGCCGGCATCAACAGTGCCACCATTGTCAGCATCTGCTTGATCAATATCCCGGGGGTTGCCGTTTGCATCAGTTAGTAGTCCACCTGGCGCCGTACCAATATCAAGAGCAGGATTGTTAAAGTTCGGATTAAGCGCCACAGTTTGCACCGTCCCGCCATTATCTGCCAATTGACCACCACCTGTCACAGGATCAATAGAAGCAAATACGCCTGCCGCGGCGCCGCTCGTGATGGAATTGGTGATACTATTGGGTGTACCCGCTATCTCGCCGCCAGGTCCACCATTCCCGAGGATGATTGAGTTTGTAATATCAACCGTGGCAAGAACCGATACGCCAACAGCGCCGCCATTCGGCCCGCCAGCGGTTACGGTGTTACCGGTAATCGTAGAATTGACCACGGATAAATTGCCGTTATTAGCGTAAATGCCGGCGCCGTTCCTGCCAGAATTACCAACGACCGTCACATTGGTGAGCGTAACATCGCCAACATTGCCACCAAAGCTGTCGACATAAATGCCGCCACCGCCAAAAGCCGTTGCAGTGTTATCAGAGAAGGTTGAGTTCGTGATCGTCAATACACCGCCGCGGTTCTGGAGGCCACCACCACCACCGCCAACATTGCCGGAAAATGTGCTGTCACTGATCGTTGTGTTGGTTCCGAGGAAGGTAAACAACCCACCGCCAAAGCCCGGCGCATTATTGTCGGAAACCGTACTATTGGTGATAATGAGCGTGGTGCCCCCGTCCTCGCTCACAATACCGCCACCGTCTTCGGCTGTATTGCCTGTAATCACGCTATCGCTAACCGTCAACGTGCTGCCGTCTCGCTGCCGGATGCCTCCACCACCCTCAAGGCCAATGGTGTCACCGCCAGTGATCACCAAGCCATTGAGGGTCAGGTCCGTGGCACCTCCCATAACATCAATGACCCGGTTGGTGCCATTGCCATCAATTGTAATGTCGGGTGTACCGTCACCGTCAATATCGCCGTCGATCGTAAGCGCGCCGACAGTGCCCGCGTTAAAACCAATATCCAAATCGGTATTACCGTCGGCCCCGAATGTATCAAAAAGTGTGATCGTACCACCCGCGAGACTCGGGTCAAATGTGATGACATCATCGGTGGCATCGGTTGTTTGTGCGAACGCAATCGCCTCACGGAGCGATGTTAGGCCGTCTAAATCATCAACCACATCATCAAGCGTGGTAACGACAAGGCTTCCGGCCTCTATAATATTGAGGCTAATTGTCTGGGGTTCACCAACACCCGTATCGCTCGGTGTAATCGTCAGGGTTGCCGCGCCAAAACCATTCACACCGACGGCGCCCGTGTAGGGAATGGTGAATGTATCCAGATATGTATTAATGTCGGCGGCTGTGCCCGTGAGCGTAAAGGTTTGCCCATCAACGACAAGTTCAGTGACACCCGCACCGATGCCTGAACCGTCGCTCGGCGCATCAAAGGAGCCGCTATCGACCTCAAATGTTAATGTGACGATATCACCTTCTGCGTCCGCAATAGTGGAGGCCGACAGATCGAAATTAATTTCAGAGCCCTCAAGCGCGAAAAGGGTAGGTCCAAGCCCACTTATTGTTGGTTCGTCGTTTGAGAAGGCACCCACTGTCACGCCGGGTGCAAGGGCAACCGTTTGCACCACCTCGCCGTTATCCGCGAGCGCACCGCCCGTGACCGCGCCATTGGTGTCGGTCGCCGCAAAAATATTCAAGAGGTTAGGCTCAATCGTCGCCGTGCCATTGATGACGCCGTTACTATTAGTGGTCGGGGCCATGCTCAGGATCACTGATGGATCCAGATTGATAACGCCGTCAGTGGTGGCATTAACATTGCCCACACCACCAGTGTTGGCGACAATGCTGTTGGAAATATTGATCGTAGCGCGCTCTGCAAAAAGCTCTTCAAACTCAAAAGCGAAGGTCTCAAGGTCGCGGTTACCGGTCAGGGTGATATTGGTCGCATTAACGACCGGATTATTGCTTTGTGCTGGAAAGTCGACAACATGAATGCCAGACGCTGCCACCGCCGTATTGAAGGCAATGACAACATCGTCAAGATTGAGCGTGCCATTTGTCGAAACGGTGCCAAGGCCGCCCGCACCATTATTATTGGTGATCAGACTATCAGTGATCGTGACAATTGTTCCTGCGTCGCCGTAAAAGGCACTGCCACGATTGTTGAAGGGCCTGTCGCTTGTGGCGTTGCCTGTCAGCGTCGAATTATCAATCAAAAGCTCTGTACCCGCGCCTTGCACGCGAACGCCGCCGCCGTCCATATTGCCACCATTTCCGGGGTCACCGCCTGTGATAACAAGCGCAAACAGTTCGCTGGAGCCACCACCCTGAACCTGAAACACGCGGCTGAGGCCGTCGGCATCAATCGTGATATCGGCGCTACCATCACCGTCGATATCGCCGTCAATAGTGACGCTTGTGGTGATCGTAAGCTGTGTACCGCCAAGGGTTATTGTCCCACCGAGTAGACCCGGTGCAAATTCAATCGTATCTTCATCAGGGTTTGCATTGGCAAGTGCTAGTGCTTCACGAAGCGATAAGCCGGTACCCCCAGGTGCAGCAGCGGTTGCCCCTGCATCATTTTCATCAGCAAGTGTGGTAACAGTGAACGTAGTCATTGAACTCCCCTTTCAATGGACTGACCCAGAACCTCACAAGTACGTTATCACAGGTTAATAATTTAGTAACCATATTTATTAGAGAGTTACGTTACGGGTTTAGAGCTTCTAGTTTAACATGATTAATTTTCAGAAGTTCCTAACTAAAGCGCATTCACAATTGCTTAAGTTTGGTGCAATAACCGCTTCAATTTCCGATTTATAACGAAATTGTGGACTGATTGACACTGAACAGGCATCAGCCTCCTAACCTTAAGACAGAAGGCTGATTGTAGGTTTGGTCTTGCATAAATTGCGCTTGTGCACGTTTTACCGCGTTTTCCCGTGAATGGTTGGTAAGTTGCCCATCACAATATTTTTCTTAAGATAACGTTCCAACTTTTTTTCGCTTATGGGTTCGTGACGCCCCCCCAAATAATAGCTCAGCACTGTTTCAAGAAAATAGAAGTATGCTTCGATAGCAACCGGATTTCTAAAATTGTGTCCTTCCTTTGAATCGCTGAGCATGCTGACTTTAACACCATTTTGTTCAACGCGGATCGCATAATCCCTTACGTCGAGGATATTGACACGCTTATCGCGTTCCCCCGCAATTATATAAAGCGGTTTCACGACTTTATCAGCATGGGCATCTGGCGATTGGCGGTATAAACGGTCCCTGTCTTGAGGGTCGTTGATGTCTACTGCCAACTTAGCAACAACGTCAGTCCTCAAAACGCCTGCACGTGTACGATCTTGTTGCTTGATATAATATTCCAACGTCTTGGTTAATGAAGGCGGCGGTGCGCCAGCTATGCCCACCTGGAACATCTCTGGTGTAAATGACAGAGCAGCCATCGTGGAAAAACCACCGAAAGAGTGACCAAATATCGCCAACTTATTTCGATCACCAATACCACGCGCCAGCAAATATTCAGTGCCATCAATTATATCTTGTTGAACACGTCCGTTTCCAAAGTCACGATCTGATTGTAAAATATATTCACGTCCAAAACCTGTTGAGGAACGAAAGTTTGGCTCAAAAACAATGTAGCCGCGATTGGCCAGCAACTGAATATCACCGCTGAAGGAACCATCCACACGGTTCCATGGGCCACCATGGGGTACGACGACCATTGGCGCCTCACTAATCTTCCGCCCACGAGGGAAAGTGACATACCCCTGTAGATCAAAAGCGTCACTAGCCTTATGCCAAAAAGGTATACGTATCGCCAATTCACCTGATTGTACCGGGTTTTCCGTCGGTGAATTATTAGCAATGAACGCTGCGAGAGGCCGCGATAGCTCACTTTTTTTCAAATCATAAATGTAAAACCTGGGCTGTGCACGACCTGGATCACTATCTATGATCAGCCAACGGTCCTGTGATGCTGTATCAATTCGAACATCTCTTGAATTAAGTGATGCTTTGATTGTGGCAACATGGGCACTAACCTGATCGTTCACCGCGTAAACTTCACGGAAGTCTGTTTCATACTCTGCAATAATGGGCTTTTTCGTAATCGGATCAAAGCGAATACGGTCTATGTCAAATCTGTTTTGAGGGTCAGTATGAAGTGATGTAAGAGCACCGCTCTTTAGGTCTATCGAGTAAAGACGCTTAAATTCACCAGCAAGGCGGCCTTCCAAATATACAGTATCGGTCGCCGGATCATACCCAGCAAGTTCGCAGTCATCATGATAGTCGCATTGATGAACCTCACTCTCGCCCGCTTCGCTCACCGTCATTATTCGGCGTACAAGGCCATCATCATGAGCCATCAACCTCAAAGGGCCTTGGTTATATGTAATGAAACTATAGACCTTTTGCTTTCCCGTGTGCAGCGCTTCCTTTTTACCATCCATGCCAATGCGATATAAAGTCCAGGTTTCATCGTTGTCATTATAGAGCGATGCCAGAATATGGTGTGGGCTTGACTGGTCAATGCCATGATAAAATTCATGGGTATCACGATCAATATTAACTAAATGTGCAGGGGACGAAGGCGCATCCATCGATGCTGTCGCCACACCGCTTCGGGTTTCCATAATCAAATGTGTAGCATCTACGCTCCATTGAATGTCACTAATAATTTGGGACGTAAAGAGGTGATGATTTTGACTAGTACTCAGGTCATGCATCCATACTTTAGTGTATTTTTCTACACGCTGTGTAAACACTAGATAGCGTCCATCTGGTGAGAGACGTATCAAGCGAATAGCATGGCGATTAAGAAGGCTTTGACGTTCAATCAGTCGAGCCTCGTTCATCGCCTCGCTCAGCTTTGTCGCCTCGTCAATCTGATCCGCACTGGCTTTACAGGCACCAAACATTATTGCCCCGGCTACAGCTAGGGTTCCTAGTTTGTTATTCATGTTGCTTCTCGCTGTTATTGTTCTTGCGGTCATGCGAGAGGCTAAACGCCTCTCACCTTATTCATTAGAAAGAAACTGACCAGTGCAGGTACGCTGAAGATCAAACAGAGCGAAGACCAGAGAATAGTCATCGGAGACCCTAGCCTGATCCGGCGCGATACCAGAAAGGCAACAATTGATGACAAGATCATTAATCCAAGAGCCGTCCATTTTACTGAGGACTGAAAATCACGATCAAATACTTCCCGGATCGATGTATAAGATACTTCCGTTGGTTCTATCAGTCTTAGGAGTTGGTTAGTCCACATAAAGACTGCGGGTGAGATAACATAATCAAGATTATCTATGACTGCGGGGTGTCTGTTTACGTAGAAATCAGTCTTGGCTATCTGCTCCATGTCTTTACCAAGTCTGGCATAATGAATTGAAGCGGCTTCTTGCTGAAACCCGTTATAGTGGCGGCTAAAATAGAGCACCAAGTAACCATCAACCATTCTGCGTGTTTCTATCGTGCGTATTTTTGACGGCTCAAGTGGATGAGGTAAGCTATAGTCTGGCTTCGCAGGCTCCATATCATTCAGAAAGGCCTGTTTGTCAAAAATGAATGTATTCTTATCAGTGACAATCGCAACATAATCTTCATTGATTTGCGGGAGATTAACAATACGAGAGCCCTCAGCCACTTGAAATTTGACAATCATTTCACGCTCTTCATAATCGACTTGATATACACGTTTTTGAGTGACCAGAAACTTGTCAGCTAGCATGAATGGCACTGTATCAAACTGATCATCTGCGGTTGCATAGCCATGCTCAACAAAACCGTTTTTGCCAATCCAGCCAGAAATTTTTCCGGATAAATCACCGCTGCCTTGCAGCATCATTTCGTCGTTCGCAAACACCCAACGAGTTCGGGTTGGTCCGTCAAACAAGCCATAACCCCAGTCTCGGAAAAACATCTGATCCCGGGAAGGGAAAGTCCATTGATTGGTTGTTATCCAGTCCACGTCGGCCAATTCCGTCTGGCGTATCAGGCGTTCTTTGCCGTCGAGTTCGGTATCTTTCAGTAAGAAGCCTACCGTTTGACTATCGTCCAGATGATAAAGATAGCTCATCGAGCCTTCGACAGGATTATTGTCAGGATGGTTGCCAATAATAAATCGGGGAATATGGTAGTAGAATGTTGAGGACAACATCAAAAGAAATGCCAGTGTCGCTTGCATTGGCAAACTCATCAGAATAATGAATTCTGGTTTTTGGACATGAGTGGTCAAATCAGGTTTAAAACACTTCAGATTTAAATACCAAAGTCCGGCAATTACACAGCTCATCAACAGAAAGAATACAGTCATAGATTGTGGTTTTGGATAGACCCATAGAATGATCACAAAACTCGCTAGGAATGCGGCGCGGGTCGCGCTGAGGGCTGTTAGTGTACCAACAAGATATGCGGTCGTTGCTAAACCGGCTAGATGTAACCCATAAACATAATGCCTGCTATCCACAACTGTACTGGTGAAAAGGTCAAGGCCGCTAACAACCATTATCCACGCAACAGGTACAGCGATCAGAATATTTGCAATAGCTGCTGCCGAGAGTGCACAATATATTTTGCTCAAGGAAAGAGGACGTTGGATCAACCATGTCCAGTTTGCTTTACGCTTATGCTGGATCATTTGAAATATACCAAACACCAAGCCACCAATAATTGTAACAAGAGCAACCATTCCATCAATCTCCGTCAGAGGTTGAAGTAGAGGTTTGACTTTAGTGATAAAGGCCCAAACACCCAGTTGAACAAATAGTATTAGAATCGCCCATTTTCGATACCTAAGGAATTCGGCTCTAAAAATTTCAAACATTATTTTTATCCTTACTTGCTGTCAGGTTTTTTATGATTTGCCGCCAAGAAAGCATTGACTGCTTTTTCAAGGTTTATCGGTAACTGGTTCACCGAACCGCCGCTTATTTTTTCCAGTTGCGTACCAAAGCTGTCATCTTGGTCGGCGGCCATGATATGTATCTGCTCACCAATCTTTTTGTGTGTGAGGTATCCGGGTAGTGCTTCGATTTCGGCCGCCACTAGGTTTTGACCTATTACCCAACAGGTCACACGTTCAACAAATTCGTCCGGCGAAGAATTATTCTTAAGCTCGCCGTTTTCCATGATGATCAGGCGTTCAGCAACCCTTTCAATTTCCTCCATCTGATGAGAGCAATAGATTATGGTGGTGTTGTCTTCTGTTTCGGTAAACATGAGTGCCTCGAGAAAAGACTGACGAGCAACTACATCCAGCCCCAACGTCGGCTCGTCGAGGATCAGAATTTCCGGTCTTTGAGCCAGAGCAATGGAAAGATTAAGCCCTGCTCGCTCACCTCTGGAAAGCCCTGATACTTTCTGATCGGCTTCAACATCAAAATAGGCAATAACTTCATCATAGATCGATTGATTCCAATTCGGGTAAAAGCTTTTTTGCATCCGAACAACATCTTTTGCTCGCATCCAGGTCGGCAAAGTGTGTTCTTCATTCACATAGCCAACCCGGCCACGAACGTCTGACGAGAGGGACAAGCTATTTTCCCCCAGCAAACTGGCACTTCCATATGTCGGGGTTTCTACGCCTAGTAATAGCCGAAAAAGCGTCGACTTTCCCGCTCCATTGCTACCCACAATGGCATGTATGCCACCTTGGGGAATCTTTAGGTTGAAATCCTTCAAAGCTGTCTTTTTACCAAACTGTTTGGTCAACCCCTGAGTTTCAAGACAATATTGTTCCATGACTATTTCCTGTCTTTTTTGCTGTCGTTGAGTAAATCGAGACGTTCTGTCAGTCGCCCGATAATTTCTTCTTTTGTAAATTGGAGATAGACGGTCTCGTTGACGAAACTCCCTATTGCTTTCTCCAATCGGTTCTCTTTTTCATCCGCGCTTAGTATCTGTCGTGGCTCGGCCACAAATAAGCCCAATCCCTTTCTGGATTCGACCATGCCTTGTGAAGACAGTTCGCTATAAGCTTTGGCGACAGTGTTTGGATTGATCATTAGCTGCATGGCAAGACCACGGTAGCTCGGCAACTTACTGCCAACCGCAAGATTACCGGTCGATATCTCCATACGGATACCATCCACAATCTGCTTAAAGATCGGCCTTGAATCGCCGGTAACAATCTGAATCTTGATTGTTGCATCGCTCATCGAATTGTATCTTTCACAAGAGCAGTGCACCAACTGCACTACCATTACTAGTGCACATAGATCACTGATCATGTATTAGTCAATAAAAATTTCAAAAAATCTTTGAATCTAGAACTCCGCTCTTGCGGATAGAGCATCGATAGAAATCCGCCTCAATGCGCACTTAACTATACAAACACTGCAATGGCGAATGACAATCGAACTAACGCAACACCTTCAAGGCCTCCGTCTGATTTTCTTTCAGAGCAGCACCAGCCTGAGGAGTACAATCAATAATATTCTCTATTTGCAATATGCTTTAGAGACCGCCACTATTTAAAACACCGTAAATTGAATTAAATCTCTTGCTGCGGTTTTATCATGTAATACGAAAAACAAACTTACAGGACTCGATTTTGGTAAGTTTTCTGTGGAAATTCACATATTCTACTTCACATTTCGAATTAATGGCCTTAAACCTTTGAAATATACTAATTAGAAAATCAAAACATTATATCGAAAACAATAGTTTTGATGCGGCGGAAACAACCGGAAAGGTTTTTTGTGAATAAATATCTCACAGGGGCGTCTTTGATTGCTCTCTCTATTGCTCTCGAAAATACAGCCATAGCCCAAGTTGAAGAAATCGTTGTAACTGCCACGAAGCGTGCAGCCAGCACCCAAGATATCCCTGTTGCCGTTCAGGCGCTCGGTGAAAACACCCTTGAAGAGCTCGATGTTGATGTGTTTAGTGACTATCTGTTGCAGCTGCCTGGCGTTACCGCTGGTGGAAGTGGACCGGGCCAAGGCACAATTTATATCAGAGGGCTAGCGTCAACGACCCCAAACCTTACCACCGCCGGAGTAGCGGGTTTGGCACCAAATGTAGCACTTTATTTTGATGAGCAACCGGTAACACAGGTTGGCCGAAATTTGGATGTTTACGCAGCCGATCTTAATCGGATCGAAGTTTTACCTGGCCCGCAAGGCACTCTTTTTGGTGCAAGTTCACAGGCAGGAACAATTCGCCTTATTACAAACCGACCGAATTTCGACGAATTTGAAGCACGCGCAAGCGGCGGCGTATCCTTCACTGAAGGCGGAGAAGCCAGTGAAAAACTGGAATTGGTGATCAATTATCCTATTGTTGAGGGCAAGCTTGCTGTTCGTGGTGTTTTCTACACCGACAATCAGGGTGGTTACATTGACAATGTTGCGGGAACCAGGACTGCTGCAGAAAGCGCAAGGTTTCAATCGTCAACGCCGCGCCCGAACGGTGTTCCAACATCTGACGGATTTCAGGCTGGTGCTGATCTATCAGGCGTAACGTTCCTCGAAACCAACAATCTTGAACTCGTTGAAGACAACTTCAATGATGCGTCGTATGATGGTTTTCGCTTAGCACTCGGTTATGACATCGATGATGACTGGTCATTCTTTGTTACGCATACACGGCAACAAATCGATTCAGAAGGTGTATTTTTCATCGACCCTGAATTGGATGACGATGACGACCTCTCGGTTCAACGCTTCTCCCGTGACGAAATTGAAGACGATTTTGATAATACCTCCTGGACACTGGAAGGCCGTCTGGGGGCGCTTGATGTGGTCTACACCGGTGCCTTCCTGAACCGCGATACGGATCAGACGGTGGATTACACCGATTATCTTTTTGTGGGTCAATATCTACCATACTATATATGTGACGGTTCAGTAACATACCCTGGTGATGCAGCGCCCTCGGGTACCTGTCAGCCACCAAATCTATTTGTAGACTCTGAGACTGAAACGGAAGTTTTCACACATGAACTAAGGTTCACTACACCTGAGGAAAACAGACTGCGCTCAACATTCGGTGGATTTTATAGCGACCAAGAACTTGTAGAGCGTAATAATTTCACCTATCCGGGATCGCAGTTTGCTGAAAGTTTCACACCAGGTGTATTTGGCTTCCCGCAAAATGGGGCTTTACCAGGTTCGTCTGTAAGTGATCCCAATCCAAGACCTGTTGGTGTCATTTTCTTTAATGATATCACTCGTACCGACAAGCAATTTGGTCTTTTTGCCGAAGTTACCTATGACTTAATACCAGACACATTATCGATCACTGGCGGTGCCCGATATCATGATGTTGATGTTCGCTTGCGAGGAAGTGCAAACTCTTCCTTTGGTAACTTTGGCGGCGTTGACGTGAACAATTTCGGAACCAATCTGGATACCCAGTTTGATGGAACTCAGGTCATTAATGGCGTACAGGTACCGGAAGGCGCTGAAGCGGAAGGTGTTGTTTTCAAAGGTAACATCTCCTGGACACCGGATGATACTAGTCTCTTTTATTTCACATACTCGGAAGGGTTCAGACCGGGACTTCCAAATAGACCTGCTGGCGCTGGCAATGGTGCCGTTCCAGCGGTGGTTAGAACCGACGAAGTCACGAACTATGAAATTGGCTGGAAATTAGACCTGTTTGACAACAGTGTACGTTTTAACGGTAATGCCTTCTTTGTTGATATTCAGGATCTGCAAACAACGATCTTTGACCCAACTGTTACAAACCTGTTTTTCTCTGATAATGCAGCAGACGCTGAAATCTGGGGTATTGAAGGTGATGTAACGTGGGCTCCGCCCGAAGTGCCTGGATTAACAGTAACTGGCGCTTTTTCAATTTTGGATACTGAAATTACCGAACTGGTTGGGGCCAGTGTCGCGATCGCTGCTCCTGGTGAAGATTTATCCTATGCTCCGTCGTTTCAAGGGAACTTGCGAGCGCGGTATGAATGGGATTATAGCGATGATATTGTCGCCCATATTCAGCCGTCAATTGCCTACTCAGGCTCGTCATTCAGCGATGTCGTTCTGATAAACCGAATTGAGCAAGATGATTATTTCCTACTTGGTTTTGCATTTGGCATTCGCACCGACAAATGGTCTGCAGAAATTTTCGGCGAAAACCTAACCGACGAACGGGCTGAACTGAATAATAGCTTGGTCTTTGACCGGGAGCGAACAACAATAAATCGTCCACGAACATGGGGGGTCAGATTTTCAGTGGATTTCTGAGCATTTAATTATAGTTGATAGAGTAAACTGGGGCGCTTGCAAGGCGCCTCTTTGATATTATTAGGACCAATAACTGACGTGGATTCTTCAGTCAAACATGCGCTTAAAAACGCGCAACAATCGATCTATTCAGGCAAGTTTTTAGCCGCTCTGGAAATACTGAAGCCCTATCATGACATTCCAGATAGTTCGCGAACTGAAATCCTATACACAACCGCAGTCTGTTATCGCTACCTCAAACGATACCAAGAGGCCCAAGATACACTCCTCAAATTACGAGAAGCTCAGCCAGATTTTGGACGAGGTTTTCAAGAGCAAGGCCACCTTTACCTAAAAACAGGGGATAAAAAAGCCGCCCTTGTTGCCTTCACGCGTGCATGCGAGGCAAATCCGGCATTGGAAGCCAGTTGGCGAATGCAAGCAGGTTTACTGGCGGAACAAGGCAGCGAGCAGGAAAGCAAACTTGCGCAGGCGCAGGCTTTAAGGTTGCAGCAATTACCGAAGGAATTGTTGAGCGTAACAAATTTGATTGCGGAAGGGCGTTTATTGAAAGCCGAAGGCCTTTGTCGTAAGTTTCTGAAAAACCAGCCTCATCATGTTGAAGGCATGCGACTTTTGGCAGATATAGGGTCTCGCTTGGGCGTGCTGGAAGATGCAGAGTTCCTAGTGGAAAGTGCTCGGGAGTTTGCCCCTGATAACATTCAAGTACAAATTGATTATATTGGGGTGCTACGCAAGCGGCAGAAGTTTGAAAAAGCCTGCTTGGAAGCCAAAGCCTTGTACGAGCGTGATCCTGCTAACCCTGTATTTCAATCCCATTATGCGATTGAAAGTCTACAGGCAGGAGACTTTGATAAAGCGCTTGAGCTGTTTGATCAGATCCTGACAACAATCCCTGATGATGCAACTACCTTAACATCAAAAGGACATGCCCTTAAGACAATTGGCAAGCAGGATGAGGCAATCAAATGTTATCAGAAAGCTGGCACCATCAACCCAAGGATGGGCGATGCTTTTTACGCGCTTGCAAACTTAAAGACTTATACGTTCAGTGACGCTGAACTATCCAAGATGCAGAAAGCTGAAGATAGCGGCCAGTTGCTCACCAATCATCAAAGTCAATTTTGTTTCGCACTCGGTAAAGCGTTTGAAGACAGACAGGATTTTTCCAAGGCCTTCACATATTATGAGCGAGGTAACAAACTGAAACGCATTCAGAGCCGTTATCAAGCTGATCAGATGGCAGAAGAGCTGACTGCCATTGCAAACGCTTGCAACGAAAGCTTATTTGAAAAACACACCAGAACTGGTGATGTAGCGCCGGACCCCATTTTTATTGTTGGCCTTCCTCGCGCAGGCTCTACCTTATTGGAGCAGATACTTGCCTCTCACAGCATGGTTGATGGGACATTGGAATTACCAAATATCTTGTCAATGGTACACCGCCTGCGTGGCCATCACAAAGTTGATGCATCAGCGGGGTACCCTGGGGTCTTAAATGATATGAAGCCTGAAGACTTTGAGAAGTTAGGACAGGCGTATATTCGTGATACCCGTATACACCGAAAGCACGCCCCTTTCTTTACCGATAAAATGCCGAATAACTTCAGGCATATAGGACTGATCCAATTAATACTTCCAAATGCAAAAATCATTGATGCCCGCCGTGAGCCGATGGCGTGCTGCTTTAGCGGCTTCAAACAATTATTTGCTGAAGGTCAGGAATTTACCTACGGGCTTGAAGAAGTCGGGCGGTATTACAAGGGATATGTTGAACTGATGCGGCATTGGGACCACGTATTGCCAAACAAGATATTACGGGTTCAATATGAGGATGTTGTTGCCGATCTGGAAACTCAGGTTAGGCGTATCCTGGATTATTGCGGCCTCCCATTTGAAGCAAATTGTGTAGACTTCCATAAAACTGATCGCTCAGTGCGTACGGCAAGTTCCGAGCAGGTCAGGCAACCTATCTATAAGTCCGGCATAGCCCAGTGGCAAAATTTTGAACCATGGTTAGATCCTCTGAAAAAATCGTTGGGTCCTGTATTAAAGGAGTATCGTTAAATGACCGTACAAGACGACAAGCAGGATGATTTTGATTTACCGGACCATGTTGCCCCTGAAGAAAGCAGTTATGACACAGATTATGAGGCGGGGCAGGACAATATTGAAGTCCTGGGCCTCGATATTCATAACCCTGTATTCGCAATCAGCGCTGTAACAATTTTAATATTCGTTTTTGGTACATTGGTTTTCCCTGAAGCCGCAAGCAGCGCGATGAACTCAGCGCGTTCATGGGTGCTGGGCAACTTTGATTGGTTCTTTGTCAGCACAACCAACCTTGTTTTCTTGTTTTGTTTCATTGTTGCAGTATCGCCTCTTGGCCGTATCCGACTGGGCGGCTCAGATGCGCGACCTGAATTTAGCACGAAATCCTGGCTTTCCATGTTGTTTTCAGCAGGAGTTGGGATAGGGATGGTATTTTACGGGGCCGCGGAACCAGTTGCCTATTACACAGCCTGGTCAGGTAGCCCCTTGGAAGCGGAGCCATTAACCAGTGAAGCAAAACAGCTGGCCTTCAGCGCAACCATTTTCCACTGGGGAATAACGCCTTGGGCGATTTATGCTGTTGTTGGGCTTGCACTTGCGTTTTTTAGTTTCAATAAAGGCCTGCCACTCACGATCCGGTCCGCATTCTATCCTTTATTTGGCGAACGTATATGGGGGTGGCCTGGTCACTTGATAGACTTGCTGGCCGTTGTCGCAACGCTTTTTGGCCTTGCAACTTCACTTGGTCTCGGTGCCAAACAGGCTGCGGGAGGGCTTAATTTTCTGTTTGGTGTTGATGCTTCGTTAAATACTCAGATTATATTGATCATTGGTATTACAGGACTTGCGATAATATCTGTGGTGCGCGGACTGGATGGCGGTGTAAAACTACTTAGCAACATAAATATGCTGCTTGCTATTATATTCCTCATATTTGTGGTAGCGGTTGGCCCGACGTTCAAAATATTCGAAGGCTTTTTCACAAACGCAGTAAACTATATTGCCGACACACCTAAACTCAGTAACTGGTTAGGCCGTGATGACAAAGACTGGTTTCATGGCTGGACCATATTCTACTGGGCATGGTGGGTCTCATGGTCGCCTTTCGTTGGGATGTTTATTGCGCGTGTATCAAAAGGACGAACCATACGGGAATTTATGGCTGCTGTTCTCGTTGTGCCAGTATTTGTCGCAATTATCTGGTTCACATCATTCGGCGTAACAGCCCTTGAACAGATCGATAATAATGTTGGCAGTCTTCCTCAGGGCATTACAGATGTTTCTCTTGTCCTTTTTCAGATGTTGGAGAATTTACCGTTTGCCCAGTTCTCATCACTCGTCGCGATTGTGCTACTCGTCGTCTTTTTTGTGACCTCGTCGGATTCCGGGTCCCTTGTGATTGATAGTATAACGGCTGGTGGCAAACTACATGCACCCACAGTCCAGCGTGTATTTTGGGCCGTGCTTCAGGGCTTGGTTGCTATTGTGCTATTGATTGGAGGCGGGAGCGCCGCATTATCGTCTTTGCAGGCGGGGACAATTGCGGCAGGATTACCTTTCGCACTTGTGCTACTTGTTTGTTGCGTAAGCCTTTACCGTGGGCTAATGACGGAATATGTTCCAAGTAAGCATAATAAGTAAACATGAGACGACGAAATGACAGACCGGCTGGAACCATCCTTAGTTGCGTTAAGGCAAATACTACGAGCTACTGAAATCAGCTCACGGGCGTTAGCAAAAGAATGTGGACTAACACCCTCGCAGCTGATTTTGATGCAGGTCATCGCAAAAGAAGGAGATGCGATGCCGAGCTTCCTTGCCAAGGAGGTTTCCCTTAGCCAGGCAACGGTAACAGCGCTGTTGGACAAGTTAGAGAAACGAAAGCTTATCATTCGTGAACGTGACCCAAACGATAAGCGCCGTATTCATGTAAAACTTACCCATGAAGGCCACACAATGCTTTATAATGCACCAAACACCTTGCAACAACGTTTCGAACGAGGGTTCGTAAAAATGGACGATTGGGAACAGGCATTTCTTCTTGCAGCCTTAGAGCGAACAGCGGTGATACTGGAAGCTGAAGAATTGGATGCTGCGCCTGTCCTTGATATCGGAGCGGTGGACAGTTTGACTGAGTAACGCAATTTTCCCTAGTCCGACACATAAACAAAATTTACTTGCTCGACAGCTCTTTGTGCTGATTTTACAATCTTTGTAGGATTAAAACTTGCTCTGGAAAGACCAATCAGGCGATTTGTTGAAAGCTAGTTTCTAATTATACCTTTTTTGAGAATAATATTGCCGTATAATCGACGTTCGCCGGTGGTAACAATTGCAAAAGCTGTACGCGTTTTATCGTAAAACTGAAAACGTTCAATAGGATTAATGGCCGTGTTGTGATCAGCGAGTTCAGCAATGATCTTACCAAACTCATATACAATTTCAGGCGTAATATCAGGCTCATCAACGACTTGCATAGAAAACGCCGCATGATCAACAAAACTATCCAGTGGCATAAGTTTCACAATAGCTTCAAGCATTTGCGTAGCGCTCACTCCATCACACCTAATCAGGCGATTAGCGTTAGTCTCGGCAGGGAAGTTCGCATCAACAATTGCTATTTCGTCACCATGCCCCATTGCACGCAGGATACGTAGCAACTCAGGTGGTAAAATTGGATCAATTCCCCTCAGCATGATTTTCTCCTATTATTGCCAAATCGGCTACGAGTACATTCAAATAAGATCATTTATACGATTCGCCCCCATCAGGGCCATATTACGCTCGATTTCGGATTTCAAAAGAGTAAGCGCACGTTCCACACCCTTTTGCCCTCCTGCTGCAAGGCCGTAGAGATATGCACGCCCAACAGAGCAAGCATCCGCCCCTTCCCTGATCGCCTTCAAAACATGACTACCGCGCCGGATTCCACCATCAACGATCAATTCAAGGTCTCGGTCAATGGCATCTCTAATTGCTTTCACGCAGTCAATCGGGGCTGGCGCACCGTCCATCTGCCGTCCACCATGATTGGATATCATTAGGGCTGTAGCCCCTATGTCTCGTGCGCGCTTCGCGTCCTCAGGGTGTTGCAGGCCCTTGATGATAAAAGGGCCATCCCACTGTTTGATTAGCCATTCAGCATCATCCCAGTTGACAGTTCGATCAAACTGGCTATTCACATAGTCAATCAATCCCATAGCCCCGCCACCGAGGGCGTCAACCCGGTGTGCAACGTTAGCTAGCGTAAAATTGGGATTGAGCATAAAATTAAGCGACCAATGAGGGTGCATGGCAAAACTTGTTAAGCTTTTCAGGCCAAATTTGGGCGGCATCACCATGCCTGTTCGATAATCCCTCTCGCGGTTACCTGCGACGGGCATATCCACTGTAAGGGCAAGAGCCGTGTAACCCGCAGCCTTGCAGCGATCGACAAACTCTTTCGTCAATCCACGATCTTTCAGGATATAAAGCTGAAAGATTTTTGGTGTTTTCACTGTTTCAGCAATATCTTCAAGGCTGGTCGTGCCAAGCGTTGACAGGGAATAAGCTGTACCAAACTTCTCAGCTGCCTTCGCAACCGCGATCTCCTTTTCATGGTTAAACAGTCGTGACATTCCGGTTGGTGAAAGGAAAAACGGTAGATCGATCTCGGTGCCTAGAATTTTGGTTTTGAGATCAATCGTTTCGACATTTTTGAGCACTTTAGGTGTAAGCTCATATTTATCGAACGCCCGAGTGTTGTTCTTGAGCGTCCACTCATCGTCGGAGCCGCCATCAATATAATGGAACATGGGTGCTGGAAGACGGCTTTTTGCCGCTTTCCTGAGGTCCGCAATATTATGACAATTAGCGAGTTTCATTACTCAGCAACCACAACAGTTTGCTTTTGGCTACCTAGGTCCTCAATCCCAAGTTCCATAACATCCCCGACATCCAAATATGTTGGCGGCGTTTGACCCAGCCCAACCCCGGGCGGGGTTCCCGTAGAGATTACATCGCCCGGCTGAAGGCTCATAAACTTAGATAAATACGCAAGCGTAAAGGCAGGTTTGTAGACCATAGTTTTCGTATTACCATCCTGATAACGATGACCGTTAACCTCTAACCACATTTTAAGATTATCAGGATCGTCTACTTCATCAGGTGTCACAAGATACGGCCCAATTGGGCCAAACGTGTCATTACTTTTACCCTTAACCCATTGTCCTGACATTTCGAGCTGGAATGCCCGCTCTGAAATATCGTTGATCACACAGTAGCCAGCAATGGCATCTGCGGCTTCTTCCTCTGACGCATACCGAAGCTCTTTACCGACAACAACACCCAGTTCAACTTCCCAATCAAGCTTGGTAGACCCATGGGGCTTGATAACATCATCATTTGGCCCGCAGATCGCGCTTGTAGCCTTCATGAAGATCACAGGTTCTGGTGGAAGTTCCATCCCGCTTTCAGCGGCATGATCAGCGTAGTTCAGTCCAATGCAGATAAATTTACCGACATTTGCCACGCAAGGACCAATACGCACGTCATCACTAACGATAGGAAGAGCGGTAACATCAACCGCCGAGAGCTTATCCAGTTCATCCGCATAGATATCATCAACAATTTCGGTCAAAGAGCGGATATTTCCGTCATTATCCAATATCGCAGGCTTCTCGTTGCCCACCGAACCGTATCGTAAAAGTTTCATAGGTATCTCAATCTATAATTCAAAAATTTTTGTCATTGGAAGCCATTTTTCGCAGGGCTTTGCCCATGGCAGAGCTTGCTGGAACGTCCACATCAGCTCTTCCCATTCTTCTACCTTAGGATTACCAGCACCCGGATTGCTTCGAGAAGCGGGGTCAAAATCATCATCAACCTCGGTGATCATGAATAGCCTGTTTTCAATTCGGTAAATTTCCATAGAAGCGATGCCAGAACGTCGACCGTGGGCTAGCACTTCAGGCCAAACTTTTGTATGCCATGCCTCATATTCCGCAATGAGCGCAGGATCATTCTTCAGATCCATCGCAAAACATTCACGTTGCATATTCAAAACCTTAGATATTAGACCAGCCACCGTCGATGACGTGGCACTGACCAGTGGTGAACTTTGATAAATCGCTTGCTAAATAGAGTGCTAACGCTGCAACTTCGTCTGGTTCCCCTACACGGCCCATAGGCTGCCTTGCTATAAAATCAGCTTTTGCTTTTTCATAATCACCTGTAGCCTTAAGCCGCTCATCCAGAGATGGTGACTGAACTGTCCCGGGGCAAATGGCATTACATCGAATACCTTTTGTTACAAAGTCAGCAGCTACAGCCTTTGTAAGGCCAATAACTGCCGCCTTTGACGCGCCATAAACAAATCTGTTTGGAACTCCAAGAACCGAGCTCGCCACCGACGACATATTGATGATCGATCCGCCACCATTTTCTATCATTGCAGGTAAAAACGCGCGCACCATTCGGTACATGGCTTTTGCATTTAAATTGAAGGAAAAGTCCCAATCTTCTTCCGGGCAATCAAGGATCGTGCCACTTGCAACAAACCCAGCGCAGTTGAATAATATGTCAATAGCGCCCAGGTCGGCTGCAATATCACTAATAGCATCACCGTCAAGCACATCCAGAACACGCGTTGAACAGCTACTTAACTCAGTTAGAGCGTCTCCATTGATATCCGTTGCAATAACCCGCGCCCCCTCACGGGCAAACATCTCAGCACTGGCTTTGCCAATACCCTGTCCTGCCGCAGTAACAAGGGCTGTCTTGCCGTCTAACTGTCCCATCAGCTACTCCTGATGTAACTGGTTTTAACGGTCGTGTAGAACTCGCGCGCATAGGTTCCTTGCTCACGCGGGCCATAGCTTGATCCCTTCGTCCCGCCAAAAGGCACATGATAATCAACACCTGCAGTTGGTAAGTTCACCATTACCATGCCTGCCTTGGCATTTTTTCTAAAGTCGCTCGCATATTTCAGGGAACTGGTGCAAATACCACTCGAAAGCCCAAAATCTGTGTCATTGGCGACTGCTAGCGCTTCGGTATAATCCTTGACCTTAATAATGGTCGCAACCGGGCCAAAAACTTCTTCCTGATTTATAACCATGCTGTTTTTTGTTTCCGCAAACAGCGTTGGTTCAAGATAGAACCCTTCGGTTTCACCGCTTATTTGTTTACCGCCAGCAACAAGTTTTGCCCCTTCTTCCTGTGCGATATTGATGTAACGTAAATCCTGATCCAACTGACGCTGGTCAACCACCGGGCCTATCTGGGTTTCGCTATCAAGTGCGTCACCGACTTTCAGGCCAGATGTGGCCTCAATCATCCGATTGAGGAATGCGTCATAAATACCCTCCGTGACGATCAAGCGACTGGAGGCCGTACATCGTTGTCCAGTGGAATAAAATGCACCCTGAACAGCACAGTCAACAGCAATATCGAGATCAGCATCATCAAGTATGACCAGTGGGTTCTTACCCCCCATCTCTAACTGAAACTTCTTCATAGTTGCGGCACATTTTGCAGCAATATTCCGGCCGGTATTAACAGACCCTGTGAAACTGATCGCATGAACGTCTTGCGAATTCACAAAATGCTCACCGACAACGCTACCCTTGCCACAAACGAGATTAAACACCCCCTTTGGTAAGCCAACTTCGTCTAAAATGCCCGCAATGGCATGAGCACATCCAGGCACAAGTTCTGCAGGTTTCAAGACAACGGTATTTCCATACGCTAGTGCTGGCGCCACCTTCCACGCCGGGATCGCAATCGGAAAGTTCCAAGGCGTTATAAGGCCAACAACACCAACGGGTTCGCGTTCGACCATAGCATCAAGCCCCGGGCGCACTGAAGGAAGTATATCACCGCCTACGCGCAAAACCTCTGCCGCAAAGAAAAGAAATATATGACCAGCGCGCCCGGCTTCACCAATTCCCTCAGGAAGCGTTTTACCTTCTTCTCGCGCCAAAAGCTTACCCAGCTCAGCTGAGCGCTCTAAAATCAATTCACCTGCTTTCCTGAGCATGTCACTACGCGCTTGAATGCCTAGGCTTTGCCACGCTGGTAAGGCCGCTTTCGCCGCCTGAATAGCGACTTCTGTCTCTTCACTTGTCGCAGAAGCAAAATGGCCGATAACATCTGCAACATTAGACGGGTTTATATTAGGCGTTCGCTTACCTGAACCAACCCACTCACCATTTATATAGTTATCAAAATTAGTCATTATATACTCACAAATTTAGATTAAATTCCGTTCGCGTAAGCTCGCGATTAAGGCCATGATACCAAAGCGCCATGGTGGTGCTTTATCGCTCAGTGTCACCTGGTTTTCCAAGGTTCCGAGCTTTTGCGTGGATATACGAACCACATCCTCAAGCTTATGAGTAAAGCCCATATCTTTGGTGTCTCTATCATCTGTTGGTGCAAACAAGGTACCAGTCATTAAGGCGAAACCGTCAGGGTACTGGTGTGTAGCCCCGGAGGCTTGTCGAACCAAATCTTCAATATCGCGGCTGATCTCGGCCATACTGCTCTTACCATCCAGCACGTAACCATCAGGCCCTTCAATCTTAAGGGATAAAACCGCGTTACGAACATCATCTTTGGTAAAGTTATCATCCAGCAGGCGGATAAAAGGTCCAAGCGAACAGGATGCATTGTTATCCTTGGCTTTTCCGAGCAAAAGCGCACTACGTCCCTCAATGTCACGTAAGTTCACGTCATTACCAAGTGTTACTCCAACGATGTTCTGCTCAGGGTCAACAATCAATACAATTTCAGGCTCAGGGTTATTCCATTCAGACTTGGGGTGCAGGCCAATTTCCGCCCCTAAACCAACACTTGATAGAACAGAAGCTTTCGAAAATACCTCGGCATCAGGCCCGATACCCACTTCCAAATACTGAGACCAATAGCCTGCTTCAATAAGTGCAACCTTCAACTTCGCTGCTGCTTCACTGCCAGGTTCGATATTGGCCAGGCTGCCACCGATAGCATCCTGTAATTCATCCCTAATCGCCGCTGCTTTTTCAAAATCCCCCGCTGCTTTTTCCTCTATTACACGTTCAATCATGCTTGAAGCAAAGGTGACACCACATGCCTTAACGGGTTGAAGATCAACGGGTGCTAAAAGGTGACGTTTATCACCGCGACCACCAGCGCTCAGTGACATTTCAATCAATTCAGCAATGGAACATAAAGCAGGTGCTCCATGAAGTGCTGCAAGCGTCTCTTTGTAATTTGAGGATGCGAAAATGTGGGCAACCGTTGGGTATAAACCACTGATATCAAAAACTTTATCATCAACTATAAGTATCGGAATTGGACCCGCCGGCTTTTCTCCCTGTGCGGGTTCCCAAACACGGCCAATAAGGATCGCCTGGTGATAGTCTTCTGGTAAATAATGTTCAAACGGCAACATTATTTATACTCCTCCTGAAGGAAGGCAAGCAGGCCCAATAGGTTCAAAACTTTTGTAGGTCAAAATAAATTCCTGATGCCCCAATGCCTCTGAAACGCTTTGATCACCTTGCGCCACCTCGATCACACGCTCATAAAGTTCAACACCAACTTCATCGAGTGTCGCCTCGCCTTCAATAATACGCCCTGCGTTGATATCCATATCACCAGATAATTTGCGATACGTTTCGGGGTTCGCACAAATCTTGATAACAGGTGAAACCGCAGAACCTACAACAGAACCGCGTCCTGTCGTAAATAGTGTCAGGTGGCATCCACTTGCTATCATCTCAACGATCTCGGCATTATCAGAGATGTTCGGGAAGCCGAAGCGGACCTCACCATCCGGGACTACATCCATCAGGTAAAGGCCACTTCGAGGAGGAGTATCGCCGGGCTTAATCAGCCCAGCGATAAGGGAGTCCCCAGATTTAGAGTACGCGCCCAATGATTTTTCTTCTATGGTGGTCAGGCCGCCGTCAGCATTTCCTGGCGCAAACGAACCATATCCAAGCGTCGCATAATAGCGTTCCGCTTTCTCGATTGATGCACGAAGCTCGTCACCCAACTCAGGAGTAACCGCACGCTCTTCCATGATAGCTTCACACCCGATCAGTTCTCCGGTTTCCTCAAATATACATGTTGCCCCTTCGCCCACCAATCTATCGAATGCACGCCCAACTACGGGGTTTGCAGTTATGCCACTTGTGCTATCGGAACCGCCACAAATGGTACCGATGACGAGTTCAGAGACATCCATAGAAACAGAAACAAGTGTATTGATTTCAGCCTGCATCTGTTTCGCAGCTTCTACACCCTTCTGGATCGTTGCAAGCGTTCCGCCATCTTCCTGAATTATCAAAGTTTTGACAGGTCTACCGGTCGCAGCCACCGATTGCTTTAAATCCTCACGGTTAAAACCTTCACAGCCAAGTGATACCAGCAACACTGCACCAACATTAGGGTGGGTTCCAATCTGTTTCATCATTTTAAGCGCATATTCGTTCGGAAAACAGCCAGGGAAACCAACAAGCTGTATATTTTGGTCACCCGCCTGATTGACAATTTGACGTGCAACATGATGTGCACATTCAACCAAATAGGCAACTATTGTCACATTACGAATACCTTTGCGGCCATCGCTACGTAAATATCCTTTAATCATGATGCGCCTCCAATAGAAACAGAATCGCGGCGTGTACTTGCGATATAATCGCTTTTCAGATTATGTCCGTGGATATGGCAACCTGCACTTGTATCAACGGTTAAGGTACCGATTGGTACACCATACCTCAGTATTTTTTCGCCCGAAGCGATGAACCTTCTGGAGATTTTGTGACCCACACCAATATCTGCATCAAGCGTGTATGTTTCACCTTCGATTTCGATAACCTGACCCACCTTACAAGCCTGGACACAGACCAACATATTGTCGGAAGGGTGCAATAATAGAAAGCTGCTTGAGATATTCTTGCTAGAGGCCATAAAACGCCTCCGCTGTGCCGCCAAAGATTGCCGCCTGGTCTTTATCATCAAGACCATCAAAAATGGCCTGCACTTGAGCATACCAATCGCCATAATCACCAGCCAGATTAAGGACAGGCCAGTCACTGCCCCACGTCAGACGCTTAGGGCCAAAACATTTCAGAAGGTGGGTAATGTACGGCAAAATTGTTTCAGCACTGACATCGCCACCAGCTTCAGTCCACAAACCTGAGACCTTACAAAATGCATCGGTTTCATCGGCCAAATGCTTCATACCATCCGCCCAATCATCAAACTCTCCGTCCGCGATTTTTGGCTTGGCGCCATGGTCAATAACAGCTTTTAGGTTTGGGTAGCGCTTGAGCAGAACTAAAAGACTTGGTAAATGGCTTGGCAAAACCAGTGCGTCAAAACACAGCCCCCATTCCACAAGTTTCGTATAAACTGGATCAAAAGCCTTCGATAACATCCATTCAGGATCAGCAATATCCTGGATCATCGGCCGAACACCTTTAAGTTTCGGATGCTTCGAAAGTTGGTTTAACTGATCAATTGCACTGTTACTCTCAAAGTCTATCCAACCAACAACTCCTTTAATGAAGTCGTACTCGTCAGCAAGCGACAACATGTAATGAGTTTCGTTCACAGTAGGTGCTGCCTGAACCAAAACTGTGCCGTCTATCTGACACCTCACCATTAAATCATGAAGGTTTTCAGGCAGATAATCTTTGTATAAAATATCCAAGTCAGGTGTTAGCCAACCGTAATCACCCCTGTTGATTTGCCAGAAATGTTGATGAGCATCAATCCGCATGGCTCTCTCCTTTTGGCAACGGACTGCGAACATCAATCAAGCCTGCCGATAAAAGGTCTGACCAAAACGCGTTTGGAATCTGTTCACGGTATAAATCCCAAGTGGCCTTTACCTGACCAACACTCCGCAAACCGGGCACAACGGATTTCACTAGCGGATGAGCCAAAGGGAATTGCAACGCTGCCGCAGCGAGCGTTACATTATGTGCCTCTGTAACCTCTTCAATAGCCCGTACATGATTAATCACCTCTGGCGGCGCGACTTCATAGTTATAATAGACAGGCTCTGGCCCCTTTGTTCCTGTGGCCAAAATTCCAGAATTGTAGGCGCCGCCAATAATGATCTTGGCGCCATGGGCTTCACACTTTGGAAAGAAACTATCCAACACTGTCTGTTCCATCAGTGTGTACCTGCCTGCCATCAGGAAACAATCCCAGTGGCCGAACTCCATCACCGCTTCACATACCTGCCATTCATTCACCCCCAAGCCAATATATTTAATATCCCCATTTGCTCGAAGTTCTTCCAGCGCTCGATAACCAGATTGTTCCAACACTTTCATGTGGTGCAAATTATCCACACCGTGAGTAACTTCACCAATATCATGCACAAGCAGGATATCGATTTTCGACAGGCCTAAACGGTGCAAACTAGCTTCATGGGAACGCATGATACCATCATAGCTGTAATCGTATTCTGGACGGAACGGCATAGGGGTGGCATATCCATCATAGACTTGATTAATATCGCGCCCTTCATCAGGAACCAGCAAGCGCCCAACTTTTGTTGATAAAACAAAGCTATCTCGCGGCAGCGGGCGCAACATATCTCCGATACGGCGTTCAGAAATACCAAACCCATAAAACGGAGCTGTATCAATATAATTAATATGCAGGCCTAATGCGGCCTCAATCGTTTGTAACGCATCTTCATTTGTTACAGGCTGAAATAAATTACCAAGTGCTGCCCCACCAAGCCCCAACTCAGAAATTTTAAAATCACCTAAATCACGAGATAAAATTACATCATTATCTGTCATTTTATTATCTGTAATCATATTGCCCCACATAAATAACTGTTGCGTCAAGCCATCATCACATCCCTGCACTCTTCCGACATTCTCTGATGAGTTACCAAGATATACCACAGCCATCAGCCAAACCCGCAAACACGACTCTTGCTTGTTTGTTAAATTCACAATACTACTAAGGTATATTTTTTCAAGTATGAAATTATTTCTTTTATATAAAAATTATAAAACTTTTCTTTCGCAACTTTAATTTCGTGACTTAAGTGAGATTTTTCCCTATTTATTTTGAAAATATTATATTCTGGGCGTTGCCAGCACGAATTGCTTGAGGGAGCCAACATGAAAGAAAACAAAAGCCGAACCTATGCAGCCCCTGCACTGGAAAAAGGGCTAGACATCATTGAACTGCTCGCATCATCGTCTGACCCTCTATCACTCAGTGAAATAGCCGCTGGATTGGATAGAAAAGTATCAGAGATTTTTCGCATGCTTAATGTGTTGCAAAATCGTGGTTTTGTGACAATTCCTCAAGGGTCTGATCGCTATCAATTAACCATGAAGCTGTTTCAGATTACCCATAATCAATTCCAGATTAAAAAATTAGTAGCATTAGGTACCCCAATTTTAAAACGCTTAGCACTTGATACACATCAATCATGTCACCTCGTGATAGCGGATGATGTTAACGCTCTGGTAATTGCTCAGCAGTCAAGTCCTACAAATCGTGGTTTTGGGGTCAGGATTGGTGCTACAGCCCCATTACTGGATACATGTTCGGGCCTGGTATTGTTCAGCCACATGGATGACACAACCAAAGGCTCAAGCATCGAACGTCACCGCAAGGCTTTTAAAACCAGTGTTAAGGAAAGCGATTTGACCGAAATTTCTGACAAAATCATTAAAAGAGGATATCATCAGATCGCAAGTCGACAGATTATGGGCGTTACAGATATCGGGTTTCCGGTTTACGACCATGCAAACAAGGTTGTTGCCTCGATCGTCTTACCCTACCTCAAGCGCATTGATGGGCAACAAAAATGCTCAATTTCCGAAGCGAGGCAATTCACAAAAACACATGCTGCAGCACTCTCATACGATTTAGGCGCAAGCATATAGCTAATTCGCCAATGCTTACGCCTATATTGATCTCACAATCAAACGTGCATTAATTCACTTCCATATAATCCCTATCCGGCAAATCTGGAAACTTAACAGCCGGCAGAGTTTGGTACCAGAAAGCCACAGACGAAATATCATCCTGTAAGGGCAAGTATCGGCGCATGTTTGTATCACCACCCCAGTTACCAAAGTCACGCCAACCAAGGGCCTGCATCGTTACTTTCAGTTTATTTTCAAAACGCACAGGGTCGGGAATATGCCAGCGATAAAGGCCGAAACGTTGCTGTGAACGATAAGTACCATCAGGCCTTTGAACTTCAGGCATACCAGCATAAGCCGTTGTATATTCAGTGTATGACTTAGGATTGCCCGGCACCGCAGTACCAATATCAAAATTATACGACCCCAGAAAATAATCTTCTGTTCCCGTACCGCAGATCGTTGGGAACTCATCATCTTCATCAATGAAGAACTTGATTTCACCTTCTCCCCACCAACCGGAGTTATTCACACCCCATGTCATATAGGTACCGATATACTGGCCCTGCCCCTCAACACCATCCAGTAAGGTATATACCTCCTTGTAAGGAACCGGGTTAGTACGACGGAACTGGGCATGAAAATATGCACAGTCGTCGCCGACTTCTGTTTCTGTGTAGTTAATTTGATAATAGATCACTGCTTTTTGCAACGGATCACGGTTTTCAAGAGTAATACGAGCATTCTTGCGAAATGGCATTTCCCAAAAACAATTGAATGCAAGGCCCGGATTTACACTGACTGGTATTGAATTTACATGCGCATATTGCTCTAAACCACAACAGAAAAAATCGCCGAGCGGCACTTCAACCGATGGATACTCCTGGTCATCCCAATACATCCGAAGAATAAGATCCCTATTCTTAGGGCCCATTTTTGTAATCCATATCTGCTGGATTGCACCACCAGTATTGATATCTGCGAGCGTTACTGTTTCTTCACAGTCCACCTCAATAGAGGGAGATATCTTCCAACCCTGACCTAAATCGCGCGCCGCTACAGCACCCGTACCTTCGGTCGCCATACCACCCTTGCCAGGTGCTCCCGTTTTATTCTCAGCCGAGATTGAGCGTGACTTTGCCGATGACAAACGTGACAGATTACCAAGGTGCATTCCTAAGCCATTAAATTTCGTCATAATATCATGGTCTCCATAACCAACCGTTTCTGATGTATAATTCTGATTTGTACCTAACCTGCAGCATTAGATTGCTTGCGTATTTGCACAAGCTGCTCAGCATTGTTTTCGATTACTTCAGGCGTCAGGGAAAAGCGCGATAGAATGGCCGCCGTTAAGAAAAAGCCAACAGCAGGTACCAATGTAAAAATAATTAATATACCAGATGTTGTTTCCGAACTTTGCTCAACACCGCCACTTACATAGCCATACCAACCAAGCATAGCCGTCGCCATCGCACCACCAATAGCGAGACCAATTTTAAGCGCAGAAAGATTAAGCCCACCCGTTAATGCATCAAGGCGTCGATGATTAACCAACTCGCCATAATCGATAACTTCCACAGCCTTGGAAGCAAGAATTGGCGCCATCATTTGGTTGAAGAAGCCAACAAAGAACTGCATTGCGATTATGGCTATAACATAATCAGCGGCAATAAAGTACGTGACAGCTGATAATACACCACTGATAATCGCCAACCATACCCATGCAACTTTCCCCCCAAACATAGCAACAACCCTAGAGGCCAAGGCACTGCCTAAAATCCCCCCAACCATCCAGATACCAAGAAACAGAGAAACCATAGTTGCGGCATCTTCAACATAATAGGTGAGATAATAGATGGCGACTGTAGCTTTGATTGTTTGAGAGGCGACCATTACAAACAAAGCCAGAGCAAATATGCGCCATTGATCGTTTTTCAGCACTTGCAAAAAATCTGACCAGTATCCAATTTTTCCGTTATTTACAGGAACAATTCGTTCCTTGGTTGTTGCAACAGTAATAAAAAACAAAATCACAGACACAAAGGCCAGAACAGCCATAGCCAATTGGTATCCCTTGGCCTTATCTTCACCCCCCAAATAGTCTGCAAGTGGAACCAACAAAACCGTTACAATCAAGCCGCCAAAAGTTGCCGCAGCGAAACGATAGGAATACAGTGATGTTCTCTCGGATGGGTCAGACGTCATCACATTACCAAGTGCGGTATATGGTATATTTGTGGCGGTAAAAAACACCATCAACAACGAATAGGTAATATAAGCATATAGAATTTTACCATCTTGATCCAAATCTGGCACTGTAAACACGAGGATAGAAACAAGCGCGTAGGGAATACATAAAATCAGAAGATAGGGTCTATATTTACCCCACCGCGTTTGAGTGCGATCCGCCACAATCCCCATCAACGGGTCTGTAACAGCGTCTAAAATTCGAACGAAAAGAAAAATAGATGTAACGGTGATAGCATCCAAACCATAAATATCGGTATAATAAAACGCCAGAAGCAAAACAACCGATTGATAGACAAAGTTACCGGCCATATCCCCCAAACTAAATCCGATTTTTTCGGACTTAGATAATTTTTGACCAATGGTCATGATGATCCCTCCCACTCTCAGAAACAAACTCAGCGCCCGTATTAACTATAACCGACGCTGAGCTACTTTTTATAAGTGCTTAACTTCTACTAGAATGATGCGCGAACACCAAAGACGAAACGACGACCAATCACTGACCGGCTATTAAACACTCGTTGACCAGCAGGTAAAATCTGGAAGAAATCTGTTTGCTCATCTGTCAAATTCACAGCATTCACAAATACACTCACATTTTCCGTAACATCATAACTAATAGATGCATCTAGCTGCCCAAAGTCATCCGTGAAAATTTGACCGCCAAAACCAATAGCTGTGGGCTCAAACAAGAAATCACTTCTGAATGTATAGGCAACACGCGCTTGTAGAGGTCCTTTTTCGTAGAACCCGGTCAAGTTATAACTGAAATCAGACACCCCAGGGAAGTCCAGGACTTCACCCGTCGTTTGCAACTCGGCAGAACTATCCACCAATGTTACATTCGCGGAGTAACCAAATCCGTTCGAAAACGCTTGCTGCAAGCCAAATTCAACACCTGTTACCTGTGCAACACCTTGGTTACCTGGCTGACTTAACTGATCTACAGCAATAGGCCGGGTTGTACCATCTTGCTCGACACCAAATGCCCGAATAGGCACGCCCGCAAGTTCCGTGACATTCTCGCTGAACGCTGTTGCCACAAAGCCGTCAATTTCTTTATGGAACAAGCCAATGTAAACAGCACTAGTATCATCAAAATACCATTCGATACCCAAGTCATAATTTGTCGCAGTAACAGGCTCCAATGCTGGATTGCCGGCATTTACCGCCACAGCGAAATTATCCCCACCATTTATCGAACCGTTGGCATTAACGGCAAATGACGGCGCTAAGCTATTGAACACTGGACGCGTAATCGTTTCATTAGCAGCAACACGCAAATACAGATTGTCATCCAATTCAAACCGTAAGTTCAAACTCGGGAGTACGTTAGTATAGTTTGACGTAAACTGAACGGGCGTGGCTGCACCTGTTGACAATGTATCAAAGATTGTTGTGTCCATGCCGCCGTTGTCTGTAATGGTAAAACTAGCATCGAAACCATTCACCGTTTGACGCGTATTTACAATACGGAAACCGATATCCCCAACAACCTCAATTCCACCAAAGTTTGCATCCAAATTAACTTGGAAAAAACCCGCATACGTATCTTCTTTAACCGAGAATGTCGTAAACGGATCTGCTGCGATGGCGGTTGATAACCCGCTCTGATTTATGAAATCAATAATCGTTTGGTTTGAGCGAATAGCAGCATTATCAGGAAACACCAAATCCGCAAAATCAAAGGTAGCCTCAAGTGTTCCGTCGAGGAAATTTGATGCCCCCCGGTTAAACGAACCAAGTGTCTGCACATCCAAACCAGCGCCAACAACGGGAATCCCGTTACCATTACTGGCTCGTTCAATGCCTTTATCACGCGAGCGGAAACGAACCCCCATTTCAATCGAGGATAAGAAATCGCTTTCAATATCACGCCTGGCGTCAAAAGATGCAGACCATTCTTCGTCAGTATTTTCTGCAAACCTGTCATCCAAAACAGAAACTACATAGTTCGCAGGGTTTGATAGATCAGCTTCCGGCCCAGCACCTGCATTGGTTTGGGTGATATTGAAGCCATCTTCTGTTGCTATGGTATTAAAAGCGAAAACGCCGTTATCCCCATCAATCCTTACTCGGTCAAAAACCTGACTACCCGTTGCCCGAGAATAGCTTAGATCACCAACAAGCGTCCATGCACCAGTTCTATATTCCGCGTTAACACCAACAGCGAATAAATCATCCTCCAGGTCTTCGATATCCGTCGTCAATTCAGGCCGCAAAGAAGTAGGTAGCTGAGAGAACACGCCATCAGTTACCAAATCGCCAACCTGCACACTACCGTCCGGATTGACAGTGCGCCCAGCCAAGTCTCCATCAAAGATAATTGGAAGGAAAATCAGATTTTGGTCCACTTCGCGAAGCTCGCGTCTACTGTATAAGGCATCTGCAACAATTTCTAAATCATCGCTACGCCACTGCAAGGCGCCTGTGAATGTATATCGATCACGGTTCTCGGATACAGCCTCGAGGTTATTTGACAGAGAAAACGGAACATCGCTAGGTGACGCATCACCTATACCGTCGTCATTTGTATCCAACTGACTTGAAATTCCAAAAGACTCAAAATGCCCAAATGTTCTAGAAACATCTTCTCGTAACGTACGTTCAGAATACTGGGCAGAAAACAATGCGCCGAACGTCCCCTCTTTGTTTTCCCAACTATATAAACCGGAAATTGCCGGATCAACCTGGTCATTAAACTCGCGGTATGTACCCTGAGCTGACACAGCGATCTTATTCCCCAATTCTAGTGGACGAGCAGTCTGCAAATCAACAGTACCACCAATACCGCCCTCAACCTGACCAGCCGTGGTAGATTTCACAACATTTAATTGGCGCACGACCTCAGACGGCAGGATATCAAAGTTAACGGCGCGCCCAGTACTTTGGATTAAATTACCATTAAAGATAGGGTCAACAGACTCTGTCGCACTTAAAATGGTCCGACCATTTATAGTCCCCCTGACAAAATCAGGGCCAAGACCACGAATAGACACGAAATCACCTTCGCCGCGGCTACGCTGGATCGTAACACCTGTTACACGCTGCAAGGCCTCTGCTACGTTTTGATCCGGCAATTTACCAATGTCTGTTGAACTGACCGAATCCACAAATCCTTTAGCATTTTTCTTAGTATCCAACGCCCGATCGAGTGACGCCCGAATACCCGTAACCACAATTTCCTCTAGTTCGCCATCATCATCCTGTGCGTACACACCGCTGGTCCCACATACTGATGCCATTAGCACCAACGTCGACAAAGACGACAGCAAATGTCTCTTATTCAACCTCATTTGAAATTTCCTTCCCCATACAAAGCATCTCTCTCAATATGTTTGATGAAAATTATTTTTAAATACAAAAAAGATTTTTATCAATGTTTTTTTAAAAAACTTTTCATAATTCCCTGACAAAATATAGAAACACAGCCATATACAAACTTAAACCGAACCAAAACCCAACTTATATGTCATTGTTTTTACGAGAAAAAATAACCCACCAAAGGGACTAGGCCTGATATAGATCATGGATCTACATATTCTCAATTCATTGCCAATTTTCATCGGATTGAAATTCTCTTAGCATAAAGATAACAAGGCGAAATCAGATATTTTTTAATCTAACGCCCACTGGATTATTAAAACGCCTACTCAATGAATGAGGGTTAACAATGAAGATAGAGCTTTTAAAGTGACATGTATTACTTAACACGCATGGAAAAAATGAGGGTATTGTATAACTAGAACCTGTTTTGACCAACTTTGAGGTGGAGACCGTGTTATCTTAACAAAATAGCCTCTATTCCAATTGATTGATACGTAACTGAGTTCTGCTTCGGACTAGCAACCCCCAATTTTCTTTACATAAATCGCGTGATTTAAGGCTGTGAAAAAACTACTGAGCAGGCAACCGAGCCATGTACGTTCGTATTATTCAAAACGCAGGGCATCGATCGGATTGAGTTTTGAAGCACGTTTGGCGGGATAGAAGCCAAAAAACACCCCAACAAGAGTGGAAGCAGCAACCGCGACGATTACAAAGCTTCCTTCAAAGGCCTGAGGGAAGTCTGTGTATTTGGCCAAAGCAGCGGTAAGGCCAGCGCCCAAGGCGAGGCCGATTAATCCACCAATAAAACACAATGTAATCGCCTCAACAAGAAACTGAGTCATAATATCCTTGCCCCGGGCACCAATAGCCATTCGAACACCAATCTCTCGAGTTCGCTCCGTAACCGAAACAAGCATGATATTCATAATACCAATACCGCCCACTATTAGAGAGATTGTAGCTGTAATCGCGAGTAAAACGCCCATGATACGCTGCGTTTCTGTGCGTGAGCGAATAAATTCAGCCAAATTCCTAACTGAGAAATCATCCTCAGCACCCGGTTTAATTCTTCTTCTCTCCCGAAGTAAATCCTCAATTTCAGCCTGCGCCTGGGTCATATCTGTACCAGGTGTCATTAAAGCATAAATGCGTGGTACTGCATTTGCGACAGAACTATTACTGCGCCCAGATATACGCGCCCGAACCGTCGAAATAGGGGCAATAACCAGATCATCCTGGTCAGTACCGAACGAGGATTGTCCCTTCTCGGATAAAACACCAATAACCTCAAAGGGTATATTTTTGATCCGAAACTTTTCACCAATAGGTGATGAGCCGTCAAACAACTCTTTTACAATTGTCTGTCCAATAATCGCAACTTTCGCTTTGGAAGAAACTTCTCGTTGGCTAAATAAACGCCCTTCCTTCAACACCCAAGCGCGGGCTTCAAGATAATCCTGATGTCCACCAACCACATTAGTGGTCCAGTTATTATTCCCAAGTACTACGGGAGCACTTGCATTCACTTCGCCCGAGATCGCACTTATATCTGGTAGTTCATTTCTTAGCGCCGTGACGTCACGCTCTGTAAAAGGAGTATTGGTTCCTGCGCCGCCTCTGCGGCCACCAAAACCACCCGAGCCCGGGCGGATGATCAGCAAGTTGGTACCGAGCGAGTCAATAATCGCTTCAATCCGTTGCTGCGCTCCGGATGAGATGGAAGACATAGTAATCACAGAAGCCACGCCTATAATTATCCCAAGCATCGCAAGGAGTGTGCGAAGTGCGTTTAGCCTGAGGGCACCTAATGCTACTTTGAAACATGCAAGTAAACTCATGCTGCAGACCCTTTTGAATCTGGTTTGGTATCATCAACGATATTTCCGTCGCGGAAATAAATGCAGCGCTTGGCAAATTCTGCAACCTCTTCATCGTGGGTTACCATAATAATGGTCATGCCCTGATCATTCAATCGTTGAAACAGTTCGAGAACTTCATTGGAGGTTTTTGTGTCCAGGGCACCTGTGGGCTCGTCTGCTAGAATAATTTCGGGCCTATTGACGAGCGCTCGGGCTATTGCCACCCGCTGCTGTTGCCCACCGGATAGTTCGTTAGGGTGGTGACTAGCGCGTGAGGTCAAGTCTACCGCTTCAAGAGCAGCCATGCATCGCTCTTCCGCATCGTCAACCATTGAGCGGGCGTAAAGCAGAGGTAATTTAACATTATCAAGTGCCGATGTTCTTGGCAGCAAATTAAATTGCTGAAAGACAAAGCCGATCACTTCATTTCTAAGGTCTGCAAGTGCATCAGAGTCCAAGGTCGATAAAGCCCTATCTGCAAGAACGAGGTCGCCCGACGTTGGCTTGTCCAGGGCACCGCACATATTCATGAATGTAGATTTACCCGAGCCAGATGGGCCCATAATCGCAACCAGTTCGCCTTTTTCAATATCAACACTAACACCATCAAGTGCCTTAATTGTCTCTCCGCCTTGCTGATAGTGCCGGACCAGATTTTTCGCAGAAATTAGCGGGGTCATATTCAACCTCCAGCATTTGTCTGATTGTTCTGGCGCGTGATGACTTTATCGCCTTCGTCAAGGCCACTAATCACCTCGCTATATTGACCGTCATCGATGCCAAGGCGTACATTTTTCTGTTTTGGCATACCGTCTTCGCCCATAATCCAGACCGTAGCTGTTCTGATGTTTGAACGTTCACGCTGAATTTGCATATATTTCGCTAACTGTTCTGGCGTAAGAATATCTTTCATAACCCTAAGGGTTTCGCCCTGAATCCGTTCACGGATTGCGTTGCGGTCAACCTGGCCACCAGCCACAGCACTTTGGAACATGCCGCGGATACGTTGCCGCATAGCTTGGAAGCCCTCTTGTACCTTATCTTGTTGTTCTTGCGTCAGGTCAAGTTGCTCAGTCAATTGACGTAACTGTTCCGCGCCTCGATTAGCACCCGCACCGCCTGCGCCCCGGCGTGGCCCGCCCTGAGGCCTACCACCATCAGACGCGGTCTCAATACCTCGCGGCCGGAATCTGAGCGCACGATTAGGTACTCGTAGAACATCGTTTTTTTCGCCCGTGATCAGTTCAACATTTGCAGTCATTCCCGGTAATAGTCGACGACCAGGATTGGATGCATTGATAATCACCGTGTAGGTTACAACATTATTCAACTCCACAGGCGCCAACCGAACCTGCTCAACGCGCCCTGCAAATTCCCGATTTGGGTAAGCATCAACGGTGAACATTACAGAATTTCCTACCGCAATTCCGCCAATATCAGCCTCATCGATTGAAGCCTCGACCTGTACTTCAGAAAGATCTTGCGCAATCTGAAACAATATCGGTGCAGAGAAAGACGCTGCAACCGTTTGCCCAACATCCACACTTCGCTCTATCACAACGCCGTTTATTGGTGAGCGAATTTCAGTTCGTTCCAGATCAATCCGCGTTTGTTCCAAGGATGCGAGGCGTTGTTCCACTAGTGCATTCGCGTTTTTTAACTGTGCTTCTGCAATCACAAGATCAGCCTTTGTGGTTGCGAGCGTAGTCTCAGCGTTATCAAGAACACTAGCCGAGGCATTTCCTCGAGCTGCGAGCGAACGTTGGCGTTCCACCTCACGCTCTGCAAGCCCAAGATTTGCCTTCACGCGGAGGATCGATGCTTTTTGAAGTGCAACACCTGCTTCTGCTACCCGCAGGTCTGCTTCTGCCTGACGCACTCTGGTTGCAAATGTCTGAGGGTCAATACGGGCGATCAGGTCACCCTCTTTTGTTTCATCGTTGTAATCTACATAAAGTTCAGCAATCTGACCAGAGAGCTGTGAACCGATATCAACCGTTACTATAGGGCGTACGGGACCACTAGCGGATACCACCGATCTGATTACACCTTTGTCAATTGCCGACATTTCAAATGTTGCGTCCACGGCGGGGTTGACGGCGCGTTCGCTCAAACTAAGCCAACCGACGATTCCCACGGTAACAATTGTGCAAATGATGAAGAACTTATTCTTAAAAATAGACACGTTACTGTTACCCTTATCTTATATCACCAGCGAGTCAAATCCCTGCCAGCAATGGTTCCCACATCGGAGTATTTTATTTTTCAGATAGTTTTACGACGTTGAAGAATTACCAGATTAAAATACACTTAAACATAGTTTGTAATCTATGCATAGTGAATTGAGTAGTTCAATTAGTATTGTCAAAGGTACCGGAGCTTGTTGAAACTTCAGCAAAGGAACTGGAACTGGCTCATTGTTGTCATTGATAGCTAAAGCTTTGATGGTCAAAACTATTTCAATAGTACATGGAGATCCTTTTGATGCTTCGCACTTTTAAGGTCCGCACTCAACATTGTGTCCTCTTCATTTTTGATCTCTGAGTTTATCTTGAAATCAAGAGCGCCTCACAATTTATCCTTATGCATTAAGTCCAAGAACGTTAGCCGACGTAAAACTCTATATACACTTATCTAAACTGGAATTTTGGATGAAAAATTCAATTGCTGTTATTGGTGCCTCCGGCGCAATTGGCCGTTCTTTTATCAAGGCCTTACATAACCGTTATCCTATGGCCCAAATTCATGGTTTCAGCCGGAACGAGCCAACAGGCCTGAACAATTATAATTGGCACCCTATTGATATTGTGGATGAAGCATCCATCGAAAATGCTGCAAACAATATTTCGGCGCCACTTGACCTCATAATCATCGCAACAGGCATACTGCATAACCAAACCCTTCAACCTGAAAAATCACTCCGCGATCTATCAGCACAAAACTTTGAGCAGGTGTTTAGGGTAAATACAATCGGCCCTGCGCTTATTGCAAAACACTTTTTACCAAAGCTGAATAAGAAAAACCGCTCCATCTTTGCTCCCATATCAGCCCGTGTTGGCAGGATTGAGGATAACCGACTTGGTGGCTGGTACGCATATCGTGCCTCAAAAACAGCACTGAATATGATCCTTAAGAATGCCAGCATAGAGATTGCTCGCCGTAATAAGGAAGCGATTATTGTGGGCTTGCACCCTGGAACCGTGGATAGCGGGTTATCACAACCATTTCAGGGGAGTGTAGCGACCAGCAAACTATTCACACCGGACTATTCAACTATTAAAATGCTTGATGTCATCGATGGTCTAACACCCGCTGATACGGGACAAGTTTTTGATTTTAATGGCATTCGTGTACCTGCATAGGAATATGGTTATGACACAAGAAAAAGTTTCAATCGTCTGGTTTCGACAGGACCTTCGACTGGTCGATAACCCCGCACTTACTGCTGCTGCACAACAGGGAACTATCCTGCCCATCTATATTCTGGACGATGAGAATGCGGATAATTGGAAAATAGGTGCTGCAAACCGCGTGTGGCTACATCATTCCCTTGCAGCACTTTCGAACTCGTTGGAGGGCAATCTGTCCCTATTTCATGGGTGCGCAGGAGATATTATTGGGCAGCTCATTAAAACCCATAATATCAAAGAGGTTTTCTGGAATCGCTGCTATGAACCCTGGCGGATCAAACGTGATAGTGCGATAAAATCGATGTTATTGGATAATAATATTGGCGCTCACAGCTACAATGGTTCGCTATTGTGGGAACCATGGACTGTCAAAAAACCAGATGGCACACCCTATAGGGTATTTAGCCCGTTTTACTATAAGGGCTGCGAAGCAGCCGAGGAACCCAGAACCCCCTTACCGAAGCCTGATACTATTCACGCTGTAAAAACTGACGATAGTTTGAAACTGGATGATCTTAATTTACTGCCCAATACACCCCGTTGGGATAAGCCAATGATGGCGGATTGGCAACCTGGGGAAATTGGCGCCGAAGCACGATTGTCAGAGTTTTTAGAAAACGGCCTGAACGGCTATAAAAATGGCCGTAACGTACCCGCCAAGGCAAATGTCTCCCGTCTTTCGCCCTACCTGCAAACTGGTGAAATATCACCAAATATGGTTTGGTACCGCGCGAAAGCCGTTGGCAGCGGTGCTGACCTCAAGCATTTCTGCTCCGAACTTGGATGGCGCGAGTTTGCATATTACCTTCTCTATCATTTCCCGACCTTGCCAGAGAAAAATCATCAGCCAAAGTTTGATGCATTTCCGTGGGTTAAGGATGATAGTGCACTTGAAGCATGGCAGCGCGGTCAAACGGGTATCCCAATTGTTGACGCTGGCATGCGCGAGCTTTGGCAAACAGGCTATATGCATAATCGTGTGCGAATGATTGTTGCTTCCTTCCTGATAAAAAACCTGATGATCGACTGGCGCGAAGGCGAAAAATGGTTTTGGGATACGCTTATCGACGCCGACCTTGCAAACAACAGCGCGAGCTGGCAGTGGGTGGCGGGTTCTGGCGCCGATGCAGCGCCCTATTTCCGTATTTTCAACCCTGTAAGTCAGGCACAGAAGTTCGACGCAGAAGGTAAATATATTCGCACATATGTGCCAGAACTAAGGGAATTACCGGATAAATACCTATTTGCCCCGTGGGAAGCACCGGAGTTTATATTGGAGGGTGCTGGTATTAAACTCGGCCACAATTATCCAAAACCAATAGCTGACCTGAAACTTTCACGTGCAGCAGCATTGGAAGCGTTCCAAAGCTTAAAGCAAGGCGCTTGAAATGATGCGCAATTTAATCCTCATTATGGGTGACCAATTAAGTCCAAACATTTCTTCACTCAAAGATGCCGACCCTGAGCGCGACCATATTCTGATGGTCGAAGTGATGGAGGAAGCAACATATGCAAAACACCATAAGAAAAAGATCGCTTTTATCTTTTCAGCGATGCGGCATTTTGCAGAAGAACTTAGAGAAACAGGCTTCACCGTTCGTTACGTCAAACTTGACGCCCCAAAGAATACTGGCTCTTTCAACGGCGAATTAGGGCGTGCGATTAAAGACCTGAGCCCAGAAAAGATCATCGTTACAGAACCTTCCGAATATAGAGTTCTATCGGACGTACTAACGTGGGAAGACCGATATTCAGTCCCTATCGACGTGCGAGAGGATACTCGTTTCATTGCCAACAAGGATGAATTTGCTAACTGGGCAGCAGGACGCAAAGCACTGCGTATGGAGTATTTTTACCGGGAAATGCGCCGCAAAACCAACCTGTTGATTGAGGACGGCAAGCCCGTCGGCGGCAAATGGAATTACGATAGCGAAAACCGGAAGCCCGCCGACAATGATATGTTCATGCCGAGCCCGCTCAGTTTTGAGCCAGATGAGATCACAAGAAACGTATTATCGCTGGTGGACAAACAATTCAGCGATCATTTTGGCGACCTTGATGATTTCTGGTTTGGGGCAACGCGGCAAGACGCAGAGAAGGCATTAAATCATTTTATCGAAACTGCCCTTGAAAATTTCGGTGCCTATCAAGACGCCATGCTGATTGGTCAGAAATACCTCTATCATTCCGTATTGTCGCTGTATTTGAATGTTGGGCTTTTGGACCCAATTGATATTTGCCGCCGCGCTCAAGAAGCATACTATGAAGGCAAAGCACCACTCAATTCCGTCGAGGGTTTTATCCGGCAAATCATCGGATGGCGTGAATATATCCGCGGAATTTACTGGTTGAAAATGCCGGACTATGAAAAGAGTAATTTCTTTGATGCAACGCGCGCTCTTCCCAACTTTTACTGGACTGGCGCAACTGATATGCGCTGTATGGCTGAAGCAATTGGTCAAACCAAAAGCGACGCTTATGCACACCACATCCAGCGGCTGATGGTAACGGGTAATTTTGCACTTCTGATCGGTGCGAACCCACATGAAATACATGAATGGTATCTAGCCGTTTACGCGGATGCATTCGAATGGGTCGAGATGCCAAACACGATCGGCATGAGTCAGTTTGCAGATGGCGGCCTATTGGGCTCAAAACCCTACATCTCAAGCGGTAACTATATCGCCAAAATGTCCAACTATTGCGGTAGCTGCAAATATAATGTGAAAGAAAAAACAGGCGAGAACGCATGCCCTTTCAACGCTCTTTATTGGCATTTCCTTGACAGGAATTCAGATAAATTGCGCAGCAACCCGCGCCTCGGTCCTGTTTATAGAACATGGGACCGTATGAGCGATGAGAAACGCAAGGATTATATTAAAAGCGCCAATAAGTTTCTCAACCAACTTTAAATAAACGATCCTTCACAGAGACAGTTTTGCGCGTTCTTTCATGATTGATTTATTGCGCGCATCAACAATCCTGAAGGCCTTAAATACCGAAAAATCTTCATCCACGCGGCCTTCATGCCCAAGCATCCAAAGTTGTTCATAAAACCAGTAAACACCCGCAAAACCATCGATAACCTTTGTGATTTGAAGCCCTTTTAAGAAATCTAACCAATCAGGTATCAAGCCAAGACTATCTTCATAGCGCGGTAATGTTTCCAAGCCACTCATCAGTTTAGCAGGTGCATCGGTCACAAGACATAATGGTCGACCCAGCCCGATAACATCAGACGCCTCTTCTTCGAGTACTTGTTCCATTGACTGACGCGTTCTAAACCCGCCGGTTACCATCAAGGGAACCTTAACTTTTTGGCTCATCGCATTGGCGAAATCTACAAAATATGCTTCGCGCGCCGCTGTTGAAGGTGCCACAGCCTGCTCGGCGGTATCTTCAATTCCCTCAGCGCCCAAAAGCTTGGGTTGTTCGTAGGTGCCGCCTGATATTTCAATAAGGTCTACTGATGCTGCTTCCAGCCACTCCACAACTTGCAAGCTGTCATTAAAATCAAACCCACCTTTCTGGAAATCGGCGCTATTCAACTTAACAGTGATAGGAAACTCTGGCCCAACGGCTTCGCGAACCGCCGCGATTATTTCCAAAAGAAATCGTGCTCTGTTTTCTAAGCTACCGCCATATTCATCCTTACGCAGGTTTACCTTGGGTGACAAGAACTGTGAAATTAAATATCCATGTGCGCCGTGGATTTGCAGCCCGGTAAAACCAGCATCCTTGCAAGCCTTGGATGCTATGGCCCATTTATTGACTAACTCTGCAATTTCATCTTTCGATAAGGGGACTGGTTTCCCAAACTGTCCCCCGGGAAGAGCGAGTTTAACATCAGACGCTGATTTTGGTGTTGGATTGACCAACTTCTGCGTTTGCCTACCACCGTGGCTGATCTGCGCCCAGAAATGGTTGCCATTGCGGGTCGCGGCTGTTGCCCACTTTTTTAAGCGCTCGGCCATATCCTCGTCAGGGACGCGGTCAATAACAACATTGCCGGGCCGTTCCAGATGGTCTTTATCAATAATGATGTTGCCAGAAATCAAAACACCGGCGCCGCCATCAGACCATATACCATACAAACGCTCCAATGCCTCTGTTGGTCGGCCATCAGGTGTTGCAAGCCCTTCAGTCATCGCAGCCTTGGCAAGCCGGTTATTCAACACAGCACCACACGGTAGAGTTAAAGGTTGACCAAGTATACTAGTCATATAGCACTCCCTGCTTCTTGGATTATGGCAGTATTGCGCCGCGTATCCACTTAGTCAAACATACACTGCTCGCTTCATAGTTTTGAAGCTCGCCGACATCGCTCAGAACAATATTTAACACTATCCCAATCTTTCGACCATTTCTTACGCCATACAAATGGTCGCTCACAAACTGGGCATGTCTTTGAGGGCAACTCAGACTTTTTACGCATCTTGGCCATAATCAATCAAACAAGTTTAATTGGTTCTTATTTGCTACATTTTTCGCTTTTTTCACACGCGACATAGTTTGCTTGACACCGCTCTTACGACTTCCGTGCTTAGCAACGATTTTCTTGGCCTTTAATCTATGATCAGCGCCATTGCGCACTGCCCAAATTTTATCACGCGCAACCCGCGCGGCTTCCTGATGATCAAATATACGTTTGGGGTATATACGCCCCAAAAGTCCCCCCGGGTCCGGTGAAAGCCATGGTTCGTGGATAAAAGCATCAGGTATATCTGCAAGTTCAGGCAACCATTCCCTTATAAAATCACCATCAGGGTCCTGATCATATCCCTGCTTTAAGGGATTATAAATTCGTATCGCATTAATGCCAGTGGTGCCTGATTGCATCTGCACTTGGGGCCAGTGAATACCGGGTTCATAGTCGGTGAATAGTCCAGCCAAATAGTCTCCCGGGCGTTTCCAGTGCAACCAAAGATGATAGCTTGCGGTTGCAACCAACATCGCTCGCATCCGGAAGTTAATCCAGCCTGTTGCAATAAGAGAGCGTATGCATGCATCCAGAAACGGATAGCCTGTTTCCCCTTTCGCCCATGCATCAAATTTAGGGCTATGGTTCGCTGGATCACGCAGCCCATCGTATGCGCCGTGAAAATTTTTAAACTCAATCTCCGGCTCATCATCAAGCTTTTGCATGAAATGGCAGCGCCAATGAAGCCTCGCAGAAAAAGCCGTCATAGAACCACGCCAACCATCCTTTTTTTGCGGCATTCGTGATTTCAAATCACGCTGACGCGACCATGTCGCTTGCGCGACTTCCCGCATTGAAAGAACACCATTCGCGATATAGGGCGATAACCGCGAGCACGTTGCTTTAGACCTCAATGGGCTCGACATCGTTCGCCTATAGGGCTCACCACGTTCACAGAGAAAGCTACGAAGTGTTCGTTCGGCTTCAATACGACCACCCTTTTGCCGTAACGTGCCATAATCTAGCTTTAAACCTAGATCAATTGCGGTTGGTACCGGATCACCACTGACACCCCCTGCCCACCGAACACCAGCAGGCACTTCAGTAACAACCTCCCCCATGAAACGGTCCCATGCCTTAGCCCACCCCGCGCGCGACTTAAGCCGGCGAATAACACCGTCCTGTCGGTCTTCAATCCAGTCAACGTTCGATTGTTTACACCATTCACCGACTGCTAAATCACGGGCATAGGTCCAAGCATTTCCGGTCTCTTGATGCGAATATATACAAGCGACCTCGAATTTTTGATTGAGTTTTTCAAAAACCGAAACAGTATCGCCAACCATAATATTCAGGTGTGTGCCCAGCGCCTTCAGTTCATTATTCAAGCTTTCCAGGCACTCCAGCAGAAAGAGGTAATGACGCTCCGACGTATCATGTAGTTTCCAGTACTCGGGTTCTATAATGTAAAGAGGCAAAACTTGTTCGCCTGCCATGCGCGCGCGCGCAAGTGGCCTGTGGTCTTGAACCCTTAGGTCCCGCTTGAACCAAACGACGTGAACTGGGCTATTTTTTGCCATGCTGCTCAATGATTGCCTGCGCTATGGCAAAGCCACTTTCAAATGCATATTCAATTCGTGCACCCAGGCACCAATCGCCGCCCACATAAAACCCACCGCTTGGATCAACCAAATACGGTGCACCATGCGCTTTTACCGTTTGCGCATACAGCCAGCGGTGCGCCACCTTATTGATCGGTTGACGCGTGACACCCATGATACGATTAAAAGCCTTATGAAGATGATCTGCGGCTTCATCTGGCTTTATTTCCAGATATTTTTTACTCCATTCAGCATGTGCATGGATTGTCCAACTTTCATGCTCAAAACTGCGCCCAAGTTTACTGTTATTGTTCGCAATCCATCCAATAACATCGTCTTCACCCCGCCATGTAACCTTATCGTGCGACAAAGGCGCTTCAAAAACCAACATCATAGCCCATGACGGCGCAATCTCAACCTGATCGAGTGCCTTTTCAAACCCAAGCGTGGCATTTTCTGTAATGGCTTTAGCCTGTGGTGCAGGAACCGTGGAGACAATATAATCGTATGGCCCATGAATTGTATCATTTGCCGTCAGCCACCAATGATTTTCACATTTTTCTATCGATGAAACCAAATGATTTGAGAAAAAATTCCTCCCTTCGAAAACCGTCTTAATCGGGCTATTCATGTGCGATGTACCAACATAGCACTTCTTATCCTCCCGAACCGACCATTCAGCAATATTGCCTGAATTGACATTATCATCGATAAAACCTTGGAACTGATTTGTAATAGCTGTGAAATACTGCGCCCCATGGTCTGCGGTAACATCATTGGGCAGTCTGCGCGTGGCCATACGACCACCAGCGCCGCGGCTTTTCTCAAAAATATCGATAGTAACGCCAAGAGGCGCAAGGCGGCGTACACAACTGGCTGCTGTCATACCAGCGCCAATCACAGCTATTCTAGTATCGGAAAGGGCCATAAATTCCTCAGTTTACACGGACAGTTTGTTTACGACCATTTAGGAGTACTGGATTTTGAGAACTGAAATCCAAAACACATGGAAAAAGGTATATATCCTATGAGGAGAATTTTGTGACCGATGCAGAAAAAAGTCATGTTATCGAAATGGCCTGGGATGATGACACATCGTTTGACATGATCAAAAGTCAAACCGGGCTGTCAGAGGCTGAAGTGATTAAAATTATGCGATTAGAGCTTAAGCCCCGTAGTTTCAAACACTGGCGCAAACGTGTCTCAGGGCGTAGCAGCAAACATGAGAGAATTAATTCAAGGAATAAAGAAGGGATTTCCAAAAGCTCGTTTAGATGATGGGATACTATTGCAGTAAGTATCCCACAATGAGTGCAAATATAGACTAATACTCGTCAATATTTGATTTTTGTCCTTTTCCTTACCAGAGGAAAATATACAAACCCACAAACATCAATATAACAAGGCTCGATAAAACGTTAAATATCGGTTGCGTTTTAAATCCAACTTCATCCTCATTTTGCTGAACAGTATCACCTTGGAACACACGCGACACTAACAAAGCGATAACGAAACACGCGATAAATACTATCCAGATTCTTATAATGAACGGGATATCAGGAAGCATAAATTTCAATAGTATATTGAATGTAACCGAACCGATGAGCGCGCCATATGCACCTTGGGCATTGACTGTCTTTGAGAAAAAACCAAGTAAGAAAACGACAACAACACCCGGGGCAATAAACCCTGAATATTCCTGAACAGTTTGGAATGCACTTTCAAACCCACCCAAAAATGGTTGCGCCAGTAAAAGTGCCAGTACCATGGAAACAGCGGCAGCAATTCTGCCTACAGTAACATAATGGCCTTCCGGCTTGCTCGGCTTATACGTCCGATACAAATCCATCGTAAATATCGTCGAAATAGAATTCATCATTGACGCAAGAGACGAGACAATCGCTGCGATCAAGGCCGCAAACACCAGGCCTTTCAAACCAGTGGGCGCCAATTTCATTAATTCACCGTATGTACGATCTGATTGCCCTTCAAGAATGCCAGCATCCAACGTTCCCTGCGACGCCAATATGACGGCTGCGATACCTGGAATAACAACAATCACAGGAACAAACAGTTTTAAAAAGGCAGCGAACGCCAAGCCCTTCTGCGCTTCCTGAAGGCTTTCAGCCCCCAAGGCCCGCTGAATAATATATTGATTGAACCCCCAGTAGGAAAAATGAAGTACCCATAATCCACCGAGCAATGTCCAAATTCCAGGCAAGTCACCATATGCGGCGTGACTATCGTCTAGAATCATATCAAAATGGCTAGGCAATTGAGTATATATAGTACTCAACCCGCCTAAGACGCCATCAGCACCCTCAATCATATCTAGGGCAATCATTGTAATCGCCAAGCCGCCAATAATCAGAACGACCACTTGTATTATATCGGTAAAGGCCACAGCCTTTAGGCCACCATAAAGCGAGTATGCACCAGCAAAAATAGCCAGAGCAGCCATAGAAGAGAACACAGGCCAGCCAATGAAAGAATTCACTGCCAAGCCCCCAAGCCAAAGAACGGTTGTCAGGTTCACCGCGGTATAAAGCCCAAGCCAATACACGGACATGAGTGATTTCACCCCTGATCCGTATCGTTCATTCAAAAATTGAGGCATCGTGAAAATGCCGCGCTTTAAAAAGATTGGCAGGAAATACTTCGCAACAACCAATAAAACGATGGCGGCTTGCCATTCATAGGCAGCGATCGCAATACCAACTGCATACCCTTGGCCAGACTGACCAATAATCTGCTCAGCAGAGATATTAGAAGCGATAAGAGAAGCCCCAATCGCCCACCAGGGAAGCGCGCGTCCAGCAAGAAAATAATCTTCCGTATCACGGTCTTCACCGCTGTCTTTGCGGGAAATAACCAACGCAATCAGAAACAGTAAAATACCATATCCGGTGATTATCACTATGTCCGTGGTTTCCAAAGCCATTAAACCCTCCCTGACCGCTTAGCTCTTACTAAAAATTATTCAGTAGCTTGATAATTCAGACCATAACCCATTGGAAACCGCACAGATATAATATCATTCTGTTCGCTACCTGCTGTTGAGGCCGGCCAGTTAAATGACAATTTCCCCCGAAAGTCGTATCGACTATTGCCGTCAGCATCCCCAATAATCACGTCTGCAATACCAGCTCCCTCGCTTCCCGGTAACCATGCGGTAACGAAAGCATCGCTTTCCGCAATTACAGCATCCACACCGCGCGGCCGGCCTGTTAAAAACACCGACACTACTGGAATTCCTTTTTCCTTTAAGGACTTTACAAGTTCATAGTCAGCGTTGCCTTCAAGTGTGTAATTCAAATTGGCAAGATCACCCTCAAACTCAGCATAAGGCGTTTCTCCAAACACCACAATCGCTGCATTAGGTAGGGATTGACCCTTTCCAAATTCAGAAACAACCTTACCGCCATTTTCACTCACGACAGCTTCAATGCCCGCTTTTACCGTTGTAAAGCCCCTGTAATATTCTTTTGGATTACCGCGTCCCTGCCAGCTAATTGTCCAGCCACCAGCCTGCATAGCAGGATTATTTGCACCAGTTCCTGCAACTAATATTGTATTCGACGATGCAATTGGCAGTATCTTTTCGTTTTTCAATAAAACGAGCGATTCCCTAACCGCTTGGCGCGCTATAGAACGGTGCTCATCACTGCCAAGCAATGTCGCGCGACCCGCAAGCGTATGATCACTGGGACGACCACTCTCGAACATGCCTGCACGCATTTTCACGCGCAAAATTCTTCGAACGGCATCATCAATTCGAGCTTCTGATATCTCTCCGTTCTCAACTTGTTTGATGGTGTTTCTTAGAAACGCCAACCAATCAACCGGCACCATTATAAGGTCAACACCAGCATTGATGATTGCCGCACACGATTGGACAGTACATCCCGGTAATTGCTCATGTGCATTCCAGTCAGAGACCACCAGACCATCAAACCCCATTCGACCTTTTAGAACATCTGTAATCAGATATCCGTTCCCATGCATTTTCTGACCGTTCCAGCTACTGAAACTGGCCATAACGGTCTGAACCCCGACACCAATTGCCTGCACATAGGGCTTGCCGTGAATTTTGTATAAATCCTCTTCGGATAAGACTGTATTACCTTGATCATCGCCGCTTTGTGTTCCCCCGTCACCAACAAAATGTTTCGCTGTCGCAATGATTTTCTCTTCATTTAGGAAATCGCCCAAGGCAGGATGGCCTTGAAGACCAAGAATGTACTCTCGAGATAGGGTTGACACTATCTTAGGGTCAGATGAAAAGCTTTCGTACGAGCGCCCCCATCTTAAATCCTGTGTCACAGCAATCGTTGGCGAAAACGCCCAGTCTATACCCGTAATCGCGACTTCCCGAGCCGTGATCGTACCAATATCACGCATAAGATCAGGATTGTTAGCTGCACCCAAGCCTATATTGTGAGGAAAAATGGTTGCACCAACCACATTATTATGGCCATGAACCGCATCAGTTCCCCACATAACAGGGATAGCAAGACGACCATCATTGGTATCCATAGAAGCGCCGTAGAACAAATTCCCTAATGATAGCCACGCCCCAAGCGGGCCATCAGCGCGGTCAGTTGGCCAGCCGCCACCCCCGTTCAATACTGAACCAATATGATATTTCGCAACATCATCAGGAGAAATTGATTTAATTTCCGCCTGAATCATTTGCCCAACCTTTTGTTCAAGGCTCATTTGAGATAGCAAGCTGTCTATTTTTTGTTCAATAGCAGGCTCTTGAAGAATAGTTTTCTTTATCTTTGGCCAAGGTGATTTCTGATTGCTTTCATCTTGACCGTAAGTGGCAGTATTGAAAACTGCCACCGTAATAAAGGTACTGACAAGTAACTTGGATACCGATTTAATCATTGCACCAATCCCGTAACTTAATTTTCAACTTAGAAACGTGCACGCGCTCTTAGACCATAGAGGCGCGGCGTGTTGAAAAATCGGGTATTATCAAACTGTGTAATGATAATTGCCTGCGGGCGCTGGATATTGGTTAGGTTTTGAACATAAGCTTCAATACGGTATTTATTATCTTTACCGAAGGAAAGACCAAAGCCTGCATCAATGGTTACATACCCACCAACACGGTCATCCAAGCGCAGTGCTTCATCTGTATTTCCAAAATCATCACTATTGAAGATTGTCATAAATTGCGATGAGCGATACCCAAAGGAAACAACACCATCATATTGACCGTAGCTCGTATCAACAACCTTGCCGATAGACGCATTCAATTGCACTTCTGGTGTTCTAATCAGGCGATTTCCTTCAATTGACCGGTTAACTGAGTTCTCTGGGTCAACATCAGCCTGAAAACGCGAGTCCTGAATTTCTTGAGAGTTAACAACACGTGCTTCAGGTAGCCATAGGAGGGTTGCATCAATATTCCAGTTGCCCGGTAGTTTTAGACCCCCTTCAAACTGTGCACCATAAATTTCCGCATCAGAAGCATTGAAGGTAAAGGCAACAATTTGTCCTGCCAACGCGTCCAGATCAGGGAGGTTTGACGTATCCACGCCTTCAAAATCAAGAATTTGAGCCGTTGAAGTAAGCGTCGTTAACTGTAGGTCATCATAATCATAATAGAATGCAGAGACGTTAAACTTGATCGTTGTATCCCCTGATTGCCATTCATTTTTTGATCCCACTTCAAATAGTGTAAGTGTTTCAGGTCCAAACTGCGGTGCCAGCGTATCCACATCAAAATCCACTGGTGCATTCTGTGCCGGACTCGCGACACCAAGACCATTAGTATTTGGGATATTATCATTAAATCCGCCAGATTTATTCCCTGTTGAAACAAGGGCATAGAGAAGATGATCATCCGCGAGATCATATTCTGCCCTGATCCGCCAATCTACAAAGTCGTTATCGAGGCGGCCATTTTGAAGCGCAAATGTTGAATTAAACGGCGCGAGTGAGAAGTCAACAACGCCGTCGAATACTGGAACAAAGTTTCCACAACTACCAACAAATGCAAACGCATCACAGGATGGACGCTGAGCAGGGTCAGGAATAGCATCTTGAATCTGCTGCCCACCTGGGAAAACATCATCAAAACCATCGCGGACACCGAACTGCGCAATACCATCAAAGAAGAAAGCTATCGACTCTGGTGCATCTACCTGACCATCGCCGTTCTGATCTGGATTGAATAGCGTACGATCCAAGCCAGCAAATTCGAACCCTTCCGTACCGCTTGCAATACCATTCACGAAACAACAACTAAAGTCAGGTCCGCCAACACCAAAGGCATATCGGGCGTTAATGCCAAAACGCTCTTTGGTATCATTGGTATACCGAATACCACCTGTAACCCGGAAACGGTCATTAACGGCATAGGTTGCATCACCGTAGAAAGAGTAACTTTCTGTATCCGTAGTTTGGTTAAATTCAACGCCCTGGAAAAATGGATTTCTATCACCCGTTGTACCAAGGAAGGTCCGCTGATCTTCTTTGAAATAGAAGGCGCCAGCCGTCCAGTTAAGGCGTGCCCCCTCATCTGCAAAAAAGCGGAGTTCATGGACCTGAGATTCAGAGTCTGTTGTGAAACGAACACGTGAGAAATTATCAAATGTCGGACCGAACGGCTGCAACAATTCAAGCGCACCATCAAAGTTAGGTCCAGCAGGCGTTACAAATTCATAATCATAGACCAAATCACGGTATGAACCGATATATTCTACATTGAAACCATCGCCGTCATAATCGAGCTGACCTTTAATCCCCCAATGCTCAGTATCTTCCTCAGGTGTAAAGGCACGACCAAAAACCTGCCGTGGATTATCAATTGTATCCGGGTCAATACCGTTACCTAACGGGTTGGCGAAATTGACACCCGTGAAGCCTGTACCCTTTTGTTCAATATAATCCCCCGTAATCGTGAAGGTTAAGCGATCGGTTGGTTTAATCAGATAAGCGCCGCGGATACCAAAATCATCAGCGGCCTCGGCAACGCCAACACCTTCTTCTTCAGATGTTGGTATAGAAAGCCCCAAATCAGCACTATTTGGTGTCACACTTTCAAGGCGGCTATCATGCTCCAGCGTAAAAGCAGCAATTCTTAAAGCAGAATTATCTGTTATGGGGGCATTAATTACACCCTCAATCCGGTATTCATTAAAATTACCATAAGAAGCTTCTACTGCGGCGTCCCAAACACCGAGACCAGGCCCCCAAGGAATAATGTTAACAGAACCAGCCGTTGCATTACGTCCACGAAGCGTACCTTGCGGGCCTACATTCACCTCTACTCTTTGAATATCGAAGAATGCAGCGCCAAAGCCTGAAGGCCGCGGCACGTAAACACCGTTCAAATGCGTAGCTGCCGCCGGGTCACCAAGTTCGGTATTATTTGAAGATCCAACACCGCGGATAAAGATTTCGATGTTCCCTTGATTGTTTGCAATCGAAACACCAGGAATTTTACCATCAAGATCGTTAATATTCTGGAGGCCGAGTAACTTGATATCTTCACCACTAATAGCTGTTGCAGTACCAGCATAGCTTTGAAGTGTTTGTGAACGACGTTCTACCGTTACAATAATTTCTTCTACATCGTCTTCAGTGTCATTATTGGCAGCATCTTGGGCATAAATTGCCTGAGAGGCCAAAACCGCTGACATAGCTGTTCCGAACAATTTTCTTTTTGCGATACGCTTTGTATATAGATTTTTCATGCTTCCCCTTCCCTGAACATTTCTAGTTAAGCCCACTTAAGACTCATCCGACTAGGGTGTTCTTAGGTACTCTCTTCAAGATTAGTTATGTCTTCCTCAATACGCTTCTGAAAGCGCTCCCAGATTTTTCATAAACTAATTTTTTGATAATTGCCAGATTTTTCTGATAGCGCTTTCAGAATTTCATAAAATTGACTACTGGTGCATTAGGAATATGAATGGCTAGAGATGAAATTATATAAACAGGCAGGCTGTTAGAGGCTGTGCTTTTAACCTGAGGCAATACATGACTGACGCTGAATTATCGAATAATCCATAAGAATTGACCCAACACCCTCTGCATTATTAGCCTGCGGGTCTTGAAGGTTTTTCAAATACTCAATGGCAGTTATTGCAATTTCTTCAACGGGCTGCCGAACTGTCGTTATAGTGGGCCATACCCTCGTGCATATCACAGCATCATCAAACCCGACCACACTAACATCATTGGGCACTTTCAGGCCCTTTTGACGAGCACAAGAGATAACAGCAGATGCCATTTCATCATTACAGGCAAAAATCGCTGTCGGCGGATTTACGAGCGATAACAATCGATCGGCACATGCAAAACCACTATCAAAAGAAAAATATCCCTGTTCTAAAAATTCTTCACGGATATTAATACCATGCTTTGTTAAAGCAGCCCTATAGCCTGACAGTCTATCCTTCGCACCGCCATGCTCAGGATCACCTTTTATAATGGCTATCTCTGTGTGTCCTAAAGCTATAACATGCTCAATTAAATCCAGGGCAGCCAATTTGTCATCGATTTTAATCGTCATCATTGAGGCATGATCAAAACTGGGGGCAATTCGCACCGCAGGGATTTTATGGCGATCCAGGATATTTAGCACTTCAACATTATCGCACACAGGAGGCGGCAAAATAACACCGTCAGGCCGTAATTGACTTAGAAACGCTTCTATTTTTTCCCCAGCATTTTGTGTGTCCAGAATTTCCACCGCTAGATGCGTATTATCTTCATTACACTTTTTTAGCGCCCCATAAAGTATACTGGAGACATATTCGCCCCGCGGGTCATCAAAAAAAAGTCCTAGAACATGCGACTTTTCACCCGCTAGGCTGCGCGCGTGCATGCTCGGCTTATAACGCAGCATAGAAACCGCATCCATTACCTTCTTGCGCATAGCCTCTCGGACGTATTTTTCATTATTAAGCACACGGGAAACAGTACTAACAGATACCCCTGCCATACGTGCCACATCGTCAATAGTTGCTTTTTCAGGCTTGTTAGCCATAATGCCTCATGTAAGTTTATGAAAGCGCTATCATTTAAAACAAAACGATATTTTTGTCCAACCACTTTCACTGGTGCCACGAGCTTTAAGGTAATAGGAAATTTCTATGAGCGATAGTGAAATTAAATTGGGGTGGCAAAAAAAACTGGGATATGGATCTGGTGATTTTGGCCTCAATCTCTTTTGGCAAACAATAGGATTCTACCTTTTCTTTTACTATACTGAAGTCATTCAAATATCGCCATCGCTGGTTGGCGTCATATTTATAATTGCAGGTATCTGGGACGCTATTAGTGACCCAATTGCAGGATATGTAACCGAGCGCACAAAAACCAAATGGGGCAGTTACCGCCCATATTTATTGTTCGGTTCAATACCACTCGCGATATCTTTTGTTTTACTGTTTCATCCTATTAACATTGAAACCCCGGTTTTGTTAATGTTCTACATGACTGGCATACTGCTATTTTTTCGCACATGTTATACATTCGTTTCTATTGCTTATTCTGCACTTAGTGCCCGTATTATTCCGGCCGGCTCTGAGCGGATAAAACTAATAAGCGTTAGGATGTATTGTGGCTTTCTAGGAGGAATGGCCGTTACGGCAATCGCTGGTTTCCTTCAGGAAGAATACCCAGACAATGTCGCCTTTAGCCTTCTTAGCATTCTTTGCGGGATTATCGCTGGTCTTGTATTACTCATATGTTTTAAAACCACACATGAGAGCGAACGCATAAACAAGTCCGACCGTCCAGCCTTAAGCTATCATGAAATGAAGGCAACGTTACTCAGGAATAGAGCGTTTGTAGCAGTTACCTTAGGCATTTTCATGATCACCATTGCCAATAGCTTTATTGGAACCGGCCTTCTATATTATTTTGAATATGTGCACCATGACAGACTCGCAGGGAATAGCGCTATATTTTTAATGATCGGCACGCCATTGGTGACTATACCTATTTGGTCATATCTTGCAGTGAAAATAGGGTATAACAAAACATGGAAAATAGGCTCAAGTGTTGCCACTATTGGAATTCTAAGTTTACTTCTGCATCATGATTCCACGCTTATTTCAGTAGCTAAATTTGGGCTGATCGCCTTTGGTCTCAGTTCATTTGCGGTGTTATTCTGGAATATGCTTCCAGATTCCATTGACTACGGCGAGCAAAAAACTGGTGTACGCAACGAAGCCTCTATTATTGGACTAGCATCATCCTCACAAAAAATATCAATTGCTTTCGCAGGATTTATTTTCGGCATTTTATTGGATTGGATTGGGGTAGGAGGAACGGCCAATGAAGTATCATTATCAACCTCAAGTCAGTTAATATACATATTGACCATTATCCCAGCAATTTCACTGATAATCAGTGTATTTGTTATCAAACTTTATCCGAAACAGATATAATTCGCATTACAAAAGTCGGTGCAAAAAATACAATACAGCATCTACACAGCTCAATATGAATTCTTAGGATAAAATGTACATTTACCCGATGTAAAGTAAGGCATTTTGGCAAACTTGTACATTTAACTATCCACCTTCATGTTACTGCTGCGCGGGTACGATATTCAGGGCGATTCCATTCACGTTCAATGCAGATTGTACGCAGTCGCTGAACCGCTTCGGCAATATCCGAATAGCTAAGATATAGAGGCGTCAACCCAAACCGCATGATGTTGGGTGCACGAAAATCACCAATCACATCCCGGGCTTTCAAAGCTTGCATTATTTCATAGGCATGTGGATGAGCAAATGCTACCTGAGAGCCCCTCTCTCGCTCATCCCTTGGACAAATAAACTCAAAACCAAAATCACCGCACAATTCCTCTACTAAGTTCACAAATAGTTCGGATAGAGCAATCGATTTGGCTCTTACTTCAGCTATGTTGGCCTCAAGCATCAAATCGACACCGCACTCAAGTGCGCTGATACCAAGAACCGGAGGCGTACCACACTGAAAACGGTTAATGTTTGGCGCCGCCTCATAATTCCCGGTGAAATCAAATGGTTTTGCATGGCCAAACCAACCAGAGAGCACTGGTTGTGCAGAATGATGACGTTTGGAGGCAAACAAATAAGCAGGTGCACCCGGACCACCATTCAAGAATTTGTAGCCACAGCCAACTGCAAAGTCAGCACCAGCATCATTTAAGTCCACCTCTATAGCGCCAGTGCTATGACTTAAGTCCCAAACGACCAATGCACCCGCGGCATGTGCTTTTTCAGTTACCTCTTTCAAATTACGGATCTTCGCAGTTTTATAGTGCACTTGTGTAAGCAAAAGAACCGCAACGCTTTCGTCAAGCGCCTCACAAACACTATCAGGTGAGACTTCTTTATATTCAATTTTACCATCAAGAAACATACTCAGCCCTTGCATAATATAATTGTCTGTCGGAAAGTTTGTCGTCTCGGTTAGTATGACGGTTCGATTTGGTTGCAGTGACAAAGCAGCGGTCAGAGCTTTAAATAAATTAATGGATGTACTCTCACCAACTATTACCTCACCCGCGTCTGCTCCGATCAGCTTGGCAATTTTGTCACCAACGCGACTTGGTGAATTGACCCAATCTGCGTTTAGCCAACTCGTTATAAGTCCCTCGCCCCATTCCTCGGTCAATGCTTCTTTCATTCGAGGCAAAACACGCTTGGGGAGCATACCTAAGGAGTTTCCATCAAGATAAACTAGATTTTCCCTTATATGAAATTCGTCCCGGAAATGACGTAATGGATCATTTGCATCAAGGCTCACTATATCTTTGCTTGAGATACTCATGACTTCAACTCCCGCAATATTGCCCGTACTGGACTTGCGTCAGCACCTTCAATCGCTATCGGTAACGCAATTAGTTCATATTGACCCGCAGCAATATTATCGAGTACAAGCCCCTCCAGAATGCGCATATCACCACGAAGAATTTCGCGGTGGGCATCCATCGTCTTTGAGTCCTGTGGGTCCAGTGAAGCCGCATCAGTCCCAACGAGCTTAACTCCAAGCTCTCGAAGTCGCTTGATGACTTCAGGTGAAATTGATTTGAAATTGGCGTCCCACTGTAATTTGGGAAAAATATCATATGTTCGAAACAAAACACGGGTATTGCCATTGACGCAGCTCCAGTCACAGTCTTCTAACTCAATTTGGTCACCGGCATGACGCACATCAACCACAACGCATGGCCCAATATATGGGACCAATTCTACCTGATCGCTAGTTGAGCCCCCCATTGAATAATGAAACGGTGCATCCGCGTGCGTACCAGCATGGAGAGGGAAAGACAGCGCTCCCACATTCACAGGACAATCATCAGAGATTGTGACGTTCCGAGTTAAAACTACATCCGGTTCACCAGGCCACAAAGGTGTTTGCCCCCCCAAACGCTGGGAAATATCCCATATACGAACATTACTCATACCGGACATCCTTCATGACTATCTTCGACGTAATTCCCGCCTTGTTTTGGCGCAGTCATGCGCGTTCGCATCGTCCATAATTCTGGAAAAAACTGTAAATCAAGCGCTTTTACAAGATAGCTCACACCTGACGAACCACCTGTACCAGGTTTGTGACCAATGACTCTTGAAACAGTCTTCATGTGCTTAAACCGCCACTCCTGGAAATAATATTCAAGCGCGGTAACCTTTTCAGCCAGGCTATACAGCGGCCAGTATTTTTCGACATTTGTATAAATATCAAGCCACGCATTTTCGACAGCTTCACATGGCACATAAGGCAATGAGAAATCACGGTTAAGTTTCTTGTCAGGTATATCAAAACCATTGCGGTTTAGTAATCGCAAAAGTTCGTCATAAAGCGAAGGGCTTTTCAAAGCGTCTTCCAGTTGCCCTCTTTTTTCCTCATCATCATTGTGAACTAAAATCAAATCCGCACGCTTAACGCCTAAACAAAACTCCAATTCCCTATACTGATGAGATTGAAACCCTGAAGCTTTGCGTAAATACCCCCGAAAAGTCAGGAAATCAGTAGGTGTAAGTGTAGCCAATACTTCCCATGAATGGATGATATGCCGCAAAATCGTAGAAATACGATCGAGTGTTTTTTCTGCCTGAGGTAATTCATCCGCGTTAATATGGGTAATGGCTATTCTCGCTTCATGGAGAATAAGTTTTATCCAAAGCTCCATTGTTTGATGAATAATGATAAACAGCATTTCGTCTGGTTTATCAGAGACTGGAACTTGACTAGTGAGCAATTGGTTCGTTTGTAAATGGCGGGCATAGCTCAAGCCCTTGTCCCACTGTATGGTCTCACCATCGATCTGTGCCTCAAAAGTCTCCACACCATCCACTAAAGTCGTTTTGATTGTCATTTTGTAAATCTCCTCTAGCGACTATATTATAGGCTTATAGACTTTATCAGACGGATCTGTTCCTCCGATTGGGATAAGAGGCAAATCACAAACTGTTTCATAAACAGCCTTCAGACTGGTCGTCTCCATCTCTTCGAGTAAAGCTTCGAAACTGTCAATTACAAAGTATGTCGGCTGAAAAGTATCGAATGGCCATTCGCTTCTCATGAGGCGCGGCAAATTAAATTCCAGCCTGCATGGTTTATTACTCGTGAGGGCATAAACTGTTTCAGCGTGACTTGACATGAGGCCAGCACCATACGCCCTGAGGTCATCACCTTCACAAATCAATCCAAACTCAACCGTGTGAAGATAAAGCCGACCGAGCCAATCCGCAGTGCCCAATTTTTCTGCCCGCAAACCTGCCCTTCCATATGCTGCCATAAATTCACCAAACGTTGGGTCAATGAACATTGGCATATGCCCATAAACATCATGGAACATATCTGGTTCATTACTATAATCAAAAGACGGTCCTTGGCGTAAAAAATTAGCTACCGGAAAACGCCGTTCTGCCAATAATTTAAAGAATGGCTCATTTGGGATAACACCCGGAACAGCAACCACTTCCCACCCTGTAAGCGAGAGCAACCGTTCGTTCCAAACTTCAAAGTTGGGGACACCTAACTCGTCTAACTGTAACGCTCTAACACCTTCGATGAAAGATGTAGAAGCTAATCCATCCAACGCCTTTGTTTGACGGGCTGCAAAATCGCGCCAGCGACCGTGATCAGTCTCGGAAAACTGCTCCCAATTCTGAGACATAGTCCAGTCTTCCGCAACACCCTCCGGTGGCGTTTCATAAACGTGTAAATCATCCACAACTAAACTCCTGAGGTTTCAAGATTGAATGATAATCAAAAACTGGAAAACCATTGTTCTTAATATTGGATATTTTTTATTTTTTAAAAAAACATTGTAATTTATAATTAAAAATTTCAGCACATTGTGCTTTATAATGAAGAAAAATATTTATTTACGTTTCATGTTAAGTAACATATGGAGCATTACAATGGACGATATTGACTGGAAGATAGTTGCTGCCCTAGAGCAAGATGGGCGTATATCCTTTGCAGAATTAGCTGAACAAGTAGGTCTTTCTAAGTCACCTTGCTGGCAAAGAGTGCAGAGGATGCAAGATAAAGGCATCATTTCAGGTTTTAGCACATTATTTGAACCAACATCATTAGGCCTTGGGGTGCAGTGTTATGTGGCAATAACAATCGGTTTTGACGCCCATAGTGAATTTGAGCAAGCAGTAAGCGATCATGACGCAATTATCGAATGCTTCACTACCGCTGGCTCTAGTGATTATTTTCTAAAAGTTTATGCGAAATCCGTTGCGCACATTGACGACTTACTCAGGTACGAAATTTCAAAACTCCCTGGCGTACAAAGTAGTGAAACAACGATCTGTCTAAAAACAATAAAAAGTAACGGCTCTTTGGTTAACTGTTCGAGGCCTCGCAATTGAAGTTTCAAGCATAAAAGCCAGACATATCAGAAGAACAAAAGCTGCTGCGACTACAAATATCTAACTACTTACGGAAATGCACTTCATTGGAGAACTGCCAAATTATGTACTTGAAGGAAACCAACATTAAGAGAAGACGCTAAGAGAAAGGGTATGTGACGTTCAGTAGATAACTCAGATGGTATTTCATTCTCACGGTCTAAAAACTTAAAAGTCCGTAACTTTAACATACTGCAAAACGACTTTGAAATACCATGGCAAACGATGACTTCAGTGATGAAGTTAAAGCCATAAAATAGTTTTTACCCTTTCGAGAGTAATAGAAAGGATAGAAACAATCACTAAACCTTTTTATACGGCCTCTCCATCGCCTTAAGTCCTTCAACAAAAAATGGTACCATCCGTTTATAAGCAGCCGCCAAATCATCAGACCGACACAAACCACCAGAGAGCCTATCAATCCTGCCTGTTTCAGCAAAACTAAGCACAAGTGCACCTGACAGGAATTGATAACACCAAAACAGATCAGCTTCAGGTAAATCAGGCAAGGTACGATGAAGCGCCCTAATAAAACGTTTTACCAGAGGATCGAAATATTTTGTCATTGCCGTGCCACCCCACTCTGGCGAGTTATTGATATAGGCAACCAAGGCATAATAATTTCGCCAACCTGGTCCTTGAGTTTCTGGACGTATCAATAGCGGATGTAGAAAAGATGACACAATATCCTCAACACTGGGAGGGTTTGGCGCCGCACGTTCTTCGCATTCTTCAAGTTCTTTAAGACGCAAATCATTTAATATTTCCGCCCGCCTAAGAAGCACAGCATCAAACAGGTCTTTTTTGGGGCCGAAATAATAGTTGGCAAGTGCAACATCGACTTCTGCGTCTGTTGCAATCTTGCGTAAGGTTACCCCATCATATCCATGCCGGGAAAACAAAGCTTCCGCAGAATCAAGAATACGTTCCTTGGCTGAACTGTCTCTTTTTTTAACCATGGACTTCCTACCCCGTTAAAGATACGACGATCAAGCTACTGAAAACACAGTATTTTAATCATATCTTCACCGATATTTCAACACTTGTTGAAAATAAACTTGACAATTCAACAGTTGTTGAAGAAATATATTTCAACACTTGTTGAATAAATCATTGCGCGATGAGGTAGAGGGCATTCGTAATGGTATAATTAGGATGACGGGAGGGTTCCTTATGTTCAACCGCATGACTGCGTTAAATAAACTGTTTTTATCAACCGCAATTGCTGGCTCTGCATTTTTCGTATCAAATCCGGCACTAAGCCAGAGCCAAAATATTGATGATGACCAGAATTATGAAGAAATTATCGTTTCTGCACGACGCAGGGACGAGAGCATTCTGGATGTTCCAGTTGCAATATCAGCATTTTCCGGAGACGATCTTGAGCGTATCGCGGTCGAAAACATTGTTGAAATTGCTAAATTCACCCCCAATGTCACGCTTGAGGTAACACGCGGCACAAACACAACTTTGTCGGCCTTCATTCGCGGCGTGGGGCAACAAGACCCGGTAGCAGGTTTTGAAGCAGGCGTTGGCTTGTATATTGATGATATATATCTGAACCGACCACAAGCCGCCGTTGTTGATATTTATGATGTAGAGCGCATCGAGGTGCTACGCGGACCGCAGGGTACCCTTTATGGGCGCAATACCATTGGCGGTGCCATCAAATATGTCACTAAACGGTTGCCAGACGAACTTGAGGTAAAGGTGCGGGGTGCGGTTGGTACATTCGAACAACTGGATCTTGTTGTGACAGCGGGTGGCCCTGTTACCGATACATTAAAAATCGGGGGCTCTTTCGCTACCCTGAACCGAGATGGGTTTGGGGAAAATTTAACCATCGATGGTTTGGATAATTACAATAAATCTGTTCTGGCAGGTCGCCTCTCGCTCGAGTTTGAGCCTAATGATCAATTATTCATTCGATTAGCTGGCGATTATATCGACGACAGTTCTGATCCGCGCCAAGGCCATCGCCTGATCCCGAGCACGTCGGGTGATCCAGTTCTGGATAATGTTTTCGATACAAGAGCTGGTCTGAACAACCCTGAACAAAATGTTGAAGCCTACGGTTTTTCAGGAACCATTGAATATAATATTAATGAAAACTGGACCCTAAAAAACATTTTAGCATACCGTGAAGATAAATCACGCAGCCCGATTGATTTTGATAGCTTGCCTGTTGCAGATATCGACGTTCCGGTTGACTATGAAAATGATCAGTTCTCTGAAGAGTTTCAAATCCTATACGAAAGCGAGGCGATCGCAGGTATTCTTGGGTTTTATTATCTGGATGCAAATGCCTTAAATGCTTTTGATGTAATCCTTGGCACAACTGGCGACCTTATTGGCCTGCCTGGTTTGAATGCTTTCACGCTCAGTGATGTTGACACATCCACATGGGCGATATTCGGTGATGTTTCTTTTGACCTTAGCGAACAATTTCAATTGTCATTAGGCGGCCGCTTTACGAGCGACGAACGAACATCAACGATCTTGCGCCAAACACTGATCGGTGGCTTTTCCGAGCGCTTTGGTGGCACGGCCATTCCGATCGCGACAACATCTGATTTTAATGGAAGCGAGACTTTTGAGCGCTTTACACCACGCGGCTCTATCAGTTGGCGGCCAAATGATAATCATAATGTTTATTTCTCATACTCACGTGGCTTCAAGGGTGGTGGTTTTGACCCGCGCGGTCAATCTACCGCCGCCCCTGATTTTAATGCTGATGGCACTGTGAGCGGGGATGAAATCTTTGAATTCCTTAGCTTTGACCCTGAAGAAGTTGATACATTTGAACTGGGCTGGAAGGCGGCGCTGGCAGATGGTCGGGTAAACATTGCCCTAACCGGTTTTTTATCTAGCTATAAAGACATCCAAATTCCGGGATCTGTCGGCGTCGACACCAACGGTGATGGCATTAATGATACCTTCACCGGGATCACGTCAAATGCAGCGGACGCTGATGTGAATGGTATTGAATTTGAAGGCCAGGCCCTGGTTGCACAAAGCCTTGCTCAAGATGACGACAGCTTAGCATTCAATTGGGCTATTGGTTATCTTGACGCAGAATTTAATGAATTCATTGATGCCTTTGGTGTTGATGTTGCTGATCAGCGCGTTTTCCAAAACACACCTGAATGGACAGTAAGCGGTAACCTTAATTACAGTATGCCGCTTGAGATATCTGGATCAAATGGAACGCTTTCAATCATCAATTCCGTTGCTTTTAGAAGCGCGGCAAGCCAGTTTGAAGTTCCTTCACCGCTTCTTGACCAACCTGCATTTGCCCTTTGGGATGCAAGTATTGTTTGGACCGCTGAAGACAATAACCTGCAAGTTGGCTTGCACGGAAAAAACCTGACCGACAAAGAATATATTGTCGCTGGGTATAATTTTGTCGCGCCTAACGGGAATGGTGGCTTTGTACCGACGTTGGGCACCGAAGGAACGCTTACAGGTTTCTTTGGTAATCCCCTAACCGTAACATTAACTGCCTCATACAAATTCTAAGACAAAGTTAGTGAATGTTATGAGCATGTCGATAAATTTGCCTGAGGTTTTGGCGCTGCATGCCAAGTGGCGCCCCCAGAAAGCAGCATTCTGCGATGACAAACGCCAGGTCACATGGCAAGAGTTCGACCATACGACAAACCGGATTGCACACAGCCTTTTAGAGGCTGGTTGCAATCCAGGTGATAAAATTGCGGTTTTAATGTCAAACAGCATTGAAATGACGCAGATACTATTCGGTATCGCAAAGGCAGGATGCTGCTCTGTCCCCTTAAATATCTCTGTCGACAATCATGCCCTTGCGAACATGATCAAAGATGCGGAAGCGAAAATTATTTATGTGAGCACAGACCACGCTGGTCGCATAAACACTGAAAAGAAAATAGAAATTATTGCTGCTACTGAAACAGGTTTCCCTGACGAATTTATAAACAGTTTACCTGAGAATATAGGACCCCCACCTCATTCCCATGTTGCTGAAAATGCAATGAACATTATTTATTCTTCAGGAACAACCGGATTGCCCAAAGGTATCATTGCAACCTTTGAAGGCCGAAAAAACTGGGCCTATGATCTGGCACTTGAGTATAATTTTCATTCAGAAACAAAGACACTCATTGCAACCGGTTTATACTCAAACATTTCATGGGCAACCATGCTCGCAACACTACTGGTTGGCGGTACGATCATCGTCAGCCCAAACAAATTTGACGCAGATGAAACCGTTCGGCGAATAAGCCACCACAAAATCACTCATACTGCAATGGTTCCGGTTCAGTATCAGCGTATTATGGAAATAAGTGATCATAGAGACTTAGATTTATCTTCGATTGAGTGCGCTATCACCGTTGGCGCCCCGATGCATATCGACTTAAAGAGAAATGTCCACGCAAAACTTTCAGGTAATCTCTATGAAATATATGGATTAACAGAAGGTATTATAACGATCATGCGCGGCAGTGAAATGCCGGACAACTGGACATCTGTTGGACGCCCGCTCCTTGGAAGCGATATCGCAATTTTGGATGATAATGATCAACTTGTTGATAATGGTACTGTTGGTGAGATTATCGGCAACTCCCCTTTCATTATGCCTGGCTATCATGCCCGTCCAGACGCCTCAAAAGACGTATTCTGGTATGACCATGAGGATAGAAAATGGTTAAGGACTGGCGACATTGGATTTATCGACAAAAATGGATACCTCAGTATTGTTGACCGGAAGAAGGATATGATCCTCTCTGGCGGGCAAAATATTTATCCTGCCGATATTGAAGCAGAATTATTAAAGCACCCTTCGATCATAGATGCAGCAGTTGTTGGAATACCGAATAAAAAATGGGGCGAAACGCCGCTCGCGCTGGTGGTCAAAAGCAAAACCTGCCAGCAGCCAACTGACGACATAAAGGCCGTAATCAATGCCTCGCTTGGTCGGCAACAGCGAATATCTTATCTTGAATATATTGACGAGCTTCCAAGAAACCCTAATGGTAAAATCCTGAAACGCGAACTTCGGGAAACCTACCGGGATAAATATTATGAGTGAATACCAAGATGTCTATTACAAATCATCCGATGGATTAACTCTTTACGCCCGGGACTATCCACATAGCAACCCCAAGCATACAATATTGTGCATGCATGGCCTGAGCCGTAATTCAGCGGATTTTGAGGAAATTATCCCATATCTTCACAAACACTCCCGTGTCATAGCAGTTGACCAACGAGGACGGGGAAAATCAGACTATGATCCTAGCCCAGAGAACTATCTGCCAACAACGTATGTGCAGGATATGTTTTCTCTCATTAATTATTTAAGTCTTGATAAGGTAACTCTGCTCGGGACATCAATGGGCGGTTTGATGTCTATGATGATGGCAGCAGCAAACCCCGCACTATTCGAGGGTATTATTATCAATGATATCGGACCTGTTGTTGACCCGAAGGGCCTAAATAGAATTAAGGCCTACGTTGGCAAAACTAAGCCAGCGAAAACATGGGCTGAGGCAGCGGACAGAATTCGCGAGTTGAATGGGCCCTTCTATCCCGATTTCACCGATGATGATTGGGCAAAATTCGCAAAACGCACATATCATGAAGACAGTGATGGCGCGCCAGTTCTTTCGTACGATCCAAATATTTCAAAACCTATTGAGCAATCTGAAGAAGCAGCAGTCTCGCCAGATTTATGGCCACTTTTTGAAGCATGTGCTTCTATACCAATTCTTGTAATTAGAGGTGAATATTCGGATATATTACATCCGGACACGGTGGATGAAATGAAGCGGCGCCATCCAAATTGTATGGGCATCACGATCCCTCGCGTAGGCCACGCTCCAATCCTGAATGAAGACAAAAGCATTGCTGCTATTGCAAACTTTTTAGATGACTTAAAGTAATTCAATATTATGCAAAATCTAACAGATACAGAATCGTCACCAAGTGAAGCACCTTGGTATATTTTAGCAATTCTTATCCTCGTATATACATTTAACTTTATCGACCGTCAGATCATTGGCATTCTTGCCGTTCCCATCAAAGAAGAACTGGCATTAAATGACGGTGAACTGGGGGCGATGGGCGGTATTGCATTTGCCCTTTTTTATACAATCCTGGGCGTTCCAGTAGCGATGCTTGCTGATCGGAAAAGCAGAACCTGGATCATGACCATCGCACTTGGCCTCTGGAGTTTAATGACAGCCCTTTGTGGCCTAGCGCAAAACTTTTGGCAGCTTTTCATGGCACGCCTCGGTGTAGGGGTGGGGGAAGCTGGCGGTGTTGCGCCCGCATATTCCTTAATTGCTGATTTTTACCCGCCAGAAAAACGAGCAAGGGCACTTGCAGTTTATTCGTTTGGAATTCCCATAGGAAGCGCACTTGGGATCGTATTTGGCGGTGTTATTGCGAGCTATATTGATTGGCGCGCTGCTTTTTTCATTGTGGGAATTGCAGGCCTCGTTTTGACGCCCATTTTCCGCTTAACAGTAAAAGAGCCGAAACGTGGCCAATTTGATCCAAAAACAAACATCACCGAACCAGCACCAATTACCGATGTATTTTCTATATTATTGCCAAAACCAAGCTTCTGGTTAATCTCATTTGGAGCCTCATGCTCATCAATGATGGGGTATGGTATATTCTTTTGGTTACCGTCCTTCCTGGTTAGAAGCTACGGCCTAAGCGTTCTGGATGCATCCTTGTTTTACGGCGCGATATTGCTTGTGGGCGGCATCATTGGCATTTGGATCGGGGGTGTATACGGTGACAAATTTGGACAGAATAACAAATCAGCCTATGCAATAGTCCCTGCGATAGCATTTCTCGTTACGATCCCGTTTTATTTCTTCGGTGTATTAACAGACACGCTAACCATTGCTGCTATGTTGCTTATTATCCCGACAGCACTTGGCCTTGTATGGCTTGGCCCTGTAATCTCTGCTGTTCAACATCTTGTTGAACCGGGTATGCGCTCCACAGCTTCGGCAATTTTTCTATTTATCAATAATTTGATTGGTATCGGGCTGGGCACATATTTGATCGGTAAATTATCTGAGTATTTCACAGCAGAATACGGCGACGATTCCCTGCGTTACGCGATCCTTGCGGGTACCGGCTTCTACTTATTCGCTGCTTTGTTTTTCTTCATGGCTGCGCGGTATTTAAAAAAAGACTGGGAGGCCTGATGATGAAACGCTGGAATTCAATAATTCTAACCCTTATGTCGGCGTTATTTTTATCGACTAGTCCTAGCTGGTCAGACAGCAACTCTGAGACCAATCCGTTAGCCAAAAGATACATGCTTGCCAGTGATCAAATCATGGATATTGCCGGCGCAAAGGTACGTATTCGGATTGAAGGACCAGAGAGTGCACAACCAATTATATTACTTCATGGCTTTTCCTTTAGCCTAGAGAGTTGGGATACATGGGCAACTGACCTTAAAAAGAGCTACAGAGTGATCAGGTATGACCTGCTTGGACATGGGCTAACTGGCGCTGATCCCCAAACCCGCTATGCGCCCAATGAGCGTGCCCATTTTCTTGATGACGTAATGCAAGCCTTAGATATCGACAATGCTATTCTTGGCGGCAACTCCCTCGGTGGTCTGGTCGCATGGAAATATGCGCTAAAAAACCCGAATAGTGTCAAAGCATTGATCCTTGTTGCACCCGGCGGATATTCTATTAACGGTGTAACCGATAAAGCCGTTGAAGCCCCCGCTGCTGTTAAAGCATACTTTCGAAACCCATCGGAGATTGGCGTTCAATATTCATTGTCACGATTATATGCAAACCCGTCACTTGTTACCCCTGAACGGATAAAACAGGCGAAGGATATGCTGACACTTAATTCCAATGGCGAGGAGCTAATTAAGTCAATCGCGGAATTCACCCTTCCAGACCCAACGGATGATTTAAGCAATATAAACACCCCAACGCTAATATTATGGGGCGCAAAGGATATGATCATTCCAAATGATCACGGCGAACGTTTTGAAAATGCCCTGATGAACTCCAAGCTAATAGAATATGATAATGCAGGTCATATTCTTCATGAAGAAATCCCTGAAACCTCTATAGCTGACGTACTCGATTTTCTTAATACATGCTATTAACGAACACCGACACGCAGGGTGTTGTCAAAGCAAAACGATGTTGATCAGGGGTCGCCACTGCCATACCCTGAAAGGATGATCAAACATCCATTTCGTTATATGGCGTAAACGGCTCCTTCGGAAACAATACACAGGCAAGATTATTCAACTCACAGGGCGGCATCAACTTGCAGAATTCTCTGTATGAAAATCATCACTTCCAGTGTAATTTGAGACTGGTTAGCATTAGTCTGACAGCGTCGTCATGAGGAATAAAATGAAAATATCTATGCACCTAAACTCACGTAAGGACCCATATGATTGCATACCTTATTCGTTTTTTGATAGACACGGAAGTGACGATGCTACGTTAGAATCAATTGTAGAAGAGTTATGCTATCATCGCGAAGGCTTTATAGTCATGGAATTTAACGATGTTTGTTTACTCAAGCTAGACCTAGAGTGGAATTTGAAAGATTTAGGATACGAGTTGCCTGAGGCTATAGAATATTTGACAGTAAAAAAGGTAGATGCTGGTACGTTTGATATCTGGTTTCCGGAGCAAGGGGAAGATTTTCATCTAACCATGACGAAGATCGAAGAAAAAGTAAAGTTTGACCTTATAAAAGGTTCTGATTGTCGTGCTGATGTAGCTAATATGGTTTGCTTTCCATTGGAAGTACCAACAGATGAAGTATTGAAGGCATTTCTGATATTAGTGAACGGATTACTACAAGAAGCTATCGCTTGCCTGCCGAACGGGCCTAATAAGGTATTGTCAAACAAGCTACTAATATCGAAGGAACTGGAATACATTCATTGAAAGGTATCGCTTAATACCGAGGTAATGAATGAGGGAATTGTATGACTAGAACCTGTTTTGACCAACGTAAATGTGTAGGTTGTGTTGTCTGAGCAAATAGGCCCTGAACTAATTGATTGAGACATAACTGAGCTCTGCTTCGAGCTAACACCCCCCAAAATAATGGAAGCGGCGGCCGCTACTATCACAAAACTCCCTATATTAGCGTGCCTATATCTCATCTGTTTCTGTAACAATCTGGTAACGATCTCCAGAATGAGACAAGCGTGCGTATGTAAGTGGTACTTTGTTAAAACTGGTCTGCCGATCAATTATGAATACCGGATCATGAGCTTTAACCCTAAGATGTTTCATATCATTACCGGATGCACAATCCGCACGTAATATCGTTCGCACGGATGAATAAGGCGCCTTTGCAATAAGCCATTCGTTCGGGCTGATTGATTTAAAATCAAAAGTCTCTGCCTCTGGAATCGCATCAATACTGATTATGCGGTCTTCAAGTTGGTAAGGACGCCCATCATTCAAGTGAAGACAGAGAATATGCCGAAGCATAACATCACCAAAAATGCCTTTTTCATCAATCTCGGGCCCACATATTCGGGCCGACAAAAGCTTGTATCCATAATGATGACCTGCATTTTCAATTTCATGCCGTACAATCGGAATAGTTAGCGTTGAAGTATGTGATTTACGATCAACAACGCGCGTTCCGGCACGGCGCTTGCGTTCAATAAGCCCAGCGTCAACTAAACTCGATAATGCCCTTCTCACAGTTCCACGGGCAACTTCAAATTCAACAGCCAATTGTTCTTCTTGTGGCAAAACGTAACCCGCAGGCCATGTTTGATCGTTAATACGGCGCAAGATTTCGCTACGAATAGTTTCATAAGGATGCATAGCCACACTATTTCTGATTTCGAAAGCATTAGCAATATAGATTGACTCATTTTCTTATATGTATAAACATATTAATATATATGTACATATATAAGAAAAGTGATTTCGAATATGCATACCTATCTTTATACGGATGCGACACTCGCAACTCTTCATAAGGCGGACACTTATGGCCTTATAGAAAATGGCGTGCTTGCGATATCAGGAGATACGATAGTCTATGCGGGCCCCAGACATGGTTTACCCCGTGATTTGACTATTCAGGGAGAACAGTCCCTGAATGGCCGATTGATAACGCCAGGCCTGATTGATTGCCATACCCATTTGATTTATGGCGGTTCGCGTGCAAACGAATTTGAAATGCGGCTTAATGGGGTATCCTACGAAGAAATATCGCGGTCAGGGGCGGGAATTACATCCACAGTTGCTGCGACACGCGTCGCAAGCGATAGCGACCTTCTGAAAACAGCCCTTAAACGACTAGACCGTTTGTTAGCAGACGGAGTAACAACAGTTGAGGTAAAATCAGGTTATGGGCTGGATCATGATACCGAAATTCGAATTCTCCGAACCGCACGACAACTGTCAAAAGAACGCCCTGTAAACATAATCACGACCTTTCTGGGTGCCCATGCAGTACCCATAGGCTTAGATGCTGATGAATATATTGATAGTATCTGCATCCCTACCCTAAAGGCGGCGGCTGCTGAAAACCTCGTCGATATGGTCGACGGATTTTGCGAAAATATCGCATTCACTCGAGAACAAATAGAACGTGTTTTCAAAACCGCGCAGAAATTAGGCCTGCCTGTTAAAATTCATGCTGAGCAATTGTCGTTAATGGGAGGGGCTGAATTAGCTTGTCAATATGCGGCTTTATCCGCTGATCACCTTGAACATATTAATGATGCAGGCATGGACGCCATGAAAGCGGCTGGCACCGTTGCTGTTTTATTACCTGGAGCTTATTTCTTTTTAAAAGAAACCAAATGTCCCCCAATTGATGGTTTCCGGCTCAGAAAGATACCGATAGCGCTCGCAACAGATAGTAACCCGGGTTCATCGCCCATGACATCGCTTTTACTCGCGATGAATATGGGGGCGACATTATTTAACCTTACACCCCTTGAATGCCTACAAGGCGCAACCCTTCACGCAGCAAAGGCGCTGGGATTGAAGGGGATTGGGCAATTGGTTTCGGGCGCTCGTGCTGATTTTGCCATCTGGGACGTGTCCCATCCTGCGGAACTCACTTATCGCATCGGCGATGCCCCACTTTTTAGACGTATTTTTGGAGGTGTCGAATGTTGACATTGATACCAGGTGAGGTCTCACTCAAACAGTTGAAGGCTATTTTGAGTGGAAACCTTCCCGTCAAACTGGATGAGAGTGCGCGTCAAAGAATACGCGCATCAGCAAAACTTGTTGCCGAAGTGGCTGTTGGAGACAATGCCGTATACGGGATTAACACAGGATTTGGCAAGCTTGCTTCAATACGAATTCCAGCGGATGACACAGCGACACTGCAGAGAAACCTGATTTTGTCACATTGCTGTGGTGTTGGGGTAAAAACACCCGACAATATTGTCAGGCTAATGATGGCACTAAAACTTATATCGCTTGGCCGCGGTGCGTCTGGTGTTCGCGAAGTGATCATCGATCTTCTGGGGGCAATGCTGGCAAAAGGCGTGATACCTATTGTGCCAGCACAGGGCTCTGTAGGTGCCTCTGGGGACCTGGCACCGCTTGCTCATATGGCTGCAGTCATGATTGGCGAAGGCCACGCAACATATCAGAATGAAGTTATGACGGGGGCTGATGCGCTTCACCGTGCATGCCTTAAACCAGTTGTTTTAGGACCAAAAGAGGGTTTGGCTTTAATTAACGGCACACAATTTTCAACGGCTTATGCCTTAGCAGGCCTTTTTGAAGCACATCATGCCGCAAATATAGCATTGCTAGCGTCCGCTTTGTCCATTGATGCAGCAAAGGCCTCAACAGCTCCATTAGCTGCAGAAATTCATAATCTTAGAGGACATCCTGGCCAAATTGCTGCCGCATCCGTAATACGAGACCTCCTGGAAGGCAGTGAAATTAGAGAATCGCACCGCGCTGATGACCCCCGTGTTCAAGACCCATATTGCATACGTTGCCAACCACAAGTGGTGGGAGCTGCGATCGATCTTTTGAACTCAGCGGCAAAAACTCTGGTTCGTGAAGCAAATGCAGCTACAGACAACCCCCTTGTTTTAACAAGCGATAACAAGATTGTCTCTGGTGGCAATTTTCATGCTGAGCCCGTTGCTTTTGCCGCTGACATCATTGCACTCGCAGTATCAGAAATTGGTGCAATTGCTCAAAGGCGGATTGCCCTTTTGGTAGATCCTACCCTTAGTTTCGACTTGCCGCCATTTTTGGCATCAGACCCCGGACTAAATTCTGGTTTGATGATTGCCGAAGTTACAAGTGCAGCCTTAATGAGCGAGAACAAGCATCTTGCCAACCCTTGTTCAACTGACTCTACCCCAACATCAGCTAATCAGGAAGATCATGTTAGCATGGCAGCACATGGGGCTAGACGATTAATGCCAATGACTGAAAATCTATTTCACATTCTAGGAATAGAAGTTTTTTGTGCCGCCGAAGGTATCCGGTACAGAGAACCGGAGCAAACCAGCGTCCCTTTACGTGCTATTCTTCATCATTTCTACAATAATATTTCCCCCTTGTATGAAGATCGCTTTTTAGCCCCTAGCCTCGAAGAAGCGACAAAACTTGTGCGGGATATGTCCTTTATCAATCAAACAAATGTTTTTTTCCCCGAATTGGAGGATATCTAAATGACAAATCCAAGGCATAATGCCCGTGAAATCATTCCACCAACTGGGACCACTCTAAATACTAGAAGTTGGTTAACCGAAGCGCCGCTTCGCATGTTAATGAACAATTTGCATCCTGATGTTGCAGAAAATCCGCATGAACTTGTCGTCTACGGTGGAATTGGCCGCGCCGCAAGAGATTGGGAAGCATTTGATCAGATCATTAACAGCCTCAAAACTTTACATGAAGATGAAACGCTGCTGGTTCAATCCGGCAAACCCGTTGGCGTGTTCAAAACCCACTCAAATGCACCACGTGTACTGATCGCAAATTCAAACCTCGTGCCCCATTGGGCCACATGGGACCATTTTAATGATCTCGATAAAAAAGGCCTGGCTATGTACGGTCAAATGACTGCGGGGTCATGGATTTATATTGGAACCCAGGGAATTATTCAGGGCACCTATGAAACCTTCGTGGAAGCGGGGCGCCAGCATTACGGAGGGAACCTTTCCGGCAGGTGGGTGATGACCGCTGGGCTTGGCGGCATGGGGGGTGCACAACCGCTCGCGGCTGTTATGGCTGGTGCATGTTGCTTAGCCATCGAGTGTGATGAAACCCGCATCGATTTCAGGCTTCGAACCCGTTATGTTGATGAAAAAACTGATAGTATTGACGAAGCCCTATCAATGATAAACCATTGGACAAACAGTGGCTTGGCTAAATCTGTAGCCCTGTTAGGTAACGCTGCTGAAATCCTTCCCGAATTATTTAAACGCGGTGTAAAACCCGATTTATTAACAGATCAAACCAGTGCTCATGACCCCGTTAACGGCTATCTTCCAGCTGGCTGGACAATGACAGAGTGGAAAGAAAAACGCGAAAGCGCACCAAACGACGTAGCGCGCGCTGCGAAATCAAGTATGAAAACCCATGTGGCTGCAATGGTTGATTACTGGAATGCCGGAGTACCAACGCTTGATTATGGAAATAATATCCGGCAGGTTGCAAAAGATGAAGGCTTGGAAAATGCATTTGCTTTCCCTGGCTTTGTTCCAGCTTATATTCGTCCATTATTCTGCCGTGGCATAGGGCCGTTTCGGTGGTGTGCCCTGTCGGGTGATCCAGAAGATATCTATAAAACTGATGCTAAAGTTAAAGAACTTATCCCAGATAATAAGCATCTTCATAATTGGCTGGATATGGCGAGTGAGCGGATCAGTTTTCAAGGATTACCAGCACGTATTTGCTGGGTAGGTCTTGGCGAGCGGCACCGCCTCGGGCTTGCCTTTAACGAAATGGTTCGAACGGGTGAGTTAAGTGCCCCAGTCGTCATTGGACGTGATCATTTGGATAGTGGTTCTGTAGCTTCCCCAAACCGGGAAACCGAAGCAATGAAAGATGGTTCTGATGCCGTTTCTGATTGGCCGCTTTTGAATGCCCTTTTAAATACTGCAAGCGGTGCTACATGGGTAAGCCTGCATCACGGCGGAGGGGTCGGCATGGGCTTTTCCCAGCATTCAGGGATGGTAATTTGCTGTGATGGTAGTGAAGACGCTGATAAGCGGATTGAGAATGTACTTTGGAATGACCCAGCGACAGGGGTAATGCGCCACGCCGACGCTGGATACGGTGAAGCAATTGATTGTGCAAAAGACCATAATCTCAATCTTCCGGGGATACTCGGGCATAGGGAGTAACTGATGAGATGTCGGTTAAATATGTAAGACCAACGACACCATCAGGCCGTAATGATATTGAAGACGGACCTGATGCAAAGCGGATGTATCATCTCTTCACTGAGGAAGGCACAAACGCAATCATCGGCTTTGCCTGCGAAGCGGGGGTGATCAGAAACAAAGGACGTACCGGTGCCCGACATGCACCTGACGCCATCCGCAAATCACTCTTCAATCTGTCCGCCCCTAGGGAAATACCATCGCTCACTGATCTAGGAGATATCACGGTGGACGGTGATGACCTAGAAGCAGGTCAAGCAATGTTGGCGAAGCATATAAGCAATGGACTATCGAAGCATAACCGGCTGTTAGTATTGGGTGGTGGTCACGAAACAGCGTATGGCAGTTATATGGGTCTAAGGACCGCTTACCCCGATACAAAGATTGGCATAATTAATTTAGACGCTCATCTTGATCTGCGGAATATTGGTGAGGTAGGCCCCTCGTCTGGAACACCATTTAATCAGATTCGTATGCTTGACCCAAAAGCCTTTGATTACTTATGTCTTGGTGTCGCAGAAGAAGCCAACACACAGGCCTTATTTAACCGCGCTGATGAATGGGGTGTCAACATCGTTAGCGACAAAGATCTGATCAATGATTTTTCATCCGCACATTCTAAAATCAAGGCGACAATAGCCAGAAATGACTTGATATACCTAACGATTGATATGGATTTGCTCCCCCATTATCAGGCACCAGGGGTAAGTGCTCCAGCCCCGCGCGGAGTACCACTTGCAACAGTTGAAGCTATTTTGGAACAAATAATAGCTTCATGTAAATCAGGTGATTGCAGGATACCGCTCATCGATATTGTTGAAGTTTCACCGTCTCATGACATTGCTAATATAACAGCTAAAACGGCGGCCATACTGGCCAGAAAGCTCTTAACCTAACGCTTAAGGTTTCCATTATTATATTTCCTGCAAAAGTCAGACAAATAAAAGAATTGGGGCGTATTCATATAATACAAACCCCACTTCAATATATAATGCTCAATGTTTAAAAATGATTAGACTAAACGTGAATATACAACCGGAATAACTCTATTCTGTATCGTCACGAGCCATCATGATCAGGCATATAGACAGTAGTAAGGTCGCGGCTACACCAGATCCACCACCAACAGCAGACGGTAAAAATGCATCACGTCCAAAAATGATTAGGGCTGCATTAGCAAGTAACGCGACACCACCAACCAATGCAGTTAGACCACCTATTGCTTTGCCTCCGGTTTGCATTTTCGCCATACCAAAAATCAGGGCTGCAAACCCGAGTAAGACTTTCGCTGCATAATAGATCATAAAGGAAAACGCGACTACTGCCCCGGCCGCAGGTGCCATTCCTTCCACTTGGCCTGCCGCCTCAAAAAATGGACCAAACATGGTAAGCCCTACACTAACCTGAACGAGATTGAATACAGAACTGAAAGCGATGGCTGACCAGCCGACATGATAATTTTTAGTTTGCGCTAATGCAGCCCCTGCAAAAGCAGCAAGCATTGTAAACAAAACACCTTCCAAGCCCCATATTATGCCGCGTGGAAGGTCTATTTTTCCAATATATAAAGCTGTATAAATACCTTGAGTAACCGCAAGCGCCAACAATATATATGCTGAGAATTTCAAAGTACGATTTTGCGTAAATTCCATTTTCTTGTCCCTTGTAAAATTATATTTTGGCAAGCGACACCGATAGGTAAAGGCACCTATTTGGTGACAATCCTCCAAAACTAAATTTCCGGCAATACTAAAGCCCCATAAACTCTTCAAAACTTAAGTAATATTGATTGCCGTTCCCCTATCAACGCTATCCAAAGCACGAAATGGAACCTAACTCAACTAAATTTAGTTTTGATAATATTTTAAGAGATTGGAGATAGCACCAAACACATTAGGTCCGTATTGACCGCTTTATTCAGGAAATTACGTGATGTAGCTCTTGCTAATGTAGGCAAATACAAGCATCGACATATAAATGAAATCGCCGATTTGAGGGACCATTCAGTTTCTCAAACCGGCTATAATATTATTAGGTTAGTTTACAATCAGTCTGACAAAACGATCCTAGCCAATTAAAGCAAGCACCTGATCAATTGATTGTTCTTTTCTGTATTCTTCAAATACAGGCGTGCCGTTTTCACCGCCATCAAAGCTGTAACCATAGATAGCCGGTACTGGCAGAGCATTGAAGAAATATGGAATAGCAAAATAATATGCACCTGTGTCATGAGCAACGAGCCAATCATGTGCTTCAATCTCAGGCAACTCAATATCCCTTGCAATCAGGTCACCAGAGAAACAACAGGGACCCGCAAGGTCATATTCTTTCATTGAGCCAGCTTTTGCTTTTCCATTCTGATCATAAACAGAGAACCTCAACGCCCAATCAACAGGGCCGAAAACTGTCCGCGCAGCAATCTGAGCACCTGCATGTCCTATTGCAATATTCTTCCCACCCATTTGCTTAACATACTCGGTTTTAGAAGCGAGCAATCCATTTTTAGCGAGTATAGATCGACCAAATTCGGTGAATATCTTATATTTACCACTGAACAGTTCAGGAAGATGGGGGCGCAAAAAGTCCGCATATTCTTTGAATGTCGGCGATATTTCATCGCTCATAAAATTGACAGGTAAACCACCGCCAATATCAATAGCGGTTACTTTTTGCTCCGGAAGCCCATCATTAATTTCATCAGCTAAATCAATAACGTCTCGTATGGAAGCAGCCATTAATTCAAATGAACAGCCTTGTGCGCCCACATGGACATGAAGTCTATTTAACCAGGGCACAGTTCTGTAGAGCTCGATCAATCGCTCTCTGTTCCCAGCGTCACGCATACCGACCCCAAATTTTGATGTTGGCGTTGCTGTGCTGGTGGACGCAATGGCACCGCCACCGCGTTGTGGGTTTAAACGAAAACCCGCAGGTCCTGTGGGGGCAGTTTTACTCGCGATATCAGCAACAATTTCATATTCGTCAAAATTATCAATGTGCAAACCAACACCAAGGTCAATGATCCGCTGAAGCGTAGATTTGGTTTTTGCAGGTTCATCAAATGAAATTTCACCCGCTGTAAAGCCTGCTCTTATTGCTTGTTCAAGCTCGGACGCGCTCGCAACTTCACACCCCATGCCACATTCTCTGACAAGTTTGAGTGTGGATAACATTGTGTTGGATTTCGCCGCGAATAGGTGCGTAAAATGACCTGGAAACGCGCTTTTTAATGAATTAACCGTGGCTTTAACACCGTCAATATCAAGAAAGCCTATAAGATCGCAAGATGATCCTATAACACCTTGTGATATTGCACTGGTCAAAAGGCTCGTAACCTTTTCTCGTGTAGCATTACTAACCGCGCGAGAATATGGTTCACGACCAATCATTGTTGTTTGTTTTGTTGCTTCTTGACCCATAAGCGCCCCCTTTAGACGTAATCGATTTTGCTTATATTATGGAGCGTAAAGACCTGAGAGCCTACTTAAGCCCATTCTGATATAAACAACGTTTCCTCAGTCAACAGAATGAAACACGGATGTTATGTGGTCAAATTCAGAACTTTTATCAGGGTATTCCTTTTAGGCATGGATGAGTGACTTTTAAAAACTCATCAGATTGAATAGTGTCATAAAGTATGAATTTGGATATTATTAATAATATTTTAAATATTCATTTGGTTATTTTTTGTAATTAAATTACATATTTTACTAAATTCATCCCATAACTAAAAGCTATATACGTGTGCAATATTGATATTTGTCCTGACACAGCGTTCCATGACTATAATGTGAGAATAAATTGATAAATATGGGAGGAATATCATGCGGGGCAGAAACTTACTCCGTTCAATTTTACTAGGATCTATTAGCCTAAGTGCTGCGCAAGGTGTGTACGCACAAAATTCATCACAAGACGCAGGCACTGACGAGGACGAAGTTTTCGAAGAAATCGTCGTGACCGGTACTCAGATTAAGGGCTCAGACATAGCAGGTTCTCTTCCTGTTACTGTTCTAGACAGCGAAGCCTTCAAGGAAAATGGCTTTTCAACCGGTGAAGACATTCTCAGAGCTATACCACAAGTTGGTTCCATTGGATTTGGTGCCGTAAGGGGCGGTATTACTGGTGTCAACGCAGCTCGGGGTGATATCGCATCTTTCAACCTGAGAAGTATCGGCGAAGGTAATACACTCGTACTTATTAATGGCCGCAGAACTGTGTTGCACCCAATTACCCAAACAAGTTCGTTTGACGGTGTACCTGTAACAACATCAAACGCTAATGCCCTGCCACCGGGCGCGATTGAGCGCGTTGAGGTTCTTCGGGACGGCGCAGCAGCACTATACGGTGCAGACGCAGTAGCAGGCGTTGTAAACTATTTACTGCAAGATGATTTCACAGGCACGCAAGTTACTGGCCGAATTGGGTTTGAAGAAGACGGTGGCCAGGAAGATTTCAACTTCAAGGTAACTCATGGTTTCGACCTTAATGAAGGTAGAACCAATATAGTTGTATCTGCAAGTTACGACAATCGCAGTGGTTTCAATGCATTGCAAAAAGACTTTATCAACTCTGAAGACCTTAGAAGCCTCGTTCCAGAAGAATTTGCTGGTGACTTATCGCTCGACAACAGATCAAGCTTAGAGGTAACTCCTTTCTTTGATCTGGATGGTATTGGCACTTTCCATCTTCGCCCAACAAACCTTACCGCTGATAATGGTTCACTACTCGGTGCTGCTCAGTGTGGTGGTCGTGGATTGACCCCGGAATCAGTTCAGCTAACAGATGGACTACAAAGCCTCTGTATTGACTCAGGAAGCCATAACCGCGCTCTTCGCCCAAACAGATTGGCGCAAAGAACGCTCATTCCGGATAATGAACGCGTAAATATCTTCGGCTTTGCCAAGCATGAAATTAATTCTAATCTCGAAGCGTATGCTGAGGTTTCTTACTATTATGCTCAAACAGAGCGTACATTTGAGCAAGCTAGTATCCTCAGTAATGGACGCTTCTTTGTTCCTGCTGATTATTTCTATAACCCGTTCGGCCCTGTTACCTTTGCTGACGGCAGAGTTAATCCAAACCGGTTACCTGGCCTTGATCCAAACGTTGTTCCGGAAGAAGGTTTAGGGTTTGAACTCTTAAGTCTACGTCCTGTTGACCTTGGCCCACGTGAAATCGAAGTCACAAGCTACAGCTATCGTTTCTTAGGTGGCTTACGCGGTAACTGGGGCGAGTGGGATTTCGATACTGCAGTCCTCTACAGCGCAGCAGATACTATTGACCGCTTCTCTAACCGGATTTCAACATCTCTGCTACAGCAATCACTCAGCCTCGACACACCGGACGCTTACAACATTTTCACTGGTGTTAACCCAAGTGACCCGTCAAGCATTGTTGACCTAACAGTTAACCCGCGTTCAGTTATCGAACCGTTCCTGGTTGATGGTTTCCGTGATGCAGAATCATCCCTATTCCTTGCTGACTTTAAGGTTTCAAACCCATCTGTGTTTGAATTACCAGCAGGCGGCGTCGGCGTAGCGGCTGGTATCGAATATCGCCGTGAGACATTGGATGAAAACAACTCTGCTATTTTTGATGGTAGCCAACCGTTTATTGACCCCCTAGACACAAGCCTTGCGCCAGGCGAAGTAACAAATCTATCCAACCTTCAGGGTAGTAGTGTTCGCCCGGACTTCAACGGTGACCGGAATGTTTTTTCTGCTTATGCTGAAGCACTCATTCCTGTTGTCAGAGACGCTCCTCTTGCGCAAAGCATTGATATTCAGCTTGCAGGTCGTTACGAGCGCTTCTCTGGCTTTGGTGATATCTTTAGGCCTAAGTTTGCCCTTTCTTGGTTCCCAATTCAGGAAATCCAGTTCCGCGGTGCTTACTCGCTTGGCTTCAGAGCACCTAACCTGGTTCAGCTGAATTCACCAGCAACATCAATTACAACGGGTGTTGACGATTACGCAGAAGGTATCTTGCTAGGCACTGGTGATATCAACAACGGGCCAGATAACGGTAACTATATTCTGGAAACAGCAGGTAACCCTGACCTGGAGCCAGAACGCACTAAAAACCTAAGCTTGGGTGTCGTTATAGAACCAACACCAGGTCTGATCATTACAGCTGATTTCTGGCGTATTGAACAAAATGGTACTGTTGGCGTATTTAGCGATGAAAACGAATCTCGTTTGGATGCGGTATTGAGAGCACAAGGCTCATTCAACCCATCTGTTATTCGTGGCACTCCGGATGAAGATAACCCACTTGGCGAAATCTTGATCATTCAACGTAGCTTCGAAAACCTTGGCCAACGTATTACTCGCGGCCTTGATTTTGGCATCAACTACAGCTTTGAAACTGATATCGGTGGCTTCAATATTGATTTGAATGCAGCACGTTTGTTGGCGTTCAATCAAGCACCGAGCGGTGCGGCTCAAGCGCTTGTAGACTTCGGTGCAAACCCTGATGTTCTTGGTGCAGCCGTTGGTTCTGCTCTTGAAATCGAGTTCTTCCCAAAATGGCGGGGCACAGGCCGATTAACATGGAACAGTAATGATGGCCTTTGGGGTGCATCTTTATTCGCAAATTATGTCGGTGAAGTTTTTGAGCCAACTGTGACAGACCCAAATGGGAACTTCTTCCAGGTTGACGACCAAATTCGCGTTAACACATCGATTGTACGTAGAGATTTGTTCATAGAAGACACTACAATCCGGATTGGTGTGAATAACCTATTTGATGTGGACCCACCGCTAGCCGACGAAAGCTTTGGCTTTGAAGGTGAATTACACTCCCCGCTCGGCCGTTTGTTCTTTGTTGATTATACAATTAACTTCTAATACGAGCTGAGTAAAACTGCAATTCAGGGAATGGTATTAAACCCGTTCCCTGAATTTTTTAAAGTGATGATTAGATCAATCTATAATAGTTTTTGAGGTGGTCATGGTTAATCCTTTACGTGTTTTCATGCTATCAAGTTTAATAGCCATAACTACATCGTGTGCTCCTTCAAACGAGCATGAGAAACATCAACAGTTTGATACAGTTATCATTAATGGAACTGTTTTTTCTGGAAATCCTGATGATAACGGGCAAACCCTTGACATTGGTATCAAGGATGAACGGATTGTCTTCATTGGCGACTTAGGTAATACGAGCTACAAAACCGAAAAAACAATCGATGCATCCGGTCATATTGTTTCACCCGGCTTTATAGACCCCCACACTCATGCGCTTGGTGATCTGCAAAACACCGACACAAGCATAAATGTTAATTATTTAACACAAGGGGTTACAACTGTATTTGTTGGCAACGATGGAGGCGGCCCTGTTGATACCGAAGCTGTTATGGCCGATGTCAAAGCAAAATCACCAGGAACGAACGTTGCATTCTTCATCGGTCACGGCAAAGTCAGAAGCCATGTTGTCGGCGATGATGCACGAGCACCCAGCACTGATGAGCTTAAGCGAATGCGTGAACTTGTTCATGCTTCGATGGAAGCGGGCGCAGTTGGTTTGTCGTCAGGTCTTTTTTATGATCCCGGCAGTTTTTCAGAAACAGCAGAGGTCATCGCGCTAGCAGAAGAAATAGCGCCATATGGCGGCGTTTATGACACCCATCTGCGCGATGAAAGCGCTTATAACATTGGCCTTATCGCATCCGTAGAAGAAGCAATTGAAATCGGCCGCCAAAGCGGTGCAAAAGTCCATTTGGCCCACATTAAGGCGCTTGGAACGGTTGTTTGGGGACAAAGTGCAGACATTATAAAGATCGTGGAAGCCGCACATAGTGAAGGCTTGAAAGTAACCGCTGATCAATATCCTTGGCGTGCATCAGGAACACGCATCTCAAATGCGCTGGTTCCCATATGGGCTAAAGACGGTGGTAACGATGCGATGATTGCGCGCCTTGCGGACCCCACACTCGCGGATCGCCTCAAGCAAGACATGGAAGAAGCCTTGAAAATCCGCGGCGGACCAGATGCCTTGTTGGTTGTAGATAGCCCACTCGAAGACATTAAAGGTAAAACACTTCGGGAAATCGCGGAAGAGAGAAAACTGACTTTTGTTGATGCCGCTAAAGAAATCATAATTGCCGGCAACGCGCGTGTTGCATCATTCAATATGAATGACGATGATATAAGAGCGTTTATGGCTCAACCTTGGGTGATGACAAGCTCTGACGGCACAAATGGGCATCCCCGTAAATACGCCAGTTTCCCGCGAAAATATACGCAGTATATCAAAGATAATCAAAATCATGCACCGGTAATGGATTTAGGGCGTTTCATTCATCAAAGCAGCGGGTTAACCGCAGAAACTTTTTCGCTTTGTGATCGTGGGTATATCCGGGAAGGCTACATTGCCGATATAACCATCTTTGACCCTGATCGTTATGCAGATAAGGCCGATTTTTATAACGCTACACTTCTCAGTGAGGGCGTAACCGACTTATTGGTCAATGGCGTTCAAATGATTGAAGCTGGTCGCTTAACGGGCAATCGCTCAGGCCAAGTTCTGAAACGCGACAATTGTAATTTCAAGAAACCATAACGCTGACTAAGTTCACGACTTTGCAAAAGATACGTTGCTATGAAAAAAATAAAGCACTCTAAAATTGTTAGGTCTTTTTCGATCGTGATCTCAGCTGGTTTGTTAGTCGGTTTTCAACCCGTACCGACCGATATTCCGCATTTCACGCAAGTCCAAGCTGAATTGTTTGCAGGCCCAGAAGCTCAGGCGGTTGTATGGGCAGATTTTGACAATGACGGAGACCTGGATCTAACGGTAGGGTACAGACGTGGCGGCATCAAGTTTTTTGCCCAAACCAAAGGCACCTTCCAAGATGCAAAGGACATCATTGGTATACCATCAGACATGACAGACTATAGGGCCCTATCGTGGGGCGACTATAATGCCGATGGTTACCCTGATTTGTATGTCGGATTTGGCCGAGACACAGGACTAAAAAACCGCCTTTATCGAGGTAGTCAGAATGGTTTCGAGGAAGTTGCGGAGAATGTTGGTCTCGATGTTATCGGCACAACGCGGCAGAGTATCTGGATAGACTATGACCAAGACGGTGATAGCGATCTGTTTGTAACGATGCGCGACCGCACCAGCAGACTGTATCAAAATAACAACGGCAAATTTATTGACATCAGCTCGTCTTCTGGCTTAAGCGACCCACGGCGCGGTGTTGGTGCGGTATGGTTCGACTTTGATCAGGACAGTGATTTAGATCTATATGCGCCGAACCAATCAGGAGACCGAGACGGCTTTTACCAAAACAATAATGGTCAGTTCATGGATATAGCTCAAACCTTGGGAATGGATAAAGCGCGACGCCCACTGAATGAAGGAAGCGTTGGCGCTACCTTATGTGATGTCAATGCTGATGGGCATATGGATATTTTCGTTCCTGTTTATGGCGCCGACATGCTTTATATAGCTGATGGTAAAGGCGGTTACAGAGAAGCTGCAAAAGATTGGGGCGTAAATGCCACTGACTTGGCCGTTAGCGCAGATTGCGGTGATTTTGACAATGATGGCCGCGATGATCTTTACGTTGTCGCATATAAGCGCGGTGAAACACATGGTTATGACCACCTGTATCATAATCAGGGCGATCACTTTATCGACCTATTTCCCAAGGAACATGAGCTGTTTGACGGAGACCACGGTGTTCGTTTCAGTGATTACGACAACGACGGTGACCTTGATATAGCAATCAGCAATCGCAGCAAAGATGGCCGTGTTAGCTTATGGAAGAATGAGCTCATCAATAGGGATACAATCAAGTCGGAAACTGGGGCACATTTTCTCAAAATTTTACTCCTTGATGCGGATGGTCGCTATACCCGTCAAGGTGATGAAATAAGAGTTTTCGATCACAAGACCAGTCGTGTAATTGGTACGAAAATTATTGATACCGGTGGGGGATATATCTCGCAGAATATGCAACCCGTTCACTTTGGCCTTGGAGAGGTAGAAAAGGTTGACGTTGAAGTAACATCCATTACCCAAGCGGGCAGGATCAAACAAAAAATTAGCAATGTGAATAGCGATCAAACCATCACTATTCGCCTTCAATCAAACAAATAATTTTAAACTTGGAATATAAAGGACTAATCGTGGTTCAAACTAATAAAGATTTACATGAGCGTCGACTTGGCGCCCTCCCCTCAGGCCTTGCGTCTGTCGCGCCGTTTTACGTCGATCGGGCGCTAAACGCAGAATTATGGGATGTGGAAAATAACCGCTATCTTGATTTTGCAACAGGAATTGCTGTTTGTAACACAGGTCACTGTCATCCGAAGGTTGTTGAGGCCGCAAAAAGCCAGCTAGACCGTGTTATGCACACATGTGCGATGGTTGTTATGTATGATGAGTATGTAACACTCGCGGAAAAGATCAACAGCCTCGTTCCCATCAACAATGCTCGTTCTGTATTTTTTAATTCTGGTGCCGAAGCCGTTGAAAACGCCGTCCGTATCGCCCGTACAGCAACAAAACGACCCGGTATTATTACACTTCGTGGCGGATATCATGGCCGCACAGCGCTAACAAGCACCATGAACGGCAAGGTAGCGCCATACCGCGCTGGCCATGTTGGAGGGCACGCACCTAACATCTATCATGCGCTTGCACCAATGCACCCACACACATCAGAAGCAGAAGCCTTAAAATCGATAGAGCATGTTTTCAAGGTTGAAATTGAAGCTGATCAGGTTGCTGCTGTTGTTGTTGAACCAGTTATGGGCGAAGGCGGCTTCTATCCGCTATCACCGTCCTATATGCAGGCGCTCAGGTCTTTGACAGAAAAGCACGGTATTCTGTTGATTGCAGATGAAGTTCAAACAGGTTTTGGTCGCACAGGAAAATTATTTGCAACTGAGCATAGCGGTATCGAGCCAGATATTATGACCATTGCCAAAGCAATGGGCGGCGGTATGCCAATCTCTGGTGTTGTTGGCAAAGCCGAAATTATGGACAGTGTTAATCCTGGCGGCATTGGTGGCACCTACAGCGGCAACCCCGTTTCATGTGCAGCAGCTCTTGCTGCGATCGATGTTATCATCGAAGACAAACTTTCTGAACGCGCTGAGGCAATCGGCCAAGCTTTTGACGAATGTTTCACTAACCTTAAGGCAGAAAACCCCGACCTTCCGATTGGCGCCGTTCGCGGCAACGGTGCAATGTGTGCCATTGAGTTTCTAAAAACCGAGGATGGTCAAACCATTCCAGATACGGAAATTGTTCCCAAGGTAATTGCTAATGCAAAAGAAGAAGGCTTGATCGTTCTAGCGTGCGGATATTACGGCAACTGTATCCGTGTCCTACCACCGCTAACTGTTCCTGACAATCAACTTTCTGAAGGCCTAAACAAGCTAAAAGCGGCCATTCAAAAAGCAGCAAAATAACATTGTAAACGAAGGTACAGGCCTTAGTGTTCATCCGACATAGGGCCTGTTTCAAAGGGTACTTTACTTTAAACTGAACTTGGATTTTTCAATTGGCGCAAGCTCGTCTGTATGGCTGGCATCCAAATCCCCAGCGATTGCCGTCCCATCAGACGCTCCTTCATCAATTGTATGGATTGCCTCGAGGTCATTACGTGTCCACCAATACCAGAAGCCTTGACTACGGAGCCATTTTTCAGCCCGGTCCAGATCATTCCATTCACGGCCAAGGCCGCGTGCGCTATTTACTCTCGCTAATTGGCCATCAACGTATACCAAAATTCCCCACGCAAAAGGATGACGAGTTTGATCACCATACCCACCTCCCTTTTGTTGGCGATGTACGCGGTAGACCACAGGAAACTCACCTAACCTGCCTGCTTCACGCAAAAACGGCAAATCAGCCTGTGTAATGGTCATTGTTACACCCAAAGCTACATCTTGATCCATGATGTTGACAAATCCTCAAAAATATACTTATATGCACCAGAGTTTAAACCGTAGTCGATATTGACACCTAACAGCAAAAAGGAGCTGGATGCAATGGCACGCACTACTCAATCGACCACTAAAGCGCAAGCAACAAAAACTGCGCCTAAAACTACAGCAAAGAAAGCTGCGAAAAAACCTTCCAAAGTCGCTAAAAAACAGGCTGTGGAAAAAGCACCTGTTAAAAATGTGAAAGTTGAAAAGCCAGCTAAAGCAAAAGCCACACCGGCAAAAAAGAAGACTACTGCGAAACCTCGTTCAGTTAGCGCGGTTCCAAAAGGCTATCACACAGTTACACCTTCCCTTATTGTTCGCGGCGCAGCAGCAGCGATCGATTTTTACACGAATGTATTTGATGCCAAAGAACTCCGCCGTACATACGCATCCGATGGTATCACTATTGTAAACGCTGTCTTAAAAGTCGGTAATTCCAACATCCACCTGAGTGATGAAATGCCTGCTTATGGTGTATTATCACCAACCAGCATGGGGGCAGCAACAAGCGCTCTTCATGTATATCTGGAAGATGTTGATGCAGTATGGGCGCGTGCTGTGGATTCACTATCTACTGTTATTTTACCCCTTGAAAATGCTTATTGGGGTGAACGAAGCGGTAAATTTATTGACCCATTTGGTCAAGTTTGGACTGTTTCAAAGAAAATTGAAAACTTGTCTGACGGTGAAATAGCCGATCGTTATCAAGCGTTAACAGCCGAAGTTTCTGCTGAAGTAGAAGCAAATAGTGACAATGATGAAATCGTACCGATTGTCGATATTTCAGAAGCTATCGCTAAAGAGGCACAAAAAGCTGAAGCAGAGGCCCCTGCTACACTGGCAAGCTAGTATAAGCATACTGTTTGCCCTTCAATGAGGGTTTACTCAAATATAGCGTCTCTATAAAAACTATAATCGACCTATATCTAGATTGAATAACCTCATATAACTTTTGAAAGGGCGCGTCGGCGCCTTTTTTTGTACTGTGCGTAATATTGAGAGAAAGATTTATTGTATGCGACCGTTTTCTATCGCCGGAATCCAGATGTATGTATCAGCAACAGAAGAGAATGTTGCGCATATGGAACAACGTGCCGAACTGGCCTTAACTAGATTTCCATGGCTCGACATGCTGGTTTTTAGTGAGTTATCCCCGCACGGTCCCTTAATAAGCCATCACCCAAAATCATTAACTGATACTATTCAGCGCTTTCAGGATTTGGCCGCGAGGCTGAATGTTTGGCTAATACCCGGGTCAATGTTCGAGCACCGCGAAACAGGAATTTATAATACTTCCGTTGTTATAGACCCGCTCGGAAATATTGTTGGCAAATATGACAAAATGTTCCCGTTCATGCCTTATGAAACAGGCGTAACCGGCGGTGACCAATTTTTGGTTTTTGACGTTCCTGAAATTGGTCGCTTTGGCCTTTCTATCTGTTACGATATCTGGTTCCCGGAAACCACCCGCACTTTGGCGGCCATGGGTGCCGAGGTACTGATCCACCCTGTATTAACAGGGACAACGGACAGAGATGTTGAACTGGCAATAGCGAGGGCAACAGCCGCTCAATTCCAATGTTATGTAGTTGACATTAACGGTATCGGCGCCGGCGGCATTGGTCGCTCATGTATCGTAGGGCCAGGTGGTGACATGGTATACGAAGCGCGTGGAAACGAAGAAATTATCCCAATAGAAATTGATTTGGACCTGGTTCGCAGGCAACGGGCACAAGGCCAAAATGGACTGGGACAAGTGCTTAAAAGCTTCCGAGACCGGAACGTAGATTTCAAAGTTTATGATAATGCACAATTTGATCATTCATATCACGATGGTTTAGGTGGCTTGAACATGCCTACTCGCAATATTCATACACCCGCGATACCTGGGCAATCCGCAAATGAAAATTAACAAATATTATAAATTGCTTGGCAACATTTGAGGGAATGGTGTTAGGCTAAAATACGTTTAAAGTCAGATCGGGGAAACGGGGATATGACTTCTTCGGAAGAGAAACAAAACAAGCGCAAGCTCGTCAGTGAATATTATAACGCATCGCAATTCCGGATCGATACCTGGAATAAACTTAAATCCACGACACACCAATTAGCTGCCATGGATACCCCCTCAGAAAAATTGAGGGAAAAAGTACGCCAACTCATTGAATATCTTGCGCCTGTAGAAATATATTGGGCTTTTCCTGGTCCACAAATTGTTGAAGAGTTAATCCGAGACGAAAAAGTCGCTGATTTTAAGATACTCGCCCGCAAGGTATCCCGCATTGCGACAGCACTTCTAAGCGGCGAATACCGACGAAAACATATAAAACTGGATGCCTTAACCGATCAGGATATCGTTGAAAGCTCGTCAGAAGATCCGGGTGGTTATGCTGATTTCGAGCGAGCAAGGTCTAGACCATATTTTGAAGTTTTAATTGTTGATAGCTTCAATATAAACAAACGCGAAAGCCAGCGTGAAGCCTTACGGTCCATGAGGCGCGATGAAGACCGCTTCACTTATTCACCCGTTTTTGTTCCGAGCCTGGATGACGCATTAATTGCAGTTTCCTTAAACCATAATATCCAATCGGTAATCATTCGATTTGGTTTTGATCTGCATTCAGAAAACGATATGCCTGTTTTAAACAGATACATCAAACGGGCCCGCAGTGAAGATATTGAAGAAGCTGATCGAAGCGATTATGGCAGTATTCTCGCAGATACGCTCGCTCATATTCGCCCAGAACTTGATTTATTTCTGGTGACAGATCAATCCGTTGAAGAGGTGGCGGGTACAGTTGGTAATACTTGCAGACGCGTCTTTTATGGTAGCGAAGACTTCTTCGAGTTACATTTGAATATCCTGCGTGGGATCGAAGACCGATACAAAACACCGTTTTTCACAGCCCTAAAAGACTATTCCGCGAAACCCACGGGCGTGTTTCATGCCTTACCGATTTCTCGCGGAAAATCCATTATCAAGTCACACTGGATTCAGGACATGGGGGAATTCTACGGGCTAAATATTTTCCTCGCTGAAACATCATCCACCTCAGGTGGATTAGACTCGCTACTGGAACCTCATGGTCCAATTAAAGAAGCTCAGGAACTAACGGCACGTGCATTCGGCTCAAAGCAGACGTTTTTTGCAACGAATGGCACCTCAACCTGCAATAAGATTGTCGTCCAATCCCTTGTAAAAAATGGTGACATCGTCTTGATAGATCGGGATTGTCATAAATCCCATCACTATGGAATGGTACTTGCTGGCGCGAATGTTGTTTATTTGGATAGCTATCCCTTAAGCGAATATTCCATGTACGGCGCGGTTCCCCTGCGTTCAATCAAGGAAAAACTGCTTCTCTTGAAAAAGGAAGGCAAACTTGACCGTGTCAAAATGTTGCTCCTTACAAATTGTACGTTTGACGGGATTGTTTATAACGTTCAGCGCGTAATGGAAGAATGCCTTGCGATCAAACCCGACCTTGTCTTTCTTTGGGATGAAGCCTGGTTTGGTTTCGCGCGCTTTGGTCCGACATACAGGCAACGTACCGCAATGTATTCCGCTGGCAGTTTAAGGCGCCGATTGAAATCTGACACGTATGCCGAGGAATACGCCGCATTCCAGGAAACAATGGCTACCATTGATGACGACGATATAGAGGCCATTCTTGATACACGATTGTACCCTGACCCAAATAAAGCAAGAATTAGGGTATACGCGACGCAGTCGACACATAAAACCCTGACAGCGCTTCGGCAAGGTTCCATGATCCATATTTATGATCAGGACTATAAATCAAAAGTTGAAGAACCCTTCCATGAAGCCTTCATGACCCACACTTCAACATCGCCAAATTATCAGATACTTGCATCACTTGATGTTGGCAGACGACAAGTGGAACTTGAAGGTTTTGAGCTGGTTCAAAAACAAGTAGAGATGGCGATGAGGTTGCGTCAGGCAATCAGGAGCCATCCCAAACTTTCAAAATATTTCAGGGTGCTAACCGTTGGGGATATGGTACCCTCAAAATATCGTCAGTCCGGCATTGAAAGCTATTATGAACCCGAACACGGCTGGCCAGATATATGGGATGCATGGGAAGGCGATGAATTTTGCCTGGATGCAACCCGTGTAACGCTTTTCGTAGGCGAAACAGGTATGGACGGAGACACGTTCAAGAATAAAATTCTGATGGATAAATACGGAATTCAGATCAATAAGACATCGCGAAATACCGTACTTTTCATGACCAATATCGGCACGACGCGAAGTTCCGTTGCTTATCTTATTGAAGTTCTTGTCAAGGTTGCTAACGAGATTGAATTACGCCTTGAAGATATGAGCCCTGCTGAAACAAAAATCCATCAATATAACGTAAAATCAATCGTGGAGGATTTACCCCCTCTTCCAGATTTCTCATGTTTTCATGAAGCGTTTAGAGAGGATGCCGCAGGAGAGGTCGCCGAGGGCGATTCCAGATCAGCATTCTTTTTATCTTATGACGCCGATAACTGCGAATATATACGGCTGGATAGCCCAGACCTTGATAAAGCGATCAAGGAAGGTCGTGACGTAGTTTCATCATCTTTTGTTATTCCTTATCCTCCAGGTTTTCCTGTTTTGGTGCCTGGTCAAGTTGTGAGTATGGAAATAATTGAATTTCTTCGCAAATTGGACGTGAAAGAGATTCATGGATATCGCCCTGAACTTGGCTTGCGAATTTTTACGCAAGCTGCACTTGAACAGGAAACCCGTAAGCGTGGAAGTGGAGCATCCTTATGAGTAAGAAAGCTGTTAAATCTGTTGCTAAAAAAGCGAAAAGCAAAAATACCAACAGTAAAAAGAAGACTATTAATACACTTGATACCATGTCGGATATTCGACGGTATTTTCATAGAAACGAACAGCCAATATTTTTTATAAGTGCTACCAATTTTAACTTATTGGGTATTGATGAATGGTGCCGTAACTTCAAATTTATCAGCTATATTGATTGCTTTGATGGTCGGCATCCAAACGTGTTTGTACCAACTGAAACCGAACACCCTGAATTTGAGAGCATTGAAGATATCAATGCTTACTTACTTGAACACAAGGAAGTTGTTGATCTGCTGAAATCTAGCGGAAAACGCCCTAAAGTAGTTTTCTTAATGTTTGACGAACGCGTTGAAAAAATATGTGAGGAATTAGGTGTTGATGTCTGGTTCCCGAAAGCAGCACTTCGAGAACAAATCGATCACAAGATCGAAACTGTCCGTATTGGAAACGCAGCAGGCGTTCCAAGTGTACCAAACATCCTCAGCGAAGTGAAAAGCTGGCAGCATTTGCAAGAAGTATCAAAGTCCTTAGGTGATGATTTAGTGCTTCAATCTGCTTTTGGTGATAGCGGTCATACCACCTTCTTTATCAAGAACGAGCGTGATTTCAAACGTTACGAGCAGAAAATTGTTGGCCAAGGCGAAATCAAAATCATGAAACGCATCCGCAATCGTGGTGCCGCCGTCGAAGCATGCGCGACCAAAGAAGGAACCGTCGTTGGTCCATTAATGACAGAACTCGTTGGCTTTAAACAGCTTACGCCATACCGCGGCGGTTGGTGCGGCAATGAAATTTTTGCCGACGCTTTCGATGAAGATACACGCCAAAAAACAAAGAAATACACCGAGCAGTTTGGCGATCAATTAGTGAAAGAAGGCTACCGTGGGTATTTTGAGGTTGATTATCTAATCGATATCGATGACGGCGAAGTCTACCTGGGTGAATGTAACCCAAGGGTGACCGGTGCAAGCTCCATGACCAATCATGCTGCCTTTGCCCATGCAGATGCCCCTCTATTTCTATTCCATCTACTTGAATTCTCAGGCGTTCCCTTTGAATTAGATGTGGATAAGCTGAATGCACGATGGTCAAATGCAGACAATATTGATGAATGGTGTCAAATGGTCATCAAGCACACTGATGATACCGTTGATATCCTTTCAGAAGCACCTGAAACCGGTATTTGGCGCATGTTACCTGATGGCACTGTGGAGTATGATCGTTTTGACTATCACCGCCGCGCTGTTAACAGTGAAAATGAAGCCTTTTTCTTACGTATCCTGAAACCAGGCGATTATCGCTATGAAGGTGCAGACCTTGGTATTCTGGTTACCCGTGGTCGGGCAATGGGCGAAGGCTTCCGCCTGCGCAAGCGCTCGAAACAATGGGTAGACGGCATTAAAGGTAAATTTAAAGCGAACCCATTACCAACGGCGGAAGCATTGCCCATCAGTAATGAACCTGCTTTTAAAATCATGTAATTTCTCCCTGCCGACAGGCAGGGCGTTACTCTGATAAGAATAATAAATGGACTTAATTTTTGAAAAGGTCTGCGAGGCAGATGCTGGCCCATTGTGGCAAGCACATTTTGCACGCCTATGGCCGGCCTATAAAAAATGGTTTCTCAATGAAGGCATTGGTGCGCGGCAGACCTATTTAGCAGGAGTTCGCGCACTTAAGGCCTACATGCCTGAATTAATGCCAACCTATGACAGGCTTTGCGAACTTGCCGGCGGCGGTGACCTCGCTGCCCGTTTTCTTAGCTTCTATCGACCGCCATTGTATTTATCCGGTTGCTCACAAGCGATCTGGCTAGGCGAAGAACCCATGCTGGTTCGAAACTATGATTATGCCCCTGAATTATCGGACGGCATTATCTGGGACAGTTGCTGGAACGGCAAACGGGTTACAGCTACATCAGATGGGATGTGGGGTGTCGTTGACGGCATGAATGATAGCGGCCTTGCTGTGTCGCTCACGTTTGGTGGTCGCCGCGTTGTTGGCGAAGGTTTCGGGGTGCCCCTAATTCTGCGATATATTCTCGAATTTTGCGAAACTGCGAAAGAGGCTGTGTCCGTTCTGAAGCGTGTGCCATGCCATATGGCATACAATGTGACAGTTGTTGACGAAAACGGACATCATGCAACAGCCTATCTTTCCCCTGATAGGGATATCGTCGTATCTGATACGCGGGTTGCCACCAATCATCAGGAATATGTCGAATGGCACGGTCATGCCAGAGCAACCGCCACAGTAGAGCGGGAGCGTTTTCTGCTTCAGCGACTGACAATGCATGATGAACCCGCAGAAAAATTCATTCGGGCTTTTCTAAAGCCACCTTTATATTCAACAAATTTTTCAAAGGGATTTGGAACACTTTATACGGCTGTGTATTGGCCCAAACAAAAAAAATCGGAAATTAGATGGCCCGGAGAGGTCTGGCGCCACTCTTTTAAGAAACCAAATGCATCAAAACGGCAAATTCGCTATCCAGACACGACAAAATATTCTATTCACGGGTTTAATGACCCACAGGAATGAACCTTGTCATAACTACTGAAAAGAGAACAAGATGAACAAAGATTATTCTTTATTAAAAACCGATGCCTATATTGATGGGGCTTGGGTAAAAGGCGAAGCGTCAAAAAGCTTTGAGGTTTTAAATCCGGCAACCGGTGAACTTATTGCAAATGTCGCGGACCTCGACCGCAACGATACAGCAAAAGCGATTGAAGCTGCAAATGCTGCCTTCCCGGCCTGGCGCGCTAAAACAGCCAAGGAACGTGCTGATCTTTTGAAGGCATTATTTGTCGCCATGAAGGAAAACGCGGAAGAGTTAGCGCAAATCCTAACGGCTGAGTGCGGCAAGCCGATTGCCGAGGCACGCGGTGAAGTTCTCTATGGAGCATCTTTCCTCGAATGGTTCGCGGAGGAAGGCCGCCGCTCATACGGTGATGTTATTCCAACACCAGCAGGCAACAAACGTATTGTTACAACGAAAGAACCTATCGGTGTATGCGGAATGATTACACCTTGGAATTTTCCGAATGCAATGATCACCCGCAAAATAGGCCCTGCCTTAGCCGCTGGGTGTACTGTCGTTTTAAAACCAGCTGCTGAAACACCCTTAAGCGCAACTGCCATCGCGGAACTTGCTGAGCGGGTTGGTTTTCCAAAGGGTGTTTTCAATATTGTCACTTCATCCGATGGGCCAGGTGTCGGGCTTGAGATTTGCGAAAGCCCGATTGTTCGCAAGGTTTCATTCACTGGGTCGACAAACGTTGGGCGTATCCTTATGCGTCAAAGCGCTGACACTATTAAAAAGCTCTCTCTGGAGCTTGGCGGGAACGCACCCTTTATCGTGTTTGATGACGCCGATTTAGACGCAGCCGTTGCAGGCGCGATGGCGTCCAAGTACCGCAATTCCGGTCAGACATGCGTGTGTGCAAACCGATTCCTTGTTCAAGATGGAATATATGATGCGTTTGCAGAAAAATTTGCTGCCGCAGTTGAAGGCCTCAAAGTTGGTAACGGTGCTGACGACGACGTAACACAAGGACCGTTGATTAGTCAGACTGGCCTCGAGAAAGTAAAAGGCCATGTCGCTGATGCGGTTGATAAAGGGGCTAAATTGATCACAGGTGGTCATCCACACGCGTTAGGGCAGACATTTTTTGAGCCAACAATCCTTGGTGACGTCACGGCAGAGATGGCTGTTGCAAAAGAAGAAATCTTTGGCCCTGTTGCTCCCCTATTCCGCTTCAAAACCGAAGAAGAAGCAATCCAGATGGCAAACGATACCGAATTTGGCCTTGCAAGTTATTTCTACAGCCGCGACATTGGCCGCGTATGGCGAGTGGCTGAAGCCCTTGAATATGGAATGGTCGGTATTAACGAGGGGATTCTCTCGACTGAAGTTGCACCATTTGGTGGTGTAAAATCATCAGGCCTTGGCCGCGAGGGTGCTCGTGAAGGCTTAAGCGACTATCTGGAAACAAAATATCTCTGTATGGGTGGAATATAATCCAGATCGTTTTTTGATCCAAAAAAAGGGCGTTATTCCGATAGAGAGTAACGCCCTTTTTCTCATTTATTCTGACGCACTTGCCAGCGTTGTTGTACTAACAGATTTGATATTATCGTTAGAATTTCGATCAACCAGCTTGTTATAAGGGTCAATTCCAACAAATGTTGGTTGCCCGTCGACAATTATTTCAACCGTTTTGGTATCAGAATTGATTTTGTGTTTCTTCATATAGAGAACATTTTCAGAATCAAAATCGCTATCACCTGGGTCAGCTGTAAAGACACCAATATCAATCATATCATCAAGTGTTAGTGCAGTTTCATTGCCTTCATTATCGGCTTCAAACTTCGCAGCATCAATGGTTAACGAAACTTTGAACCTTCCGTCCTCCATTTCAACTACTGTTGCACCTTCCGCTTTAAGATCAAACAAGGTGATACGCTCAAACAGATCTGTAATTAATTGATCATATTCAGGCCCTGCTTCCTCACGAAGAATTCGCAGAAGATCAAGTGATGTTGGATACGGCGTAGACGAAAAGCCAGTTTCCTTGATTAATCGTGACAACGCGCGATTAACCGTCTCTTCGCCCAAATAGTCACGAAGCGCATACATCACAACAGACCCTTTACGATAATGGATATACGCTTGGTTTTCCACGCGGTAGAGCGGTAACTCACCCTCAGGGTCACTTCCACGGTTAGACAGATAATTGTCCAATTCAAACTTGAGGAATTTTCTCATCTGATCTTTGCCGTACTTTTGCTCCATCACAAGAAGCGCACTATATTGAGCAAAGGTTTCAATAAGCATTGTACCGCCTTGTGTATTTGCGGACATCACCTGATGCGCCCACCACTGATGGGCGACCTCGTGCGCGGTTACATAATAAGCAAGGTCAATATCATCTTCACCTGTGATATCCGCAATAAAGCCTATACCTTCAGAATAAGGGATCGTATTTGGAAACGCCTGCGCAAAGCTTCTATAAGCTGGGAATTCCAGAATACGGACCTGTTTATGCTGATATGGACTAAATGCCTTTGAAAAATAGCGCACGCTATCACGGACACTATCGATCATACGCTGCACATTATACGTGTGCGGTGCATGGTGATATACTTCAACATTGATACCATCAAACTCATCACGGACAACTTCATAGTCAGCGGATAGATAAGAATAGAAATTCAAAATCGGTGCATCCATCTTATAGTGGAAATAACGACGACCGTTTGCTTCCCATTCTTTTTCCAAATAGCCAGGCGCAATCGCGGTCTGACTGGCAACTGTAGAAACGGTCGTTTCAAAAGTTACAAAATCACTGTCCTGCCGCAGATAATTGTTACCATGTTGGCTTTCATCTTCCAATTTTGGTGTCCGCGGTAATGGCGGTAGGTCATGCTGCCTCCGGGTATTCCGGTCTTGCAACATCCCCCCTGGGAAGAAACCAATATAGGGTGTAATATCCGCATTATTGATAAATGTACCGTTTCTGACGAGCGTTACACTGTTGCCTGAGTGGGCAAACCCCTTCTGATCGATCAATGTTTCAAACGCTAATGAACGTCTTTCACCTGACTTCATAGGCCGGTCTAGTATGAAAATATAGTAGTTGAAGTCCTTATCCACACTTTCAAGCGATGCTGCTTCCAATTCAACAGCAGGAACCTTCACCCCTCGAGGGAAGACAATATGCACCGTCTCAATGGTTTCCCCGGTTTTATTTTCTAAGACATGGGTTCCACGTGTCTCAATCCGACGTTCATACGGGTATAGATCAACATCAACCTTGACATCAATCGTTCTCGGCATCGGCAAATTTTCATACTGACGGTATTTATTTTCATAGTCCACCGCTAGCTGCTCGCGTTCATCACCCGTTACATAGTCATTGAGAATATTGGTATTATAGAAGATAAACCCGCCACTCCCAACAAAACCAACGAATGCGATAAATGCAAACCCGGCAGCAATAGGTTTTTTAAACGCCCGTAAAGCACGCATACGATACCTAAGTGGCTGTAATGTTCCTCTGTTCCATAGCATGTAGGAAACCATCAGCATTAGAATAGCAAAACATGTCCAATAGAATTGTAGCCAATAATCGCCTTCAATGAAACGGCCGGAGCCATTCAGGTCAGAAAGCGGTGTCGCAATACTTGAACCATAGAAGTAAAGCGGATGCTCAAACCCGAACTGAGATAAAATGATGGATCCGATAAGGTAAACCACCATAAGGATCATACCGACAAACCGGTTTTTCACCAGAACCTGAATGAATACCGATAGTGCTGCGATCAATAAGAACGGATAGACGAAATGCAGAAAACCGCGGTGTAAATAAAGGCCTATTTCAATAGCCGACTGACCATTTAACACCTGCACCGAAATCGCTATAAAAATCCCGATTGCAGCAATAATTGTCAAAACGATAGCGAGTGATGCGAGTTTACTTACGACGAAAACCATACCAGGCACTGGTGTCGCATCAATAATCTCATGAATTCCGTCTTTACGTTCACGCCAAATGATATCAGCACTGTAGAAAATAATGATGACGATAAAGGCTAAATCCAATCCCCGGATACTTTGAACCATTAAACGGGAAACTGGAACTGCGTCCAATCCATATCCAACGCTGCGGTTAAACAAAGCCGTTACAATTATGAATAAACTAAAGAGAACAATGATGTAAAATGGATAACTCTTAAGAACCGAACTAACTTCGAATTTTGTTCTGATAAAAAGCTGTCGCCAATAACCACTTTCCCACGCTGGTGTGATCCGCGGTGCTTGAAGTGTTACAGGCTTCGCCTTTGCTTTTTTGTCACTCTTTTCTTTTGGCAACTTTGCTGGAGCTCTGAAAGAAAACACAGCATAGGAAAGACCAATCAAAACAATCGACGCACCAATCCAAATTAAGCGATTGGTCAACACCACTCCTTCGTAACCCATCAAAAGCGTATTACGTTCTGCCGCAGTCCAGTAGCGTCCAACTTCCTGGAGCGTCCGTGCCATGAACGGGTCAACAATTGCTAGTAGTTCACGGTGTTCCGGCTCCCTAAAGAAACTTAATCCAATGAAATAGAGCATTAACAGCCCCATAGCCCCCAAATACGTATACATTACACTTCGCGACATAACCGTGATCGCAAACATGATTGCGCTCATTGCTAACAAACCAGGCGTAACAAGAGCAAAATACGTATATACATAATGCCCCAAATTAGTTGGAGCCAACGTTTCAGGGTCAATCGAACCAGTCAGCCCGCCCCAAAATGTTCCAACCAACATGCCTAGCGGCATAGCCAATAGGGTTACAAGAAGTGCTCCAAAGGCACCGAAGAACCGGCCAAACAGATAATCGCTTTTTGAAATCGGTGTCGAAAATATAATACCATCCATTTTATGGTCTATATCTTTCAAAACCGCATTCGCAACATACGCCGGCACGAGAAAAATCGAGAAAACACTCATAATCAAAAGCGTTTGCATGATGGCAAACGGACTATTGACCATTACATTTCCGCCACCACCAATTTGAACATTGCTACTGACCATAGCGAAAAATGGTAAAAGGAAGAAAACGGCAAACCCAACTATAGTTTGCGGTGATCTCACCATATATTTGAATTCATAACGGGCAATTTTGAACAGCATAGTCACCCCCATTATGCAGCTACAGAAGCACTGGTTTCATTCCGGCTTCTGTATAAGGTAGCAAAATATACGTCCTCAAGATCAGGTGTAACTGGTTCAAACCCATCACCAGGTTCGTTATCAGCCAGAACATGAATAATGGTTCGTCCGGTCGATAAGTGTGAAGAAATTACGGCATTTTCTTCCTTAAACGTTGCAAGTTCATCCTTGTTGATCGCTTTTTTCCAAATTTTGCCGTCTATTTCCTGCACCAGATCAGCAGGCTTGCCGCCCGTCACGATTTCACCGCCTGCAATAATCACCATATTTGGGCAAAGATCCGCAACATCTTCAACAATATGCGTCGACAAAATTACAACGACATTTTCACCAATCTCAGCAAGTAGGTTATGGAAACGGTTGCGCTCTTCGGGGTCAAGGCCAGCTGTTGGCTCATCAACGATGATTAGCTGCGGGTCCCCAATTAAAGCTTGTGCGATACCAAATCGTTGCCTCATCCCCCCAGAAAAGGTTTTAATTTTCTTCTTTCGAACATCAAATAGATTTGTTTGATATAACAATCCTTCAACAACCTCTTTTCGTTCTTTACTGTTATTAATCCCTTTCAAAATTGCCATATGATCAAGCATATCATAGGCTGTCACACGTGGATAAACACCAAAGTCTTGAGGCAAATACCCTAATATCCTCCGCAGGCTATCAGGATCTTGAAGGGTATTAACGCCGTCAAATGTTATCGTGCCTTCCGTTGGTTGCTGAAGCGTTGCAATTGTGCGCATCAGACTGGACTTTCCTGCGCCATTTGGCCCCAACAATCCAAACATTCCTTTTGGAATCTCAAGATTGATATTATTGAGTGCACGAACGCCATTTGGATAAGTGTGGCTTAAACCTTTAATCGATAACATTGACGAATTCTCCCCGGTAAATATATCAATCTGATATAGTGATTATTTTCAAAAATCAAGCGTATGAATCGTAGAAATAATTTACATGATGAAATTTTTTATATTTATCATATACTTATATACAGAACCTCCTAAACTTCGGTAGATAGTGAAGATAAAGAATAGATTTCGTCACAGCACAGTGGATCAATCAACTAGCCCGTTAAATTCAAGCAATGTGACCGACGACCCAATCTCAACGGCCCCTTCTTCGGCAACTTCTGCGGTTATTCCACCATGACCACGAACTGCATTGAACCCTCCATGGCCAAATACTTGCTCCATGTAACTACACGGCGCGCACAAACCGGATACTTTCAGAACCGATGTTCCAATTTGGATTGTATGCCGCCGCAGGCCAAGAATGTTAATACCTGAAACGGCTATATTCCGTCTAAGCAACTCCGGCTCCACACGTGCCCGTCCCGTAAGCGACGCAATCACCGGAAGATGTTCCCATTGAATGAGTGTCACAGCCCGTTTGCCGGGGTTTTCCCTGTAATCGCCTTCAAGGCCGTTAAAATGTATGTTTGCGCTCTCAACGCTAATCATTTCAGCTTTTTTCGCTGAACGCAGCCCAATCCATTCAATTTTTCCATCATTTGAATGGTTTCGCATCATCTCTTGCATTTTTGACATTATTTCGTTCCTAACAACTGATTTAACCTAACTTCTGACACTCAGAGCAGAAGCCCGTCAAGCAGGCACACCATCATTTAATCTTGAAAGTTATCAAAATTTGTGTGCGAAATTGATAGAAAATCGCATTGAAAAAGTATAATAACACCGCCAAATCATATGAATTCTGAGCAAGTGGACCAAACCCATCATCAGATAAAGTTTTTAAGGGTGCTGACAGCACGCAAAAGGACAAGATAAATGACACTGACCGAATTAACCAATGGCACTATTTACATTATTGGCACAGGTGAAGTCGCTAAAGCGGCTCTTTACAAACTCGTAAAACTATACCCGAACCAATCGATCACTGTTGTTGCCTCAAACCGGTCAGGTGGTCTTAACCTTCTCGCAGAGAATATCTCAAATGACCTAGGCGCCGCTCATATTGGCTTTAAGCAAATCGACATTTATAGTGATGCAGAAACCCTAACCAGCCTCATCGCTTCAACTGCTGGCTCAATTCCACAAGTGCTTTTTAATCTTGGGTCACCTTATCTCGATATGATTTTGATGCAAATTGCCCTCGATACAGGATGCCACTATGTGGACACAGCGTGTTTTGAGGAATTAAATACCAAGGGCTTTAGTTACAAAGAGCAGCTTGCGCTTGCGCCTAAATTTGAAAGTCAAGGCCTTAAGGCCATTCTGGGCGCTGGCGGCTCTCCAGGCATTACAAATCTGCTGACGCGGTTCCACGATGAACACCGTCCGTGCGAAAGCGTTAAGATTTTTGATTACAATGGTGGCTCTCAAAACAAATACCCATGGGCAACAAATTTTGCTGCCGAAGACAACCTGAAAGAACTTGATAACCCGGCAAAATTCCTTCGCGGCGGCGAATGGATTGAGGTTCCTGCCTTCTCAGAGCGTTTCCACATGAATGATCCGCTCAAGATTAATGATACAACAAATGTTGGGTTCAATACTATTTACCACGAAGAGCAAGAAACCATCAATATGGTGTTCCCCCATATCAAAGACATCTATAATTATATGAGCTTCGGGGACGATTATATCAAATATTTCAAGTTGTTTAGAGACCTTGGCCTTATGGGCATTGATCCCGTTTCTGACGGGCAAGGCGGTGAGATCATCCCAATTCGTTTTCTGGCCTCTTTGATGCCGCATCCACGTGATGTTGCCCCCCTTGTAAAGGGCCCTGCCGGTATGCGTGTCGAGACGACAGGCGCCGACAAGAATAGTGATACATTGATCAGTGTTTGGCGCATGCTACATGAAAACTGTTATGAAGATACAAAAACAGGAGCCGTCGCCTGGAGTACCGGAGTGCCTGCATGCCTGTTCATGGATGCTATGCTACAGTTTGACGGTGCAGGTGTCTTTGTGCCGGAAAATTTACCAAACCTGAATTTTGAGCTGTTTACAAAACTATCTGATGTCTACGGCCTGGAAGTAGAGAGTTTTCTCGATAACGATACAAAGGTTTCATTGTGACAGACCTCTTAGCCCCAAAAAGGCCAACGCATATTTTCGATGAAGCCCGGTTTGAAAAGAACCTTCAGGAATTATATGCGTTTAAGGAAACTTGCGGATTGAAAATCCTCTTGGCGCTAAAAGGCTATAATCCGATCCATTCTTCTGAACTTGTTAGTAAATATCTTGACGGAGTTGCCGCCTCATCGCTTAACGAGGCAAGATCTTCGGCAGAAAATTATGATGGTGAAATTCATACCTACTGCCCCGCATATGACGACGATACATTTGACGAAATCATAAAGCACAGCAGCCACATTGTTTTTAATTCACATCAGGATTTACGGCGGTTTGCAAGCCGTGTTCCTGACGATATCAAGATTGATATTCGCCTAAACCTTGAACATACCGATATGGAAACAGACGTGTTTGATGGATACAATCCAAACAAACCGTTCGCCAGATTTGGTATAACAGCCGCGGAATTTCAGGCGGACGATATCGAAAAATTTGGAGTTACGGGTATTCACTTTCATGCACTCTGCTCTCAGGGTGCAGAAGACCTCAAGCGTTGCGTTGAAACCTTAGAAGCAAATTATCCAAATTTACTCCACAAGATCAAACGCATAAACATGGGTGGCGGGCATTTAGTTTGCCGTGACGGGTATAATTATGACCTGTTGGGCTCCATTGTGAAATATCTGAAGTCAACCTACGATATTGAAGTGTACATAGAACCCAGTGAACATGTTTACGCTGGCGTAGGCGTTTTGAAAGCACGTGTTTTATCGATCATTCAAAACCAAGTTCCAATCGCAATTTTGAATGTCAGCGCTAAAAATCATATGCCTGATGTGATGGAAAGCCCTGATTATAATGTGGAAATAGAAGAAGGAACGTTTGGTCGGGACCGCGATACTCACACGTATATACTGGGCGGAAACACCTGCCTTACAGGTGATGTAATTGGTGACTATAGCTTTCCAACAGAACTTAATGTTGGGGATACTATTACCTTTATAGACCAAACGGCGTACACGCTCGTTCAATGTCATCATTTTAATGGTGTAGCACAACCTGATTTAGTCATTTTGGATACCGAAGGACAAATCAAGTTAACTCGCCTAGATACATATGAGCGTTACCTGACAACAGTTGCGTAAAATCAGCTATCAACTTCTAATGCACTCGCTACAGTCACGCTTTACACCCTAAGCGTCCACAGTTATGGTATAACAGATTTGAAGTGGGCGGGGTCTTTTATACCCATTGATTTTAACACCATTAGGGAGCAAGTCAGATGGCTGGTCGGCTATTTGTGGCAATTTTTGCCATATTCACATTCATTATATCCGGGGCTTATGCCCAAGATGATATTTCATTAAATGGGCTCAAATTTCGGTCCTTAGGGCCGGCTGTCACCTCTGGCCGTATCGCGGATTTTGCCTTTCATCCTGATGATAAATCAACCTTTTATGTAGGTACTGCATCTGGCGGTCTATGGAAGACAACAAACAATGGCAACACCTGGAAATCGATTTTCGACGGCCAAGCCTCATTTTCAATCGGTGTTGTAACGCTCGACCCAAAAAACCCCAATATCGTATGGGTTGGAACCGGTGAAAATAACTCACAGCGTTCTGTGGCGTACGGTGACGGTGTTTATAAATCACTTGATGGCGGCAAAACATGGAAACACATGGGACTGAAAACCTCAGAGCATATTGGTTCCATCCTAATCGATCCACGCGATAGCAATACTGTTTTTGTTGCGGCTCAAGGGCCACTATGGAACTCAGGCGGTGAACGTGGCCTCTATAAAACAACGGATGGAGGCACTTCATGGGAACGTGTTCTCGATATTGATGAACATACAGGCATCAATGAGGTTGTCATGGATCAAGATAATCCTGATATTCTGATTGCATCATCATATCAACGCCAACGCCGCGTATGGACACTGATCAATGGCGGGCCAGGATCTGCCATCCACAAATCAACAGATGGTGGCAAAAGCTGGAAAAAAGTGACAAGGGGCCTACCATCCGCAGAGGTTGGGCGTATCGGCCTTGCGACAGCGCCGTCCGTACCAGGAATGGTCTATGCTCTTATTGAAGGCAAAGGTTCAGCGCGCGGTCTTTACCGTTCAACCGATTACGGCGAAAGCTGGGAAAAACGATCTGGTTATGGAACATCCAGCCCTCAATATTATAACGAGATTTTTGTTGACCCCTCAAACGCGGACCGAATTTATGCTGTCGATACATTCAGTCGTATTTCCGAGGATGGCGGGAAAAGCTTCTCACGTCTTGGTGTTGCACACAGACATGTTGATGATCATGCAATCTGGATTGACCCTGATAATTCAAATCATATCTATATCGGCGGTGATGGCGGGGTATACGAAAGCCATGACAAGGGGGCGAACTGGCGCTTTATTGATAACCTGCCACTCGCACAGTTCTACCGCGTAACAGCAGATAACGCAGAGCCGTTTTATCATGTTTATGGTGGGACGCAGGATAATGCGACTTATGGTGCACCGTCCCAAACCGTTAGTCAGCATGGTATCACCAATGCAGACTGGTACATCACAATTTTTGGCGATGGTTTCCAACCTCGTGTTGACCCAACGAACCCAGATACAGTTTATGCCGAGTTCCAATATGGTGGCTTGGCACGATTTGACAAGAAAACTGGCGAAATCGTTTATATCGCTCCACAACCTGAAAATGAAGAAGATCAACTCAGATGGAACTGGAACACACCACTTTTGATCTCACCTCATAACCCTGCGACATTATATTATGGTGCAGAGAAACTATTCAGGTCTGATGACCGGGGTAATACTTGGCGTGCAATTTCGGGCGACCTTTCCAGAGGGTTAGACCGTAATGCGATAGAGATAATGGGCCGTGTGTGGAGCGCCGATAGTATTGCAAAAAATGCTTCGACTTCACTTTATGGTAGTTTGGTTGCCGTGGATGAAAGCCCACTGAAAGAAGGAAAACTGATTGCAGGAACCGATGACGGCCTCGTGCACATCACCGAAGACGGCGGCACTAACTGGCGCAAGATCGAGAGCATCAAAGGTATTCCTGATCAAGGTTTGGTTCACGAAGTATTGGCGTCACGACACGACGTAGACACGCTTTATGTTGTTGTTGACCTTCACAAGGTTGGTGATTTTAAACCTTACATCGCCAAATCAACCAACAATGGCAGATCATGGAAGGTAATAACCAAAGGCCTCCCGGAGCGCGGACAAGCGCACACAATTGTTGAAGACCACATAGACCCCAGCCTATTGTTTGCAGGCACAGAGTTTGGTGTTTTCGTAAGCCAGGACGGCGGACAAAACTGGAAACAAATGAAAGGTGACATGCCAACAATTTCTGTTCGTGATTTGGATATTCAACGCCGTGAAAACGATTTGATCGTGGGTACATTTGGCCGCGGAATTTATATTCTGGACGATTACTCACCACTCAGGTCAAATGGCAGCGACCTCGCGACAACTGATGCAACGCTCTTGCCTGCTGAAGACGGCCAAATCTACATTGAACGTCGTAGCTGGGGTGTTGGCCGTAAAGGCTTCCAGGGTGCGGGTTTCTATTCTGCTGATAACCCGCCTTACGGTGTTACCTTCACCTATTATTTAAGCGAAGGGCTAACAACCGCAAAACAGGATCGCCAAAAAGCGGAAAAAGACAAAATTAAAAAAGGCGAGGACACCCCATATCCAAGTTGGGATGCACTTGAAGCAGAGTCACGCGAAGAAAAACCAACCATTATTCTAACGATTAAAGATCGGGATGGAAATGTGGTTCGCCGGATCACTGGTCCAACAAGCAAAGGTTTCCATCGTGTCACGTGGGATATGCATTTACCGCTTTCAACCCCGATTTCACTTAATGATCCACAAGCTGGACCCTTTGGGCCAGCACCGCGCGGGCCATTTGCTCTACCGGGTGACTATACCGTATCTTTATCGAAACGACATAAAGGTGCAGTAACCGATCTGAGCACACCGCAATCATTCAAGATTGGACGATTATACGAAGGTACATTTGAAGCCGATAACCTAAAAACAGTTCAAGATTTTGAATTAAAAACCGCACGTCTCCAACGCGCTGTAAGCGCGGCCGTTCGTGCACATGGTGAAATGGCTGAACGCATTCAGTATATTAAGAGGGCAATACTATTGACGCCTAGCCTTGATGGAGACATGCGAGCTCGCATAGATAGCCTTCACACCAGAATGCTCGACTTACGGCAGAAGCTGACTGGTCGCCTTGTTCAGTCGCGTTTTAATGAACCAGCGCCTTGGTCTATCAGTCAACGGGTAAACTCGATTATCGGTGGCCACTGGGGCTCTTTCTCTGCGATTACATCAACCCACGCTCGGGCCTATGATTTAGCGGCAGAGGCATTTGCTCCGGCACTTCAAGAGTTAAAAGCTATCAGAAGTGAAATCGAAAAACTGGAAAACGAACTTGAAGATCGTTTGACGCCGTGGACGCCGGGCCGAATACCGAATTGGTCTGCTGAGTAGGGAAATTCAGACTCAAAGCTAAGATGAAAAAGGGAGGTACTTACCTCCCTTTTTTAATCCTTAAAGAGGAAATTGAACGTATTTGAAATCGAAAGTTTGAGAAATCAGCCTTAGTAGAAATTATCTATATCGCACCTATCGCTATCAAAGTTGGGCTAAATAATTTTACCCCATCAAATTAAGAGACAATAAAATAAACAAACACTGTATCTTATGTTATTATTTAGAATGTATTGAGCACTAAAGGACAAAGTTATCTCTTATTTTTCTTGGTAACTATTATGTATATTTTAACTCTTGAAACATAAAAGATATTCAATCGACCTTGAATACTATCCGATAAATTGGGTTAAAGGAATATTCCGCATGTCGCGTTATTTTCATATAATAATTGCAAGGCTGCTTCTTTGCTGTGCCGTTTCAGGCCCAACGCTCGCCCAAAGCCCTGCCCCCAATACCTCAACGAGAAACGAACCTATACTTCCATTATTTGCTGTCGAAGGCTTGGACAATCGTAAAGTTAGCCTTGGTGAAAAGCTGTTCCATGACCCCTTATTGTCTCGTGACCAGAAACGATCCTGTGCAAGCTGCCATGACATTGCTAAAGGTGGTGCCGATAAAGAGGCCTTTTCCTATGGGTACGGAAATCAGGAGTCGCTCTATAATTCACCAACAATCTTGAACTTAGAATTTAATTACTATGTTTTTTGGCGTGGTAATATGCATCTCCTTGATAAGTCCATGGACCGGGCATTAATGAACCCGAAAACCATGGCGATGGATTGGGATACCTTGCTCGAAAGGCTTAAAAAACACCCATCCTATCCCGATAAGTTTAAAGTCATTTATTCAGACGCTATTTCTGTTGATAATGTGCGCGACGCTGTGAATGAATATCAACGAAGTCTCGTTTCGCTAAATGCGCCGTTTGATCAATGGCTCAAAGGTGACGACGAGGCCTTATCAGCGCAAGAACTAAGAGGCTATCAAAGTTTTAAAACACTAGGATGTATCTCTTGCCATAATGGAAAAAATGTTGGTGGCACATTGCTAATGCAGTTTGGTGTATACTCCAATGAAGCAATCCAAAACGAACGGGATCAAGGAAGATTTCTGTTAACCGGGAACGAAAGAGATAAATACACTTTCCGGGTTCCAAGTCTCAGGAATGTAGCACTAACGGCCCCCTATTTTCATGATGGCAGAGCAACAACACTGGAAGGCGCCGTAGAAATTATGGCACAAATTCAATTAGGCCGAACGCTTAGCGCACAAGAAACACAGGATATTGTTGCTTTTCTTCACACACTCACTGGGCAGATGCCAGAAGTCAACTATGATTAAAAGAGCAAGATTCCATATTATTATAATAATATTATTTTCTCTGGCGTTCTTATTTTTAACCCAGTCCGAGCAGCCCATTGCTCATGAAGATTACGATCAAACCATTAGAGACTTATCAGCGCTAGAATTGCTACAGGCAGATATTGTTTCTAGGGCGCTCAATATAAATAGCAACTCTACTATTCATCATGATGATATCACGACGTCACTGAGAGCAATAGAACAGCAGCATAATTCCTTACTTATAGAATATGAGGAGGCCAAAGGCTTTCCAAGGTTTGGGAGTGCACTAGCAACACACCAAGATGACTTGATCGAGTTTATCTCCGCTGTAAACATTTTACGCTCTGACGCTGCTGTCGCACAAAACGCGTTTATCTATTTAACCACAACAGCACGGCAGCGCTCCAAGGAGCTACTTCAACAAGGAAATCTGCGCGAAGCGGTCGCCCTTGAACAACTCGTTTCTGAAACGGTTAGGTTTTTCTTTCTTTATGATGCCGATCAACAAGTTAAAGCTGAAGATGCTTACAGAGCATACCAACAAATAAATCAGACGGCCCAAGGCATAGAAAACCTAGCAATTATCAAATATGCTGAAATACTACTTGAGAGAAAACCTGACCTTGATGAAAAGTTAAGGCAAATCATCAATCATGATTACCAGCGCCATATATCCAGCCTGATGACGATATATCAATTTGAATATGCTGAACTGTTAGATAAATCAAACTCGTATAGAGACGGTCTCACTATTCTCTATATCCTGCTGGTTATCTATACCATTTTTGTTATCTACCGACTGTTCAAACTTTATTCGACACTGGAACAAACCATCCGCAAACGTACTGAAAAATTGGAACATACCAATAAAAGCTTAAAACGGGAGGTTATGCGGCGCGAACAGATTGAAACAGACCTAATCGAAGCGAAGCAAACTGCAGAGATATCTAATCTTTCGAAAACAATGTTTTTAGCAAACATGAGCCATGAGCTAAGAACCCCTCTTAATGCGATCATCGGTTTTTCGGAATTTATACGGGAACATACAACGAAATCACTGACCCCTCAAAAAGTATCAGAATATGCAAATGACATTTTTCTAGCGGGAACCCATTTACTTGCGGTCATCAATGATATCCTGGACTTATCCCAGATCGAAACGGGGGAAATGCAGCTCTTCGAGAAACAGTGCAATATGGCTGACATCGTTGCACAATCGTTGATACTGGTGGAAGAAAGAAGGTCAAAATCCAACATTACAGTAGAAAACAAGCTTCAAGGCCAAAATCTCCTACTCATGGTCGATGACCGCCGCTTCAAGCAAGTTCTGGTCAATATATTAACAAACGCCATTAAATTTACCCCAAGATTAGGCGTAGTTATCATTGACGGATACAAAAACGACACTGGGTCATTTACTCTCGTTATCTCGGACACTGGTATTGGTATCGAAAAAGATATGATTCCAGTTGTTCTTGAACCATTCAAACAGGTGGAAAACAGCCTAAGCCGAAGCCACGAAGGAACTGGCCTCGGACTTCCAATATCCAAACAAATCATTGAATTACACGGCGGAGAACTTCAGATTGAAAGCAACCTTGGATCAGGAACCTCAATCATCATTACCCTACCAACTGAACGTTTACTCAGCTAAAAATATAATTCATTCGCTTATTATAACGCATCCCCATTACAACAGAACATGCGAATAAACACCCCCAAAACATACAGCATATCATGTCTGAGCTAAATCTTAATCGATCCAATGCACCGGCAAATTAATTAGCCTGTGTAGGCTTATGGCTTTTGCCCAACATTTTTTCTTTTTCCATATATAACAGTGTATCCGTCGGATTGTTTTTCAGTAGGAATTGCTCCACAATCTCAAGATATTTCCGTCTAAGGGCCACAGAGTTTAGATTGTGTCTCACCTCAGGGAACTCGTAATAAGCAAATGACTTTTTAGCCTTCTTTAACGCTTTGGCAAACCTTTGTGATTGTTTAATCGAATGGTACGTATCATCCTCACCATGCATTAACAAAATAGGTGCACTAACATTTTCTGTGTAGTGTATCGGCGAAAGTGTACTCAACTCTTTCTTTTTTTTATCACCTGCAACTCGTCTATAATAAGCTGACTTTGTCCCTTTCACACCATCATCTTTAAACATGAGTTTTAGATCACTAACGCCGCTCCATGATATCGCACATCTATATGCATCAGGGTCCATCGACGCCCCCATTAACGCTGCATATCCTCCATAAAGGCGTCCTAAGATACAAACACTATCTTCCTTCGCATAACCTTCATCAACCGCCCAATACACTGCATCTACAAGATCTTTTTGCATATCACCGCCCCACTCACCGTGTCCAAGGCTTGCAAATCTATCTCCGTAGCCCGCAGAGCCCCGATAGTTAGGCTGAACAACAACATATCCTCGGTTAGCAAGAAACTGAGCAGTATATTGCCAGCCCCAATAATCTCTACCAGTTGAGTCAGCATGCGGTATTATAATTGTCGGCAGCGGTTCCCCAGAAAAATTAAGAGGTAACGTGACATAACCTGAAATTTGGACACCATCCCGCGCCATAAAGGACATTGGCTTAACTTCAGCCATCTCATTAATTTCAATGTCAGGCAATTTGGTACCAAGGAAACTTAACGACTTTTTATCAACATTATAATGATAGAAAGATCCTGGTTCACGGTCGCTTTGCGATAAAACGATCATGTTCTTTTCATCACTACTCCTTGAAATAATTAGGACATCTGTTTGGAGTGCTTTTTCCAGACCTTTTATGGTTGCTTTATATTTTTTATCAAAAAAGACTTTCTCACGTTTTCCATCATGATAGATGGCCGCCAGTGGTTTTGCATCTGTATAAGAATAAACAAGGCTAGAGACATCAACCTCATCATGCTCATAAATCTTGCCATCCAGTTCTCCACTGGAAATATCAAACTTGAAAATGGCGTCTCGGCCTGTTGCCAGGGATGACAGGACATAAAATTCATTCGGTCCACTTCCAAACATTAACGGAGAGAACTTTCCCTCTTCAAATAACTCATTATCGCTAAGTCTTTTCCAATCCTCATCATTTTCGCCTCGAATGACCATAACACTTTTGCCTTTACGGTCCTCACCATAACCAAATCGTATGTTGCCCCCCTGATCTGAGAACCAATCATTCAACTTAACGCCGGAAATTTTTGGCGATTTCATATAGAGCTGCATATCTCCGTTATAAATATTCAATTTATAAACGTCGGAAACTTCGCCCCTTTGATAATTTTGCGCCCAGTTCTTGTTGCGTGGCTTACTAACCAAGACATGATTTGGGTCGTCTCTCCAGACATTAATAATGTCAGCAGCACTGAAATGACGCATGCTTTGCCCAGCTTTTGAACCATCGGTACGAAGTTCAATAATATCCTTACCGTCACGGCTTGAGGAATATAAAACACTGCCCCAGACTTTATATCGAGTTCCTTTAATTTTGGCTCTGACATGCATCTTTATCAACAAACGGTCGTCACTGGCCCAGTAGACTTCACCAATGCGGTGCGTTTTCTTAAGCTTGCCTTTGACACTCATTAAAACTGAACGAGCCCCAAGGCCATTGTCAGTCAAATCCGCAACCATCAAGTAACTTTCACCTTTAGTATTCATGACATAGACAATAGACTTGCCATCAGGTGAAAGCCGCACATCATTAACAAGCGATTCTGCTACAAATGCATTTATAGGAATTATTTTGTGGTCTTTTTCCGATGTCTTTTCTTCATCTGCAACTGCAACCACATTGTTAGTCAAAATGCCCAGGCTACATGCTGTTACAATCAAACTTCCAATTATATGTTTCATTTTATTCCCCCAATTGACAGGTTAATTGATCTTGGCGCGAAGACTTGCTGTCGGATTATGTTCTGTAAGAAAACTTTCAAGAGCCTCGAGAAATTGTCGCTGAGACGCAGGTGTTTCAGGGCTGTGGCCTAAACCAGGTATCTCGATATATTTAAAATTCTCTTTTTTATTTTTTTTAAGTGCTTTCACGAGAAGTCGGGATTGCTCGATATAAACAATATCATCCTCCACCCCGTGCATAAGTAATAAAGGCTGGTTAATCTTTTTCACTTGAAAACGTGGAGAGATTTTGCGCAATTCTTTCTTCGTCTTTCCACCCGTAACACGCCAATACCATGAGCTTTTTTTGGTATATGCGTCATCCTGCTCAAGAATGAGCTTAAGATCTGTCACGGGTGCCCACGCGACCGCACATTTAAACTTATCCGGATCACTAACAATACCCATAAGCGCCGCATAACCGCCGTAGCTGCCCCCTACCACGCATATGGTATCTTTACGTGTATAGCCATTGCGGACCAACCATTTCGCAGCGTCTGCAACATCTTGTTGCATGTCACCTCCCCATTCACCGTATCCGAGCGCAGTGAAACGTCCACCAAAGCCTGTAGACCCACGAAAGTTTGGCTGCAATACAATATACCCGCGATTTGTTAGAAACTGTACCCAAGTATCCCACCCTTGATAGTCTCTCGCATAAGGTCCGCCATGCGGCATGACTATTGCCGGCCGTTTCTCGCCTTCCTCGTAGTCGACAGGGGTGCTTAAATAAGCAGGAATATCAATACCATCGCGAGCAGAATAGACGACTGGCTGCATAGAAGACATTCGCTCACTATCTATAGCAGAATTAATAGGACCGATTTCAAACCCTCTTTGCTCCACATTGTCATAAAACCATATGGTACCGGGACTTCTATTATCCTCAACAAATACAATCGAACGCTGCTCATCTAGGCTTTGGCTGCCCATATAAATTTCGCCAACATCTCCAGTAACTTCGTGGATAGTATCAATCATACTGCCAAAAGCGGGGTCGTAAATTGTGCGTTCAAAGACCTGGTCATTGTGAGCAACTCCAAGAACCTTGCCACCGACAAATGAATAATAGAGAAATGCAGCGTCTTTTTTAGGATCATTAAAAATTGGCTTCTTAAGTCTTCCACGTTTCATATCAAATTGATAAATTGCGGTTCGACCAGTCGCATATGAACTGGATACATATAGTTCATCGTCTGCTTTACCGAAAAACATGGGGTCGAACTTACCTTTTTCGAAAAGCTCATTATCATCAAGCCTCTTCCACTGGCTTTCAGGGCTTCTTCGAACCAGCATAATAGCCTTCTCTTCGGCGTCCTCACCGTAACCCAGCCGGATATTACCATCATAATCAGCAAGCCAGGTGTACATTTGAGCACCTTCAATATCATGCTTTGGTGTTATTTCCTCGCGGGCAGCAGTTCGAATATTGAGCCGAAAAATATCTGTTACAATATCTTCTTCATCGTCATTCCCTTTTTTGGGAGTTTCAATCACACGCTCCAAGAGAACAAAGTCTGCTTCTTTGGGCAAAAGGTGAATGATACGAAAATACACCCTCTCGGATTTCTTTTTAGTTCGCTTTCTGCGTTTCTTATTTTGCTTTTCCGAGGGCTGTTCTGCGGGAATATCAAATAATTTTAATTGGTTCTGGCCGTTATAATCGACTGCAAAAATTTCAATCGACGGCTTTTCGTCAATTAGAGGTAGTGAGCCGGAATATGAAGTGTATTGAACGATAACTCGATCATTATCTGCCCAAAATACTCTATGCCGATAAACATTGTCTGGAACCGAAATACGATGTGAGACCGCATACCCATCAACATCAATGGCGCCAATTTCGATGGTGTTAACGCCTGCATCATGACGGCTAATTAATAACCGCGACCCTTCTGGATTAAGTCTGGGTGCGCTTATTTCTGGGCGGGCAGCGAAATTTTCAACGGGAATTAATTCTAATGACTTTTTTTCAATTACTGTTTTAGCACTAAGGTTTGTTTGGCAAAGAAACAACAACAGAAAAATAGACAAAACAATACGCACAGCTTCCCCCTAAGATTGCATTTTTAATTAATCTCACACTTTCGTGATTGAATGCAAGATTTTTTTATACGCGACTTTATTGCCCATGCATTCACGTTGATGGCCAAAATGCATATATTCTGCCGACCTGAAAATGGATCAATCTACGCCTAACTGTTTGCTGAGAACATTCGTTCGCCTCTATAACTATAGATTAGATTTTGTCACAACTCCGTGACTGCCATTCCAAATTGAAGCGTTTCTGATTAAAACCTCCGCAACGGGACACTTTTGGAGGGCTTTATGCATAAAATTACCCAACTGGCATGCGCCGTAAGCATGCTGGCGCTTTCTACTTCACTTTCAGCAACTTCTGATTTTGGTTTATCACCTGATCTGCTAGGAAAATCTTCACTGCAGGAAAAAACCGAGAAACCGGCAGCAAAACAAGACGCACCGGCAAAAGCAGACGATAAAAAAGAAAAAAAGAAAAAATCAAAAATCAAAAAATACGAAGACGTTATCACTGACAAGGCTGTAACGAAGGTCGGTGTATTCACAACACACAAAGTTGACGGCAAAGTATATTTTGAAATCCCTGAGGCGCAGTTAGGCCGCGAATTCGTTTGGCAGATCAAAGTTGCAGGTATTCAAACAGCAAAAGGCCTGATTAGCGCGGATTCTGCACGTCAGTATATCTATTTTGAGCGCATTGATGATAATTTAGTCCTCCGTGCCAAAGATCATTCCGTGATCAAAAAGGAAGGCGAACCTGAGACGTTCGTTATTAATGCAGCGCACCTTGACGGGTTGTTGGCGAAATTCCCGATCGTTACATTTGGGGAAAACAAAACCCCGGTTATTGATGTAACTGATATTTTCTTGGGTAAAATCAAGGGAATGGAGGGGCTTCGTGATGACAAGATGGATGCAAAATCATCGCTGGTTAAAAACGTAAAGGCGTTCGAGCGCAATATTGAAGCACGTGTTCTTGGTAAATTTACGCGCAAGGCCGGCAAAGAAACAGAGAATGTAACCGCAGAAATCAGACACTCTATCCTGGCATTACCTGACGATCTGATGAAACCTCGCTATTTTAACCACCGCGTTGGTTTCTTTGACGGTCGTTATTCAGATTATAACGGACAGAAAAACAAGGTAGAAACCAAGCGGTTCATCAAACGCTGGCGCCTTGTCAAAAAAGACCCAAATGCTGAATTGAGCGAGCCAGTAGAACCAATTGTATGGTATATTGACCGCGGCACACCAACCCGCTTTATCGAAGCAACCCGCGAAGGTATCGAGTTTTGGCAAGAAGCTTTCGAGCAAGCGGGCTTCAAAAACGCTATCGTCGCGAAAATGGCGCCTACAGTTGAAGAAGATCCTGATTGGGACCCAGAAGACGCCCGTTACGCGGTAATCCGCTGGGTACCGTCGACCATTCCGAACGCACAGGGCCCACATGTTGCCGACCCGCGCACTGGTGAGATCATTGAAGCTGACGTTCGCATGTACCACAATGTGATCAAGCTTATTGAAGAATGGTATTTCGCACAGGCTGGCGCAACTGACCCGCGCGCGAAAAAACTACCACTTCCTGATGATGTCATGCATGATCTTGTTCGGTTTGTCGTCGCCCACGAGGTTGGTCATTCGATTGGCCTTCATCATAACTTCCTTGGCTCGAACGCATATACTGTCGAACAGCTTCGCGACCCCAATTTTGTCGCGAAAAACGGTGTTGCATCATCAATCATGGATTACGCTCGGTTTAATTATGTTATCCAACCAGAAGATGGTGTTTCACCAATCGACTATGTTCCTGGACCATATGATAAATTTGCTATCGAATGGGGTTATAAGGAATTCCCGGGCAATTTAAGTCCTGACGAAGAAGTTCCTTTACTTAATAAAATCGCAGATCGTCAGCTTACGAATAAAGCTTTTCGCTGGGATTCCTATTCGGCTGGCGCTGCCTATGACCCACGTATTCAAACCGAAGACATTGGTAATGATGCGATTAAGGCAACATCACTTGGTATGAAAAACCTTGAGCGGATCATGGCTAACATCGTTGATGCTGCCACATATGAAGACGGCATGACCTATGATGAGATCAAGGTTGCATACAGCGCACTTGCATCACAGTTTGCTCGTGAACTTGGTCACGTAACCAAATATATTGGTTCCGCAACCTATCATAACGAGCTTGCACAGGGCCATGGAAATACCGAAGTCTATTCCACATACCCGTTGGCAAAACAACGTGAAGCAATGAATTTTATCGCTCAAAACGCATTCAAACTACCTTCATTCTGGAAAAACGAAGCCGTTCTTCAGCGCGTCGGATATGATTTTTATATCGATACCGTTTCACGCTTCGGTACGCGCTCGTTGAACAGGTTACTTTCCCCTGCTGTTGCAGATCGACTTGTAAAGTTTGAAGCCGCAGGCCTCGAAGTATATAGCCCTGTTGCACTTTACAACGATGTTCGCGAGGCTGTATTTGAGGAAGTCAGTGATCGTAAGCCAAATGTTGGGGCCTATCGTCGTAATCTTCAGTCAACGATGGTCAACATACTCATCAATGGCTTAGAAGCACCGAGTGGCCGTGCAAAGGATGCTGTTAGCGAAGAATATAGATCGCTGGCTCGTGCAACACTCAGCAAGCTGGAAAAAGACCTGAGTAAAGCAGCATCAAAGAATGCGAATTCCATTACAGGCATTCATTTCCAGAATTTGGCTAGTAAAATTTTGGAAGCACTCGATACTAATTAAAACAACCACTAAAGGGCGGATCAAATTCCGCCCTTTTTTGTATCAATCACTGATAACATGACAGCTTATCAATCGGTAAACTTACATGTGGGGAGAAATAACTATGATTATGATAAAGAAGGCATCCAATAGACTATTTGCATATACTGCTACAGTCTTAACCGTGATCATGTTTTTCACAGCACCTACACTGGCACAGCAGACGCAGGCTGATGCCTTCACTCGCTATGAACTTCTTGCCCCCACCTCACAAAGTTTCCGTATCTATTATTACGTCAGTGCAACACGTGAAGGTGCCACCCGCTTTTATAATCAAATCAGGCCAGGTAGCGAGCCCGACGTACACGGTGTTTATGACCGAATGAGTGGTGAAAACCTTAACTGGGCTATCGTGGACGGAAATGACGCAAAAGGAAGCGGACTTATTCCAAACGCACAGCCCGACTTTCAGTATATACGCGTTGATCTTAATCGCCCTGTCCCAAATGAAGGGCGCGGCAGGCTTTTGATCGATAAAACCTACAAAGATGCTAAAAGCTACTTTGAAAAGGACGGTACTCTTATTTTTTCCCGCACATTAGGTGTAAAGCGAAATTCTGTTATTCTTCCGCTTAACTACGAGCTGATTTCAGTTAACTACCCATCCCAGGTTATTTTACGCGAGGATGGCAGGCTTGAACTTAGCTTCATAAATCCGGGCACCATCGGCGTTCCTTATGAAGTGAAAGCACGTCCAATTCAAGCCGGTATTTTGTCGGTCAAACTGGATAAAACGAGCACAAATTCAAACAAACAAACGTCCACGCGCGATGTCGCTAGAGTTGATTATGATATCCCTCAACGCGCCTCACAGACACGCGATATATTTTATTTCCTCCAAGAACCTGAAAGTAACTCCTTCCGCCTTTATCACGATTATGAGGAAAAACGCGAAGGTATAGACCGTTATCTTAATGTGGTGCGTCCGGGCAGCAAGGCCTCTAATCCATCAGCGAAAATACTCGATACCGGCGAGGTCCTGAAAGTTGAGACACTGCACGGCGAAGAGATCACTAATCGCGGGATTGATATAGGCGAACCCGTTACTAACAAAACCGAACTTGTAGCAATCTGGTTTGATCCTGTTGAAACCGGCCAAAGCAAACTACTTCGAATTGAGGAAACTTACACAGACGCTGGCCGATATTTCCTGACCAATAAAGACGAATTTTTATGGGACCGTAGTTTTGGCAGGTCCAGAAACACCGTCATTCTACCAGCAGGCTGGGTTTTAACCGAGAGCTCGATACCTGCGAGCGTTAACATGAGGCAGGATGGCCGAACCCAGTTAAACTTTGTGAACGGTCGCCCCGACAATATTGAGGTGCTTATCAGAGGGCGCCGACGCTAGTTTTAGATAGGTGTCCCCGGTCATGATATTAAGTATGAAATTTACTTACTCCCCAAAATTGCTAGGTCTATCAAAGTCTTCATATGCGCACTAAACTTATCTTATTACTACTAGCATGTGTCACAATTGGTGTATCCTATGCCTATTACACTATTTTCCATACTGTCACACCCTACGGTAATCATTATGATTTGAATGTATCAGCTCCCCTTATTTCCCGCCTGCGAGGAAAAAGTGAGGGGCCGCCATCATCCCGGTCTCATCCTCTCAAGCTAAATGACATTCAGGCTGTTGGCTCCCATAACAGCTATAAACAGTCTGTTCCGCATGTTGAAATGGCCCTTATAAGGCAATCGTCAGAGGATGCTGCAAAAGCACTTGATTATTCGCATCTACCCCTCTCTGACCAACTTGATCTTGGCATGCGACAGCTGGAGATTGATATTTATTATGACCCAAACGGTGGACTTTACAGCGATCCTTTATTACCGCGTATCACTTCCCTATTACCCGGTGCGAAAGAGTATGATGCAACGAAGCTTGCTAGCCCTGGCTATAAGGTTATGCATGCACAAGACGTTGACCCCCGATCCAGTTGCTTGCTTTTTATTGAGTGTCTTACACAAATCAGGAACTGGTCAATAAACCGTCCTGATCATGCCCCTATCCTGATTTTATTGAACACAAAAGACAGTAAGCTCGATATTCCGGGAACTGTTGTTCCTCTCAAATTCACAGAGGAGGCTTTTGATGACCTTGACCGTGAAACCTTAGAGGTTTTCAGCCATAATGATTTAATCACACCAGACCATGTTCGCGGTTCTTACCCAACATTACGCGAAGCGGTCGTCGCAGATAACTGGCCAATGTTTGAAGCGGCACGGGGAAGAGTTATGTTTGCCTTAGACGCGAGACCGGAAATCGTTAAAAAATACATGAGAGGCAAGAAATCGCTAGAAGGTCTACCCATTTTTGTAAATAGCATAAGCACTGATGCCGATCACGCGGCATATTTCACGGTAAATAACCCGGTTGAACAACAAGCCCATATCCAACAGCTCGTAAAACATGGCTTTATCGTTAGAACACGCGCTGACGCAGATACCAAAGAAGCGCGTATGAATGAAACGCAAAGGCGCGAAGCGGCCTTTGCATCAGGTGCGCACTATATTTCTACAGATTATTATCTTCCGCGGCACGAATGGGGCAATTATTATGTGGAAAACAAAGGACAAAGTGTCGTTGCTTGTAACCCTGTTCGGCTATCAGTTGAGTGTTTACCTAATACTAAAAGCAATGATTAAAAGTATCGTGGATTTATTCACTAACTATCTTCTGTCTATATTATTTTTATGCCGGTATGCATTTTATCCAATTCTATCGACAACAAGAATAAGTGATATGCATCAGAATTGCCTCATAGAATAGAATATGTAAAACTGCGGCGCAGTGGGTTAGGGGTTATGTTATAGCGCGATCAAATTCAGCTTTTAGAAAGCTGATGCCAAACAATACTCCAAAACATTTATAAATTTTATCGGTCTATGTCACGAGCCTAACGGGAGGATTATATGACAAACCAGTCCATCAAGCCACGACTGAAGAAATGGCTTACCGCATCATTTCTAGTACCGGCCTATATGGCAGCAACCAGCATGGCATTCGCGCCTAGCGCATACGCACAGAAAGATTCCAAAAAAGACGAAGGTCCGCTCTCTTCTGCAACTTTTAGCGGCATTAAGCTGCGTAATATTGGCCCTGCTTTCATGTCTGGCCGGATCGCGGATATCGATATTGATCAGACAGATCCAGCAACATGGTATGTCTCTGTCGCGTCTGGCGGTGTTTGGAAAACAGAGAACGCTGGGACAACCTGGAAATCAATCTTTGATGGTCAAAATAGCTATTCGATTGGCTCGCTCGCGATCGACCCTAGCAACAAAAACGTCATTTGGGTTGGTACTGGTGAAAACAATGGTGGTCGTCATATTGGGTTTGGCGACGGTATCTATCGGTCTGCAGATGGTGGCAAAACCTGGAAAAACATGGGCCTAAAAGGGTCTGAACATATATCCGAAATCATCATTCACCCGGAAGACCCGAACACTGTATGGGTGGCATCCCAAGGTCCGCTTTGGTCGAAAGGTGGCGAACGCGGTGTTTTCAAAACCACAGACGGCGGCAAAACATGGAAAAATGTTTTAGCTGAAGGCCCTTGGACCGGCGTAACATCGATGGTTATCGATCCACGTGATCCTAATCGCCTTTATGCCGCTACTTGGCAGCACCAACGAACCGTCGCGGCATACATCGGCGCTGGGCCAGAAAGCGGTCTTCACATGTCAGAGGATGGTGGTGAGACCTGGACAAAGCTCACTAACGGACTACCCAAAGGTAACCTGGGTAAAACCGGTATGGCGATATCACCAATGAACCCTGACGTTGTTTATGCAGCGATTGAAACGGACCAACGCACAGGTGGTCTATGGCGATCTGAAGATCGCGGCGCAAGCTGGACGAAAATGTCTGACATGGTCGCTGGCGGTACTGGCCCACACTATTATCAGGAACTATACGCAAGCCCACACGAATTTGACAAAATTTATCTCGCGAACAACCTGACACAGGTTTCAGATGATGGCGGCAAAACATGGCGCACGCTTCAACTTCAATATAAGCATGTTGATGATCACGCTGTTGCGTTCCACCCAACAGATCCAGACTATCTGATCGTTGGCTCTGATGGTGGTCTTTATGAAAGCCATGACGCTGAAACAAGCTGGCGTTATATTTCGAACCTGCCTGTCACACAATTTTACAAGGTGGCAGCAGATGATGCAGAGCCATTTTATTTTGTTTATGGCGGCACACAGGATAACTCCACACAAGGAGCGCCCTCGCGTACAGACAACCGTCATGGCATCCGAAATTCTGACTGGTTCATCACACTTTTTGCTGACGGGCACCAGCCAGCAACCGAACCCGGCAATCCGGATATCGTGTATTCGCATTGGCAGCAAGGTAACCTCGTCCGTGCAGACCGAAAAACTGGTGAGGTCGTGCACATCCAACCGCAGCCAAAGCCAGGTGACCCGGCAGAGCGCTTTAACTGGGATGCACCGATTTATGTGAGTGCACACGACCCTAAGCGTATCTATCATGCGTCACAGCGCCTGTGGCGCTCGAACGACCGCGGCGATAGCTGGACACCAATTTCGCCAGACCTTACCCGCAATCAGGACCGGATGCTGCTTCCTGTTATGGATCGCCAGTGGTCTTGGGAAGCGGGTTGGGACCTTCTAGCCATGTCAAACTATAACAGCATCACATCTGTGGGTGAATCGCCCCTTGATGAGAACACGCTTTATGTTGGCACTGATGATGGTCTTATTCAGGTAACAACCGATGGCGGTCAAACATGGCGTAAAACAGAGGTTGGTGATCTGCCCGGCGTTCCTGATACAGCGTTCGTCAACGACATCCGCGCTGACCTTCATGACCCGAATACGGTTTATGTGGCACTTGATAACCATAAGTACGGTGACTACAAACCATACCTCCTCAAGAGTACCAACAAAGGTCGCTCTTGGAAGTCTATGACCGCTAATCTGGAAGATCGTCACCTTGTGTGGCGGATCGTGCAGGATCATGTTGATCCAAATCTCTTATTTCTCGCGACTGAATTCGGTATTTTCTTCACAATCGACGGCGGTGATAAATGGGTAGAGCTTACTGGTGGGTCACCAACTATCTCATACCGTGATGTTGTGATCCAGCGCCGTGAAAACGATCTGGTTGCCGGTAGCTTTGGACGCGGTATTTTCATCCTTGATGATTACACACCACTCAGAAACCTTGATAAAGACGACCTTGATAAAGATGCGCTTTTATTCGGTGGCCGCAAAGCCTGGTGGTATATCGAGCGCCACCCACTTGGTTTCTCCGAGGGCGCATCACAGGGTAACAACCTGTTCCGTGCACCAAATCCTGATTTTGGGGCAAACTTCACTTACTACTTGAAAGACGACCTGAAAACAGCCCGTCAGGAACGCCAGGACCGTGAAAAACCGCTTATCAAAGACGGTAAGAACACGCCGTTCCCCGGCTTTGATGTAGTAGAAGAAGAACGCCGCGAAACACCGCCGGAAGTTTGGCTAACGGTTAAAGATAGCGACGGCAATGTCATGCGACGCATCAAAGGTGATACCAAAAAAGGTTTCCACCGCATCGCATGGGATCTACGCACACCTTCACAGTCCGCTGTTGGCAACAACGGCCAAGCAGGTGGTAGCGGTTTCCTTGTAGTTCCGGGCGAATATAATGTAACGCTGTCGAAACGAGTTCGTGGTGAGACAACTGTTCTCGCAGGCCCCGAAACCTTCGAGGTTACACCCCTTAGAAGTGGTGCTCTTAAAGGAGCAGAACCAGCAGAAACGGTTGCTTTCTGGGATCGCCTATCGAAGCTTCAGCGCGGTGTCAGCGCAGCGAATACTGCGCTAGGCAATCTTGATCGTCGTCTAAGTGGCCTGAAAGCAGCATTAGAGAACTCACGTTCTACGCCAGACGCTTTGGACAATGAATGGCAGGCAATTCGAACCGAAGTTCATGAACTTGATGCCCTTCTGAACGGTAATCGTACTGTAGGCCGCGGATTTGGGGCTGTTAAGGAAACGATCCAGAGCCGCCTTGGTAAAGCGATGGTCGGAACTGGTCAGTCAACCTATGGACCAACAAAAACACACCTTGAAGTCGTTGGATATGCAGAGGCTGATTTTGCTGATGTTAGGAATCGCATCAACACATTGATGAAGACAACACTTCCTGCGTTTGAAGCGAAATTAATTGATGCAGGTGCTCCGTGGGCACCGGGTGCGGAAATTCCATCACTTTAAACCAAGATTATAATTTCAGAAACAACGAGAGGCGTGCAATTGCGCGCCTTTCCTGCATCCAAACTCTGCTTGATGAAGTGCAATTGAATACCGCAGCGCAGTCACAACAGATTACGAAAAACCTCAACGCTTGCCAAATTTACGAAACGCTAGTGGCGAAAACCCCGTAGCCCTTCTGAACTGACGACTGAAAGCACTTTGGTCTTCATAACCAATGTTGCTGGCGACCTGCACTATCGGAATATCCGTCAATTGTAATTGCTGGCTTGCGTAATCCAGTCGCATTTTCAAGACCCATTGCCCGGTTGTTAGCCCAAAAACCTGACGCATACGCCGATCTAACTGGTATTGGGAAAGATTAGAAATCCTACATAAATCACCAAGACAAGGCGCACTATTTAGATTGTGTTCAACATACTCAACAACAGATTTTAGTTTATCATAATCATCATGCGTTTTATCCGGTGCCCTTAAATCCTGAGATATTCCTGCGAGGCCGACAATGCCCCCTTTGTCATCATAAAGCGGATACTTATTGGTCATACACCATCCAATTGATCGATTTGGATAGGTGTGAAGTTCTAACTGATTAACAATAGAAACGCCGTTCGATAAAACATTATCGTCTTGCGCCTCATAATCAGCCCCCAAAGAGTGCCCCTGCAAGTCGGACGGTTTTCTTCCAATCAAATCACTTTTAGATTTTAACCCACACCTACGGACTAAAGTTTCATTCACAACGACATATTTCCCCAGCATGTCTTTGACAAAAAAAACAGTATCTATCAAACAGTCAAATAATTCTTCTGTTGGCCAATAGCTTTTATTCTGTGCTTGTAAATCGATCATTAGGTATTTTACATATTTCATTTTATGCAAAAAATAAAGTTTGATACCTGATTATTGTCAAGACGTTTTCTTAGCATGATGATAACTTCCATTCATAGATCACCATCATTAAGAGGACGTTTGTGATGATAGACAATAGCGTATTTTCAGGCTGTATTCCCGCTTTAATGACGCCGTGCGATAAATCAGGCACCCCTGATTTTGATGCCCTTGCGCGCAAAGGCAAAGACCTTATTGATGCTGGCATGAGCGCTGTCGTTTATTGTGGTTCGATGGGCGATTGGCCACTTCTTAGTGATGAGGAACGTATGACGGGTGTGAAAGCCCTTTGCGGCGCTGGCGTTCCTGTTATCGTTGGGACAGGTGCACAAAACACAAAACGTGCTGCTGCAATTGCGGCGCACGGCGCTAAGGTGGGGGCTGCGGGGCTTATGGTTATTCCGCGTGTTCTATCCCGCGGGATTTCACCTATTGCACAGTACAATCATTTTACAGCCGTTTTACAGGCTGCACCGAACCTTCCGTCTGTGATCTATAACAGCCCATATTACGGCTATGAGACGAAAGCTGATCTGTTTTTTAAATTGCGCGATGAAAATTCAAACCTGATTGGTTTCAAAGAATTCGGCGGCGCACAGTCAATGACGTATGCGGCAGAAAATATTACCTCAGGAAGCGATGACCTTATTTTAATGGTTGGCGTTGATACGCAAGCGTTTCATGGATTTGTCAATTGCGGGGCGGGCGGCGCTATCACAGGTGTTGGAAACGCTCTTCCCAAAGAAGTACTTCGACTGGTTGAACTCTGTGAAGAGGCAGCCAAAGGGGATGCTACAGCACGCAAACTTGCTTATGAACTCGATACCGCCCTGCATGTATTATCAACATTCGATGAAGGGCCTGACTTAGTTTTATACTACAAGCACCTGATGGTTCTGGAAGGAAGCCCAGAATATCAATATCAATTGAATAGTGATGATCACCTTACGAGCTCACAAAGAGCTTTCATCGAGCAAGCTTGGCAGCAATTTAGAAACTGGTGGGATAGCTGGCCCGGAAAGACACCGAGTAAAACAAGTTAGGTGGAGCCATGCGCGTTATTGACTCTCACACAGGCGGCGAGCCAACCCGGGTCGTCATTGAAGGTGGTCCGGATTTAGGCAATGGATCTATGGCACAACGCTGCGAAAAATTTGCCAACGAGTTCGATCACATTCGCACGATGACAATCAGGGAACCTCGTAGTTCTGATGCTGCGGTTGGTGCACTCTTGTGCGAACCCCTTAACCCTGAACATACAGCTGGTGTTATTTTCTATAATACAGCCGGGTATTTAGGGATGTGTGGCCACGGCACCATCGGTCTCATCAATACACTCGTTTACATGGGAAAAATTAGCGAAGGCATACATAAAATTGAAACTCCGGTTGGCGTCGTTACAGCTAGATATCTGGGCAACCATAAGGTTAGCATTGAAAATGTTGAAAGTTATCGGTTCAGGAAAGATGTGTGTGTGAACGTGCCGGAACTAGGCAGTGTGACTGGTGATATAGCCTGGGGTGGAAACTGGTTTTTCCTCATCAGCAAAGCACCAACCGCTTTAACCTCTCAAAACATTCCTGACCTTACATATCAATCATTAAAGATACGACGAGCTTTGGCTGCCCAAGGCATAACTGGGGAAGATGGTACAGAAATTGATCATATCGAATTTTTCGGCCCTTCTACTCTCAAGGGTGTCGATAGCAAAAATTTTGTCATGTGCCCAGGCGGGGCGTACGACAGATCACCCTGCGGCACGGGAACCAGCGCAAAGATTGCGTGCCTAGCAGAGGATGGAAAGTTAAACCCCGGTGATGCATGGAAGCAGGAAAGCATTGTTGGGAGTATATTTGAAGCCTCATACACAAGGAATAAGGATGGTGGAATTATTCCGATGATAACAGGCACTGCCCATATCTGTGGTGAAACAACGCTCATCTTTGAGGATAATGACCCCTTTAGACTTGGAATACCATGACCCGTAACAGATCAGACAATTCCGTTGTAATTATTGGTGCAGGTATCATTGGGCTGGCATGCGCCCACTATCTCGCTCGCGAAGGGAAAAAAGTTGTTGTTCTGGATAGCAAAACAATTGGTGGCGGATGCTCTGCGGGAAACTGCGGGCATATTTTACCAAGCCATATATTGCCATTAAACTCTGCTAGCGCCTTAAAAACAGGTTTTCTGTCACTATTTGATCGGTCTTCTGCTTTTAGGGTAAAACCCCAACTTAATTTAAACTTCATAAGCTGGATGTGGAGTTTTGCCCGCCATTGTTCTTCAAAGCACGTGTTATCAGCCACGCACCATTTACAGTCTATCCTTGAGCTTTCAATAGCTGAGTATGAGGATATTATAAATTCTGAGGCACTCGATTGCGATTGGCAAAAATCAGGGCTTTTATATCTATTTAAAGATCAGAAATCCCTCGACCAGTTTTCCAAAACCGATGAATATCTTAGCGAAAATTTCAAATTGAAGGCGGATTACCTCGACCCTAATGCACTACAAAGTTTTGACCCATCCCTAGACACATCACTGACTGGCGGCTTTCTGTATAAACAAGATGCACATTTAAGACCTGAAAAGCTGATCCATACCTGGACACAAAAGCTAAGAGAACACGGCGTTACATTTGTTGAAAACTGCCATGTAATCAATTTCGAGCGCACTAACGATCAAGTTTCAAAGTTAATGACAACATCCGGTGATATCGAGGTGGAGCAGCTAGTCATCGCAACGGGGGCTTTCTCTGGTCAATTAGCAAAAATGCTTAATTGTTCGGTGCCTGTAATTCCTGGAAAGGGATATTCTATTACTTTTCCAAAAACGACTGTCGCACCAAAAACGTCGATTGTATTTCCCGAAGAAAACATTGCGCTTACCCCGTTTAAGGATCACCTTCGTATCGGATCGATGATGGAATTTGTTGGCTTTAACACGGACATTCCAGACCACAGAATTCAACAACTTCACTCAAACATTGCCCCCTACTTCAAAGACGCCCTACCTGAACAAACATCAAAAGGATGGTTCGGCTGGCGGCCAATGTCTTATGATGGCTTGCCTATAATTGGTCGACTGGAAAACACTGGGAACGCATTTATCGCGACCGGCCATGGTATGATGGGTGTCATGCTTGCGCCAGCGACAGGGCGCTTGATTTCAGAAATTATGACTGACAAAAAACGTATAATATCAGAAATGCCCTATTCCCCAGCGAGGTTTTAAAACTGCTCCGCCGTTATTAATGCCTGCCAAAAACATTATTAAGTGGTATATATTGCAATACTTTATGCGTTTTGATGCGTAGAGATTGCGCGCCACCACACACTCACATTCAACAGCAATACCCCGCCATTAATGAGGTAAAAAAGTAAGCCTAAATTATTGCCCGCTAGTCCTATCGGTGAGAATAAAACATAAATCAAAACTACAGCGGAAAATAATGTAAAAGCCACAGGTACCGTGTATCGCCAGGGTGTTAAGTCCACGATATCAACCTTTTTGAACACCCAGGGGTCAGGCCTTGGTCTAAGATATCCAGCCAGCAGCATAATTCCAACTTCAACTGTAAACAGAAGCGCATATAAATGCAGGAAGTGCAGCGTAACGTAATCATCCAAGGCAAATTTCAGCAGGCCATATGCAATCACATGGAAAATAATGACCATTTTAGCGCCTATCGCTGGAATGCGTTTACTAAACAGCCCAACCAACACAATCACCACAATTGGAATATTATAAAACCCAGTAAAAATTCTAATAATCTGCCATAAACCCTCAGGAGCAAAATATAGAAGCGGTGCCACTATGAACGAGAAAATCGCCATAATGACACTAACAATCTTCGCCATACGAACAGTCTCATGCTCACTAACTTTCCCACCCTTAAGCGGCGTATAAATATCCAGGCAAAATAGTGTAGCAGCACTGTTCAACAGCGAATTAAACGAGCTAAACACTGCACCCAATAGAACCGCGAGGAAAAAACCCATCAACCATATAGGGAAGAGATCACGGATCAACTGTGGATACGCGAGGTCGATCGACGTTAATCCCGCACCATAAAGGTGAAAGGCAATGACACCGGGTAACATCATAAAAAATGGGACGAGCAGCTTTAGGAAGCCTGAAAACAAAACCCCTTTTTGCCCTTCGGCAAGATTTTGTGCTGCCAATGTACGCTGAATAACATATTGGTTCGTACACCAATAAAAAAGATTCGCCATAATCATACCTGTAAAAATCGTCCCAAAGGGGGTGGGGTCACCCTTCCCTCCTATGGCATTTAATTTTTCAGGATGCTCGGAAGTTATCGTGGCAATACCGTCTAATATACTGCCTCCCCCAAGGGCATAAAGCCCCAACAGTGGCACCAATATGCCAACAATCAATAACCCAATACCGTTCAAAGTATCAGATACAGCAACCGCCTTCAGCCCACCAAAAATCGCGTAAACCGAGCCAACACAACCAATCGCAAGTACTGTAATGATAAGCGCTTCAAATTGACCAACACCCAACAGTTCAGGAACGTCAAATAATTTGATAACAGCAATTGACCCTGAATAGAGGACCGAGGGAATAGTAACCAACCCATACCCAAGCATAAACAATATCAACGACATTTGCTGGACCTGAGGGTCAAACCTGTTTCTGAGGAATTCTGGTAGCGTCGTAAAAGCACCCGCGAGATATTTGGGGAGAAAAATAATTGCCATAGCAATCGTTGAAACCGCTGCCGTTACTTCCCATGCCATACTTGAAAGATTGAACCCATACGCAGAGCCATTAAGGCCGATAAGTTGTTCAGCGGATAAATTTGTTAAAAGCAGCGAACCCGCAATGAATAGGCCACTTAAATTCCGGCCTGCAAGGAAATAGCCATCCTTCGACTGTGTGCTACCGCGAGTATAAACATAAGAAACCCATGCAACGAGCGCCATCAAAACAACACACGTTACCAAAGTTAATATAAGTTCAGCACCAGTCACACAGGTTTCCTTTTTATGTTGATTGGCATCCAGCCTGATGAATGACTACTCAGGGAATTTAAAAGCTATTTAAGGAACCTCATAACCATTTGCTGTCGAATATAGCTCAAACCAGGTTTGACGATCTATGTTGACATCAAAGGCTTTAGAAAACGTCTTTATACGCTCAAGTGTATTCGTGCCCATGACCGGAATGATACCGGATGGGTGCGCTAATAGCCACGCAACCGCAACAGCCGCGATATCCACGTCATTCGCTGATGCCATCCGCTCGAGTAAGCTATTCAGTTCGGCGCTCGATTGATTAAACAAACTACCACCACCAAGCGGCGACCAGGCCATTGGCTTCACATTTCGTTCTTGCAGATATGCTATATCGCCGTTGGTAAAAGCATCGTTCGCTGCAAGGCTTATTTCGATCTGATTAGTGACAAGTTCTGTATTCATAGCACTGGAAAGCAATGACCAATCATGCGACTTGAAGTTTGATACGCCAACAGCCTTAACCTTACCGGATGCCACAACTTCGTCCAAGGCAGCCCCAGTTTCATGATGGTTCATAAACGGATCAGGTCGATGGATGAGCAACAAATCAATGCAGTCAATATTCATCAACGACAAGGACTGGTCTACAGACTGTAAAATATGGCTGCGGCTGGTATCATAATATTTCACGCGCCGATCTGAATATCGTCCAACAGGAGCAACGATATCGCACTTCGTTACAATTTCAATTTGACCCTTTAATTGAGGCGCAGCCTTAAGGCAGTTACCCAGCATCTCCTCGGCCATATAGCCGCCATATATATCGGCTTGATCGATTGTACTGATACCTTGCTCTAAGCATGCTTCGATTTTAGCCTGGATATGCGAAGGCGAAGTATCAACGTCATCACCGATGCGCCACATACCGTAGACAATACGGGATATATTCAGTTTGTCAGCAAGTTGAACTCTTTCCATTATACTCTTATTCCTGTACCAAGAGGCGTTTGCGGGGGCATAGTTGGCACTTTACCATACACGTCAGGCAAAGAGCATGTCTTCAGATCCGGCATGACATATTTCCCAAACAATTTGCATTCTTCAATGTGTGGATATCCAGACAAGATAAAAGCCCGAATACCCATATTCTGATACTCCTCCAGTTCTGATAAAACCTGATCGGCAGAACCCACAATCGCTGCGCCGCAGCCAGAACGTGCTCGACCAATACCAGTCCAAAGATGTGGTTCTACATATCCGTAAATATCTGCAAGTTCTCTTGCTCTTGCCTGATGAGAAACACCCAGACTAATGCTATCATGCGCACGGTCGCGAATTAATTTACCGTATTCATCATCTAACTTACTGACGATATATTCCGCATATTCCCGGGCTTCCTGCTCTGTATCACGAACAATGACATGGGCACGCAAACCATAATCAATGACACGATCATACTTTTCAGCGACACTGTGCACAGCCTTCATGCGCTCTGCCAGCATGTCCTTTGTTTCTGGCCACATAAGATACACATCACAGTGTTCTCCGCACAAATCGAGCGCTGGCGGCGAATATCCTCCAAAATATAACAAAGGCCCATTTGTCTGATAGGGTTTTGCTGGTTCGGTAGGTACATTTTCAAACTGGTAAACCTGTCCATCGATAGAGATCGTATCTTGCATCCAGGCCTGTTTCAGGATTTCAACAACTTCTCTTGATCGCTGGTATCTATAGGTACTTTCCGCAACCTCTCCCGGAAAGTCAGAACTAATAATATTTAGCGTCAACCGACCCTTAAGCATATGATCCAAAGTGGCAACGGTGCGGGCAAGCATAATGGGCTGCATTTCACCACATCTTATTGCTGCCAACATATTAATTTTAGACGTTAAGGGGGCACAGCCCGCAACAAAACTAAGGGTATCCTGTCCAACCTGGTAGGACGAAGGGCATAATATATTTCGAAAACCTTGGCTTTCCGCCTCTAAAAGGATATCGCGGCAATGTTCCCAACTAGACCTTAAATCCCCGTCAGGTACACCAAGAAACTGATAATCATCCGAACATAATGCTGAGAACCACGATATTTCTATGGCCTCTAAGTCCGCGGACCTAACGGGTACGATTGTCATTGGAACACCCTCGTAATTCGTTTACATATAAGTTGAATATCATGAGGACGCATGTATATCAATAGTATATCAATTTTCTAATATTGCTTGGAGAAAGGCATAATGCCGAACCAACGCGCACTACCGAAACACATACAATTAAGCGAAATGCTCATCAGAGAAATAATGTCTGGGCAATTAGCAAACGGTAGTCGTTTACCAAGCGAGCGACAAATGGCTGCCGATCTTGGTGTTGCAATTGGAACCTTGCGTAAAGCCCTGGCAATCCTTCAGGAAAAAGGCGCGCTCGAGCGCATTCACGGGTCTGGAAATTATATCCGTTCGACAGCCGATATAAACAGTATTTATTCATTTTTTAGGTTAGAGCTGTTGGAAGGCGGCGGCCTGCCAACTGCCAAAGTAATCGACGTGCAAAAACTAAAAAAGCCAATAGGATCGCCCGATTTTGGTGCAGCGTCAAAAGCACATAGAATTAGGCGAATACGTTTCTTAAACGATAAACCAATTGCGATTGAGGAAATTTGGCTCGATGCATCCGTGGCTAAAGTCCTTGAAAAAATGGACCTGATCGACTCGTTGTACCTGTTTTACAAAGAAAATCTTGGACTTGTTATTTCCAGAGTGGAAGATCAAGTGGGGATCGACATCCTCCCTGATTGGAATCTGTCAGAAACCAATATGGAACCGGGCAGTTACATGGGATATATCGAGCGCGTAAGCTGGGATACAGAAGATAAACCGGTTGAGTTTTCCAAAACATGGTTCAATTCAGAAATTGCGCGTTACACGATGCGTCTGCAATAAGTGAGCAATATGACTAATAAAAACTATGGTATCATCGGCTGCGGCATGATGGGGGTTGAACACATCAAAAACATCAAATTGCTCGATGGGGCAGATGTCACAGCTGTTTATGATCCAGTATTTGAACTCGCTGAAAATGCAGCTAAATTGGCTGGTAATGCTTCAGTATCGACAAGCCTTGATCAGATTATAAACAACACCTCGCTAGACGCCATCGTAATCGTTAGCCCAAATTTCCTACATGTCAATCAACTGGAAAAAGCTCTAAGGCAAAGCGATGCCAATATTCTATGTGAAAAACCTTTGTTCACTGATATCTCTGATCATTCAAGAATTAAGCAGCTCAATAAGCGTTATAAAGATCGCGTTTGGGTCGCAATGGAATATCGCTACATGCCGCCTATTGAGGCCTTGATTAATCAATCCTTGGATGTAACAGGACATATTGAACTGCTATCAATTCGCGAGCATCGATTTCCCTTTTTAGAGAAAGTCGGTGACTGGAATCGTTTTAACAAAAATACTGGTGGCACTTTCGTCGAAAAATGCTGTCACTTCTTTGACCTAATGCGCCTTATACTGAGGGCAGAGCCCATCCGGGTCGCTGCAAGCGGTGGTCAAGCCGCCAATCACCTTGACGAAAACTACAACGGAGAAACTCCCGATATATGGGATAGCGGATATGTTCTCGTTGATTTTGACAATGGCAGCCGTGCAATGCTTGAGCTCTGTATGTTTGCTGATGGATCACTTTGGAATGAGGAAATATCCGCGGTTGGAGCAAAGGGCAAGATCGAATGCAGACTTCCTGGCCCACATAGATTTTGGCCAAGTGATCTTGGGGAACCGCCGCATTCACAGCTTACGATAAGCCCCCGCACGCCTAAAAAGCCAGTCACTACAGAAATAACCGTCGACAGTGATTTATTACTGGCTGGTGACCATCATGGTTCAACATACTATCAACACCAGCAATTCTTGAAGCTTATTAATAATGGCGGCGTGCCAGATGTTTCGATAGAGGACGGGAGGATGGCCGTTTTGATGGGTATGGCTGCTCAAATTGCAGCCAGTGAAAAGCGCGTCGTCGAACTATCAGAATTTGATTGAGAGCCAAATAAACCTTGAGGCAATTGAAAACCTAACCCTATTAAGTGACCAAGGTGGAATTATCTATCATTTGCATTAGCAAACTGGGTTGACGAATATTTATCCAGAATGGCTTGGCGTGTGCCATCGGATATTATCTGATTTAACGTCTCATTGAATTTATCTCTAACCGTCTGATCTTTAAAAGCGGCATATGCAGGAATTGCAGGGATAATTTCATGGATTTTAATCGACGGCCTTGGTTCTTGGAGTGGTCGTTCATTATTCCAATAATGCTGAAACAGATAATAATCCAGAACAACAACATTGGTTCGTTTTCGTTCTAAGAGCTTTGGTAAAACAGACATGTCATCAAGTTCCATATAGCTATTATTCCTTGTCATCTCGACAAATGTCTTACCGAAATACCCTTTGGCTCCTTGAAAACTGGAAACCATCAAACCCTTGATAGAAGCAAGGCTATTAAAATCCAGCTTTTCGTCCGCACGCGTAAACACCGTCGGTCGATAAAGAACCACTGGCTCAGACACAAAAAATCCCTTTGTATCCTTTTGGAAAAAGGTAGGAACAACCAGGTCAACGTTACCTGTTTCAACAGCTTTTTGAGCGCGCGCAAGCGACATATACTCAATATGCACTTCGTAACCTGCACGTTTCAAAACTTCACTAACAATGTCGATATCAATCCCGCTATTAGTTTCGCGGATCATATGTGGCGGGCCATCATCTGTAGCCAGGGTCAGTATTTTACTTTGAGCGCAACAATACTCTGCCAAAAACACAGTTAAAAGAGATAGGATTACAGCTTTCATGCGTATACCCTAGTTGCCAGTAAAAGTTTATCAACACTTATTAATACGACAGTCTAACCTATTAAGATCAAAAAACAATTGAAAGATATACATAGACAAAAAAAGATAAGTTTTAAATAACCCAAATATAACTTTCTAAGCACTTTACTTATTACTATCCATCGTATCTTTCAAATTTATGCCCCATTACTACGAACTCTAGACCACCTTTAATTACAAGAAGCCTAATACTTTTCTCAGACAATTCAAACCAAACACCATCAAAGATCGTATCAAGCTTAGTTGCTCTGTTCGTAAAGTTTACAGAAGTTATCGATAAGATTACAGTTTTGGATATCCGCAAATATGAAACACGCGTTCATTCTCTTTATACTATTTTTGGTTTCAGCCTGTTCCGGTTCGATCGATGGCAAAAACTACGAGCAAACCGGTCAACCTTTCGATTTATTCACATTTTTCGAAGGAGACGTTAAGGCCTGGGGCATTGTGCAAGACCGTGATGGCAATCTTTTGCAACGCTTCGAAGTGGATATCAAAGGTAAGATTGATGGAAATACACTCACCCTCGACGAGACGTTCTATTATAGCATAGGGAACGGGCCGACAGAACGGACCTGGACCATCTCAAAACAAATAGACAATACGTACACGGGTTCTGCAACCGACATACCTGGTCCAGCGTCTGGCAAAGGATTTGGTAACGCCTTCAATTGGCGATACAACATGGATCTACCGGTGGATAACACAAGCTATAATGTGACATTCGACGACTGGATTTGGGCGTTTGATGAGGATCGCATTATCAACAGATCGTACATCAAAAAATTTGGTATTGTTTGGTCTGATGTCACTATTTTCATGGAAAAAAAGTAAGCGCAATTGGTACGCGCTCATCAAAAGTCATAATACCACAACTGCTATGAATAAAGTCTCACATCTGCTTAAGTTCTTTAACGATGGCTTCCAGCTTGTCAATTTGATCCGCATAACTTGATCGTGTCCCAATTTCGTTTTCTTGCGTTAGCCCTACAGCAGAAAACAATGATGGCAACATCATGTTTAAATGCTTCTCATAGGTATCAGCGTCACCGCGCAACATCAGGGTCCGCCCCAAATGTTCAAGGCTGCCATAAAAGACATCCCGCAAAATCGATACTTTCTTGTCAGAGGGAATATCCCCACGGTTTCGGGCTTCACGAATAACATTATCAAATGTTTTAACGTACGTTTTATTGAGCAAATATTGTTCGCTCTGCTGGTATTCCAGGCTATCACGGTACAGCGTGGAAGCGAGCATTAACATTTGCCACTCATCCAGCGACCTACCCAGGTGTAAGTGCGCTAAAAAGTGAAGGCGCTCTTTTGTTGTCTGATATTTTAATATTCCTACCTCTGCGCTTTCCGTGAGGGTAACATAAAATGTTCTCAGAACAGCGAGCATCAGGGCTTTTTTATTATCAAAATATAAGTAAAGCCCCCCTTCAGACAAACTACACCGCTTTGCAATTTCAGCCATAGTTGCCTTTTCAAACCCTTTTTCGAGAAAGGTAGAGTGCGCAGCCTTCAAAATATCCGCTTCCCTAGCTTCAACCTTCTGACGCCGGGTTTTTCCTTTTTTTACTTCACTCATAGATTTTCTTTAAGTTGATCACGCAACTGATATTTCAATACTTTGCCCGTAGCATTGCGGGGCAAGACGTCAATTCTTTCAATACGATTTGGATGTTTATATTTAGCCAGTTTATCTGAGCAAAAGCTTTGCAAATCAAGCAAAGATAGGTCTGCATCCTCTTTCACAACAACGAACGCGCATCCGGTTTCTCCCCAAACTTGATCTTTTACACCGACTACAGCAACCTCAAGAATTTCGGGCATTTGGTACAAAATATTCTCAACCTCGGCAGGGTAAACATTTTCACCGCCAGAAATATACATGTCTTTGACGCGGTCTTCTACATACAGATACCCATCTTTATCACGCCGGACAATGTCACCTGTTCTAAGCCATCCATCAACAAATGACTGTTCGTTGGCATCTGCCCTATTCCAGTAGGCGGGCGTAACTGTGGGGCCGCGAAGCCACAATTCACCAGTTTGATTAACCCCGACGTCAACTCCATCCGGGTCAACAATTCTTCCTTCACTATGCCGCAACAATACGCCCACTGATCCTTCTTTATTCGTCACTTGCTCAGGCGGTAAAAATGTACAGCTTGCTGCATTTTCAGTCATGCCGAGCCCTTGCTGGACGGTCAATCCATTCTCTGACCACCAACGAATAATATCAACGGGAACCGCTTCGCCGCCCGCGCAAGCAACCTGAATATTTGAAAAATCTGCTGTTTTTGCCTTCGGATGTTGACGCATAGCATTATACATTGCCGGCACGCCAATAAAATGCGTAACGCCATGTTCTGGATTTCCAATATATTCCAGCATACTTTCAGGGTCAAATGACCGCATCACAAGGGTCGTGCCACCAAGATACATGGCCGGGCAATTAAATATATTAAATCCTCCAATATGAAAAAGTGGCATAACTGCCAAATTCACCATTGGTCCTGCAATTCCAACGCTCGATACAAAATTAAAGACCGAGAACAAGAGCATTTTATATGTAATCACCACCCCCTTTGGGCGGCCGGTTGTTCCCGAGGAATACATCAGCATACAGGTGTCAGATAAAAACTGGCCGATCATATCGTTAATTGGAGATACCTCAGAGAACGAACGCTCAAAACTGCTATCCCCGCCAACACCATCTGTATCGATCCAATGTTTAACAGATACAAGAGGTTTGACAATATCAACGGTTGGTTCAAAGACGGTATCAAAAACCACCACATCCGGGCTTGCATCATTAATAATATATTCAAGTTCAGGAGCTGTAAGGCGAAAATTCAACATTAGGCAGACGGCCCCAATTCGCCAGCATGCAAACACGACCTCATTCATATCGGTTGAATTCATAGCAAGAAGCCCAACACGGTCACCTTTTCGAACACCCAACTCTTTCAGATGAGCCGCAAGTCGGCCCACACGGTCATGCATTTGTAAATACGTGTATGTGCGACCACTCGCTATATCAACTTGCGCGGTACGTGCACCGTGATTGGCGGCATTATAAGAAATCCAGTCAAATACTAAATCTTGCCCACTTCCCGACTGACTCATCATATTTCCCCTGAACAGTAAAACCGAAATAATAAAACTGAAAACAAAAATAAACTTGACTTAGTTTAACTGAGGCTTCCTTATTGTAAAGTATTTTGATCATGATCGAGGCTATTTGCATGAGCGTATTCGCATCCAGAATTAATACCAACTCCGAGGAATTTGCCGCAAACAGGGCTGACATGCTGGCACTGGTTGACCGATTAAGTGAACTGAATGGACGCGGTGCAAAGATATCAGAGAAAAGAAAAGACCGTTTTGATGCGCGCGGCCAACTGACACCACGTGAACGCTTGGCACGGCTTCTTGACCCCGGCATGCCATTTCTCGTGATCGGAAACATAGCTGGCTATTTGCTCGACACAAAAAAAGAAGAAAAATCAATCCCGGGTGCGACGATCATTGCCGGTATTGGCTTTATCTCTGGCGTTCGCTGCGTTGTCGTTGTGGACGATAGTGGTATTCAAGCAGGTTCCCTGACAACCGCTGGCGGTTACCGACTTCAGCGCGCTCAGGAAATTTCACTCGAACAAAAGCTACCATTTGTACATCTGGTAGAAAGTGCTGGCGGCGACCTCTTGAATTATACCGTTGAAGGCTTCCTACAAGGCGGTCGATTATTCGGGAATTTGGCGAAACTATCCAAGGCAGGTATTCCTGTTATTGCTATCTTACATGGGTCGTCAACAGCGGGCGGCGCCTATATGCCGGGCCTGAGCGATTATGTAATCGCTGTTAAAGGCCGCGGGCGCGCATTCCTCGCAGGACCACCGCTTTTAAAAGCTGCAACAGGGGAAATTGCGACGGAAGAAGAATTAGGCGGCGCAGAAATGCATGCAACGACCTCTGGCCTAGCGGAGTATCTTGCGGATGATGATGGGCATGCGGTTCAAATGGCACGTGAATTGATCTCAAAACTTGATTGGGACAAGGATATGCCAATCACTGTTACCAACGATTTCACTGAACCATACTATGACCCTGATGAAATAGCTGGCCTTATACCAACCGACTACCGAAAACCTTATGATGTACGGGAACTGGCAGCACGCATCGTTGATGGCTCCGATTTTCTGGACTTTAAACCCGACTACGGCATCTCAACGGTGTGCTTACAAGCAAAAGTGTTCGGGCACGCTTGCGCATTCATTGGTAACAATGGCCCTATTGACCCCGCAGGGGCGACAAAAGCCGCGCAGTTCCTTCAGCTCTGTGATCAATCAAACATTCCTGTGGTTTTCCTGCAAAACACCACGGGCTACATCGTTGGCACCACAAGCGAGCAAGCCGGAATGATCAAGCATGGTTCCAAAATGATCCAGGCCGTCCGGAACATAAGCGTTCCACGCATTACCTTCATGGTCGGTGCAAGCTTTGGTGCAGGCAACTATGGGATGTGTGGCCGCGGATACGATCCAGATTTTCTTTTCACATGGCCGAACGCCAAAACAGGTGTAATGGGCGGCGACCAGGCCGCTAAAACTATGTCTATGGTCGCCAGAGGACGAGCGAAAGCGAAAGGCGAAGAGGTTGATGAAGAGGTCATCAAGGCACAGGAAACAATGCTAACGCATGTGTTTGATAGCCAATCTGATGCCTTTTATACATCAGGCCATCTGATGGATGACGGAATGATCGACCCACGCGACACCCGCAAAACACTTGGGTTTATTCTGGAAACAGTCCGTGAGGCTGGCACACGCAAACTGCGTGAAAACAGCTTTGGCATTGCCCGGATGTAGGGGGAAGTATCATGACCAATATCTCCAGAATTCTGATTGCGAACCGCGGCGAAATAGCATGCCGTATCATGCGTACCGTTCAAAATATGGCGATGCAAGCAATCGCTGTATATTCAGACGCAGACGAAGCTGCCCCTCATGTAAAAATGGCGGATCAAGCGATTTGCATTGGCTCTGGCCATGTTGATCAATCTTATCTTGTGATCGAAAATATCATCGATGCTGCCAAAAAGTCTGGCGCAGATGCCATCCATCCAGGCTATGGATTTTTGTCTGAAAATGCTGAATTCGCACGCGCATGCGCTGACAATGATATTGTCTTCATCGGCCCCAGACCTGAAGCCATTGAAATTATGGGAAACAAGGCAGCAGCAAAAGAAAAAATGATTGAAGCAGGGGTCCCTTGCGTACCCGGTTATAACGGCAAAGATCAAAGCTTAGGCGCTTTCGCGAAGGCCGCGGATGACATTGGCTTCCCGATTATGGTGAAAGCGAGTGCGGGAGGCGGCGGTCGTGGCATGCGCTTGGTCAATAGTAAAGATGGCCTTCCAGATGCTATTAACCTTGCCCGTTCCGAAGCAGAAAACGCCTTTGGAAATGGTCATTTAATTCTTGAGAAGGCTATCATCAATCCTTCCCACATTGAAATTCAGGTCTTCGGCGATACGCATGGAAATATTGTTCATTACGGCGAACGAGACTGTTCTGTCCAACGTCGCCATCAGAAAATACTTGAAGAAGCACCTTCCCTTGCCGTTGACGGGGCTTTGAGAGAAAAAATGGGCGAAGCTGCTATCAACGCAGCAAAATGCGTCGATTATGTCGGTGCAGGAACGGTTGAGTTTCTTTTAGACGCTGATAAAAACTTCTATTTCCTTGAAATGAACACCCGCCTTCAGGTGGAACATCCCGTAAGCGAAATTGCATATGATGAAGATTTCGTTCGGTTACAGATTGAAATTGCGAGCGGAAATACGATCGGCAAAGGTCAGGATTATATCTGGCATCATGACTGGGCGATAGAAGCGCGGCTTTACTGCGAAGATCCTGAAAATCAATTCCTACCAGCAATAGGCATGATTGATTTTTGGCGCGCACCATCAGGTGAAGGCGTCCGGGTAGATGCAGGGATTACAACTGGTATTGAAGTATCGCCGTTTTATGATCCTATGGTAGCCAAAATCATCGGTTTTGGCGAAACACGTGACATTGCAAGGCGCAAGCTTTTGAAGGCGTTAAAAGAAACATGCCTGTTCGGACCCAAAAGCAATTTAAGCTTCCTGATTGCAAGTATTGAGAAAGAAACGTTTAAGTACGGTCCCATCACTACCGCCTTCATTGATGAGGAGTTTGAAGGTGGCTTAGCCCACAACGACGGATCATTGGGTGACATTTACGCGGTCGCAGCCGTTATCGAACACGAGCTAAACACAATAGATCATGAATCCCCTCTCAAAAACTGGACGAGTGCCGGTGCCCTAACATCCAGAAGCCAATATAAGATCGGAGAAGATATCGTCGATATTTTTGTTCATGCCAATGGCCCTTCGAACTATACGGTTACGATTGGTGATACATCCAATGATTTCGAGGTAGACAGTTTTGGTGCAAATGATGCAGTCCTCACTATTAATGGCAAACGAATAAACGCCGCATACCATAGGATGGGCGAAGGTGATTTTTGGCTCAATATTGACGGGATCACTCAACGCTTTCAAAACCTGGTTTATCAGCCCTCTCAGGCAACTGTTGGACAAAAAGGCGGCAATATAACCGCCCCTATGCATGGGGTATTGCTAGAGGTTAAAGTGAATATTGGTGAAGAGGTACAGGAGGGTCAATCACTCGCCGTTCTTGAAGCCATGAAAATGCAGCATGAGATCAAAGCAGAAATTAACGGTACGGTTAAGGCAGTTGGAGCATCCGCAGGCAGTCAGGTTGCAGCCGACAGTTTGCTCATCGAAATTGAACCAGCGAAGGATTAGGCAATCATATCTGATTGCCGAAAAGGAAATTTGCCATGAAAAACCCTTTTGAAACCGAAGAACGTCGTGCCTTTCAGGAAACGGTCGAACGCTTTATTCAAAATGAAGTGGTTCCCCATGCCAATGAATGGGACGAGGCTGGCACCTTCCCATGGTCGCTTCATGAAAAGGCGGGAGCGCTTGGTTTTTTCGGGTTTGGTATTGATGAAAAATACGGCGGGCTTGGCTTTGATGACGCCTTCATGCGGGCGAGCCTGGGTGTAGAAATGGGGCGAAGCGGTATTGGCGGCGCGATGGCAAGCATTGGTTCGCGCAATATCATGACTGGCCCTATTCAAATGCTTGCAAGTGACGATATTAAAATGAAGGTGCTTCCTGATGTTGTCTCCGGTAGAATGGGTGGGGCGCTCGGCATTACCGAACCATCAGGCGGGTCCGATGTTGCGAACATCAAAACCACCGCGCGCAAAGACGGTAACCACTATGTTTTAAACGGTGAAAAAACCTTCATCACAGGGGGCTTGAACGCATCGCATTTTGTGATCGGTGCGCGTACAGGCGGTGATGGCATCGCAGGTATTTCATTATTCTATGTCCCTGCTGACACGCCGGGTTTCACCCGACAATCCGTTGGCGGCAAAATGGGGTGGTGGTGCTCTGATACGGCCAGCCTGTTTTTTGATGACGTCCGCGTGCCCGCAGAAAATATGCTCGGTGAAGAGAACCGTGGTTTCATATCAATCATGAATAATTTTAACTATGAGCGCTTGGGCATGACAGCGCAGTGCGTTGGGATGTCACGTCTTTGTATGGATGAAAGCATCAAGTGGGCGCAGGAGCGAAAAACCTTTGGGAAACCAATGATTGCTCATCAGGTTATCCGTCATAAGATTGCTGATATGTCTTCAAAAATTGATGCATTGCAAGCGCTCGTTCATCAAATTTGCTGGAATATCGAAGACGGGAATATGCCCGTGGCAGAGATTTCGAAGGCGAAGTTTTTCGGCTCCAAAGTGCTTGAGTTCTGTGCAAGTGAGGCCATGCAAATCCTTGGAGGTGCCGGGTACCTGCGCGGCAGCCCCGTTGAGCGCACCTACCGTGAAGTAAAGGTTATGGCAATTGGTGGCGGCTCTGAAGAGATTATGCGTGACCTCGCCGTAAAGCAGATGGGATTATAGAATGTCATTAACATCTGACTTACGGGAAGAACAGCTAGCGCTATTTGATTTGATGAAAGGTCAAAGCGAGGAATTCTATCAAACGCCGTCTCAGTTCAAGGATTGGACCGTCTGGGATATTATTGCACACCTGCATTTCTCAGACCATATGGCGCTCACGGCAGCCACTAGCGATGAAGCCTTTTACGCCCTTCAAAAAGAGTTGGGGGTTTTATTTGCTGGCAAAATATCCTTCCGCGATTATGCACGAAATTGGGCCGGTGATATTTCAGGGCAAGCCCTGTTAGAGCGCTGGAATGATATGTTTAATGATATGTGCGGGCGCTTTGATGATGCACCCGATGGCCAGCGCTACAAATGGTTTGGCCCGGATATGGGTGTCCGCATGTTCGCGACCGCCCGCCAGATGGAGATTTGGGCGCATGGGCAGGCGATTTATGACCTCCTTGGCATCACGCGACAAGATACGGACCGCATCAAAAATATTGTCGTCATTGGCGTGAAGACATTTGGATTTAATTTCACCCTTCATGGCAAAGAAGTGCCCGCAACTATGCCCTTTGTATCGCTAACCGCGCCATCAGGCGAGATATGGGCATTCGGCGAAGAAAATACGAGTGAACGGATCGAGGGACAGGCCATAGAGTTTGCGCAGGTTGTCACCCAAACACGGAATATTAAGGACACTGACCTGATGGTTACAGGCGAGGTCGCAAGCAACTGGATGGAAATCGCACAGTGCTTTGCTGGTGGTGCCGAAACACCCCCTGCCCCCGGTCAGCGTCATAAGTCAGAGAATCAAGGATAGAGCTATGCTTTTTAATGAACAACACAATGAAATTCGCAGAACTGTCGCAAAATTCGTTGAAAATGAGATCAATCCCTATGTTGATGACTGGGAAGACGCTGGTATTTTCCCGGCCCATGAGCTTTTCAAAAAAATGGGGAACCTTGGGCTTTTGGGGATTTCAAAACCGGAGGCTTACGGTGGCTTGGGCCTAGATTATTCCTATGAAATGGTTTTCGCGGAGGAATTAGGCGCGATACGGTGCGGCAGTATTCCTATGGCAATTGGCGTACAGACCAACATGGCAACCCCTGCGCTTGCAGTCTTCGGGCATGACGAAATCAAGGAAAACTTCCTGAAACCTGCCATTGCAGGCGATATGGTCTGTTCAATTGCGGTTAGCGAACCTCATGCGGGATCGGACGTTGCGGCGATCAAAACAAATGCTGTCTCTGACGGTGATGATTATATCATCAACGGCACCAAAATGTGGATCACTAATTCAACGCAGGCAGATTTCCTTTGTGTGCTTGCGAACACAGATGATGGTAACAAACACGCGAACAAGTCGCTGATTATTGTGCCTACCAAAACACCTGGTATTTCATTTTCTGAACGTCTGAACAAACTGGGCATGCGCTCTAGTGATACCGCGCAGATATTCTTTGATGATGTTCGGGTTCCGAAACGATATCGGATCGGCGATGAAGGTGCAGGTTTCCGTATGCAGATGATCCAGTTTCAGGAAGAGCGCCTATACGCCGCCATGAGCTGTATCAAGGGCTTCGAGCTTTGCATCAATGAAACCATCGAATATACGCGTGAACGCAAAATATTTGGTGGCAGCGTACTTGATAATCAGGTGGTGCAATACCGTCTCGCTGAGCTTCAGACCGAGATCGAATGCTTACGTGCCCTTATGTATCAGGCAACAGAAGACTATATCAATGGGGGCGATGTAACAAAACTCGCGACAATGGCGAAGCTTAAGGCCGGCAGGCTCGCGCGCGAGGTAACCGATAGCTGCCTTCAATATTGGGGCGGTCAGGGCTTTATGTGGGATAATGTAGTGTCACGTAGCTATAGGGATTCGCGCCTAACATCTATCGGTGGCGGCAGTGACGAGACAATGCTCCGTGTTCTCTCGGGCATGATGGGCATGTCAAAACGATAACCCACTGCGACAAGGGAGCGCAAAAGTCATGGCTGACAAACCAATTAAGATCGGTGGTGCCTGTGGGTATTGGGGCGAGAGCGCGGTGTCCACCCCCCAACTCCTGCAAGTCGTAGGCCTCGACTATATTGTTTATGATTACCTGGCTGAAATCACCATGTCGATCATGGCGCGCGCGCGTGCTTCAGACCCAGAGAAAGGATATGCCACCGATTTTATCAGCGCTGTTTTGAAACCCAACCTGAAAGCTATCGCCGATAAGGGTGTCAAAATCCTCTCTAACGCTGGCGGCGTGAACCCCGAAGCCTGCGGGAAGATTGTGCGTAGCCTAGTTCAAAGTCGTGGGCTGGATTTGAAGGTCGCCGTCATCACAGGTGATGACTTAATGCCTCAATTGACAAAAATCACTGAACAAGCACCAACCGAGATGTTTACAGGTGGTAGCTTTCCTAGCCCAGATAAAGTTGCCAGTATGAACGCCTATTTGGGCGCAGCGCCTGTTGTGGCAGCGCTTGCAGGCGGCGCCGATATTGTTATCACAGGCAGGTGCGCTGATAGCGCGCTTACCCTTGCAGCATGTCAGCATGAATTTGGCTGGCAGGATACGGATTATGACCTCTTAGCGGTAGGAAGCTTAGCTGGGCACCTCCTCGAATGTGGTCCTCAGGCCACTGGTGGTAATTTTACCGATTGGCATCTGGTTGCTGATACCATTCATAATATCGGTTACCCTATTGCAGAAATTAGCGCTGATGGTTCCATGATTATCAGCAAACCTGAGAATACTGGCGGTTTGGTATCTGTAGGAACTGTCAGCGAGCAACTTGTTTATGAAATCGAAGACCCACAGAATTATATGCTCCCTGACGTCATATGTGACTTGTCAGATGTTAAAATCCTCGAAATCGCGCAAAACCGGGCCGCCGTATCAGGCGCAAAAGGCAAGCCGCCAACCGGGAAATATAAAGTTTCAACCACCTACATGGACGGATACAAATGCGGTGCATTGATGACATTTGTTGGGTACGAGGCCGCCAAGAAGGCTGAAACTCTCAGTAATGCAATTTTCAAGCGCGCAGAGGCCATACTTCGCGCAAGTAATGCTGGTGAATATACGGAAAAATCAACCGAATTGATCGGGAATGATAGCCAGTTCGGTGGGGCAGATACTGGTTCGCGCGAGGTCACCCTGAAGATCGCGGCCAAACATCCTCGGGCAGAGGCCATTGGCTTATTACTAAAGGAAATGGCAGGAATTGGTCTTGCTACCCCCGCTGGCCTAACCGCATTTAATGCAAGCCGACCAAAGCCAATGCCTGTGGTAAGGCTGTTTTCATTTCTGATTGATGCAGACCAGTTAGATATCCAATGCGAGTTTGATAATAGCAAAATCGATTTACCGCATATGAGCCCTCCATTGGCTACAACAGATACTGTGAGGCCAAATCCTCCTAAAAAACTAAGCTTCAATGGCAATGATGAAGTGCCTCTAATTGACCTTGCTTGGGCGCGAAGTGGTGATAAGGGTGACAGAGCAAATGTCGGCATCATTGCGCGCAGGCCTGAATATCTGCCCTATATCTGGCATTCGCTGACGGAAGAGAGTGTGAAAAAACATTTTGCCCATTTCAATCCGTCCTCGGTTGAACGTTTCCTTATGCCCGGCATGAATGCGATCAATTTTATATTGCATGACGTTCTTGGTGGCGGCGGCGTTGCAAGCTTACGCGCTGATCCGCAGGGAAAAGCTTACGGGCAAATTCTTCTGCACTATATGATCAAAGTTCCTGAAGATATCATGGGCATGATAAATGAAGAGAAAGCCACATCATGACAAATATTCCTGAAACCACCGCAATTACTACGAATTTACGGGACGGCTGGCTGCAAATTGTATTCAATATGCCGGAAAGTCGCAACGCGCTTTCGGACAAAATGGTGGCAGATATCAAGGCCGTTTTAAACGCTGTTAGGGATGACCGAAGCGTTCGCGGTATTAGCTTTCGCGGCAATGGTGGTGTTTTCTGTGCTGGCGGAGACCTAAAGGGTTTTCGATCAATCCATGAAAAAGGTGTTGAGGCAAAAGGTGAAGCTGAAAGCTTAAGCAAAAGTGCTGGTGAATTTTTTGCCATGATCGCGGATATGCCGCAAATTACCATAGCCTTGGTCGAAGGTGCTGCGATGGCTGGCGGCTTTGGGGTTGCTTGTTGCTGCGACATCATCACCTCAACCACTAACGCTAAATATGCCCTTACGGAGACGCGCATTGGCATTACGCCAGCGCAGATTGCGCCCTATATTCTGGCTCGCCTAGGCGCAATAACTGGCAAACGGATGATGTTACTCGGCTCGCGCTTTGACGGAAAAACCGCGCATGAGCTCGGTTTGGTAGATTACACTGTCGATACCCCTGACGCTTTAACAACCATCGAAGATAAAATAAAATCAGAAACCTTCGCTTGTGCACCCAACGCCGTGGCCGTAACCAAGGAAATCATCAGACAGGTTCAATCAGGTTTACCAACTGACGAATTTATCAAAGTTGCCGCCAATGCTTTTGCAAATGGGCTAACGAGTAATGAAGGGCGCGAAGGCATCGCATCATTTCTTGAGAAACGTCACCCCAAGTGGGCCGAATAACTCACCAGCTTTAGCCTTGAGCTATTGGTTGAATTTACGTAAACATGCGGAATGAATACTAAAAGAACCCTAACAATCACGGAAGATACTTGGCGCTTAAAAAAGCCGTTCATCATTGCTCGTGGCTCACGTACCGAAACTAAAACCATAACCGTTCACATCAGCGAAAATAGTCATACCGGCAGGGGCGAAGCCGTCGCCTCACCAAGGTACGGCGAGAGCAATGCCTCCATTATCGATGAGATAGAAAATCTCCGTAGTGATATTGAAAACGGTATTTCCATTGAGAACTTGCAAACTATCCTGCCAGCGGGATCTGCTCGCAATGCTATCGACAATGCCCTTTGGGATTTAAGTGCCAAGCTATCTAATACCACTGTGGGAATTGCGTCCGGCCTTGGTTCCCCAAACGGTATCAAAACCGTCCAAACAATCAGTATTTTATCGCCTGACGAAGTTTTTAAAGAGGCGCGGTCCCTCGCGGGTTTTCCGGTCCTCAAACTAAAGCTCGATAATTCTCTTGTTTCGGAACGTGTTCAGGCAGCACGCTCTGGCGCACCAAATTCAAAGATCATTATTGATGCCAATGAAAGCTGGACACCTGATAGCCTCAACAAAAATCTTTCTATGCTCGCAGATATGAAGATTTCGATGCTTGAACAACCCCTTCCAGCAAACAAAGATGAAACCCTAATAAACCTGAATGCACCAATTCCTATTTTCGCTGATGAAAGTTGCCATGTTACGGCGGACCTTGTTAACCTTCGAGACAAATATCAGGGCATTAATATCAAACTCGATAAAACTGGTGGCTTAAGCGAGGCTATCAAGCTTTATAAGGCAGCCAAAGACATGGATTTTGAGGTCATGGTTGGCTGTATGCTTGGGACATCGCTTGGTATGGCACCAGCTTTATTCATCGCCCAACATGCAGCGTATGTTGACGTTGATGCCCCTGCACTTCTTGCTGAAGACCGGGACCATCACCTTACCATTCACAACGGTGATGTTTCTGATCTAAACCCCAGTCTTTGGGGCGCCTGATACTATTCACCCCTTCATACTCATTTCAAGTCATCAAGTGTTCGCGTATTATCAAGCGCCTTTAGAAAGGCGACGATATCCTTGGTTTCTTCAGGGGTAAATTTAATACCCAACTGATGCCATCCGGTATCCGATACAGCCTGATCCAACTCAAAGACCGCTCCATCATGGAAATAAGGCGCTGTCTGAGCGACATTGCGAAGCGTTGGTACCTTGAAAAGATAATTATGACGACGCTTGCCCGTAACCTCTGCCCTGCCCTTATCATCCGTATTCGGATATGGGTTAACGAGTCCCATCTTCATAAACAGCTCACCCCCCATTAAGGGGCCATTATGGCAGCCATTGCATCCGCTTTTGATAAAGGTATAAAGCCCCTTTTTTTCTTGCTCATTCAGGGCATTGTCATCCCCAGCGAGAAAATCATCAAAACGATCCTGCGTTACTAATGTTCGCTGGAAAGCTGCCAAAGCCTCAGCAATAGTATCAAAGGTTATCGGATCAGATAAATCTGAAAAAGCCGCTGTAAATGCTTGTCTGTATTCTGCGGACTTTGACAATCTTTCAATCGCTATTTCCTCTGATGGCAAGGCCATTTCATGGTGCGTTAATATCGGACTTTTGGCCTGTTCCGCTAAATTTTCTGCCCGACCATCCCAAAATTGGACAAACTGAAAACCTGCATTCCACACAGTTGGGCTATTCCTACGCCCTTCAATACCAAGTGCACCAACCGACACTCGCAAATTATCAGTTCCTGAGCCTCCATCACGTAATTCATGGCATGAATTACATGACTGTGTTTCATTCCCAGACAAGGCTGTTTCAAAAAATAATTTTCTACCTAATGCTATACGCTCGATTGTGTCATTTTCGCTTCCAGGCATCTTTTCCGGCAACTGTCCGAAAACCGCGTTAGCCAAGGCACGCAGATCATCCTCGGCAACCGATTGCATGGAGCTACTCAGAATTATCAAAATTGCCACTAAAAAAGATTTCACCGCGCTTATCCAATCAACAGGAACTTTCATCGGTTAATGTACCGACATTTCAAGCAGGAACAAACAGCTTAATAAATTAAATAGTTAACTATAACGCTATATATAAATTTATTAAATCGATTAATAGTATTCAATAATTCAATTGTTAAAAATCTAATATTCATTGGATAATGGCCTCGTTTTTAGAAATAGCACAGATCATATGATCGATTTACTAAGTTTTTAAATTCGAACTTTATGGAGGTTTTCGATGTTTAAAAAAGCTAGACCGATAGCGGCGACCCTGGTTCTCGCTCTATCCACGACAATCATGTCACCTGCAATTTCCGTTGCAGAAGATAATACTGTACAAAGCCCAAAATTCTGGTGGCCCGACCAACTTGACCTAAGCCCGCTTCGCGCCCATGACGTTAAATCTGACCCGCTAAAGGGTGAATTTGACTATGTAAGCGCATTCAACAGCTTAGACCTTGATGCTGTCAAAGGCGACATCCGCGAAGTTCTTACAACATCGCAGGATTGGTGGCCTGCTGATTATGGGCACTATGGTCCATTCTTCATTCGCCTTGCATGGCACGCAGCAGGCACATACCGTGTGCATGATGGCCGCGGCGGCGCAGGCGGCGGACAGCAACGTTTTGACCCACTTAATAGCTGGCCTGACAACGGCAACCTGGACAAAGCCCGCCGTCTTTTATGGCCTGTAAAACAAAAATACGGCCGCAATATTTCCTGGGGTGATCTAATTGCCCTAACCGGTAACGTTTCCCTTGAAGACATGGGTTTCAAAACATTTGGTTTCGCGGGCGGTCGCGTTGATAACTGGGAGCCGGATCTTGTATACTGGGGCCGTGAAAAGAGCTTCCTTTCAAACAAGAAACGTTATGACAAAGACGGTAACCTTGAAAAGCCACTAGCTGCTGTCGAGCAAGGCCTGATTTACGTGAACCCACAAGGCCCACACGGCAACCCTGATCCGCTTGCTTCTGCGAAAGATATTCGCCTTTCATTTGGTCGTATGGCGATGAACGACGAGGAAATCGTAGCGCTAATCGCCGGTGGTCACACATTCGGTAAAGCGCACGGCGCGAAGCGCGGCAAAGACTGCGTTGGTGCAGAACCTGCTGCTGCTGCCATCGAAGAACAAGGTTTCGGTTGGAAAAACAAATGCGGTAAAGGTAATGCAGGTGCCACACACACAAGTGGTTTCGAAGGCGCCTGGACTGTTACACCGACACAGTGGACAACAAACTACCTCGATAACCTCTTCGGTTTCGAATGGAAGAAATCTGAAAGCCCGTCAGGTGCTATCCAGTGGATTCCAACTGACGAAGCTGCTAATCAGCTCGTTCCAGATGCGCATGACCCAACAAAACGTCACGCGCCAATCATGTTCACAACTGACATTGCAATCAAAGAAGATCCAGAATTCAGAAAAATCGCTGAAAGCTTCCTTGATGACCCAGAAAAGTATGAGCTTGCATTTGCTAAAGCATGGTTCAAACTTAACCACCGTGATCTTGGCCCACGTGCTCGTTACTTGGGTAAAGAAGTCCCACAGGAAGCGTTAATCTGGCAGGACCCGATCCCGGCTGTTAACCACGACCTTGTAAACGACCGCGATGTGAAATCCTTGAAGTCAGAGATTTTGAACTCCGGCCTCAGCGTATCCGAGCTTGTTAGAACGGCTTGGGCTTCTGCTGCCAGCTACCGCGGCACAGACATGCGCGGCGGCGCTGATGGTGGCCGCTTAGCACTTGCTCCTCAGAAGGACTGGGCTGTCAACAACCCAGCTGAGGTTTCAAAAGTACTTGGCAAGTTGGAAGGCATTCAGAAGTCATTCAACGCAAAATCAAGCAAAAAGAAAATCTCGCTTGCTGATTTGATCGTTCTTGGCGGCGCTGCTGCGATTGAGAAAGCAGCTAAAGATGCTGGTCATTCTGTAAACGTTCCGTTCAAGCCAGGCCGCATGGATGCAACGCAGGCAATGACTGATGTTAAATCCTTCGGTGTTCTCGAGCCACATGCAGATGGTTTCCGTAACTACTATAGTGACGATAGCTATCTTGCACCGCTTGATGCCTTGATTGACCGTGCTGCGTTCCTTGACCTTACGGTACCAGAAATGACTGTACTTATCGGTGGTATGCGTTCACTTGACGCAAACATTGGCGGCGCGGATTACGGCGTATTCACCGACAAACCGGGCACACTCAATAATGATTTCTTTGTAAATCTTTTGGATATGTCTACAGAGTGGTCAAAATCTTCCAAGTCAGAAGGTATCTACGAAGGCCGTGACCGCAAAACGGGTGAACTGAAATGGGAAGCAACGCCGATCGACCTGATCTTCGGCTCAAACGCAGAACTACGCGCTGTGGCTGAATATTATGGCTACGATAATGCAGACGAAACATTCGCAAATGATTTTGTTACTGCATGGACCAAGGTTATGAACCTTGGCCGCTTCTAAGCCTTAGACCATTACAGTCTATAAAAACAAAAGCCCCGAAACAATTCGGGGCTTTTTCATTATTTGAGATGAACCAAATATCTACTCTGAGGTATCCTTATCAGTTCCCTTAAAACTCTCAGTAAATCCATTCAAGTCATCGGATTTCAGACCAACTTCAGATAATAACGAATCCACCAGCGGTGCCTGAGCGCGGTATTTAAGGGCCGAAGAAACTACCTTATCGGCTAAATTATCGCCGCCGGTTGTAGCTCCAGACACCTCACCGGATGCCGCTGTTGCACCGTTTAGTCCGTCAAGCTGGATAATTTTGATATCATCAATATTCTCCATTGGTTTCGCGCTTTCACGGATAATTGCCTCAAGATTTTCAATCAATTCGAGCTTCACACGCATTGCAACCTGTTCGTTGGACAAGAGGTTCGCAGCCTCATTAAGGGCCTGATTACCTGTTGCTTCAACCGCATAACGAATTTCAGCAGCAGCCGCGCGCATTTTCTCTGCTTCTGCTTCCGCCTCAGCCGTAATGCGGGCTTCGTCCGCTTCACCGCGTGCTTTCTCACGAATAGCTTCTGCTGTATCCGTTGCTGCAATTTTCTCTGCTTCAGCGGCAATTTTTATCGCGATCGCTTCTCTTTCCGCTTCCTTCGCGGCTTCAATCAGTTCGATCTGCTTTTGCCTATCTGCGATTTCAGTTTCACGCGCGGTTGACACTTTCTCTTCTGCCTGAACCGCCAGTGCCCTTGCCTGATCGGCTTCTGCTGCCGCCTCAGATTGCTCTTTGGATTTGACACTAATCGCAATATCGCGCTCTTGCTCGGCTAGCTCTACCGCTTTACGGCGTTCGATATCCTGCGTTTCAACAGCACGGTCTTTCGCGATATCTCGCTCTTTGATAAGCTTATCTTTCTCGATCCGCTCTTCTTCAACCGCACGCTCGGATGTAATCGAAGAGGTCTGAACTTGCTGGTTCGCAATAATTTTAGCCTGCTCGGCCTCACGTTCTTTGTCCGCTTGCTCCTTAGCAATTTCTGCGACCTGTGCCGCGCGGCGAATTTCAACTTCACGCTCTTGAGCGAGGCGAGCGTATTCTTCTTCCTTATCGATCTCTAGCGTTTCTTTAGCCGCTTGCAGGTTCTTGTTTTTGATCTGAACAGCAGTATCCTGCTCAATATCATTTCTGATTTTCTTCCGCTGTTCGATTTCTTCGGTCAGGCGCGTTAGACCCTCAGCATCAAACGCATTGTTTGGATTGAAATACTCCATACCTGTTTGATCCAGGCCAGTCAGTGATACTGTTTCCAACTCTAAACCGTTCTTGAGCAAATCTTCGGACACCACTTGCTGCACTTTCTGAACGAAATCAACGCGCTGCTCGTGCAGGTCCTCCATTGTCATTTCCGCTGCAACCGAGCGAAGGGCGTCAACAAATTTACCTTCCACGAGATCCTTCAGCTTTTCAGGCTGCATGGTCCGCGCTCCAAGTGTTTGGGCCGCATTTGCAATGGCATCATCGGTTGGCTGCACGCGTACATAAAATTCTGCAACCACATCTACCCGCATCCGGTCACGCGTAATAAGCGCCTGCTCATTCGCTCTGTGAACCGCAAGCCGGAGCGTGTTCATATTTACTGGAATAATTTCATGCAAGACCGGAAATACAACTGAGCCACCGTTTTTAATGACTTTCTGACCACGCCATCCAGTTCGAACATAACTGACCTCTTTACTTGCTCGGGTATATAATCGAGCAATAATTACTCCCATTAATAAAAAAGAAAATAGTAGAAAACCAACGATAGCTGTAATTAAAGTAGTGCTGTCGAGTGCATTGAATTCCATAAGTCTACTCCCTTGACTTTGGATTGAAAGATTGAACGTAAACGCGCAGGTTTAATCGTCCGTCATAAATTCTTTGGTGTTTGCAATGACGTAAAAAAGAGCTTGTTCTTTGCGAACAATAATCACGTCATCACCCTGGTTGAACGAAGCGTCATCCATGTCGGGTTCCGCCATAAAATAGTGATCTTGACCAAACTGATCAGCAAGCTTGATTTGTGCTGGATTGCCGCGCCCCATAGTGCCCAGAACCACTTTGGCTGAATGGCCGACAAAACTATCCGTCTTAACCGCTGATGTTTCATCCTTCGGCATTATTTTCGCCAAGACACCAGCAAAAAATCGGACCACTGGCAAACAAATCAGAAGGCTGCTGATACTAGCAACAAAACCATTTACTGTACTACCGAGAATGGCTGCGAGAACCCCTTGGAAAACAATACCAGTTAGTCCAAAGGCCGTTAAAAAGGCAATCATAATGACGATCACAGGCACCTCGCGGAAGCGAAGCCATGATAGGAATTCACCAAAGGCACCGCTATCACCAACATCGCCAGCATCAAGGTCTATATCTGCTTCGGGAAAGATACTATCCAGTAAGCCTGAAAGCGCAAACCCCACAACTGCGCCAATACCTTCCAGAACACCTATTGCGATCACAAGACCCAAGGCAACCGAGAATGCGATATTTTCTGGCGCTAAAAATAATTCTATGACTGTCAATAAATCCCCCTCTCGCTACTAAAAACCAATAATCAATATTTTCTTGATCAAGAAAAGAGGAAATTTATGCTTGCTTATCTTTTATAGCCTTCAAACGTTCCTGAATGGCGTTCTTCTTTGATAATTCTTCTAGTTCAGCCAATTTAACTGACGTTTCGTCAAGTGCATCACCGCTTGGTAAACTACCTGCGACACGCTCAAAAACTCTTGTCGCTGCTTCCACCTTGGCATTAACATCGCTATTTGGGTTCGGTTGATTGTCACCATCCAGTATTTGGTTCTGAGCGGCTGCCGCCTGATGTTTTTTATAGTCATCCAGTTCCTGAAGCATTTCGCTTCGCTTGCCTTTTAAGGCCTTTATGTAACCTTCAAGCTCTTGTTCACGCTCTGAGTAATCTTTAACCGATGCTTCCAATATTGGAACCTGCGCTTCCAGGTCCATCTGACGCGCAATCGCAGCCTCTGCAAGATCATCTCTATTTTCGGCAATAGCCACTTCAACCTGACTGGTTAGTTCTTCATGCTTGTTGCTGTTTTCAGTAAGTTGCTTACTGGCTAAATGTTTATCAGCCGTAATTTTGCCATAGGAAACACGAACCTCAGCAATTGCATCATCAATTTCCCGTAACGCTTGTTCCATAACGGCTTCAGGGGCTGCATTTTCAATCGCATCAATCATCGCATTGATACTGCCACTTATTATTCGACCTACTCGGTCACCTAATTTTGCCATAAAAGCTCCTCACTTGTTTATTTATTGAAAATAGTAGTTAGTTTCTCAGCTTCACTGTCACTCAGCTGTTTATGCTGCCCAGAATCCAAAAGGGTTTTCAGCGCCGGAAGGAACACAGCCAACTGCATCAAGCATTCATACTCCAAGCCCCCCAATTCAGAATATGGTTCACTTCCGGCACCGAAATTTTGTTTATCACTATTTTTTGGGCTGCCCTGAACCCTACCCTCCACTTGATACTGTCCTAATGACGCAATCATTTTTGGAAGCCACGCCGACATTAAGGATAGGACAGGATAACTTTCACCCTTTAATCGTTCCTCAGCACGTAACTTGGCGGCTAGTGGGCGCAATAATTCTTCGCATTGTGCGTATAGTCCCTCAAATGTCTCGGCCTGCTCGCTTCTTATTCGTTCTGTTTGAACCAGGTACCTAACTTTTTCGCTCATGGTAATGGCGTCAGGCTCCTTCAGGTCTGCGATAAAAGCAGCATCCTTTTGCGATAAACGTACACTAAGTGGAATTGGCTTTTGACTCATAGCACCCCAACACGTTTTGCATGCTTTTTATTACCTATGATTTAATATGTATGCATTTGTATACATATTTCAAGGGCCATCTATAACTTTTTTCATATTGATGAATATCCAACCCTTGTTCGAAGAAAACAAAAAAAGGCCACAAGCGCGAACTTGTGGCCGAGTTGGGTGGTTAGGGAATTTTTGTTTTGGATCGCCCTCCTTAGAAAGCGAACCTAATGCGTGCTACACCAGCGTGGCTATTGAAGTCAGAGCGATATTCACCCTCGTAGCCAAGTGTGATTGATGTGTTTCCGCTAGTGAAAATGCCGAGTGACGCATCAACTTCGAAGCTTGAAGCTGTTGGGTCAACACCAGTGAGCGCAAAGTTGTTGCCACCAGCAAAGCTTGCGTTCAGGCTGCGGGCTTCGTCAGCAAGGTCATAGTACCAACCAACAGAAACCTGCGGTACAAGTTTGAAACCATCATTTTCGATTGGAAGTGCGAACTTTGCACCAACCCCAGTTTCAAAGATTGTTACGCTATCGGCATCCACAACAAGGTTCAGTCCACCAATTTCAGTAAAATCACTTTGTGAAATATTAGCATACTGAAGACTTGCGAATGGAGAGAACTCCAGATCACCGAGGTTTGCTTTGTAACCAGCAGTTACTTTTGCTGAGAACTGATCAACATCAAAGTCTGAAGAGATCGTATCAACAATTGCTTGACGGCTACTGTCAGCATTACCGAAGACATATGCAAGAGCACCGTTAACAAATGTTCCTTCATCTTCATATGATGCATAAGCATTCAAGCTGTAGCTGTCGATTGAAGTCTCTTCAAACGCTCCGCTTGTTTCCTCAACATCAATATCAGAGTATGAGAAAGCAACACCCGCACGAACATTATCAGCAATTGCTGTGTCCGCACCGATTACAAAACCATAACTGTCAGCATCATAACCAGAGAAGGTCAATCCACCTTCGCTATCACGGTCTGCTGTACGGCCGAACGCTTGACCCCAGATCGCGTTACCTTCAGCGTCACCACCAAGGCGGCTATCAATAAGGCTCAGAACCTGGTTCTGTGTTTCATAAACTTCACGTGTCACACCCTCATTTAGGGTTGGAAGCAAGCTGGAAGCAGCAAGTTCAAACTGACGGTTGTTTGTGAAGCCGTTGATGGCATTTGCATTTGCAGCGAAAGCAGCATCGCCGTTACCTGCCTGCAATGCACCAGCGAACGCAGAACCGAACGATGAAACATTTACATCATTTGAAAGCGCAGCAAGGTTAACAACTGTCGGCGTTACTGAAACAGCATTTGATGAAGCCACAACATTGAAATCAACGAGGAAGTTGTTTTCAGGAGCAAATGACACACCATTGTTTGTCAAAGTACCTGTTGTAGTAATCAAATTAGTAGCTTGGCCAAAGCTTAGGCTTGTTACATCTGTGAAGTTTAGCGAAACTTGGCTAGCATTTCCAAATGTCGCATTACCGTCAACATTGATAATCTCTCCGAGATCAAAGTTAACAAGGCCGTCAACTGCAACATCACTTGCAACATTGATTGTACCCACAACATCCAGTGAACCACCAGCAAGGATGTTCACTTGGTTGCTACCCGTACCAAGATCAATATCGCCAGAGATAGAGCCACCAGAGATGTTCAGAACATCATCGCCAGCACCAGTTAACACACCGCCAACTAGGTCGCCTGAGTTATTGATGATCACATTGCCGAATGATGTACTTGCATCAATCGCAGCCGTTGCACCTGAAATCGTGCCTGAGTTCGTAATATCGCCAGCAAAAGTGATATTTTCAAGCAAGATTCCTGCTGATGTTTCAGAAGCAATGGTACCAGTGTTATCGATATCTAGGTTAACAACTGGACGCATCATGTTAGGTGGATAGAACACGCGGAGGCCAGCAGCTTCACCAGAAGCAAGAGCAGTACCACGACCCTGAATAATACCCGCGTTCGAGATAGTGTGCGTGCGCTCACCAGCGAGGGCCTGAATAGAAACACCTGAACCATTGTTGCCAGCGCCTGCATCAATCACACCACCAGCAAGGTTGTTCAGTGTTACATTGTTGGCTGTGCCATCAAAGTAAACTGTACCATTACGCTGATCGCCTGTACCAAGGATTGAACCACTGTTGTTAACAGTAAGACCGATACCGTCGATGTTAAGTGCGCGACTTCCTGATGAAATTGTACCGAAGTTGTTTACAACACCACCAGTGTGATCAGCGCCAGCGCCGTCAACCGGGTTACCGAAGTAAAGACCGTTTTGTGCACCGGAGATAACACCACCAGCTTCGTTCGTCAGTGTACCCTGGAAACTGATACCGTTTACAAAACGGATACCTGCTGTTGTACCCTGTGTGCTCTCTGAGTTGATTGTACCAGAGTTCGTGATTGTTCCGTCAAACACACCGATGTTGCCAACGTTACCGATACGAACACCGTCGCCTGCAGCGTTTTCAGCAGCAGAAGCCTGACCGCGACCCTGAATAGTGCCAGAGTTGATAAGGTCAAATGTGTTGCCGTCTGCAGCAATCTCTGCACCGAAGCCTGAACCTGTGTTACCAGCGCCTGCGTCCACGAGACCAGCGTTGTTGAAAGTGAAGTCCTGTGCAGTGCTGTCAGCATATACTGTACCGTTACGCTGGTTGCCTGTACCGATGATTTCACCAGTTGCAAGGTTGTTTACTTCAAGGCCGATACCATCGATGTTAAGGGCACGGCTGTCAGAAGAGATCGTGCCAGCGTTGTTGACAACACCACCAGTGTGATCAGCGCCAGCGCCGTCAACCGGGTTACCGAAGTAAAGACCGTTTTGTGCACCGGAGATTACACCACCAGCTTCGTTCGTCAGTGTACCCTGGAAGCTGATACCGTTTACAAAACGGATACCTGCTGTTGTACCCTGTGTGCTCTCTGAGTTGATTGTACCAGAGTTTGTGATTGTTCCGTCAAACACACCGATGTTGCCAACGTTACCAATGCGAACACCGTCACCTGCAGCGTTTTCAGCAGCAGAAGCCTGACCGCGACCCTGAATAGTACCAGAGTTGATAAGGTCAAATGTGTTACCGTCTGCAGCAATCTCTGCACCGAAGCCTGAACCTGTGTTACCAGCGCCTGCGTCCACGAGACCAGCGTTGTTGAAAGTAAAGTCCTGTGCAGTGCTGTCAGCATATACTGTACCGTTACGCTGGTTGCCTGTACCGATGATTTCACCAGTTGCAAGGTTGTTCACTTCAAGGCCGATACCGTCGATGTTAAGTGCGCGACTTCCTGATGAAATTGTACCGAAGTTGTTTACAACACCACCAGTGTGATCAGCGCCAGCGCCGTCAACCGGGTTACCGAAGTAAAGACCGTTTTGTGCACCGGAGATAACACCACCAGCTTCGTTCGTCAGTGTACCCTGGAAGCTGATACCGTTTACAAAACGGATACCTGCTGTTGTACCCTGTGTGCTCTCTGAGTTGATTGTACCAGAGTTTGTGATTGTTCCGTCAAACACACCGATGTTGCCAACGTTACCAATGCGAACACCGTCACCTGCAGCGTTTTCAGCAGCAGAAGCCTGACCGCGACCCTGAATAGTACCAGAGTTGATAAGGTCAAATGTGTTACCGTCTGCAGCAATCTCTGCACCGAAGCCTGAACCTGTGTTACCAGCGCCTGCGTCCACGAGACCAGCGTTGTTGAAAGTAAAGTCCTGTGCAGTGCTGTCAGCATATACTGTACCGTTACGCTGGTTGCCTGTACCGATGATTTCACCAGTTGCAAGGTTGTTAACAGTAAGACCGATACCGTCGATGTTAAGTGCGCGACTTCCTGATGAAATTGTACCGAAGTTGTTTACAACACCACCAGTGTGATCAGCGCCAGCGCCGTCAACCGGGTTACCGAAGTAAAGACCGTTTTGTGCACCAGAGATAACACCACCAGCTTCGTTCGTCAGTGTACCCTGGAAGCTGATACCGTTTACAAAACGGATACCTGCTGTTGTACCCTGTGTGCTCTCTGAGTTGATTGTACCAGAGTTTGTGATTGTTCCATCAAACACACCGATGTTGCCAACGTTACCAATGCGAACACCGTCACCTGCAGCGTTTTCAGCAGCAGAAGCCTGACCGCGACCCTGAATAGTGCCAGAGTTGATAAGGTCAAATGTGTTACCGTCTGCAGCAATCTCTGCACCGAAGCCTGAACCAGTGTTACCAGCGCCTGCGTCCACAAGACCGGCGTTGTTGAAAGTGAAGTCCTGTGCAGTGCTGTCAGCATATACTGTACCGTTACGCTGGTTGCCTGTACCAAGAATTAAGCCTGTGTTGTTCACTTCAAGACCGATACCATCGATGTTAAGGGCACGGCTGTCAGAAGAGATCGTACCAGCGTTGTTTACAACACCACCAGTGTGATCAGCACCAGCGCCGTCAACCGGGTTACCGAAGTAAAGACCGTTTTGTGCACCGGAAATTGTTCCAGTGTTTGTTAGTGTACCCTGGAAGCTAATACCGTTTACGAAACGGATACCTGCTGTTGTACCCTGTGTGCTCTCTGAGTTAATTTCGCCAGAGTTCGTGATTGTTCCATCAAACACACCGATGTTGCCAACGTTACCAATGCGGACACCGTCGCCTGCAGCGTTTTCAGCAGCAGAAGCCTGTCCGCGACCCTGAATAGTACCAGAGTTGATAAGATCAAATGTGTTCGCACCATCAGCAGCACCGCCGATTTCAGCACCAAAACCTGATCCTGTGTTGCCTTCACCTGCATCAACAGAGCCTGCGTTATTGAACGTAAAGTCATCAGCAGTACCATCAGCATATACTGTACCGTTACGCTGGTTGCCTGTACCGATGATTTCACCAGATGCAAGGTTGTTTACTTCAAGGCCGATACCATCGATATTAAGCGCGCGGCTATCAGAAGAGATCGTCCCAGCGTTGTTGACAACACCACCAGTGTGGTCACCGCCGCCTGCAGGCGTTGGGTTACCGAAATACACACCATTCTGTGTACCAGAGATAACACCGCCAACTTCGTTGGTTAGCGTACCCTGGAAGGAAACTCCATTAACAGCACGGAAACCAGCAACAGTACCGTTAGCACCTTCAGAAGAAATAGTTCCTGAATTTGTGATTGTACCCGTAAACAAACCTGTCGTCGTCGCATCAAGTGCACCGCCAACGCGTGTGCGCTCAAGGCGGATACCATCGCCTGCTGTTGCAAGGCCTGCACCCTCGTTACCACGACCAGCTATCGTGCCAGAATTGATAATATCAAAATCTGTACCTTCCGCTGCAAGTTCAGCCGAGAAGCCTGCACCAATCTGACCTGCACCAGCATCAATTGTGCCGCTGTTTGTCAACGAAAAGTTGTTCGCTGTCACATTAGAGTAAACAGTGCCATTGCGCTGACTTAATGTACCCAAAATAGAGCCATCATTAACAATCGCTGCATTCAAGCCATTAATTTCAATAGCACGCGAGTCGGCAGTAATAGAGCCAGTATTAGTATTGTTAATAATAATGCCGTTGCCATTTAATGTTAGCGTGTTGGTAACACCAGTTGTTGAGAGTGTTCCTGCATTGTTAACGATAACATCGTTGTTGTTAACAGTCAGAAGCGGTGCCCCCGCAACAGTGCTTGTACTTCCAGTGTCAACGAGGATGGTTTCACCATCAACCTGGCTTGTACGTGACTGGTTGTCACCATTTGGGATTATTGTTTGGGCAGATACAGCGCCAGAAAGCGCCATTGCCAATAATGATGTCGAAGCCATTAGCCTCTTGTTTAAGAAACGAGCGGTATGTGCCGAATCTATTTTACCAAATTTCTTGCTCACTTTTGTCTCCTATAAGTGATTATTCAAGAAAATCGGGGAAGGTTATTTGATGCCACCCATGTGGTTTATACTAAGGAAATTATAAATCTGCCCCAGATCTTCGAGGGGCAAGAAACGTCAAAATTCAAGCGATTGAAAGTAAAGTAAGTGTTATTTTCATGAATTCGCATTCAGCTAGATTAACAACCGTTCATGATCCTTTTTTTAGTAAACTAGAAATCATTTTTTTCTTTATTTAACAAATACTTATAGAGATTAAAATGAAGACATCAATGTGTAAACAGAAATTAATTTTTGGTTAATTTTGTGCAAAAAAAATTTCACTATGAGCACAATTCTATCACTTTTCATTTCTCTCAATCTTCTTCATCTAACGTTCATATTTGCCTCCAGATCACCATCTGAATAGTGTGATAAAAGTGCATCAGTTTTTGCCAAAGCCGAAATTAAATGCGAATAATATTGATATTCATTCTTAATAATATATAAGCACGACCAACGAGAATTATTGCGAATAATTCTTAATAACACCAAAAACTCGTGGAATGACGAATGAGTACAAAACTTAAAAGTATATTATATATGAGCACAATTATGGTGAGCCTAACCGGCACAGCCTATGCTCAAGACGTTAACACTGCAGATCAAGATGCATATGATGCATATGATGAAGAAATCATCGTTACCGGTCGCTACTTATATAGTGATCAAGTCAATGCGCTGAAAACTCCAACACCCATTATCGACGTTCCACAGAGTCTCTCGATCATCACCGCTGACCAAATTGTCCGCCAAGGTATCGATAGCATTAGCGACATCACACTTTACACGCCTGGTATTACAAGTTCCCAGGGTGAAGGGCACCGCGATGCTGTTGTGTTCCGGGGGGTACGCTCAACAGCTGATTTCTACCTCGACGGCGTCCGTGATGACGTACAGTATTATCGCTCGCTTTATAACTTGGAACAAGTTGAAGTACTTCGCGGTCCAAACGCTCTTCTATTCGGTCGTGGCGGCACAGGTGGTCTTATTAACCGCGTGACGAAAAAAGGTGTGATTGGCGAAGATTTCGTTGGCTACCTAGGGAGTGTAGATACTTTCGGTGCTTATACTATTCAAGCTGATGCCAACTTTACCGTCAGCGACAATGCAGCATTCCGTATCAATGGATACTATGAAAGCCTGAATAACCACCGTGATTTCTTCGACGGCGATCGTTATGGTATTAATCCAACAGCACGTATTGAACTTTCAGATGCAACAACATTGAATGTTTCGTACGAATATAACAATAACGAACGCTTTGTTGATCGTGGTATCCCCGCCGGCGCAGATGGTCGCCCCGCAGAGCAGCTTGTTGATATTACTTTTGGTGACCCAGAATTAAATACAACAACTTTCGAAGGCCACACAATTCGCGCCACTGTTGAACATGAATTCTCTGAGAGTTTAAAAGGGAATTTCAACGCTTTCTACGGCGATTATGATAAGCTTTATTCTAATTTCTTTCCGGTAAGCTTTAATGAAGACACCAATGTCGTTGGTCTTGATGGCTATATTGATACAACTCAGCGCAAGAATTTGGTTTTATCTACAAATTTAGTCGGTGAGTTTAAGACGGGTAGCATTGGACATACATTCTTCGTTGGGGGCGAATATATTGATACTTCCAATAACAACGACCGTTTCAATGCCTTCTTTGATCAAACGCAAGATGATATTGAGTTTTTCACAGCAACTCGTCCGCTAAACTTTGCCAATGGCATTGGTACAAATGCAAGTGGCCTTCCAACAGCAAACAGCTTTAATGTTGATCTTAATGACGATACTGAAGCAGACGTTGAAGTATTCTCAGTATACATTCAGGATCAAATCGAAATTTCTGAGCATTTAGACCTTTTAATTGGTGGTCGTTTCGATAGCTTTGATATTACAGTTGATAACATTGAGACATTCATTGAAACCGGTGAGCGCGATATCAGAGAGCGCCGCGATTCCGAATTCTCTCCGCGTCTTGGTCTAGTCTTTAAACCGCAGGAAAATATTTCGATTTATGGTAGCTTTAGCGAGAGCTTCTTGCCAAGGAGTGGTGAGCAGTTTGCGGATATCAATCCACCTGACGATGCGCTTGACCCTAACACATTCCAGACGATTGAAGCTGGTTTGAAATGGGACTTTGCGAATGGCCTTAGTTTTACAGCCGCTATCTTTGAAAACGAACAAAGCTCGCCGCAGGTTGCTGATAACGACCCCGGAACGCTTGATGTAATCGACAGCGAAATCCGTGGTATCGAAGCACAAATTCAAGGTCAGATCACCGATCAGTTCTTTATTACTGCGGGCTATAGTTACCTTGAGGGTAATCAGGTTAACGATGATGGCAGTGAAGGCCTTCGTGTTCGTGAATTACCAGAGCATACCTTCAATATCTGGGGTAATTATCAAGTTACTGATCGCCTTGGTTTTGGTGTAGGCCTAACGTATCAGGACGAAAGTTTTGCTGATAATGGCAACAACACAACATTGCCTGATTTCGTTCGAATTGACGCTGCTGCATACTATGACTTAAACGACAGTGTTCGCCTTCAGGTTAATATTGAGAACCTAACTGATACTGAATATTTCCCGAACGCACACACAGCAAACAATATCACAGTAGGCGCGCCTCTTAACGCTCGCTTTACAATTACTGGCCGCTTCTAAAGTTAGTCAGTAGTTAAATAATCAGAAAACCCGGTCACTCATTTGATGCGCCGGGTTTTTTATACACAGTCCAGTCACACTAAAATTATCGCAGCTACAGCGGCCGTGGTGCCGGTTGTCAAGTTCCCCGCGAGCCAAGCACGCCAACCAAGCGAGGCAACTTCAGAACGCTTAGAAGGGGCCAATGCACCAAATGTTGCTATCTGAAGCCCTATACTCGCGAGGTTTGCGAACCCACATAATGCATATGTCATAATAATAGCAGATCGGGGGCTAAGTTCGGTCTCGGAAAGTGTAGAAAGGTGCTGATAAGCAATAAACTCATTTAAGATTGCCTTGGTACCCATCAACTGCCCAGCAACATGCGCTTCTTCGTAAGGAATACCGAAGGCCAACACAATAGGTGAGAATATCCAGCCAAATATCCGGTTTACCGTCAATGGCTCACCAGACACAGAAGGTAATATTCCGAGAAGCTCATTGATAATAAAAACGAGCGCGAAGATTACGATAAGCATTGCCATAACGCTCAGAAAAACCTTCAGGCCATCTTCAACGCCGCTCACAAGAGCATCCAAAGTACTATCGTATTTAATAGACTGATCGAAGTCTGTACCTTTTGTTTTGGTTTCACCTGGTACCATGATTTTTGCAAATAAGAGAGACGCAGGAAGCGAGATTAGTGAAGCGGTTAGGATATGCCCCGTTGCATCAGAAACCACCCCTTCAATCACGCTTGCATATAGAACCAACACTGCCCCAGAAACTGTTGAGAGCCCTGCAACCATTACCATAAATAGTTCGGTTCGCCCCATTTGCGCAATGTACGCACGAATTATCAAAGGGCTTTCCACTACACCCAAAAAGAAATTCGCGCCGGTACCAAGGCCCACCGCTCCACTAACGCCCAAGGTGCGTTGCAGGGCAAAACTTAGGCCTTTGATTGCTTTTGGCAAAACCCGCCAATGCCAGAGAATTGCCGATATTGCTGCCATGACAAGGATAATGGGAAGGATTTCGAATGCGATTATTAACGTGCTGCTTCCCTCCTTTACATCAAACGGTAGTTCTCCCCCTCCTAAATACCCGAACATATAAGCAGAACCAGCTCTACTCGCTTTTTCCAAAACCTGAATGAGCACACCAGCCTTTGCTATAACGTTTTGAAGAAACTCAATCCTCAGCAGGAGGAAAGCCAAGACCAATTGCAGGATAACAGCACCTATGGACCACTTTAAGGGAAAGGCGCGACGATTTTCGCTGAATAACCAAGCGACAAAAATCAAAAACATAAGTCCTAAAACTGGCTGGATTAGTATCATAAAAGATAACGCTCTCTCGATTAAAAATTAATGCAAAAACCATCAAAGCCGATTTTGATGAAAAACTCAGCAGCTCCAACGTTGCCCAACTTTTATGCTTAACACTCATACAAAGATGCAAATAATCATTTTCTGTTGAACACAGATTTTCTTAATTGTTCGCATTAAAACAATTTTATCAATTTTATTTTCGTTTACGAACATTTTGATTTATTATATAATCTAAATAATCGATAAATTCAGCGTCTGTAGTTTTGATATGTATGATCTTCTAATCATTGGTGGCGGCATTAACGGCGCGGGTATAGCACGCGATGCAGCCGGTCGCGGGTTGAAGGTATTATTGGTTGAAAAAGATGACCTCGCATCTCATACATCGTCAGCCAGCACCAAACTTATCCACGGCGGCCTAAGGTATCTGGAATATTATGATTTTGCTCTTGTGAGAAAAGCCCTGAAAGAGCGGGAGGTTCTCCTTAGGGCCGCACCACACATCATCTGGCCACTTAGATTTGTGTTACCCTATCATAGCGGCCTAAGACCTGCGTGGCTGATCAGGCTTGGCCTTTTCATTTACGACCATATCGGCGGGAGAAAACTTCTCCCAGCAACAAAAACATTGAAACGCAGCAAACACGATAAGCTAAACCCGCTCACCGACAATTTTTCCCTGGCTTTCGAATATTCAGACTGTTGGGTTGATGATGCGCGCCTTGTTGTCTTAAACGCTGTTGATGCAGCAAATCATGGCGCTGATATTCTAACACAGACCGAATGTATTAATTTGACGCGTTCAAATGACTTCTGGACAGCAGATCTTTTAACGAAAGATGGCGCCAATTATCAAATCACCAGCAAGGCAATTATCAATGCAGCTGGCCCTTGGGTTGAAACGCTGGCTTCCCGTGCTGACAAAACCCTTGGCGATAAAGCAAAAGTGCGCCTTGTGAAAGGTAGTCATATCATCATCAACAAACATTTCGACGGCGATCACGCGTTCTTTTTTCAAAATGCTGATGGACGAATTATTTTCGCTATCCCCTATGAAAACAATAACTTCACACTTATTGGCACTACTGACTTGTCCTATGATGGAGATAAGGATGATGTTCAGATTTCTGACGAAGAAATTCAGTATTTATGCGCGTCTGCAAACGAGTATTTCAAAAATAAAATTGACCCAAATGATGTAGTTGCTACCTACTCGGGGGTGCGCCCGCTTTATGATGATAAGGCAGCGGACGCTTCTGCAGTCACTCGTGATTATATTTTATCTTATGATAATGATGGCGGCGCCCCCATTCTCTCAATTTTCGGTGGTAAAATAACCACGTACCGCAAGCTCGCAGAGGATAGCCTAGCTTTATTCCAAGATGCTTTACTAAACATACAAAAGCGCGAATGGACAAACGGCACACCGCTACCTGGCGGGGATATTGAAAACGCTGACTTTGATGGTTTCTTCAAAACACTTTTAGAGCAGTATAATTGGCTGGATACAACTGTTCTTCGCCGCCTGGCTCGTTGCTACGGAACCCAAATCCATAATATTCTTCAAGATGTTGAAGGCGTGAACGACTTAGGTGCACACTATGGCTTTGGCTTGTACCACAAAGAAGTTGAATATCTGCAAACCCACGAATTCGCAAAGTCTGTTGACGATATCCTCTTTAGACGAACCAAACTCGGCCTATATTTTACCGACGATCAAAAAAACGCTTTAGAATTAGCACTCTCTGACCTTCTTCATGACTAATTCCACTGGCTACAAACCACCTGCAACATGTAACTTCATTTCAGACGCTTCTATTGCTTCTATAAAATCAGATGGCGGTTGAATGTCTGTAAACAGGTGATCAATGTCGGAATAATTTCCCATCCTTATCATCGCGCGTCGACCGAATTTATTATGATCGGCAACCATAAATACCTGTTTGGAATTTTTGATAATTGCCTGCGCACTTCGTATCTCCTGATAATCAAAATCCAGCAGGGTCCCATCGCGGTCAATGCCACTAATGCCAAGGACCCCGATATCAAGGCGGAATTGATTGATAAAATCGGTCGTTGCTTCACCCACTATCCCGCCATCAGAATGACGAACGAGGCCGCCTGCAATCATCACATCAAAGCTTGCATTTTGCCTGAGCATATTTGCAATATTTATGTTGTTAGTAACAATACGAAGGTCCTTGTGACTCTTTAGTTCCATAGCTACCGCTTCTGGTGTCGTCCCGATATTCAGAAACAAAGAGGACCCATTCGGTATCAATTTAGCCGCCATTTTTGCAATGCGCTGCTTGGCTTCAAACCCTGTGTTGGCGCGCTCTAAATACGGTGTATTTTGGGTATTTCCGGGGGTACTCGCACCGCCATGAAACCGCTGCAACAGCTTCAGGTCACAAAGTGAATTTATATCGCGTCTGATAGTTTGTGGTGTCACCCCAAAATGTTTCACCATTTGCTCTGTAGCTATGAAACCATGTTCCTGAACCAAGTCCAAAATTTCTTTCTGGCGAGCCGATAGGTTTTTTTCTTTTTTAGGCATATTCATTATCCTGCCATTTCACAGCATTTGTCCTTAGGGGATGCTTAATCATCCAATTGCACATGATAAATAATACATGTTTCAGGGTGTAACAAAGGGGCCTGAACACCTATTTTCATCAAGGCTTCGCCCATTACCAATTCGCCCATACCAGCTAAGTCCATAACGTCGATAATTGACGGCGACGTAATAGACTGCAACCCTACCGGCCATATTATTCTCAGACGATATAATTTATCCGGCTTTAGACCAGTAAAGAAAATACGCGGCGGCAGGGTTTCAGAATGCCCCGTCATATTGCACCATGACAGAAGCGCCTGTTCTTTATCTTTGCTGACAACACATACAGCATTAACAAAATCTGGCGTATCGAGGCGATAAAAATCACCTTGATGGATCAAGCGCCTGTATTGCTTATGCAAAGATATTCCCAATTTCAATATTTTCAGGTTCTCGGGTGTTTCATCCAAGAGGTTCATTTCCATACCCATATGCCCCAAAAAGGCTGTGGCTACTCTTAATTCCATGGAAAGCTTACGGCCAGTTATGTGGCAAACCTCAGGGCCAACATGGGCGCCCATGATCGAAAGAGGAAAGAAATAAGACGCACCGCGCTGAATATGCTGCCTATCAAGCGCATCATTACTATCCGATGTCCAAATCCTATCACTATGATTTAAAATACCATAGTCCGCTCTGCCACCGCCAGAGGAGCAACTTTCTATTTCAATATCAGGATGAGCGTTTCGAATACGTTCAAGCAAACTATAAAGAGCTTTTGTTTGCTTTGAAGTGACCGCCCTACCAGCAGCATGACCTGGATGATGCACATCCCTATTCATATCCCATTTAATATATGAAATATTATGATGAGACAGCAAATCATCTATGCACCCGAATAAATAGTCACACACGTCACTTCGCGTTAAATCAAGTGCATATTGATTTCTAAACGGAACTTGTTCCAAATCCCCTGCGCTCAAAATCCAATCTGGATGTTTTCGATATAATTCACTGTCAGGATTGACCATTTCCGGTTCAAACCAAATTCCAAACTCCATACCGAGCGCATTCACATGATCAATAAGTGGTTTTAAGCCCTCAGGATACACCTCAGCCGCAATCCACCAGTCACCGAGCCCCGTTTGGTCATTTCTTCGGCCGCCAAACCAACCATCATCTAACACAAACCGTTCAGCACCAACATCCGCGGCCCTTTGAGCGAGTTCCATTAATTTCTGAGGAGAATGATCGAAATATACCGCTTCCCAAGTGTTGTAGTGAATTGGTCTCGGTTTATTCTGTTTCCTGTCGTCCAGCACCTTACTTTTAAGTGCATTATGAAATTTATGAGATAGCCCATTAAAGCCATCCCCTGAATATCCAACATACAAGATTGGTGTTTGGTATATCTCCTCTGCGCCCAAAAGCACTTCACCAGGGAAAAGGTACTCCCCCATGTGCACAAAAGCACGCCCGTCGCTCAAACGCTCAACCTCAATATGGCTATTGCCGCTCCAACCAAGGTGAAAACCCAATGCCTGCCCCGAATTCTCATCAGCCTCAGCAGTACCCAATATTATGGCAGGGAAGGCATCATGGCTTGTTCTACCCTTTTTATTCTCTCGGACATAACTTCCGATAAATTTAGGGATATGCTGCAACTTAAATTCACCGGCCCATCGCCCCGAAAAACCAATCGTTTGATCAAACTGCGGACCTATTGGCACACATGCGGCCATACAAGATTGCAAATTCAACATCGAACGACCAACGTTTTGCACGCTTGTTTGAAAAGTGATCACCTCATTATCAACCATCATGCTGATAGTATGCTTCACTTCAATGTTTGTATGATGATCAAGACATGTGATCACCACTTCTTCTTCGCTCAAGCATTCAATAGCGGTAACACTGAAAAAACTGTACCACTCATCACCGTTACGGTGCACTAGAAAACCCGCTTTGGCAACAACACCTGCACCTAACTCATTCAAAATTGAAGGAGCGATTTCAACGTCAGCAGACCCATGAGCATGTTGACGAGTATGAATTAAATCTATTTCAGCGGGATGGGATGCGAATAAACGCCCGCCCAAATATACTATTCTAGGCCTTTCGCCGATTGCACACGCCAAAATCAAAGATGTGTCACCTGCATCAAACCTTACATAGTCTTCTGTAACTTTAATCGCCATCTTATACTCACGTTTGGATGTGTTATGTTTTCGAGCATTTTAATGTATTTTTTGCGCGAAATCGAAAATAACTCTAGAATAAAAACAACATTAGTTCTATTTCGAAAATTCAATGCGCTAACTTGCTCAAACCAAAGTGATGCTTTATGGCAATTTCTAGTGAAACTATTGACCGCTTAACCAGTGGAAAATCAATCTATAAACACAGGTATCAAAAACCGGATGGTCGAAACCTATATCTGTATGGGTATCAGCCACATCAACCCATTTTGATTGAGGGAGAGCAATTATCAAAGGCAACAGGGTCAGAGCTACGAAGGCATCCACTGAGAGGCGATTGGTCAGTTTACGCAGAAAAACGCCAAAATCGAACCTTCAAGCCATCGATGGCAGAAAACCCTCTAGCCCCGAGCAAAGAGGGGCACCCCCTAACCGAAATACCATTTTCTGATTTTGAATTAGCCGTTTTTGAAAACCGTTTTCCAAGCTTTTACAAAGAAGCAGATCCTCCTCTTGCCACAACACTCGAGAAACACTCTGCAACAGGCACATGCGAAGTCATTGTCTATTCACCGGAACCGACAGGTTCACTGGCAACGCTTGGGCAGACGAAAAGGCGGCTACTGTTAGAAGCCTGGATAGACCGCTATATATCACTATATGATCAAGGCAACGCTTATATCCTTCCTTTTGAGAATCGGGGAGAGGAAGTTGGGGTTACATTACACCACCCTCACGGGCAGATTTATGGCTTTCCAGTGGTGCCAACACCCCAGGCAACCGCAGCAACTGCATTTGAAAACGGGTATGACTTAGCGAAAGAAGTTAAATCATGGCCTGAATTACAAATTGAAGCTGCTGGTGGAATTCGGGCATATGCACCTGCCTTTGCTCGCTTCCCATATGAAGTATGGATATCGGCGGACGATGCCGTTTCAGGCCCCTGGGCATTTAATAACGAGCAAGCTGATGGTTTCTGTCATTTACTTGGCAGTATCACAGCGAAATATGATGCATTTTTTGGGCAAACCACCCCTTATATGCTCAGCCTGCATGCGTCCCCATACGGTCAGGATAATCGTTTCCAGTTCACTGCGCAGTTCTACCCAATCTTACGTGCCCCCGGACGATTAAAATATTTAGCAGCGGTAGAGCAAGCAACCGGCATTTTCACGGTGGATGTCATGCCCGAACAAACCGCAAAAAAACTCAGAGATATTTTATGAACATCAACGAGAAGTTCCTGAAACATTTTGGAATGGCTGCCTCAACGTCCGCAAGCGCTCCAGGACGCGTGAACTTGATCGGTGAGCATATTGATTATAACGGCGGAACCGTATTACCTACGGCGATCAACAACCAAATCCATGTTGCTATCTCACCGAATGCGTCGGAAACAGTCGCGATATATTCGACGCGTTACGAGAATGAGATCAAGAGGGATATAGAATCTGAAGCCAATGGTCATTGGTCCGACTATATCATTGGAGCATTACAGCGTTCATTTAAAAACGATTGGATACCCTTAGGGTTAAATATTGCTATCGACAGCGAAATTCCTGATGGGGCCGGTGTTTCCTCATCCGCCGCGCTCATTACTGCAATCTTCCGGGCTGTATCATCATATTCAAATCTTAATTTAGAACCAAAAACCATTGCCCACATGGCAAGAGCGGTTGAAAATGAATATTGCGGCGTTCCCTGCGGTATCATGGATCAAATGGCCGTAAACTTATCGAACTACCGTGAAGCCTTAATGCTCAACACCACAAACTTTGAAACGAGCGTGATTGCTATACCTGATGAATGGGAATTTGTTGTGATCCATTCGGGCGTTCACCGAAAACTGACCGACGGTCGGTACGCGGAACGATTTAATGAATGCGCTGAGATAAAAGACATCCTTGCTAGTCAAGACCTTTGTTCAAATTCATTCAGTGCCGCGAAACTGCGTCCATTGCCAAAAAACCTCGCTAAACGATATAATCATATACAGAGCGAACATCAACGCGTCCTGAGCGCAGTAACGGCCCTTAAAAACAACAATATGGAAACGTTCGGCATTCTGATGAACGAAAGCCATCAGTCCTACAGTAAAGATTTTGAAGCAAGCACAGATCAAATTGATCATTTAGTTCGTGACGCCCAAAGTTGCGGCGCCGTCGGTGCAAGGCTTACGGGTGGTGGTTTCGGCGGCTGTATCGTTTGCCTGTTACCCAAGGAAAAGAAAACTAATTGGGTACAGCTCTTAACAAATAGAAACCCAGAAACCTGGGTTGTCTAATTAACGCCTTTAATGATGGTCCGAAAAACAACTCAAATTTCCACCATTTCTCATGACTGAGAGCATAGACAGTTCCACTTTTAACAGTGAAATATACTATTACTCCTTCAGCGCTTTTAATATTTCCATCATCGTCCGCTCCGTATCTTGCACTGTTGCCTTACTGAGGGGTAGACCCAACTTCAAAATTTGTTTTGACGCCATAAAAGACTGCGGATCATTAACAGCATCCACCGCAATGAACTCATCGTCCTTAAAATAAAACACTGCAAATTTTCCGCTATCTATATCGCCTCTAACCTGGGCATCTGTATAGCCTGCAAACAATCCCACTGTTTGAATTTTGGTTTTATACTGATCTGACCAAAACCACGGAGGGTCAAACGCAGGCTGTTGCATCCCTGCGATATGACATGCAACAATTTCCGCCTGATCGATCGCGTTAGGAACACTTTCAAGACGTAGTTTCTCATTCTGGCCCTTAAGAGGGCGCATACTACAATCCCCAATAGCATATATATTGGGGTCACTCGTCAGCGCATTATCGTCAACAACTATTCCATTGTCACACACGAGGCCACACGCATCCGCAAGTTCCTGATTAGGCAAAACTCCAATACCAATAAGAAGCATGTCGGTGGATATTTCTGAACCATCAACTAACCGCACACCTGTCACTTTATCGTGCTCTATTAGAAACTCTGCGACTTCTGCATCAAGCTTGATGCTAACACCGTTACCCTGATGCAATTTTAAAAAATAGTCTGAGATAAGGTCGCCAGTTACCCGCGCGAGCAAGCGCGGCGTACGCTCCAAAACTGTAACAGTTTTACCCAACTCATTAGCAACGGCCGCAGCCTCCAACCCGATATACCCACCGCCGATCAGTAATATATCTTGTATATCTGGTAGCTTTGCCTTTAGAGACTTTGCGTCATTCATATCACGCATGACCGCAACATTTTTTAGCCCAGTAAGTTCGGGTAACAATCGCGGACGTGAACCTGTTGCTATAATTAAGCGATCATACGGTATCGTTGAATTGTCAGACAGATGAATTCTCTGTTCAGCGCGGTCGATACTTTTAACCCGTGTGTTCGTATGAAGACTAATCTGTTTGTTTTCATAGTATGTATCTGGCTTCAGATATAACCGTGCTTCTGGCAGCTCATCCTTCAAAAACGCTTTTGAGAGCGGAGGACGCTGATAGGGTGCATAGGCCTCTTCACCAACAATCGTTATTTCCCCGTCAAATTTTTTAGCCCGCAACGCATGCGCTAAATGTATCGCAGCCTGCCCTGCGCCTATGATTACAATCTTTTCTGAATTTGATGGGTCCGACATAAATTATATCCACATGCTTTCGTTTAAATTTCCGCCCGAATAAACACAATTAGAAATAAAAACGTTATTTTTCAATACCTTAGAAAATTTTCTAGAAATTATTGGCGTTTAGTATGCGCTTTCTAATTTTTAAGAGTAGCTTCTATCTCAAGGTTAAACAACGACTGAGTGAAACATAAAATACACCCGGTCAAGACAATACAAAACGATTACACAAGCAAGATAGAAGGAATTCATCATGGCTATTCTAGAAAACATCCAAGACTCACAAGTTGTTCGCGCTTACCGTCAGGGCTGGCTGGCATGGCTCGGCGCTCACAAAGCAGCATTCGATTTCGCACAAGACGGTGTTGAAAAACTAATGAGCAACCGTGAAAAGCTTGTTGAAGAGCTCGTTCAAAAAGGTGAAAACGTTGAAGAACTTGCGACAGCAAACTTCAACAAAGTGCGCGGCAATGTAGAAACACGTGTTAACGGTGTAAGCGAGAAAGTATCCGAAGCTCGCAACAAAGTTTTCTCACGTACAACAGAAGAAGCAACTGACCGTGTTGCAGAACTTACTGAAGAAGTTGCGAAACTTGCAAAAACAGTTTCAACACTTAGCCGCAAAGTAAATGCTGCACAAAAGCCAGCAGCAAAGAAAAAAGCACCTGCTAAGCGCACACCTGCAAAGAAAGCTGCTGCACCTAAAGCAGAAGCTCCAAAAACTGAAACAGAAGCGAAAGCTGCTGCATAAGGACCCTCTAGTCCCGAAGGTGTAGTGATTATACTTCGGGATTATACCCAGGCTGACAGGCCACCTTACCCTCCCCCAACCTCCAGGCCTGTCAGCCTACTATTTCCTGTTTTTTTTGACTTTACTGAATTTTTGCCATTATGCTCAAAACATAGTGGGAAGAATTATTGGAACGCACAGCATTGTGCGTCGAAATTTTTACTGGAATTTGAATAGCTAATATCAATCCAATATCATTAACAGTATTATCCAAGGGGAACCAAGCATGGCACCGACGAAGAAAAAGATTGGCGAAACTGCTGCTGAAACAACGACAGCATTTAATCCCATTGTTGGTGTACATCGCTCAGAACTGATCAAATCCCTAGGCATTGTTTTAAAACAAGCCGCCTTAAATCCTGTTACATTTGGTCAGCATTTCCTAAATTATAGCAAAGACATTGTTGATATCGCGCGCGGCAAATCCGAGTATGCACCAAATGCCAAGGACAGGCGCTTTCAGGACAGAGCATGGGCCTTTAATCCCCTATATCGCCGGGGTATGCAGTCCTGGATGGCGATGAAATCCAATCTAAATAATTGGTTGACCGAAGCAAATCTGGAAGAAATAGACAGAGCTAGAGCGCATTTTATTCTCGAAGTGATTACGGATAGCCTTGCGCCAACTAACTCGCTGATTGGTAATCCAAAAGCGATGAAGCGTCTCTATGAAACCGGAGGACTTTCAATCGTTCAGGGACTTAAAAATGCCTATAATGATATGGTCAACGGTATTGGTATTCCATCACAGGTCGATTCACGACCTTTCAAAGTTGGTGAAAACCTCGCTGCAACACCGGGCGACGTTGTCTTTAGAAACGACGTTCTGGAAGTGATCCAATATACCCCAACTACAGAAAAAGTGCGCGAAATCCCGCTGATTGTCATTCCGCCGCAGATTAATAAGTTTTATGCGTCTGACCTTACGCCAGACAAAAGCTTGTTTCGGTTTATGTTGTCACAAGGCATCCAGCTTTTTGCCATCAGTTGGCGAAATCCCGGCCCAGAGCACGCGCACTGGGGCTTAGAGACATATATTAATGCTGCCATTGAAGCCATGGATGCAGTCATGGCAATTACCAAATCCAAAAAAGTGAACGTGTCTGGCGCATGCTCAGGCGGCATCACTGTTGCCACACTTTTAAGCCATCTTGCAGCAAAGGGGGATGATCGTGTTAATTGCTCTACTTTCCAGGTGTGTGTGCTTGATCCAAGGCAAGAAGATAGTGAAGTAGGCGCTCTGGTTTCAGAGGAAACTCTAGAGCTTGCTCGCGCACGTTCAGCATCAAAGGGAATTTTATCTGGTGATGACTTGGCACGAACCTTTGCATGGATGCGCCCTAATGATCTGATCTGGAATTATGTTGTAAACAACTATTTGCTCGGTGATAGCCCGCCTGCTTTCGACATCCTTTTCTGGAACAATGACACCACAAACCTACCTGCTGCCCTACATTCAGATTTTCTAGACAGCTATATGGCTGCCCCATTTGCAAACCCTGGCACTGTTGAATTTATGGGAGAAAAGCTCGATTTAGGTAAAGTTACACATGATAGCTTTGTTGTTGCAGGCTTTACAGACCATATAACGCCTTGGCGCGCCTGCTACCGAACGACAAAACTTCTTGGCGGCAATACTGAATTTTACGTGTCAAATAGCGGACACATTCAGTCTCTCTTAAACCCTCCTGGTAACCCTAAGGCAAAATATTTCCATAACCAGGGCGCCATGGATGGCAGCGCAGACGAATGGATGGCAAGCGCAGAGCTGTTGGATGGTTCTTGGTGGACACCATGGTCAGAATGGTTAATCGCCCACGCAGGCAAAGAAAAACCAACGCCAAAATCAAATGGCAACCGCAAATACAAAAGCCTTGCCCCAGCACCAGGCGAATATGTTTTTGGTTAATTGTCTGGGTATTTTTTTAGGTAGAGTGAAATATGAGTAACAATGAACCCGAAATTCAATTGATTGATGTCGGTGGCCAAAAGCTCCGCACCGCCGTCTGGAAAAGCGAAGGCAATGACCGCCCTATCCTTTTCTTCAACGGCATAGGCGCTAATCTTGAGATGGTAGCCCCCTTGGGGGAAATGATGCAACACAGGTCAGATGTCATTGTTTTTGATATGCCTGGTATCGGTGGATCACCAAAGGCGAAAATACCCTATCGCTCAAGCACGATTACAAAATGGGCAAACAAAATTCTCGACCATCTTGGTATCGATGAAGTTGATGTAATGGGTATCTCATGGGGCGGCGCAGTTGCACAACAATATGCACGCTCGTGTCCCGAACGGGCGAAAAGCCTTGTTTTACTCGCCACAAGCGCTGGCATGGTAATGATACCGGGAAACCTAAGCGCTATTACTAAAATGGCTAGCCCAAAACGCTATGTTGACCCAGACTATATGATGAAAAATTTCGAAACACTGTATGGGGATATTGTTGACTCTAGCGCTCGAGGTCATAAAACTCGGATACAACCCCCATCGGTTCAGGGATATATGTATCAATTGTTAGCGATGATTGGCTGGACAAGCGTGCATTTCTTACCCTTCCTCAAACAACCAACCCTTGTTATGTCTGGTGATAGAGATCATATCGTGCCGCTAGCAAATTCTCGCTTACTGAAAAGTTTGATACCGCACGCAAGCCTTAAAATTGTCAAAGGTGGTGGACACTTATTTGCTGTCTCAAGAGCAAATCAAGTTATTCCAATTATCAGTAGTTTCCTGAATGATCATGCTGAACCCAAGGCGAACTCGGCCTAGAGTTAGCGCTGAATAAGAAAGAAAGTCATTATCATGTCCAAAAAGCCGAAAAAAGAAATGGATATTGCCAGAAAGATATGGCTGGCTGGTATTGGTGCATACGGTAAAGCCTTCAATGATGCGCAGGATGCCTATACTAAAATGGGGCAGGAAACGACCAAAATATTTGAAGACTTGGTTGGTAAAGGTACTGAACTTGAAAACAAGGTTGCCGATACCGCCAAAAAATACGCTCCAAAAGCGCCAAACATCAGCAAAACAAATATCGAAGACCGAATGGAGCGCATGAAAACGGCGCTTGGTTTAGTTGGTGAAAGCAATGAGCAAAATGAACAGGTCGATAAAATCGAAGCGCGCCTAGATCAAATCGAAGAGAAATTGGATGCCCTTATACTTGCAGTAGATAAAATCAACAAACCTGTGAGGCGCAGCAGGGCAACAACAGCGAAAAAAGTAACGCCAAAGAAAACGCCGACGAAATAAGCGACACATAAATACATATGAAAACCAAAGACAGGATATTAAAATATAGCTTGCAGCTCTTCAACAATGAAGGCGAGCAAAATATTACTCCTGTCGATATTGCAAATGTCCTCGATATCAGTCCCGGCAACCTCTATTATCACTTCAAAGGCAAAGATCCGATAATCAGGCAGTTATTTCTGGATTTTGAAGAAGAATTCAAAATGGTGCTACGGGCCCCGATTGAAAAGCCATTAGACCTATCTGATAATTGGGTTTATTTTTACATTCTGTTTGAAGAGGTGGCTGATTTCCGGTTTTTCTATAGAAACCTGCAATCAATTCTGGAGCGGTATGAAGACTTGGAACGAAGATTTCGGGCATTGGTGTCTTTAAAAATCAAAACAATGCGTTCACTGTTGGATGCTCTCAACAAATCGGGCTTTACCACGATATCAGCCATAGAAGCAGATCAAATGGCAGAGCGTTTTGCCCTACAACTGACCTATTGGCCTACCTATCAGACCTTGATGCACGATACTGATTCAACACCGATATCAATTCATAACGGTGTATTTGGTCTAATTAGTCAGCTTTCTCCTTATGTAAATAACGGCTCAGAAGAGTTTTTAAGCCTTTTGGTCGAATTTAGGGATAAAATGCTGCGGGCAGCCAATTCATAAATTGCCCAAAAAATAGGCAATTGTCACTTTTTTAATCAATAATTGATATCATTAATTGACGCGACAGAAAGTCGCTGTCATTGTTTTGTCATATTCAGACCGGGGAGGGTCTAACTAAACGAGTTAAAGGGAAGTATGTTGTTTAAAAAACGTCAAAAAAAAATCAAAGCACCCTCAGTCATAAAAATTATGATGGAAGGAAGAGCACTCTGGGAACTCGGATCATACTATGCATCCAAACCACTTCTTAATCGACTACCCAAAGGAGACGGTCACCCTGTCCTCGTACTTCCGGGCTTAGCCGCCACAGACACATCAACAGTGCCGCTTAGAAATTTTTTAAAGGATCGCGGATACGCCGCCTATGATTGGGGCTTAGGAAGAAATTTCGGACTAAGAGAAGGCATCTTAGAGGGCATGCAAGATCGCCTCGATACAATTTTCAAAGAGCATGGCCGTAAAGTATCGATAATCGGCTGGAGTCTTGGCGGCATCTTTGCGCGCGAACTGGCTAAACTTCACCCTGAAAAGGTTAGAAGCGTTATGTCACTCGGTAGTCCACATTCAGGCGACCCTAAAGCTACCAACGCATGGCGATTGTATGAATTGGTTGCGGGTCATTCTGTCGAAGAACCACCAATTGAAACACTCCTTCACAAAGCGCCACCAGTGCCAACTACGTCAGTTTACACGAAAACAGACGGTGTCGTTGCTTGGGAAAATTGCTACCAAAGCAAACCAATAAACCCTGATAAGGCCAAGCAAACAGAGAATATCTGTGTTCAGGGTAGTCATTGCGGCCTCGGTGTTAACCCAAGCGTTCTATACATCATTGCAGACAGGCTCGCGCAGCGCGAAGGTAAATGGCGCCCATTTGCAAACGTGGGGTCAAGAAAAGTATTTTTTGAAACACCGGGCTGGGGTCTCGATGAATTCTTTGGCAAAAAAGCACCTGCATAAAAGATATTAAAACACACATCGCCCTTCATTAGGGCGATGTTTCTAATTTCTCCTGATATTCCAATCATAAGGTTATCAAATTATGATATAGTCGATCAACAAATCGCTGCGTTATGGCGATTGTTATGGGAAGGGAAGCAATATGCATAAGTTATCTGGAATGGACGCTACGTTTCTGTACATGGAAACAGACGAAACCCCGATGCACATATCCAGCCTTATGGTTTGCGAGCCTCCTCAAAAGGGCGAAAACCCTTATGAAGCGTTGAAGGCGCAAATTGCTGCACGATTGCATGAAATTCCGTCATTTCACCGCAAACTCAAGCAGACCCCCTTTTATATTGATCACCCGGTTTGGATTACAGCCGACACTGTTGATCTTGATTATCATATCAAGCATGCAAGTTTACCTGCACCCGGAAATGTAGAGCAACTCAGAATGCTTATACAAGGTCTGCATTCGATAACGCTCGACCGGGACCGCCCGCTCTGGCAATTCTATATTATTGAAGGCGTCGAAGACAAAAGCCTTGGCATAAAAAAAGGCAGCTTTGCGATCTACACCAAGGCCCATCACGCAAGCATTGATGGCGGCGGCGGCATATCTGCAATGGATATATTATCAGACCGCGAGCCGACACCACGGCCACCGCTACCGAAGAGCAAGATACAGCTGTATAATGAAGACCCTGGTTTCTTTGAACTCCTTGGAAATGCGTATGGCCGTTTCATTCAACAACAAGCGGACATGCTGGCCAGCCTTCCTGCGCTATCAAAAGCATTAGGCCGACTAGCGAAAGTCACTTTTGAAGATAGCAAGGGCATTTTGGACGCCCTCCAACCCGCCCCTAAGACACGTTTTAATGTTCGCATTAAGAAACAACGAGCTTACGGTGCGCAGACCTTAAACCTTTATGAGATTATTGGACTCGCCAAAAAGACAGAGACCACACTCAATGATGTCGTACTGAGCATTTGTGGAGGTGCACTCAGGAAATACTTAGAAAAGCATGGTGAATTACCCAAAAACTCATTGATTGCCGGCGTTCCCGTGTCTCTGCGTGAACTGGGAGACACCAGCAACAACAATCAGGTGGCGGGCATGAACTGCCCGATCGGAACAGACATAGACGATCCAGTTAAACGCCTGCATACTGTTAATGAACATTCAAATCGCGCAAAGAAGCAGTTGGGCGCTATTCGTGATGTTTTCCCTACAGATTACTCATTCTTTGGCGCGCCAGTGATCATGTCGTCAATTGCGCAGATGATGAACCGAACCGATATCGCGAACTATATGCCCTCACCGTTGAACGTCGCCATCTCAAATGTTCCCGGACCGAGAAGACACGTCTATTTTGCTGGCAGCAAGGTTTTATGCTTCTTCCCTGTTTCTATTCCAACGCACGGCTGCGCCCTCAACATAACATTACAAAGTTATGTGGACCGGCTGGATTTTGGTTTGATTGCTTGTAAATTGGCAGTTCCTGATGTTCAGGAAATCGCAGATGATATTGTTCAGGAATTTGAAGCTCTGAAGGCAGCGACAAGCCATATTGATGATGTCCCCGCTAAAAAAGCAAAAACTAAGAAAGCGCCTCAATAAGAGACGCTTTCTTAGCAAATAATCAATTACCCAACTGCAGCAAAAGACACCTCTGATTGGCTTTGTGATCTGAGGTAATTAATAAGCGCACTAGCCTGCTCATCTTCAAGAAATGATAGCCCAGCAATGCTATCACCTGCCCATGCAATGCGCGCATCGATTTGCTCGTTACCATACTTAACATGGACGATCATGTCCGTTTCAAGCGTAACCTCGTCCCGCATTTCATAAGAGAAACGTATGCCCGTATCTGAGTAATCTTCAACCTTAACTCTCAATGATTGCTGATCGCTTGTCATCAACTGTAAATAGGCTGGCTTTAACGAAGCATCACTGCGCTCGGATTTACGCCGATCAGATTGACGGCGTGTTTCGTCAACCACCTCAAGCAACTTAGATTGTAGGGTACTTATGCTTTTTTCAATATCATCAGTAACATCCGCAATCTCTGAGCCAATCTGATGCAGACCTGCTGTATCGTTATTAACTGACTTCACATGTCCCTGTACTGTTTCAACACTATCAGTTGCCGTCTGAATAGAGCGTGCAATTTCCTCGGTGGTTTTAGACTGCTCAATGACAGCAGACGAAACAGCGTCACTTCGGCCTGTCACTTGCTGCATTTTCTCAGCAATATCGCGAACCTGACGAACCGCCGCGCCTACCTCTTGTTGCATCTGATCAACAAACTGGTGGATTTCACTTGAAGATTGTGCGGTTTGATTTGCAAGGGATTTAACCTCGGCAGCAACAACAGCAAAACCTTTGCCTGCATCGCCTGCACGAGCAGCTTCGATAGTCGCGTTCAGTGCCAGCAAATTCGTTTGCTCTGCGATGTCACCGATAATCGTTATTACGCCCGCAATTTTTTCCGCTGCATTTGTAAGTCCGGATAAAGATTGACGGATTGCATCGGCTTCATTCGCCGTTTTCTGGACCAAATCCTGTGACGCCCCAACCTGATTAGTAATTTCAGATATAGACGCATGCATTTCCTCCGCCGCCGAAGCCACAGACTGGGAATTGGCTGATGCTTCATCAGACGCGCTATCAGCCGTTGTCGCTTTATTACTAATATTCTGAGTATATTCAACCAGACGAAGGCCCGCTTTACTCGCTTGCTGTGATTTGTCAAACACTGATTTAATCATCGCCGCCAACTCGTTTTCCACAACATGAGCCAACGCTTCCAAACCTTCTGCAACAGCTTTCTGCTGAGCGGCAGCAGCCTTTTCTGCTTTTACGCGGTCCTGCAACTGACGCTGCCTGTCTTCCTCAACACGACGGCGTTCTTCATCTTCAATTCTTTTACGCTCTTCTTCCTGCTGTCTCCGCAGTTCTTCAGATTCTTGCAGGCTCTCTCTGAAACGATGGAGGTTTTTCGCAAAAACGCCAATTTCGCTTTTCGCTTCCTGAAAGGGAATATGAGCGTCAAATTCGCCTTTTGCTATTAAGTCCGTACCCTTCATCAAGGCATAAATCGGACGACGAATACTTTCACTGAATAACAAAGCAATAACCACAAGGGCAATAATCAGGAAGCCCACAAAAGCCAACGTTTGTACAAAATTATTATCAGCACCCTCTATAGCATTTGCCGTATGGTTTAGGAGGTCCGTTGTCAAAAACTGCTCAAGGTCATAAAATTCATCAATTTTACCTGTAATCGTTGCAAACCACTGTGTTCCAGCAACTCCTTGAGTATCACCAGATGTGAAGCTATCGATTGCAATTTTCCTGAGTGCATCAACATCCTGCGAGGCACGTCCTGACAATATATCATCTAATCGACTAACAACGCCGCGGGGGGCAATGGTCCTGAAGCTGTGCAAAAAAGCATTCTGCATAGCGATCAAGTTTCTAAAATTATTAGCAATATTTGGCTTAAAACTACCAGAGCCGAAGCCATTGGCACCCATAGCGCGCTCTAGGCCCGCACGCTCTTTCGCTTCCAGCAAAGCAAGCAAAGTCGCACCTTTGCTGACAACCATTTCATCGCTGCTTGAGGATACTGCATCCGAATATAGCTTCAGCAAGAGGTTGATTGTGCCAGTATAATATCCTGCCATTTCTGGAACGGTAAAATTAAGGTCACTGATACTTCCACGAACAGAAGACAACTGATTCAAACGATCTGTGATCGTGTTTAACTGCGTTCCAAACAATTCAACAATCGCTGCATCCCTGGAAGCTGTCAGGTAAACCTGCAACGCAGGATCGGTTAAACTGCGCTGTGCATTCAAATTATTTTTGAAATTATCAGCACCTTTCGACCCGATAAATCCAGCGCTATTCCCGCGTTCTTTCTGGAGTTCATGCACAAGTGCACTTGCTTTGGAAGCAAAACTAACCCGCATGCTCGTCTGCTCTGCTTCGCGACTTTTATCAGACGCCGTCATAAGCGTTGGGACACTAAGTACGATTATCGAAAGTGCGGCAATGAAAACGATAATGAATAGCCTATTTCTAATAGACAACGCATTGAGTAGTGAAAGCATTTTTATTCCCCAAAATCTGCCTCAACCAGAATTTCCGTTGCTGGGTTACTCATGATACGCAAAGTGCCCGCAACTCAGCTTCTGATTACTTATTTTCTCATTAAGGACGGTATCCTGTTATTCATTAAAATTTTCTTAAATCAGCACCTTTTAAATAGAAAAATTAAAAAAATCACACGTAAAACGATTAAATTCCTGCCTTAGATAAATTAAATTCCCAACAAAAGCCAATAATAGAGAATATTTTTTCAAAAATAGGGCTGCACTCAGGTTGTCGACTTAAAGGCAGAATATAGTTAAAACCGCAAGCAATTTAGTGATCTTGGCTATATGGACTTTGTCCAAAATCATGCATGATCACTGACTATGTTCAGTCATGTAGGAGGGAAGGATGACAGAAACAGCAAAACACTATAATTGGGAGAAAATGCCCACAGAAAACCTGAGCGATACAATCGGCCGCAAACTTATTACTGGCACCAATATGATGATTGCTCATGTTTACCTTAAAAAAGGTGGCATAGTCCCTATGCATAGTCACCATAATGAGCAAATTACTTATATTCTCGATGGCGCACTCAAATTCTTACTCGGTGAAGATCAAGATGAAGAAGTCATTGTAAGAGCAGGTGAAGTCCTCGTTATTCCACCGCACTTACCGCATAGTGCCGAAGCCTTAGAGGACACATTGGATGTGGATGTGTTTAACCCACCTAGGGAAGATTGGCTTGATGGTAGTGATAATTATCTAAGAGACAGCAAAGAATAAGTGAAACAGCGTAATGAGTACTAAACGTTTAGACGAAATCTTAAAGTCTTATCAATTGCCAGAACCCCTTGGTTTCGGACAAGAACTTGCTCCTATTATGTACCGTGCGGATTACAAGGATGATACTTGGGATAGCGGTGAGCTCATCCCATTTACGTCTCTTGCCATTAACCCTGCCGCAACATGCGTTCAGTTTGGACAGCAATGTTTTGAAGGTATGAAAGCCTATAAAACACGAGAAGGAACCATTCAACTTTTCAGGCCTGAAGAAAACTATGCTCGTTTCAGACGGTCTGCTGAACGACTACAAATGCCTGCACCGACCTCTGAAATTTTTGCAAATGCTTTATCGAGTTTAACGCAGGCGTTTTCAAAGTTTGTGCCGAACGGTGAAGGACAGTCACTGTATTTACGGCCTACCTTGTTGGGAATGGACCATACATTTGCTGTTAAAAGTTCTGAAACATATTGTTTCATCTTAATTGCCAGCCCTTCTGACGCTTACTATTCTGCTCCCATCAAAGTCATGATCGAGCGCAACCACGCGCGCGCCGTAGAAGGGGGGACAGGGGCAGTAAAAGTTGGCGGTAACTACGCTGCTTCCATGCAGGCAACATCAAAAAGCATTAATGCTGGTTATGACCAACCGCTTTGGCTTGATGCAAAACAGCAGAAGTATATTGAAGAACTTTCCGGCATGAATTTCATGGCCATTATTAACGGTGAATTACATACTCCTGCGCTCACAGGTACAATTCTTCCCGGCGTTACACGCAGCTCAATTCTAAAAATCGCAGCAGACCAAGGCATCAAAACCTGTGAACGGGCCATGGCTATTGACGAGTTGCTCGCTGATATAAAAAGCGGCACATGTACTGAGTTATTCGCCTGTGGCACAGCAGCGATCATCAGTCCTATTGAACTAATTGGAGACAAAGATGGAAGTAATTACGAGCTCACGGATGTTGATGTTTTTGCTAAAAAATTCAGAACACATCTTTTGAATATTCAACAGGGCAGCGTGATAGATCAAAATAATTGGATGGTCTCTACTGCAAGCAACGTTGAACTTCTTGATCGTTTTGAAAGCAAGCGCTGAAGGTTTAGTTATTAATCAGAGAATTCATAATGAACACAGTTTCAGTGAGCCTAACATTTTCATGATCCCAGAGCATTTTGCAAATTTCTTGAATTCGGTCATGGGCAACCTGAGCGATTTCAATAACTAAATCTGCGTCCCCGCTTACCTGATAGCAGGTACGAATTTCGGGTAACTGTTTTAATTCATCAACTACACCTTCAGGAGACAATCTTTCATGCAAATATACAGTGATTATTGCCGTAATCTGATCAGACTCGTAAGGCGTTTGAAGGATTGTATACCCCTTAATCACGCCGGTTGTTTCAAGTTTATGAATACGTGCCTGAACCGCAGTTCTGGAACGATTTATACGCTTTGATATCTCGGTTAAGGGCATACGAGCATTCTCTCTCAAGAGAGCAAGTATTTTATTATCGATACTATCACCGGATGACATAAGATATATTCACTATGATATTATGGGATCACTAAATTTCACTATGCACTATAATACCAAGCTACATCAAATAAACCAACAAAATGATGCTAATGGCAGAATTCAGCAAATAGGATTAACGTTATGGATTTAGGACTTAAGGGCAAATCAGCAATTATCTGCGCATCCAGCAAAGGATTAGGCAAGGCCTGCGCCAAGGCGTTAGCTCAGGAAGGTGTTGATGTTTGGATAAGCGGCAGAACACCAGAAACTTTGACTACTGCGGCCGCAGAAATTCAAGAGGCTTCGGACGGTAATGTTCACACTGTGATAGCCGATGTAACGACCCTTGAAGGGCGGCAAGAGCTGCTGAATGCCTGCCCAACGCCAGATATAGTCGTTAACAATGCAGGAGGCCCTCCTCCAGGCGATTTTCGTGATTGGGACCAACAGGCATGGTTCGACGCAATCAATTCAAACATGTTCAGTGCAATCGATATGATCCGTAATACGATTGATGGCATGATCGAACGCAAATTTGGCCGAATTGTTAATATTACAAGCGTTGCAGTGAAGCTTCCACAAGCTGAACTTGGCTTATCTAACGGAGCACGTGCAGGCCTAACCGGTTTTATCGCGGGTATCGCACGGGAACCAGCACAGCATAATGTTACGATTAATAACCTATTACCCGGCTTTATTGATACAGATCGCATGCGGGGTGTTGTTGACGCCAAAGCAAAAGGCAGTGAAGATCCGAACTTTGCGGATAATTTTTTCAATCGTATTCCGGCTAAACGCCCGGGTGACCCGGATGAATTTGGGGCAACATGTGCGTTCTTGTGCAGCCAGCAGGCAGCCTATATTACTGCACAGAATTTGTTGGTTGACGGCGGTATTTACCCCGGCACACTATAGAAAAAGCGACAATCAGTTTCAAAGAAATGCAAACATTGGATGATTAGCGATCCAGTGTTTGCGCGTTTCTAAGTTCCGGGAACATTTTTGCCCAAAGCCCGGCAACTGCAACCGCTGCTGCACCCCCGGCGGTGACTGTAAACACCGTACCGTATGCTGCTGCCATAAAGCCTGCCCTGAACTCCCCAAGTTCATTTGATGCACCAATAAAGATCGAATTTACCGCGTTCACCCGTCCTCTGACATGATCAGGGGTCCAAAGCTGCATCAACACTTCCCGGATATAAACCGAAACCATATCAAAACCGCCAACGAGCATAAGCGCTATGATAGATAACCAAGCATAGGTAGATGCACCAAACACAATGGTTGCCAAACCAAAGAAAGCAACACTTACAAAAAGCAAGACCCCAGCATGCCTGCGGATTGGAAATGCTGTTATCAAACCCATCATCGCAACCGCACCAATACCAGGCGCGGCCCTCAAAAGCCCAAGACCATCAGGCCCCAAATCAAGAATATCACGTGCATAAACTGGCATTAAGGCCACTGCACCCCCAAGTAACACAGCAAATAGGTCTAGCGATATTGCCCCTAATATAACCTTTTGCTTCCATACATAACTAAAGCCCCCTACAAGTTGCTTCAGGCTAGATTTCTCTTTTTCAATGGTTTGTGTGGGCTTAGGAATAGAGAAGATTAAGATAGCGGCAATCAAAAACAAAATAACCGCTACGCCGTAAGCAAAAGCACCTGAAACACCGTAAAGCAACCCACCAGCAACCGGGCCAACAATACCAGCAAGCTGCCACGAGGCCGTACTCCAACCAACAGCATTCGCAAACAGTTCTTTTGGAACAATATTAACGACCAAAGAAGACGCCGCAGGAGCATGAAAGGCACGAGCCACTCCAAATACTGTTAGAACTGCCAAGACATAAAACGGCATGAAATGACCGGATATAGCCAACCCCAAAATGACTATCGCACACAGCATTTCCGTGCAAATCGACAGCCCCATCACTAACCTTCGTCCAAACCGATCGGAGGTAATCCCCGTCACTACAACAAGCAGTAATGCTGGCGTAAATTGCACAAGACCAATCCAGCCCAGATATGCAGGATCACTTGTTAAATCATAAATCTGCCAACCAACCGCTACGGAGACGATCTGGGTCGCGAAATATGTGAGAAAACGCGCTAAAAAATACCTGCTGAACGACGTGTTGCTAAACGCCGCAAATCGGTCTTCCGAAGAAGAGTGTGAAGTGTTGGCCATCTATGCACTCTCTATAAGTCAGAGATTATAAGAAGTTGAATATGCAAACTGTCTTATCATAGCGTCGCAATATATGTCGCTAATAACTTACGTCATAATTGATAAAAGCTATGTTTTTTAATTGATTACTAAAAATTCAGGCATAGGATAGCAGGGAGGGAGTTATTTTATGCTAGGCGTTTGTTATTATCCGGAGCATTGGCCTGAAACCATGTGGGCTGATGACGCCAGGGAAATGAAAGCTCTGGGTTTAACGTATGTCAGGATCGGTGAATTCGCATGGTCGCGTATTGAACCCAAACCCGGTATCATACGGTTTGAATGGCTAGACCGAGCAATTGATACACTTGCAGATGCAGGCCTGAAGGTCGTATTAGGCACACCAACCGCAACCCCGCCCAAATGGCTTATCGATAAATACCCTGAGATATTGCCAATAGACCCGAATACGCTTCAAACGCGTGGCTTCGGATCGCGTCGACATTATGACTTCTCCAGTGATATTTACACCCATGAGGCCGCTCGCATAACCGAGATGATGGCAGAACGGTACGGTAGGCACGAGGCTGTCGCTGGTTGGCAAACTGATAATGAACTTAGTTGCCACGATACGACCTTGAGCGCATCCCCAAATGCTCTCGCGGGTTTCAGAGCGTGGTGCAAAGAACGATATCAAGACATCACGGCTCTTAATACAGCTTGGGGCGCCGTCTTTTGGTCAATGGAATATAACGATTTTGATGAAATTGATTTGCCGGTCGGTGCCGTTACGGAAACAAACCCTTCTCATCAGTTGGCATTTCGTCGTTATTCCTCAGACAAAGTAGTTGAATTCCATCAAAGAATGATCGACGTGATCAAAAAACATTCCCCAAACAAGTGGATCACTCATAATTTCATTCCCAAAGAAGATATCAGCGCAGACACATATGCGCTTGGGGAAAATCTCGATTTCGCAAGCTATGATAATTATCCGCTTGGCCGAAGTGATTTGTTTTTATCAGATGCACCCGCTGAAACGCTGAAAAAATACATACGTACCGGCCATCCTGATCTTGCTTGCTATTACCATGATACCACCCGCAGTTTCGCAAAAGGTGATTTTTGGGTTATGGAGCAGCAGCCCGGCCCCGTAAACTGGGCCCCCAACAACCCGCGTCCCCACAAAGGCATGATCAGGCTATGGTCGTTAGAAGCGTTTGCACAAGGCGCCGAGTGTGTAAGCTATTTCCGCTGGCGCCAAGCTCCTTTTGCTCAGGAACAGATGCATGCAGGCCTCAAGCGTGTGGATAATTCAAAATCATCCGCATGGACTGAGATCGAACAGGTGTATCAAGAAATTAACATGCTTGATATCCTCGCTGAGAAAAAGAAAAAATCCAAAATTGCCATTATTACTGATGTACAATCACTCTGGGTTACTGATATTCAGCGGCAAGCGAATGGGTATGATTTTACCAGAGTGGAATTTGAATACTATTCAGCTTTGCGTCAGCTTGGCCTCGATGTGGATTTCATATCAAAAGATACTTCTTTTGATGGCTACAGCCTTATCGTGGCACCATCACTGCCAATCATAAGCGATGATTTAATAGGCCGCATTGACGCGAGTGAAGCACTCTTTGTGTTTGGCCCGCTTTCAGGCAGCAAAACCGAAGAGCTGACGATGCCGCTTAATCTCGCTCCTGGAAAGCTGCAATCACTCATTTCATTGAAGGTTCTTTCTGTTGAGACACTAAGGCCCGATTGCCCGCAGTCAATCCTGTATAAAGATAAGAACTATGAATGCGGTATTTGGTGCGAAGAACTAAGTCATACCGGAGGCGAAACAATAGCAACATATGCTTCCAATGAAGCCGCGATTATCAGGCAAGATCAATTGGTTTATATTGGTGCACTTATTGATGATACCCTCTTAAAAGCCCTGTTTTCTGATTTGTGCGCTGAGCAGAATTTAACAATTTACTCTTCGGAAGAAGACGTACGGATAAGTACCCGCGGCGCCCTGACCTTTGCTTTCAACTATTCAGGTAAGGCAAAGTCAGCACCAGTTCCAGAAAATGCTACTATACTCATCGGGGGCAAAGAAATAGCCCCGTATAATGTCACTGTATGGCGTCAATAAAACCAAGTAACGGAGAGAACACATGTCGCTTCAGACAATTCAAATCGCAGTCTTTCTATTTGTAACTGCACTGATTGCTTTTGCGACCTACTTGAAATGCCGCGGCACACGTGTAAACGCGAACTCCAACAAAGAATATTTTTTGGCGGGTGGCGGTTTATCCTGGGTGTTTGTCGCCGGGTCAATAACACTGACCAACCTCAGCACTGATCAACTGGTGGGTATGAACGGCAATCAAATGGCCCTGCTCGCATGGTGGGAATTTGCAGCAGTTCTAGGCCTCGTGATCCTCGCCAAAGTTTTTCTACCAGTTTATTATAAGAATGATTGCACAACGACGACAGAACTGTTGGAAAAACGTTATAATGACAAGCATATCAGAGCGACAATCTCTGTCATGTTTCTCCTCGGCAATGTCTTCATTTTCTTGCCATCAATGCTTTATGGCGGGTCGCTTTTCATGCAATCCATGTTCAATATCGATACGGACATCATGATACTGGCCACCCTGTTTGGTATTATCGGCGCATGTTACGCTGTTTTTGGCGGCCTGAGGGCAGTTGCCGTCTCTGATACCTACAGTGGGATCATGCTCCTTGGTATGGGCATGCTTGTTGTTGTTCTTGCCTTAATTGCGATTGATTTTGATTTTTCAGGTATACCGAGTGAACGCCTGACACTGATAGGTGCGAATGATAGCCCCATTCCCTGGCACACACTTTTAACAGGAATGATTTTCATTCAGATTTTTTACTGGAGCACCAACCAAACCATAACCCAACGGGCGATGGCATCCCCAACACTCAAGGAAGCGCAAAAGGGTGTCTTGGCGGCGGGCGCGATCCGGCTATTGATCATCCCTCCCATGATCGTACTGCCCGGTATCGTATCCTATAAACTATACGGCGATATAGGTGACGCCGCCTATGGGCGCATTGTGGGCGACATATTGCCCGTTTGGTTATCTGGTATGTTTGCCGCTGCGATCGCAGCCGCCGTTTTAACCAGCTTCAATAGCATTCTGAATTCGTCTACCGCTCTTTATGTCTGCGACATCCATGAGAAATATATTTCTGAAGACCCGAATGTTAAAAAACTGAGCGCAATTGTAACCGCCGTCTTTGTTATCATTGCCCTATTTTTGGTACCTGTGTACGCGACAAGTGACAGTATTATCAACACTGTTCAGGAACTGTATGGCCTCTTGAGCATGCCAATCCTGTCTACCTTTTTAGTAGGTTTAATATTCAAAAACGTTGACCCCAGGGCAATGATCAGTGCTGTCGTATCTGGTACCGGATTATACGCCTTCTTTACCTTTGAGTGGTCGCCCACGCACTATATCCATCTAATGTTTGTTACATTGATATTCTGCGTATTATTCGCTCTCGTTATCAATTCATTGGTTTTCGGGAAACGGGCAGAGCTAATCTTCAAGCAACACAAAGCATATGAATAAAGCGGACCTCGATAAACCCTTCCGGTGCTATTTCGACTAACTTTTCTGAACTCGGTCGATCTGATCCACTATATTTTGCAAATTACCGTGTTTGATCCAGACTTTTGCACCCTCAAAGTCTGTGTAGGCCTTTACTCGCGCTCCTTCTGGCACTCGCATCCAACTATGCTTAACAAGTTTATCATCACCTTCAGAAAAATTACCATCCAACACTAGGAATTCAGCACCACGGGGCGCATCAAACTCAACAATCGTATTCGGTTCCCATATTTGTAATTCAACGCGTTCATGATCATCTATATATAGGAGAGTTATTGAAACTCCTTCATGATCACGATGTGGTACCGGCTCCATATAATTGACATTCAACCGAACATGCGTTCGGTCTATTGGATCAAATTGCCATAATTTCACAAAAATTACACACCCCTCTTCTGCCCCTGGAGTATGCTTGGATTGTGGAGGGTTACGGATATAGGATCCAACGGGAAAATCGCCATGTTCATCCTGAAAGACCCCATCAAGAACTATAAACTCTTCACCGCCAGTATGAACATGCGGGGAAAATTTGCTTCCCGGCGCATACTTTACAATTGACGTAGCCCGAGCAACCTCATCGCCGACACGGTCAAGCGGCCTTCTGTAAACACCCGGCATTGGTGATTTGATCCATTCTTCTTGTTCACTATGAACGACAACTCTTTGGTCAAAGTCAGCATTAATTTTCATAATAAACTCCATATAAAGCCACAAGAATATTGATTTTTATCACAGCATTTGAAACCTCGGCATAAACAATCCTGTGAAAGTTACCGCGTGTAAAATTTACAACGCATTCCACTATGCATTATCAAAAACTATAAAAATGCCCGCTACCATCCGGCAGCAGGCATCATATTTTTATACATTATGAATACTAGTCCATACTGTAGAGATTTAAATCATCACCTTCACGGGTATGTTCGATCCTTTGTTTCTGCTGATGCCTAAAATATTGATAAAGATAACCCATCGCGATTAATGTTATGCCAAGCCCAATGAAAGATAAAGCGCGTGCAATACCTTCAAGATGATTAAGGTCTAGCAAGAAAACTTTTAGAACAACCAGTGCCAGCATAGCCATACCAGCTTTTCTGATCCCCTGAATATTAATCTTCACCCCAACCAAAAGAAGGAAAAATGCATATGCGAGCCAGACTGCAGAATATCCATACCATTCCCATTCGCTAACGGCACCTGATCCACCCATAGGATAAAAGATGTGTCTGATTTCCAGGGTTAGCCACAGGAACACAGCGCCGAGCGACACTATACCAGAGCTAAGTCGAATCCATTTTTCATAAGGTTCCTTTGCCAGTAGCGCCTTAAATCCATAAAGCAAACCCGGGATCAAAAACTGTATGAATTGCAAGTTGAAAACAGGTAAAGATCCAACATTAATTTCCTTGAACAGAATATTATTGAACACACCTCCTCCAAAAACGAGAGCAACAACCCCTGCAAAAGAAATTACATGGCTTAATGACATCAAAAGGTCATTATAATCTCTTTTAGCTCGCCAATAGATAATCAGACCAAGAATAGTCCAGTTTATCGTTTGCAGCGCCGTTTCAAATGCTGTCATAGAGCCAAGCAACGTATTATCGCTACTGAGCAAAATACGAAGTTCAAAGGTTACAAAACCGCATGCCAGAAGCGCAGACCCAGCCTTTAAGACTGAAATAAGTGTCTCACTATTATCGCCGCGATCAAATAGTTTCGCCGAAATTAAGAAAAGAACAGAACCCAGCCCATAACTGTACCAAATCCAGTTAATAATCGGCAAAGCAACGCCGCCTCCGTAATCGAAAATCGCAACGTTCAAAAACAGCCTTACCAAAACAACCAAAGCCAAAATAACGGCGAGTTTACGAAGCCCTTCAACAGAAGTTTTTTGCCAGATATAAGCAAGCGCGAAAACTTCTAAGGCTAACGCAAAGCTTAACCATGCATCCTTTAGAACCATTGCCAAGGCTAATGAGATTGCAGTTGTAGCACCTGCCAAATATGCAGATAACGGTAAAGCCCAATCACCATTCTGTCTTCGGTAAAGCTGATAAGCACAGAATGCAAAAAACCCTGCAAGCGTGAAAGTTACGGATACAAAAGGAATATTGTTTGCATATCCGTCGAGGCGCCAGAAATCGATCGCCAGAACCAGTATTGGATAGGCTGTACCAATAATAGACCACATGCTCTTGCGAAGCACGCGCTTCAGGCAAACATATGTAGAGCCACCAACAAATGCTGCCACAAAGATGGATACACTCAAAAATATTTCAAAGCCCGGAGCTTGAACTGGCAAACGCGCAAATGCGTTCACAGGTGTTTCGCCAATATAGCTGGCTAAATCTGTAATTCCCGGGGTATGCCAAGTCGCTAGCAAAAACAAGCTACCTATCAATGCAACGATTAAACCAGCATCATATTCCGCCCCACCATGGTCTTTTTTGAAGATCGGTGATGCTGCGGCGAACATTCCGACAAATCCAATACCTGCAATTATCAAGCTTAATAGGCTATAGTGCTCGAGACGAACCATTGCGATAATCAAAATTGTACAAAAAACCATCATCGCATCTGAAATTATCGTAATCACACTACCAGCCCTAAGACCGATAATTGTTTCATCCAACACCCGTTGGTCGCTGGCACCACGGAGCATCCATTGATTAACACTGGCCAAAGACAAGACAAATAACCCAACGGGAAGCATATCACCTGTATGCCAGTTGGTCATAATCCAACCAACTACCCAAAGACTAGCCATTAACAAGGAAGTGACTGTTATATCTGTCCAGCGATTATGCCGAGCCCCCCATAAGCTTGCGCTAATAATAGCTATCAAATAAGGAAACAACCCCCAAGCACTTGGCACATTCGAGGAAACGAGTGCCGGGACCGCCATCCCGGCAATCAAGCCAAGATAAGCAAAATATTTTCCGTGCACTCGAGCTAGCCAAGACGACATTAAAGATACACATGCCAAACTTATAAATGTTAGCCAGAACGGAATTAGTTCGTAAAGCGAATATGCGCTATAGACTGCAGCGAATATAATCAATAACCCCGCAGCGGCCACAGCGCCCGGTACGTATGAAGGCCTGTCTTTTAACCAACTTACAGAAGATTGTTTGCGACGCACCCATTCCCCTGAACCAACAAGAAAAATACCTAGTATTGCTCCAAGTGCGACTCTAATTGCTGGATGGAGCAAACCTTCGTCAATCGAGTACTTAACTAAAAATACTCCTCCCAGCGCCAGAACCACTCCGCCAATCCAAATCATCCATTTGGAGGACATATCGCCCTCAAGACTGTTTGTTTTACGAGAACTGTTTTCATTCAACTTGTTTTCCACCTGCTCCCCAGATGCAGGTTTAGCATTATGTGTCACAGCTTCCTCCTATGTGATTAAGTGACAAACATTATTAATTGAACAATGTTCAATTATTCTATATTGTCATTTTGAACGATGTTCAATATAAAAATGAACATTGTTTAGTTTATGGAGAGTAAAATTGGGACGTCGTTCAGATCACAGTCGAAAAGATTTATTAAATCTTGCATTGAATGCCGCGGAAAAAATTGTAGAAAAACAAGGAACTAAGGGCCTAACAGCCCGAAAGGTAGCAAGTGAAATTGGATATTCAGTTGGTACGATTTATAATCTTTTTGACAATTTGGATGACCTTAATCTTCATATTAAAGCAAGAACGCTGGATGCAATGTATGAATTTGTGAAGGATGTCCCTCTAGGTAACCATGTAGAATCAGACTTTCAGGCACTTAACAAAGCGTATTTCGAATTCTTGCGCCAAAATCCAAAAACTCTAGGCACTATTCTTGACCGCTTGGACTCAAACGGAAAACCATTACCTGATTGGTACCTAGAAAAGGTTGCAAAACCATTCTCTGTAGTCGAAAATGCCCTAGCCCCCTTATTCCACAGCAAAGATCGTGAAAAGTTAGAATATGCTGCGCGAACGCTTTGGTGTGGTGTTCACGGCATTGCAACCCTCGAGCTTGATAACCCTGCAGACTTCATCGGGCAAACAACCGCCGAGGAAATGGCGCTTTACCTGATCGAAACTTTCCTCAAAGGGTTAAAATCATAATATTCTAGGGTTAGCTCTTCAGATACCCATAATTATGCACAATAATGTCTATAGATAATCTTTCGGTTCTAAACGATTTATGGTATAGAAAATTACACCATAATGGATTCCATTATAACTGAGTATCAGGGGAGTGATATTTCAGTTCGAGGGTCACGAAGAGGGAAGTCAAATGAAACATTTATCGTCACTATTAGTGGCATTATGCCTTACCGCCTGTGGAACAGAGGTAGACACAAACCAATCCACTGAATCAGAAGCCAAGATTTCACTTCATACTGCAGCGTCAGAGGTAACATCCGAAGATCTGTATGTTGATAATTTTCAACTTTTGGATCACGAAGGGCGCGCGCACGAGCTTTACTATTATGACGACGCTCCCGCCATTGTCATAATGATACAAGGAAATGGTTGCCCAATCGTTCGCAACGCATGGTCGGATTACCGCGACATTCGCGATGAATATCAGGACCAAGGCATCCAATTTTACATGCTTAATGCAAACAAACAGGATAACCGTGAGCGCATCGGCCTGGAAGCAGCGAACTATTCCTATGACATCCCTATTCTCAAAGATGATACGCAGTTAATTGCTGAATCGCTAAATGTAACGCGAACCGCTGAAGTCCTTGTTATCTCCCCCAGTGATTGGAGCATTTTATACAGAGGTCCTGTAAACGATCGCCTAAGCTATGGACAGCAGCGTAAAGAGGCTAAAAACCATTACTTGAAAGAGGCGATTGACGCGGCCATTGCTGGTGAAGCTGTTGAAGTTCCTGTTCGTAAATCTAAAGGCTGTATTGTCAATCTACCTGAAACCAAGAAACGTCCTGAGCACGCAAAAATCAGCTATAGTGAAACAATTGCACCGATGCTCGAGAAAAATTGCGCAGAATGTCATCAGGACGGCGGCATTGGCCCTTGGGCTATGACAGGATATGACATGGTTGAAGGATTTGCTCCGATGATCCGCGAGGTTGTGCGCACTCAGCGGATGCCGCCTTGGTCAGCGGACCCCCATGTTGGAAAGTTTAACAATGGTCGCGGCCTTAGTATTGAGGAAAAACGTACCCTTGTTCATTGGATCGAGGCCGGTGCACCGAGGGGCGATGGGCCCGACCCACTTGCTGACCGTGTAAGCGATGCAACCGTATGGCCGCTTGGTGAACCTGACCTTATTATTGAGGCACCGGCCTTTGATGTACCTGCGTCTGGTATTATCGATTATCAATTCCCAACGGCACCGAACCCGCTTGACCGCGATGTTTGGGTAAAAGCTGTCACCGTAGTTCCCGGTGATAAAACCGTTGTCCACCATGCTTTGGTTGGCTCTTCTGAGACCGTAACACCAGCAGGTCAAGGGGACGGAGATGATGTTTTTGAAAACTACCTAATTGGTTTCGTGCCTGGTGCAGAAAGCTATGTATATCCTGAAAACACAGGCGTAGAAGTGAAAGCAGGTGGCGAATTCCGCTTCCAGATGCACTATACAACAAGCGGCAAAGCGACCACTGACAAAACCAAACTGGGTCTCTACTTCCACGACAAAGAACCAGAGCATCGCTTACGCCAGCAAGTAGCGATCAACTTCAGGATCAACATACCTGCAAATTCTGATAACCATCAGGAACAGGCCTATTTTGAGTTTGATCATGATGCGACGCTTTATATGCTGTTCCCACATGCCCATTATCGCGGTAAATCAAGCGAATTTGCAGTTCAATATCCTGACGGCAAAGAGGAAACTATCCTGTCAGTTCCCAAATATGATTTTAACTGGCAGCATTCTTATAATCTTGAGAAACCTTTGGATGTTCCTGCGGGTGCGCGCCTGATCCACCGCACGCGGTACGACAATTCAAAGCGTAATCTTGCCAATCCCGATCCTGACAGCAATATACGCTGGGGTCTTCAGTCCGCAGAGGAAATGCTATACGGCAGCTTCTTCTTCCGCTGGACTGACGAAAGCAAAACCAACCCGCTCCATGACCCCCTTCAATTCAATTTGCGGCAGTTCTTTGGTTTTGCCGACAGGAATATGGATGGGAAGTTATCGCGCGATGAATTAAGCGGAAACCTTGCGCAAGCTTGGGATAGTGGCCGACTAAAACAAGTTGACCGCGATAATGACAATGCACTCTCGTTTGCCGAATTCTATGCTATGCAAAAAGCGCGCAGGCAAGCACAAGGTAGATAAATATTATTAAACTCAAATTACTAAAACACCATAATGACCTGAAGCATTATGGTGTTTTGACTATATTCGAGTTGATCGGGTTAACAGCGTCCATCTTACTCAAAAATATGAACGAAGAGCCTAACAACACTCACTTAAATCAATCAGCCTGACAGGGAGTTTCGTAGTTTGTTTCGGCTCAAAAGTATATAGCCGAAGCACAAGAAATAGATCAGGATAACAAGCGCACCAATCCATTGAATTTCAAGAAAGTCACCTTGAAACGCCATAGTGAGCAGCGATAAAATAGCAAAATTTCCAAACCAATATTTAGCCCTGCCAAGGCGCGCGACCGTGAACCCTAGATTGTCGGTGTAAAGACGTATTAATGAATCCAGCGAGTTGATGACAAAAGTGATACCAACAAAAACCATTGCCCAGTTCATGATGTTGGTAATAGGCCATTCATTCTGATGATATTGATAGAGAATAGAAAACCACAAGGCTATCGGAATCGATGGTACTACAATCATAGCAATCATTACTTGATAGGTTTTCATCCCCCCGACAAACCGAGCAGTAAACTGGCCAATCATGATGCTCCATGCAAACCACCAGTAGAGGTAAAACTCATGATAATCATTGATAGGCAGCATAAATTTTTCAATGTTGGTAAAATAACCAGTGATAAACCCAAGTGTGTTCAGATAATTCAAGAGGCTGTTACTTTCCTGAAACGATCCGAGCCATAAAAAGAGTACGAGCGTTAAGAACAAAAGCGAACTACCAACACTGAGTATTTTTACATATTTGATGTCAGTGCTGGAAAAGGCAGCTATACCAATGACCATTAGCACCAGCGATCCGAAGATATACTGAGCATTCTCTTTATCTGCGACATCAGCGAGATACCAAGGCAAGTTACTGAACAAAAGATAAGCTGTGAAAGCGCACGTACCAATGATGACAAGATTGTTGAGAAACTTGATAATGCCAATTTCGAAAAAGCGGACCTTGGGCTCGAGCACACAAAAATAGAAACACGTCAGGAAATAAAAACCCCAGATTAAAAAGCCCCAAAAACCAAATTCAATCGCTAGGGGGTTCGTAAAACCATATTCTGGGTTTGCTGCAATATCAGCATATGTGCCAAATTCAGTAAGTGGGAACATAATTAATCCCACATCCAAACCCGACGTAAATAAAATGGCGATAAAGACAAGCGGATGCGCCGGGCTAACCCCTTCACATCGCATATTGCCATAGCGAAAAAGTGTGAAAGCAATGGCTGCAAACGTAAATATAAGCCCCGCGCTAAGCCAGATCGTCATAATATCATTGGTTTCCAACGTGCATGTTTTTGATCATCGCTGTTTTTCCCTCCAGTTTTCGTGTTCGAAAACTGGCACATGCTCAGCAGATAATAAAGGGTTTCCTAGAATTATATCGGCAGCACGCTCGGCCACCATAATGGTGGGCGCGTTCAGATTACCATTTGTAGTGGTTGGAAAAATCGAACTATCAACAATCCTAAGGCCTTTTAGACCATGCACTTTAGTATCCGGGCCCACAACTGCCATGTCATCGGTTCCCATTTTACAGGAACACGATGGATGATAGGCGCTTTCGACTGATGTTCTGACAAATTCATCAATCTCAGCGTCAGTAGCAATTGCCTTACCGGGCTGAATTTCGTCCCCTCTATAGTCATCAAAGGCTGCTTGTTCGATAATATCGCGTGTTAAGCGAACACACGCTCTAAAGCCCTCGACATCATCACTGTGTTGCAAGTAATTAAACAATATCTCTGGTGGTTCGCTCTGCACGCTACTGACTGTTTTTACATGACCACGGCTTTTGGGTTTATTATGACCAACATGGACCTGGAACCCATGGCCGTCAAATGCTGACTTGCCATCATATCGCATCGCGGCTGGAAGAAAGTGATATTGGATATCCGGCCACGACGTACCTGCCTTAGACCTTATGAAACCGCACGATTCAAAATGATTGGTGGCTCCAAGCCCGGATTTAGTCAATAACCACTTAGCCCCGATCAAACCTTTATGAAACCAATCGAGTTGACCATTTAATGTGATCGGCTGCTTACATTCATACTGAAAATAAAACTCCAAGTGATCTTGCAGATTTTTACCGACACCCGGAAGGTCGTGTTGAACGTTTATACCAGCGTCCTTCAGGTCATCTTCTGCTCCAATCCCAGATAACTGCAAAATATGCGGTGTTCCAATCGGTCCCGCCGACAGAATAACGTCACGTTTTGCCTTCACCTGTTTGTTTTGGCCTGCGTCAATATATGAAACACCCGTGACTGATTTGCCTTCCAATATAAGCTTGTCTACCGTTACATTCGTGATAACGGTTAAGTTAGATCGCTTCATAGCGGGTCTTAGGTAGGCATTTGCGGTTGACCAACGTACCCCGTCTTTTACGGTCATATGCATCGCCCCAAAGCCTTCCTGATTGAAACCATTATAGTCAGGAGTTTCCAGATAACCCGCTTCAACTCCCGCTTTAACAAAGGTCCGGTAAAGCGGGTTCTGCATTTCATTACCGTTATTTACAGCAAGGGGACCGCTGTCGCCGCGATACTTATCACCGCCCATAATCCAGCTCTCAGCTTTTTTGAAATATGGCAAGCAATGAGCATAATCCCAGTCTAATGCCCCCTCCTCCGCCCATTCATCAAAATCACGGGCATGGCCGCGCACATAAACCATACCATTGATAGAAGAGGAGCCACCAAGCACCTTCCCACGCGGGCAATGCATTCGCCGGCCACCAAGGCCGGGCTCTGGCTGTGTGTGATATTGCCAAGCATATTTATCCGTATTCATGGGAATGGAAAGCGCAGTTGGCATCTGGATAAAGATACTCTTATCAGAACCACCTGCTTCCATCAAAAGGACCGAATGTTTGCCATTCTCAGTTAATCGGTTGGCAAGCACACATCCAGCAGAACCTGCCCCAACAATGATATAATCATAATCCGGCATATTAAAATGGGCTCTCGATCGGCTGCATACCAACATAAATCGATTTTATTTGGGTGTAGTGTTTTATCGTTTCAATGCCGTTCTCGCGGCCAATACCTGACTGCTTGTACCCACCAACAGGCATTTCAGCGGGCGACGCGCCATAAGCATTTATCCAGCATATCCCTGCCTGCATCTGGTGGATAACACGATGTGCGCGACGAATATCCTTGGTATATACACCTGCTGCAAGGCCGTAGCTGGTTGCGTTAGCGCGGGCAATCACTTCCTCTTCGCTATCAAAGGGGAGAACAGACATAACCGGGCCAAAAATTTCTTCCTTACAAATTTGCATGTCATCTGTGCAATCAGCAAACACGGTCGGTTCAACAAAATAACCACCTTCACAGCCTTTAGGCGACACCCCTTTGCCACCAGTTATTAATCGTGCACCGCTAGCAATACCTTTCTCGATATAGCCCAGGACAAGATCTCGGTGTTTTTCCGATATCAGCCCCCCCAGATTAGTGTCAGGGCTCATAGGGTCACCAATAACCACATTATTCTCGGTACGTGCCTTCACACGCGCCAAAAAAGCGTCATAGATCGTGCGCTCTACAAACACACGGGTTCCGTGCGTGCAAACCTCACCCTGCGTATAAAAATTGGCAACCATTGCCGCAGAAACGGCCTCTTCCAAATCTGCATCACCAAATATAATTAAGGGGGACTTGCCGCCAAGTTCCATAGTCACGTCCTTGAGCGAACTTGCCGCTGCTGCCATAACCTTCTTGCCGGTTGAGACTTCACCCGTGAAAGATACTTTGGCGATACGGTTATCGTGCGTCAGTTTCTCGCCAACTGATGCTGCGCCCTGCACAACATTGAATACGCCGGCAGGAACTCCCGCCTCTATGAATATTTCAGCAAGTTTAATCGCGCCGAGTGGGGTTTCCTCTGACGGCTTGAAAATCATCGCGTTCCCGCAAGCAAGCGCTGGCGCTGATTTCCAGCAAGCGATCTGTAACGGATAATTCCATGCGCCAATGCCGGCACACACACCAAGCGGTTCGCGGCGGGAATAATAAAAATCCCCCCCTAAATCTTGCTGATTTCCTTCAATTGACTGCGCAATGCCTGCAAAAAATTCAATCGCATCCGCACCTGTTACCACATCAACAACTGATGCCTCTTGTATTGGCTTACCGGTATCCAGCACCTCTATTTCAGCAAGTTCATCGTTACGTTCACGCAGTATTGCGACAGCACGAAGTAAAATACGACTTCGCTCAACCGCTGGCATTTTAGACCAGACTTGAAAACCTTCCTCAGCACTTTTTATCGCCGTTTCCATGACATAATTATCGGCAACTTCGACAGAATAAATGGGTTGACCTGTGGCTGGATTAAAAACTGTAAATGTTTCACCTGATTTATTGGCTAAACTATGACCATCAACGAAACTTTGATAACATGTAAGAGGCATTGATTTCCCTGCTGAAATAATTTTTTCGTAACTACACAGAACATATTGCTACATTATTCTCTTAAATAGTAAAACAAGTCTCATAGTAAAAGAATACCCCTCACAATTATTAAAACGGCGATAGAGTATCTATCTTTGCAAATCATAAGAGCAATTGGCGCTTCTTTCGTACTCCTTCTTATAATACCCTACCCCATTCAAACTCAGTATTTAGCCAACTACTGCACAACAACATGAATGACGCCGTTCCCCGGCCCTGACTTACAAAAACAAGACCTACCAACGAAACTAAAATTTTTAATTGTATAAGATAGGGTTTTGAATTCACTCGAAGCATCGGAGAAAATAATGCTCACATTTGTTTTGTAAATCCGTTTAGCGTCTTATAAACTTATTCTAGGGTTCATTACGTCTCATTTCTGCGAATAAAGCTTGCTTCTCCGGTGTTGTAAGATTGAATTTTTTGTAACGATATCAAAGCAACCAAATACAAGAAATGACCTACCTGAGGAGTATATGGATCGTCGTATTATCCAGCCGTGGGTCAATTTGTGGGTTAACAACTCAAACTGATGAACAATATAAGGAGGCAGTGATAATGTGGATTAGGGTATTGTTGCTATGTGTAGTCGCTGGATTGCTCGCGGCTTGTCAGCCAGAAAGTCCTTTAGAAAGCAGGAATTCTGTTGTCCCAAGGTTTGAGACTGTAAAAGAGGATGGAGACTTTCCTGTTAAGATACCATCTGCCTTTGATGCAACTCTTGGCTGGTTAGTTATCGCTGAAGACCGCAATAACGCACAGTCGCCCGAAATCCGATTACCCGTTGCCATTATTCATACATCGGCCAAAACTTCCAAAAGTCCTGTTGTGTATTTGTCTGGTGGTCCAGGTACGTCCGCGATGAGAACAGCTGCATTTCCAGGGGCCTATCCATGGCTCAAAGAACGGGACTTCATCGTCATCGGACAGCGGGGAACCCATTATGCAAAGCCTGCACTTATGTGCCCGGAATATCGTAATGCTGTGGAAAAAGGCACTGATCTAGTAGCCTCAGTAAAGGCTTGCAAGGCCAGACTCACACAGGATGGAATTGGCCTCAAGAATTATAACAGCCTTACGAGCGCCGCAGACCTTGAGGACCTGCGTACAGTGTTGGGGATAGACACATGGAACCTGTACGGCGTCTCTTACGGTACTCGCCTCGGTCTAATATATGCCAAGAACCATGGAGGTAGCCTCGATGCGATGGTGCTAGACTCGCCCCTTCCTCCTAACGCTATTTATGATGATCAGAGCGCCAAAAACCTGGAAAATACACTCAGAAATATCGCCAAGGATTGTGCGTCGCAACCGTCCTGCAATAATGCCTTCCCAAATCTGGAGCAGCGGTTTTTTCAAACTATTGACGCTATAGTGAAATCGCCACTAGAGATTGACGGCCTCAATCAGCCTGTTACGGCGCCAGAGCTCGTATCACTTGTACCGCTCAACTCTGGCAATGATGTTCGTCGTGCACCTTTGTTTATGGACTATTTAGCGCGGTTCGACCCTGTAATACAAGGCTATCTCGACAGCCCGGCACAAGCATCTGATCTTGCTTGGGGGATGCGTTTCTCCGTCTGGTGCAGCGAGGCCTTGCCTTTTAGTAAGCGCAGCCGCATGGAAAAACCAGGGCCAGTGTTAGGCGGATATGAAAGCGCAGCAATAACCCCAGAATTATGCCAGGCGTGGAGGGTGCCATCGCTGGATCAAAGTGTTGTGGAACCCGTCATTTCAGATGTCCCCACGCTTATTTTCGCCGGTGACTTTGACCCGCTTACACCGCCAATATGGGGGGAGCTGGCAGCTAACACTTTATCCAAAAGCTTAGTTGTAACGGTTAGAGGGGGCGGCCATTCAACCACTCAACAATGGGGCGGGGATGGATGTGCAATGGCGCTCGCCAACGACTTCATAAAAGAACCAGAGAGTGTTCTAGCGGCAGATAAATCCGACTACTGTGTATTTGAACGTTCTGCACCTTCTTATATGTTGCAACTGGACTAGTTTATGGCCGATAGCATAAATTTGTACAACCATGGCCGTTATTCTCATTAATTATGAAAATGGACAGCTGGTGTCCGTTCTCATAAATCACGAGAATCCAACAATTGAAATTATTAGACTTTTTCTAACCATTTTCACAATGAACGAGACTCATTTTCACATAAAACGAGAAGAAAGTCCGTATTTTCATAATTAACGAGAATAAACCAAAATCAATCATCGCATAGCTCGGGCCATGTTAAACCAAACTTATTCAGGTATTTTCGGAGCCTGTCAGCATCATTCGGTTGCTTCTTGTTTTTCCTTGAAACTGCAAATAATATACGCCCAGCTTCAGACATAGACTTCGAGTTTCGACATACATGAATGACCTTTTCAAGTTGTGCTTGATCAAACAAGTCAATATTATCAGCTTGTAAACCTGATATACTATCTAACGCTTCATAACCTTGTGGCTGGGCCGACTGCCACTGTCGTTTTAGTCTTTCGATTTCATTGGATACCTGCTCAACACCAATCCTACCTCCATGTGCAAACGTTGCCATTCTGGTCACCGCCGCCGACAAATCCCTGAAATTAGCTGACCACAGAGCTTCGCTTGATAATGCAAACCTCAGAAAACGCTCACGAGCTTCCTTATTAAACGTCACACGGTCACCGCCTTGCCTAGCATAGCGATGTATTTCATAATCCAGGTTTGGTTCAATATCCTCCCGCCGTTCGGCCAGACCCGGCAAATGAAATGTCCAGAGATTAAGGCGAGCATAAAGATCTTCTCTAAAATCTCCTTTTAAAACTGCTTCACCTAAATCCTTATTTGTTCCTGCAATCAGCTGAAATCTGCTTTCAGTTTCCTGATCAGCCCCTACAGGCATAAACCTGCCATCCTCAATAGCGCGAAGCATCATGGCTTGCTCATCCAAGCCAAGCTCGCCAATTTCATCAAGAAACAATACACCCTTATCAGCCGACTTTAACAAACCAGCTCGGTCAGACTGTGCACCAGTAAACGCGCCGCGCTTATGACCAAACAGTGCTGACATAGCACTATCCCCTCTAAGTGTTGCGCAGTTCACTTCAACAAAGCGTCCTTTCACCTGATGACGATTTTGCTTAAGATCATAAATCCGGCTAGCCAGCTGTGATTTACCAGCCCCCGTCGGCCCCATCAACAGAACGGGCAGAGTTGACCTGATTGCGACCTGCTCGATCTCATCGATCATCACATTAAAGGCCTGATTACGCGTTTCAATCCCTGACTTCAGGAAGGAAATACCTTCCTTCTTTTCGCTCGCGAACCGACTTGCCAGCAAATCGTATTTTGACAGATCCAGATCAATAATTTGATAAGTTCCTGGGCCTAGATGCCCGCGCGAAGGGGACACCTGCATCAATTTCGCCGGGAAATGATGGCTCTCTGACATCAAAAACATACAAATCTGTGCAACATGTGTGCCCGTTGTAATGTTAATCAGATAGTCTTCTCGCTCAGGCATGAATGAATAATTCTGCGCAAAATCAAAAAGCACCCCATAGACTTCCTCGAAGTCCCAGGGGTCATCGATGATAATTTCAACACAGTTGACCTCTGTTTCGGGCGACACTTGCCACATATCGCGTGCTATTCGCTGGGCCAGTGCTTTGTGACGTCGATCATATAATAGCTCATAACGATCTATTACCAAATCTTCATGCATGCACGCAGCCACAGTGGGCCGCCAGCGATGCCATCGCTTATCCCCCTTGCCAGAGTCAAGCGTTGTCCCCAAGAAGCCAATAGCGACTGTTTTTTTAGCCATTAAATTTATCCAAATTTATAATGTACGATTATTTTATATAATATAATTGCATTATTGACAATCGGTTTACCAAGGAAAATAATACCAAACAATTTAAAATATACAATATAATCAATATCTTAAATACATATGTCGAGTGCAACTTCGAAACTGGCACACCTCCTGCTATATCACATACATAGCAAAATAGATTTTGCTCCCGCGCCCTGAACAGATTGGGGGCAGAAGTCAAAGGGCTTGCGGTAACGGGCTGTGGGAACCGGATCATTATCGAGGCGCGGGAGCAGGACAGAGAATTGAGTAGGTTAGGAAAAGAAAATGTCTGAACAGAATTACGAAGTTATTGCAAGCGAAGGCCATGCCCCTGTCAAAATGTGGACACAGGGTGTGCCAGTAGATGAAGGTGCAAAAACCCAGCTTACCAAAGCCGCATCTATGCCGTTCATTCACAAACATATCGCCGTTATGCCTGATGTGCACGTTGGTATTGGCGCTACAATTGGTTCGGTCATTCCAACGAAAAATGCTATTATTCCAGCGGCTGTTGGCGTTGATATCGGCTGCGGCATGATGGCTGCCAAAACAGATTTAACAGCTAATGACTTGCCGGATAATCTTTTTGGTATCCGAACCGCGATTGAGCGCGCTGTCCCGCATGGCATGACACCGTCACGAAGCCGCAGGAAAGGCCGCGATAAAGGATCATGGCATGATATTCCAGAACTCTCAGCGAAAGCTTGGGGTGGCCTTGTGGATAGGTTTGATCGTATCTGCGAGAACATGCCAGCGATCAAAAACACCAATAACGTAAACCACATGGGTACCCTTGGAACCGGCAATCACTTTGTCGAAGTATGCCTTGATGAACATGATCAGGTTTGGATTATGTTGCATTCGGGCTCACGGGGCGTTGGTAATGCAATTGGTCGCCGTTATATTGAACTTGCACGCAAGGACATGGAAAAATGGATGATTAACTTGCCGGATAAGGACCTTGCGTATTTCCCAGAGGGCACAGACCATTTCAATGACTATGTTTTTGCCGTTGAATGGGCGCAGGATTATGCCCGTAAAAACCGCGAGGTCATGATGGCAAATGTGATTGAAAGTATTCAAGTCGAACTTGGCCGCATGTTCAATGCTGATGTGGAGGCAGTAAACTGCCACCACAACTATGTGACACGCGAAAATCACTTCGGTGAAAATGTTTTCGTGACACGCAAGGGCGCTGTGAGAGCGCGCAAAGGCGATTTGGGTATTATTCCAGGCTCGATGGGCGCACGGTCATATATCGTCCGCGGTCTTGGTAATGAAGAAAGTTTCTGTTCATGCAGCCACGGCGCTGGCCGAGTGATGAGCCGGACAGAGGCCAAAAAACGAGTGAGCCTTGAAGAACATATCACGGCAACCGCCGATGTTGAATGCCGCAAGGACAAAGGTGTTATCGACGAAACACCGTCGGCTTACAAAAACATCGACGATGTAATGGAAGCACAGAAAGACCTTGTTGAGATCATGTATACATTGAAGCAAGTTGTATGCGTTAAGGGGTAATAAACAAGTGCTCATGGAAAACCCATGGGCACACTTACAGAGCAATACCATGAAAACTGCACGATTAGAAAGAAAACGACAAGATCCATTGATATGGAAACAAATATGGCAAAGAGTTATTATCGAGGACGTTACGTCATCCGACGAACGTATTATTGGAGTTGTTGAAAAACTAAAAACTGACTTCGTATATGGTGAGGTTATATTTCATCAGTACCAAATCTCGATTGATGCTGACGATAATGAGCAAACTTCAGACAACAATTTCAACATGCATGATAACTTACTAGATTTATTAAATCATGAAAAAGTAAAAAGTGATTTGCCACAAATAAAGACGAATACTGCCAAGAAAGATTTCAAGTTAGAAGCTATTAGTTCATATCAATTCATAGCTGATCTAGCTGGCATCCTCCATACGGGCGGTGCTTACACACCATCTGGTCATATAGTTGGTGATAAAGCTTTGATTTTGGCAAAAGACTTCTTTGAAGCTCTTTATGGATCACAAGGCTATCAATATCACTCGGGTGTAATTTATCGAGCTTCTACAGACTGGAGTTGTTGGTTTAATAACATATTTTGGGATTTTGTTTGGTTCCATCACGATTTCAAGAAACAAATAGTGACTATATTTCTAGGCACTGACACAGATTAAATGACGCTTCAAGTAGTAGACAAATAATGAATCAATTAGCCAATATATCCCCATCGGCTCATACCGAAATCATGGAAAACCTCAATGCAATCCAAAGCGATCATGATGTACGCATCCTATTTGCGATTGAAAGTGGATCACGCGCATGGGGTTTTCCGTCACCGGATAGCGATTACGATGTTCGGTTTGTCTATGTGCATTCGCAAGATTGGTATTTAACAATAACACCGGGGCGCGATGTGATCGAATTACCATTATTCGACAAAGACACTTACTATGAAAACCGCTACGAACACGATCTGGATATCAATGGTTGGGACTTAAAGAAAGCCTTAAACTTACTCATGAAGCCAAACCCGGTTTTGCTCGAATGGCTTTCAAGCCCGATCAGATATATGTGGAACAATGAAGCCTGTGATGATTTAACGGCGCTTTCAAGAAAAGTTACCTTTGGGCCTGCTTGCCTACATCATTATCTAAACCTTGGAAGGCGCCAATGGAACACGTATGTCGGTGATAAAACCGAGGTAAATCTGAAGAAATATTTTTACATCGTTCGCCCCGCTATGGCGATCAGATGGTTAAGGATGAACTCTGACATAACGCCCCCAATGAACTTTTATGATTTGAAGGCTGGTATTAATTTATCAGCAAATCTTAATGAGCAACTAGACGAACTCCTTGAAAAGAAAAGTCGCTCAAAGGAACTTGGGGAAGCCAAAAGAATAGATATTGTTGATAAATTCGTAATGAATGAGCTCTTTTGGGCATCAGAAGCTGTCAAAAAAATGCCCAGAGCATCCACCAACTTGCAGGATGAAGCGAATAACATTTTCAAAAAATGGATTAAACTGGTGTGATGGTCGAGGGCAAGAACGACACCCCGCATTTTACTCATCAGCTTGTAGATTAGATAAATGAAAAAAATAATAAAAATAGATGGCAGTAAAGGCGAAGGTGGCGGACAGGTTCTTCGCACTAGCCTTAGCCTATCGATGATAACGGGACACCCTTTTATCATCGAAAATATTCGCGCAAACAGGAAAAAGCTGGGCTTGATGCGTCAGCATCTAACCTGCGTCAAAGCAGCAGCAACTATCTGCGGTGCCACAATTGAAGGCGCAGAGCTTGGCTCTAGTACCGTTTCTTTTATACCCAATGCAGTAAAGGCGGGCTTATATGATTTTTCGATTGGCACTGCGGGCAGCACACTGCTTGTTTTGCAAACCTTATTACCCGCCTTAATGCTTGCAAACAATCCATCGAAACTACATTTGAATGGTGGTACACATAATAAGCAAGCCCCCAGCTTTGAGTTTATCAACAACGCGTATATACCCATTCTGGCCAAAATGGGGGTGCGTATTGATGCCTTACTGGAGCGCCGTGGTTTCTTTCCGGCAGGTGGTGGTCAAGTGGCCTTTGATATCACCCCAACGACCAAATTAAACCCAATCGACCTTAGTGACGGTGGCAAAATCAAAAAGGTTCTGGCGAAAGCTATTTTGGCTAAAATTCCTATGAACATCGGACCGCGCGAATTAAAGGTTGCGAAATCGCGCCTCAATATCGATGAGGCGAACTGCATAGTGATTGATGATCGCAACACTGACGGGCCTGGTAATACATTCAGCATCGAAGTTCAGCGGGAGCATGTAACAGAAGTTTTTGTCCAACACGGCGAACTGGGGGTTTCCGCAGAGAGTGTGGCAAAAAACGCTTGCCGTTCTGCCGGGCGGTATTTACGTGCACCTGATGCGGCCGTCGGCCCTTATCTCGCTGATCAGCTATTGCTGCCGATGTCACTAGCAGGCAAAGGGAAATTCACAACATTACGCCCAAGCCTACATACAATAACAAATATCGATACGATTAAACAGTTTCTTGATGTCGATATACAATTGATTGAAACTGGCGAAGGTATTTGGACTATTGAAGTAGGGAGGAACTTTTAATGAATAAGAACACTAAGGTTATTGACTCCGATATAATAACCCCTTTCAAGATTGAACATAATGTCGATGAAATTATCACCAATGGCAAACTGGAACAGTATTATAATTTCATCGACTACCATTTTGAAAAAAATGGTGCATTCATGTTAGCTAGAACGTATTTAGACGACATAAAAACCATTACACTGGATGGACCATTTTCCGATGCAAATCATTATGAAGAAGTTGACATGCCCGATCTCAAAGAAAACGTTATTGCCTATTTGCGACGACGTTATTCTGAAATTCAAACACAGGGTAAAGACGGATACCAAACAATAAGAGAATAACATACTCATGAAGCCTCTCGTTATTTTTGACATTGATGGCACACTTGCCGATATCAGCCATCGTCGTCACTTTGTCATGGGCGACAATCAAAATTGGGCTGCTTTTTTTAAAGAAATGGGCGATGACACACCAAATAAGCCTGTTGTCGGCCTCTATCAAACCCTCACGGTATCAAATGTCTATGACCTTATTATTGTCTCTGCTCGCCCCGAGAACTACAGGCTATTGACCGAACAATGGCTTGTTTGGAATGGCATTGAATTTGACCGACTGATCATGCGTCCTGAAAAGGATTATCGCCCGGATACAGAGATCAAGAAAGAAATTCTGGATCTGTTGTTATCAGAAGGTCGGGAAATTGCTTTTGTAGTAGATGACAGAGATAGCGTTGTGGACATGTGGCGAGAGAACGGCATTACCTGCCTTCAGTGTGCACCCGGCGATTTTTAGAATTGCACCGTCATTGTTCACAGGCGCGTATCTAACTAGCTATAAATTTGCTTTAAAGCTTTTACAAATTTCTCATCTCTCAATGAAAGTTTCGCCCTTTCGGTAAAATAGCTTTCACCCGATTAATCTTATTTCCCTTAGTTTTGTCTCTTCTATCCCTTGCATCTGATCCACCATATTTAAACTCGTCTACATCAGAATGAGGCTCAAACATCTCATCACAGCCTGTGATCTGAACAAGCTCGTTATTCAGATCAAAAAGCTGCCGTGCAACCACGTGAATAACGCCGTCTTCTTTTTGCACTTGCCCAACAACCCCTAGCACCTTGGCACCAATCACCGTTCTGCGTTCCGCTTCGAATAATTTGGGCCAGATGATAATATTCATTACGCCTGTTTCATCTTCCAAAGTCGCGAAAATCACACCTGATGCCGTTCCCGGACGCTGCCTTACAAGCACGAGACCTGCCAGCGAGACAAGATGCTTATCCGGGTGTGCCTTGAGTTCTTCGGCAGTAATGAAATAGCGCTCGCTCAAACTTGGTCGCAGGAAAGCCAAAGGGTGGCCCTTTAGGGATAATTTGATTGTCGTATAATCCTCAATCACATGCTCGCCAAGTGGCATTGACGGCAAAGCCATCTCCGCCTCATGTTGCATGTTTTGATTATTATCGTTCATCGCCCGATTGAACAGCGGCAAGTCTTCAACCGCACTGCGCTTACCTATGGAAGCTCCCAATCCCTGTGCTGCCCATAGTGCTGTTCGCCTATCCAAACCAATTGAGCGAAAAGCATCTGCTCTTGCAAGCCGCTCTATTGTTTTAACGGAAAACCCTGTCCTGAAATAAAGATCACGCACGCTATCAAACCCTTGCTCTCGAACACGGACCAATTGTTCAGCATCATCTTGGCCAATACCTTTGATTTGCCTAAGGCCAAGCCGAAGCGCATGCGCATTACCCCCCTCAGGCGTTTGGGCTTTTGGGCTTTCTATTGGTTCTAACGTATGATCCCACAGGCTTTTGTTTATGTCTGGCGGCAGGACCGTACCCCCATGTTCCTGCAAGTCTCGCACAAGCGACGCGCTTGAATAAAAGCCCATAGGGAGCGAGTTTAGAAGCGCGCAGGTAAAGACATCAGGATAGTAGCATTTTAGCCATGAGGACACATAAGCCAAGAGTGCAAAGCTGGCTGAATGACTTTCAGGAAATCCATAATCAGAAAACCCCTCAATCTGTTTGAAACATTGCTCGGCAAATATTGACGTGTATTTGTTAGCAATCATGCCTTTGATAAATTTCTCTTTGAAAGCATCAATACTGCCAGAACGCTTGAAAGTCGCCATAGCCTTTCTAAGTCTGTCGGCCTCGCTTGGTGTAAAGCCTGCCCCCACAATCGCGATTTTCATTGCCTGTTCCTGAAATAAGGGCACACCCAAGGTTTTTGAAAGGACTTCCTCAAGTTCCCTAGAAGGATACTCTACTTTTTCCTTCTTTTGTCGGCGCTTGAGGTATGGGTGCACCATATCCCCCTGAATGGGTCCAGGGCGCACAATAGCAATTTCAATTACCAGATCATAAAATTCACGGGGGCGTAAGCGTGGCAACATCGACATCTGCGCACGGCTCTCAATCTGGAAAACACCAACTGTATCTGCCCGACAGATCATCTCATACGTTCCTTGATCTTCCGCTGGTACAGTCGCAAGCTCCAACGGCCGCTCATAATGATCTTCAATAAGCTTGAATGCCTTTCTAATTGCGCTCAACATGCCAAGAGCCAAGATATCAATCTTAAGAATACCAAGCGCATCCAGATCATCTTTATCCCATTCAACATAAGTCCGATCTGCCATAGCGGCATTGGCAATGGGTATCACCTCATCAAGCGGACCGTTCGTAATGACAAAGCCGCCCACATGCTGCGATAGATGCCTTGGGAACCCAGCAATCTGCTTCACAAGAATAAGTGTTTGATTAAGCGTTGGATCATTAAGATCAAGGCCGAGTTCAGTAACGCGCTCTGGTGTTAAGCCACCCTTGGACCAATGGGAACCATTTGCTGATAAGGCTGAAACAGTGTCCAAGGATAATCCCATGGCTGTCCCAACCTCACGCACTGCGCTGCGAGTTCTATAGGTCACAACCGTTGCGGCAATCCCGGCACGGTGACGTCCATATTTTTCATAAATATATTGGATAACCTCTTCCCGGCGCTCGTGCTCGAAATCCACATCGATGTCTGGAGGTTCATTGCGGTCGGCAGAGATAAACCTTTCAAAGAGAAGGTCAATTTTAGTCGGATCAACACTTGTGATACCAAGGCAAAAACAAACCGCAGAATTCGCCGCAGACCCGCGCCCTTGGCATAGAATGCCCTTATCTCTCGCGTACCGGACAATATCATCAACGGTCAGAAAATATGAAGCGTAATTGAGCTCTTTAATAAGCGACAATTCATGCTCAAGGGTCGCTTTGACCTTATCACTAATACCATCTGGATACCGACGCTTGGCACCTAACCACGTAAGGCGCTCCAGCTCTTCTTGTGGTGTCGCACTTTCACCTGCTGGCTCATTAGGATATTCATATCTCAGCTCGTCCAGTGAAAACGTGAGCGCATGCATAATCTCCGAGGTTCTGTGAACAGCGTCTTCATAGCCCTTGAAAATATGACGAACATCGGCTGTTGTTTTCATATGCCGTTCAGCACTCGCCTGTAAACGCATCCCGGCATCCATAATTGTCACATGTTCGCGGATGCAGGTAAGAATGTCCTGTAAAGGTCGCCTGTTAGGTTGGTGATAAAGAATATCACCAATCGCAACGAGTGGTGTCTGATACACTTTTGCTATCGCTTTAAGGCGCAACATGCGGCGGTCGTCATTACCTTGGTAAAGCCGTGTTAAGCCAAGATATACATGCTCTCCAAAAAGGCCTGATAACCTTAACAATCCTGCTTCAAGTTCGTCAGTCAGCTTATACTCAGGAACAGCAATGAATATGTGGCCCTGATCAAGGTCCCTCAAATCGTCAAAATTCAGAATGCAAGTACCTTTCTCAGCGCGGCGATTACCTTTCGTGAGTAGTTTGGTCAGGCGACCATAGGCCGCGCGGTCTTTAGGGAACGTAAGCACCTCAAAGCCACATGTTAGGACAAGTCGAACACCAACAATATAGCGTATCCCAGCTTCTTTGGCAGCGACATGACCTCTTACAATGCCTGCAACACTATTTCTGTCGGTAATAGCAACGGCGCCGTAACCGAAAACAGCCGCCTGTGTAACCAATTCATCAGGGTGAGAAGCACCGCGCAGGAATGAGAAATTACTGGCGACACACAGTTCTGCATATGGAATGTCAACATTCTTACTCATGCGAAAAATCCATGCATAAACCATGTGGGCTTTTCCTCGCGCTCATAAAGCCCGCACCTAAATAGCCAATAGCGATATCCGTCCATGTCTTCTACACGGTAATAATCCCGCGTTCGCTCTATGGCGTCGCTTCTTCGTGCCCACCATTCAGGCGCGATGCGTTCAGGCCCTTCTGCTGCGTGAATGCGGCACTTAAGCTTGCGCCATTCGAACAATACAGGCGGTCCATCAGGTACTTCTGCAATCGCCGTAATTGGTTCGGGTTTTGGAAGCAACATGATCGGCCGCCCCAGATGATTATCGCCCTGAAGCTTCTCAAGAAAGGCATTCCAATTAGCCGTCTTAAGGCGTTTATCATCAGGAGCCACATAGGCCTCAGAACGTTCTGGAATATAGCTCTCATTCGGGATCAATTGCCCGACCGCTTGCGAACCGAACCGATTGGCGATCCGGTTAATGAGCGTATCAAAACTCGCTGCGCGGTCCGAAGTGCCATGCGAGAGTATACCTATTTGCTCAATAGTTAAGTGCTCGCATGCATATGCAGCGAGGCTAATCTGCTCAACCCCAAAGCCTGCATCATAGGTTTCGATAAAGAATTTCAGTTTTTCACTTAGAAGTCGAACCAAAAGGCTTGTGTCGTTTGTATGCCGATGAGTGCCAATAATAAGATCATTTGCAACCCCATCAACACGGTAAAGCGTTAACTCAAAACGCTGTGCACCCTTTTTTGCTTCTTTGAGCATATTCATTAACTCTGCGGCCAAGCTGACCACGTGATGCTCTAAACTCTCTAGGTGTAATATCGGTTCAAGAAAACGAGCGCTGTTTCTATAAACTGGTGGTTCCTTAAGCGGCACCAAACTTTCACTTTTATGTCCTAAAGCCTGATCCAGTCGGGTGAGTAATAGATCACCATAACGGGCAGCAATTGGTGCACGAGGCTTATCATAGAGGCTGCCTACCGTTGTCAGCCCAACCTGGGCAAGCCTGTCCGCTATATCACTACCAACCCGAAGGCTTTCAATAGGAAGCGACCTCATCGCGTGTTTTGATGTTACAGAGGTAATTATACTTTTAGGGCTCTGACCATAGCGAGCGACAGCATGCGCGCAGCCAATTGTATCCGCGATAGCAATACGAGTGCTAAAGCCAAATTCACTAAACCGCATAATAATATCATTTAAAAGCGCGTCTTCACCGCCCACAAGATGGACTGAGCCTGTAATATCCATCAACAGACCATCAGGTGGATCATAAGTAACCCATGGACAATAACGCATGAGCCACAAGGCCAGTTGCCTTAAAGTATTTGCATCGCCTTCAGGTTCATAGTCCTTTACTATCAAGGCAGGATAAAGCGTTCGAGCATCAGCAAGTAATTGGTGAATATCCACGCCAACAGCACGAGCTCTCGGGTTCATTGCCATGACACGTGTACCGCCTTGGGCAGAGGCGACGAGAACTAAAGGGTGATCTGGCTCTTTAGCCGACTGCGCTGATTGGCTCCAGTCTGACCTGGTTTGATCCAATCGCTTCAACCTTTCGGTTGGCCAATTCGGAAGCCAGATCGAGACGAAGCGCCTCTGTGTTCCAGACAACATGATGATTACCAAGGCGATTATCCCTGGCCTTTGTGACCTTGAGGTGCCAGGCAGGATAGCCCATAAGAGAGAAGGCACTTCGGTGGCTTTGCAAACCAACACCTGGACTTGCCTCAACCAAAATACGCTGATCCGCAGCCGTTGTCCCGTTTGCCCTGTGGGGCCTGACCATTAGAACTGGCGTATTGGTTTCGCGAGCACGAAGGCGCAAGCGTTTGCTTTCAGTGAATCCATAGAGCTTTTCTGACCAGAGAACGCCGCATACGGCAGCAACAGAACCGGATGCAATAGCTTCTTCCATTACCCACAATAGATCACGCTCAGCGCTAAGGGTTACTTTAGTAATCCGCGCGGGATTAAGACCGTATGCAGTCAAACCAGGAGCATGCAAGTGCAAGCGTTCAGGTTCTCTTAACTGGCACCATAGAATGGAACCGGAATTATTTTGACTGAAGCTAACAAGCGACGCCAGAACACTACCGAGTGCCGCCACGCGGTCACGGTAACATGCAGGCTGCACCTCTACCAGAGTACCAGGTTTAATCTCATTAGCCTGCATGCCAAAAGGCGCCTCTTGATCGCCACTCGCAAGGCGACATGTACCTTGCGGCCCCTCAAGATGAGCGATTTTTTCTCGCAGATTTTGAACTGGTGACTGTTTCATTTCTTGATTAGCTTATTGTATGTTCACTATATGTTCTCATATATTCAAACCTAGGAAAGAGTCAAGAAATGAGTCAAATACAGTCTAAGCCTGGTGAATAGATGAGCCGATTGGGACATAATTAACAGGACAAGTGTCCATTTCCATAATTAGCGAGAATAAAAACTGATCCCGTAATCAAAGCTAAACATTAGAAATTAATGTCGCCAAAGGACGGTTTCATTGCCTTTTTTATTTTTTTCGATTTTTGAAAAATTTTTCGATCTTCAAGCATAAATAGTTATAGAGCTTGTGGAAGCTTATCTATGATATGCAACTTTTACTTGACAAATTTGTGATTTTATGATATAACAATAAACCCACTCTGTGCGATTTCACACTAAGTGGATTTCATTAATAACAGGGAGAAATATATGGAAATATTTTTTGTTTTAACCATGTTGGTAGCATGGGTTAAAAAGTACTTACTAATAAAAACAATACTGCTTATTGGACAAAGTGTCAACAAAAATCTCAATAAATCAGAAATACTTAAACCTGACAGAACTGATAACCTAATCAAAGCGCAATTAAAGAGATACATATACTCTTTTAGCGTCTGGCTCAATGTGGCTTTTCAGGTATATCGTAGTTGCTGGCTTATTAGAATTTTATTGTACTTGTTTGGAAACTAACAAAAAAGTTCTATAAGGGGAGTATATCGTACTTCCCTTATAGGTTTATTATGTAAATCGTAAATAACCTCATTCAATAATGTTTTTGAGTGACAAACAATAAATCCGGGTTTGAATATGGCTGCTAAAAATCAATACCAAGCTTTTTTAAGAGCAAAAATAACTGGTGCTATAGAAGAAGCTCGCGCCGCTAGTACTTTAACGCATCAAGGAGTTAAAGGCACAGTGCTAGAAATATTGATATCAAAACTTTTTCGGCCACTACTACCGTCAGACATTGGATTAGGTACAGGGCAGATAATTGAACAACAATCAGGTCAGACTTCTAAGCAGATTGATATTATATTGTATGATAAGTCTATCCTGCCACCTATATTATTTGACGATACCACGGGTATTTTTCCAATAGAATCTGTATTGTACGCTATTGAAGTAAAAACCATGTTGGACAAAAATGGTTTATCTCAGGCTCACGAAAGCGCAAAACTAATTACGAGTTTTCCACATCTCAAGGGAATAGACCACAATGGTCATAACAATACTCACGTTGATTCAGTAAGAAATGTTGTTTTTGCGTTAAATTCAAACCTAAAAGGTGCCCGATACAGTGATGCGGATAGGTATTCTAAAATTTGTAAGGAGACAAACGACCCTGCTTTTTTAAGGGCAATATGTGTAGCAGATAAATGGTACTATTATGACAATGGCGAGAACTGGGTTTCTCCTGAGACAGTGGATAAACATGATGAAATACTTAGTTTTATCGGCGGTATTTCGAATACATATAAAAGTATAAGCCTTAACAGAAACTACCCTCTATTAGGTCATTACATAATACCTGAATGGTCAGAAGTTATTACCGGACCAGAGACAAATTTTGACAAAAATGAAGAAGCAACTAATATTAATTCGATACCAATTAAGTGTGAAAAATGCGGACTTACTGGCACTTTAGAACCTAAAATTGAGATGCTCGGTACAATGACAGTAAACAGTAAACTATCTCATTCCTGCCCTAGCTGTAGTGGTACAATGACATCTAAGGCAGGTAGCTTTATTTTTAAATCAGGACGATTAGTAGAATATTTATTCTCTGAAGAACATTAAGGTAATTTATGCACGATTTTCGGTTTTTTCGTGCTTCCCTCAGTTACAAAGTTTCCTGATCTGTAGAGCGCATATCTATATTTCTCTACTTTCTTTAAGTCCGAACCAACTGTCCGTCGTCAGATAAAATGTAACCAGACTGGCTTTACATTAAGAGAGGGTTTGATCTTATAGTGAGTTGTCTCTAGTTGACTAGAAAAGCAATCCATCACCATCACTTTCGATCAGAATTCTTTGCGGTTCATCCAGAGATGATTGCAGACGCTTCTTTTTTCTCACTCTTTTCGGTAATCGTTCTTTACGCAATAAGTCTCCAATCGGGTCACGAGTAGACACATCAAGAATGTCACTCAACTGGTCAAGAGCTTGTAAAATCGCTAATATATGAGCAACACTCCCAATCGAGACGCCAGGCTTACCTTTTTCAATATTCATAACTGTTTGCGAAGATACCCGCATACGCTTGGCGATATCCTCTACTGTATAACGGCGTTCAATTCTGGCCAGTCGGATATTAGCGCCTAATTGTACTAAAGCTTTTTGAACAGAATAGTTGGGGCGTTTGGTCATATTATATCTATATTATTGGTTATTTTAGATATATTAACATAGATAATAATGTATTTTAAGGAAAAATAGAGAATTCATCCTGTCCAATATATAGACCATAATATGACCTCACACCTACAACTACAGAGGCTTACTGACTTTCTTCAAAACGTTCCACAGATTTAGTTTCAATGCGGTACACATGCTGATCGCCCATTTTTATCTTATGACCAGTAAAGGTACCATCATTAAACAACCTAATAACCCTGGCAGACGACATCGACAGTCTTTCCTTAACTTCACTACGAGTAAGAAATTGTTCCTGAATTTTACTAGCTTCATGAAGACTATGACCGCCACGCCCAGTAATCCGGGAACAATATTCAGAACTGTAAATAAAATGCTCTACTGAATCACGGAGGTGCCGGAAACACTGCGCTCCCGGTTCATCAACAATCCTATGGTATAGCCTGCCAAAGCGAGTATCATTTCGGAGTGAAAACTCATTCCCGCCTCTCGCATCCCATTTTAGAAGTTGCCGTAAATAATCTTCAAAATTATTGGGCCAATCAAACAATGCATTAGCAATTGCATCTGCAATATTTGAAGCTGAGGTAGGCATTAACTTTCCTATGCTGTCATCAGTTGCTAGTAAGCGTTCTGCCAGCAACAGCACTGTACGCCAAAAATATTTATAACCTCCGCAATTAAAATCAATTTCAGCATCTGCAGAATATGGCATAGGCCATCCTCGCTCAATAAATTCAGAGAAGGCCAACATATGATCTGAAGGCGCCTTGTTATTAAGAGCATGTGTGAAAGGCTCATCACATTTATTACATACACCGACTTTGGAGCGCCACCATGTTAGACGACCGCCGCAGCCTGGTCTTTGACACCGGTCGATGAGGTAACACTTATGCCTAGAGCATACATGATAGAACCTCAGGTCCCAAACAGAGCTAATAGCGCCTGTTTCCTGCACACAATCCGGACATATCTTTGGGTTTTGTAGATCAAAGAGGGATGCTGGCATATCACCAAACCGTCCAAAACTTATATTTTGATACCGACTTGTATTTGATCGAGCATACGTGATTGCAACAACCTCATCATCAAACCCATCGAGTATTTTGGATAAGGACGATACAGCTTCTCTCACAAATGCGAAGGACATAATGGGGTCTTTCTCAGATAAAAGACTGTAGATCCATCTCGGCTTCTCATAACGGTTAAGTTCTGAAAGCCGCATAACATAACCAGGAACATTCTCAAAAGGCTTGGGAGCATCCACAAGGGGCAAGGTAAGGTGTTTATTCAAAATCATTGCTTATACTCCTTTTCCACGCTGTAGGGGTTATAAACAGGCGCTAGGGTACCTTTCTCCAGATCACGAGCCAGCTCATGGACTGCATGTTCAAAATGAACCTTCTTCAGCTTGATATCACCGTGCTCGAGTGCATTAAGACAGGTTTTGATAAGGATCTTGGCAACGCGGCCAATGGCCCCTCCTGATGCCACATGCAATGCCTTTGCCCAGGTTTCTGAATAAATATATTCAGCATCGTCGAAAGGCATCTGTTCAGCAAACATAGCCAGGACAAGCTGAAACTTTTCAAAGGACTGCGGTGTTGCAATCGACATAGGATTCAAAGATGTTTGCCCAATCAAGCGGCGCTGCAACTGGCCATTGGCATCAAACACATTCTGCAAGCTGGGGAGGCCAGCCAGCAAAAACGGACATGACGTTTCGTTCAATAAGGACTTCAACCAATCGGCCGTAGCATACTGAACCTTATCACTCTTGGTTTCCACAAGGTGCTGAAACTCGTCAAAGATGACCATCGGAATATCCAACTCCTTGATATAATGGATAATGCGATCCGTCATACTCATCGTTGAGCCTTTGTCTGCTGCCGGGTCACCGAGTTTAACCAGCATATCTGATGCGAGTGCCTTCGGTGTTGCATTGGCCGGCACGGACATGGATAGGATTTCTCCACGCACCTTTTTATGGGGTGCAGTATCCTGCACCCACTTACAGAAACATTCGATGATTGTGGTTTTCCCGACACCTGTCTCGCCGCAAAGTGTCATCAGACTGGTAGTGTCCGAGTATTGTGACAGTTTATAAAACTGCTGAATTCTCTTAAGGGTTAATGCAAACTCATCATAGTTGAAACACAGGTGTTCAATCCCTGCGATTTGCTCAAGAAGATCATTCTCGTCAAAATTATAAGTAAGATCATTCATTGTCTGAACCCTCCTGACCAAAGAGGTTCGTCAGGCCAGCTTGCTTAGCGCGGAGCATCATATTCTCAATCGTCGGCGTAGCCTGGCCGTGACCACCTTCAATTCCATAAGTGTCAATTGACTTCAGCGCTTCATCGATTGCTGATGGCCTAACTGGAGGTTTTGCGTTCTGCCCTGATTTGTACCTGGCTGCCCGCTTACCTGATTTCTTCTTGCCCAGCTTCTTCTTGGATGACTTAATTTCTTCATCTATCAGACTATGCATTTCTATGAAAGCATCATTGATATTGTATTTCTTGTCGCCCGTTTTGCGTTTCAAATTCAGGAGTTTTCGCGTGGCTTTATGCTGCCACTTACTCAGGCCACTGTATTTGGATTCGATAGCCGGTACCGTCATAAACTTTTGAGATCTCTCATTGAACACGTAGGCTTGCCCTAGATCAGAAGGGTCAATTTTAACCTTGATCTTCGTCGTTTTGCCAAATGCGCGGAAATATGTGTTCAATTCATCTGAGTTATACCAGACCTTATCAACTGTGACGCCTTTCCTTGTGAGCTTACGGTACTGCACTTCGGAGAGCAGGATAATGAGATCTTCAGGCGAAGCTGGTAGGTCGACAGGATACTCTTTCACCCCTCGTTGCCACACTTCAATAGGGTAATCCTCTAAGCCCGTATTGAAGCGTCTAAGATAGACATCTACAATCCACTTATAGAGCGCCTTTTCAAACGCAGCCATCGGTATGGCCGCGTTTTTGACAGAGTCATAATCGCCTTTCTCGGCAATGTTCGAGAAGGTTTTTCCCTTTAGTTGGGATAGAAGGCCTGTATTGATTGATCCGAAGAACCGCTCAACAGCCCCTTTGTAATGTGGCACTCGAACAGGATGATAAATAATATTTATCCCGAGCGCATTGCAGGCGTCTTTGAGGTGTTCAGAGTGAAACTCCTTACCGTTATCAAGAACAATAGCTCGCATGACACCGTGACATGGCCAATCCTTTTTGATCCATTCGAATTGCTTGAGCCGCACATCTTTGGGAAGGATCGCATTCCTGAGGCACAGCATAACGCTCTCATAGCCAGGCGACGCGAAACCAACATAGATACCTATAGGTATGGATGTCTTAACATCGAAAGCAACGGTTAGCGTCGGCCTGGCAACAACATTCTCAAAGGGTGTCAGAACGTGGATATCGAGAATTGTATGATCAATCTGTACCAAATCCAATGGTGCTTCAACCTCAACGCCTTTTCCAACTTTCTTGAAAAAGCGATCGGCAGCTTGCTTACCCTTACGCTTGAGCATCACCTCATAAGAATCTAGGCCTTTTATATATCGATAAATAGTTGAATAAGATGGGCATGTGAGCTCTCTCAGTGGATGGCGGTCGTTGTATTCCTTGAAAGTATCCACAATTGATTGATAAGCAGACATAAGAGTTGGAGACTCTCTGATTAAAAACTTCTTCCTTAAAACTTCATCGATCAGCGCTTGCGCTTCTCGGCTTATGTAGGGCTTTTGTGGCCCGCGCTTATGCGATTTTGATAGGAGTGCGGACTTCGTTTGCCCGCCATCTCGCCATTGTTTGTGCCAGGCATATACCCTTGAAACACTAGGAGGTCTCGTATCACCGTACAACGCTGCAACCTCATCAATAACTTCCGCTACCAACGACTTGCTAATGTTTCCGCCAGACAGCCCCACAAGCCTGCTGACATAGTTGTACTTCCGGTCTAACGCCAACTTTTGCTCAGCATTGAGCATATCGATTGCCCTGGGTACGGGGTCAGTGACCGAAATTGCATCAAGATCAACGATATACTCAGCATTGAAAAACTTCATTTCAAGATCAACACGGTTGATCATTGAAGTGTCATGATTGCTTAGATTCTCAACGAGAAACTGGTTCTCAATCTCACTTTTAATGAGAAAAGGTGTTTGGTTGTCATAATATTTAAGGCCGGGCTCAATAGAAATCTTATGCATGGGTATTCTCCTCGGCTAAGATACGAACAGTACTGGTTGCTGATATTGTCTGGGTCAGATCGATCCAGAGATGGCCGTGAGCGATTGCCCTGAAAATCTCAGCTTCACCGTACGGGTAGTCATCAGAATTCAGGATTTTCTCAAAGGTCGTTAGTCCGTCTTCAAAGGGATAAACCCCAGTCTCATAGCAGGCTTGTGGTAAGCTGCGCCGTACTTCCCGCATCAAGCGCTCAACGTTTGCGCGCAGCGGGTTGGCTAATAGAGTTTGGGATGTGATCAGACGAAGCTCATGGCCATTTAACCTGAAATGTCGCTGTAGGCCCCGAATGCGCTCCATCTCATCGTCATCATGATAGACCTTATCTGGCTTAACTTCAGCGAAATAAGAGTTAGTTCGCGTCACCACATAGGCATCAGGTGTATAGCGCCCCAAACGGGTTCGGATTGTTGAGGGCTGGGCATAAAAGGCAAGCACATCGGGATCAACTTCCAGCCATTCCAAATGTTTTTTCTCAAGCTGAGATTCCCAGCCAATTAAGCATCGCATTTTGCGGCTGGCATGCCAGCCAACCACGCGCACCGGATTTTTCCTGACAACTTCCCGTGCCGGCTCGCCGAAAAGTTCATCGCATCTCTCTATCTCTGCACATTTAGCGCAACGGATAGGGTTTTTCTTTGCGATATTTTTAAAGTTTACGAATCTTCTACATTTTGAACATGCGGAAGGGTTTTCAGAACCCACAAGGGTCATAAAATCATCGGGCATCAAGGCCTCCTAACATTAGTTAATAGAGAACCGCGCTGAAAAGTATGTTTCCAGTTGCAATTCGTTCGAATGTATGAGAACCTCTTAGGACATTGAGAGTTTCCGAGAGGATCTCACAAGCCGACTGAAGTTCAGCAAAACTTCAGTCGGCTTTATTTATGGATTTTCATAATACCTCCCCTTAATCGACGCCCAATACCTATTTTTACACCCCAATTTTAAGGCATCAGAAATGCTGCGTTATTTTTTAGCTACCGTCAATCGCTAAGAGAAACTCCCAAGAGAACTGCTAAAATAACCGCTAAGTATTTGAATTAATTAATATTTTTTTATACTATAAAAAACTGCTAATTATTTACGATAGTATTTCAATTCTTCACCGTAAATCAAAGCCTTAGATGGAGGGACGTCGTTTGAAAATTATGAAGAGTTCCGTAGAAGTTAGGAAATCGATCAAAATTTAGCCTTATAATCTAAACGAATTGACCGCATCGTTAGTTACGAACGTTTCAGCTTGCAAAACACCGAATCAGAACACGGCGTAACACTATATATAGACCTCGCAACAAATAGCCGCACTCAATATGGATCATCAAAAGGCAATTCAACTTCAGCTATTAATATGTTCATGCGTCAGTTTTAACTGATCACGACCCAAAGATGATATATGAACAAGCAATTCATTTTCGAAGGTGCTCAATAAACCTTGTAAAGCTATTGTGAATTAACCATTAGTAATAAAATATCGCATACAGCGATATTTTATTTGACTCTGATAAGCCGACTTCCTATATATCTAAGCATGATGTTTAGGTATCAAATTGAACCCGTCCATATGTGGGGCCTTGAGCCCTGTGAAGACTTAGTGTCTTCGATTGACAACTCCGTTTCGGCTAGGGGAATGGCGACGCGCCGCACCCACCCGGGACTGGGTGCGGCATCTTCGAGGTCAAACGTCGCTGATCAATTCTCTCTTTCTTACGGGCGCCACATTTGGCGAGAAGGAGAGTTTAACAATGATACGATCAAACAAACATCATCAGCGACGGCGCCCTTCACGAAAGCGCCCTTGGCACTGGCTTTTTACGGCTATTGTCTTGGTAGCGCGAGTAGCGGCTTTCTTAGTTCGTTTTTTCGATCGAGAATGAGTGCGACCTCGAAAATAGCCATTAGGAATTGCCATGCCTGAACTCAAAAGACCCATGATTAATGAGGCGCTTACGCTAGTTCGGCTTTACTGGGGATACTCTCAGATTGAGCTGTCCAATCTACTGAGTTTGTCACAATCCCTAATTTCAGACATTGAACGTGGGTCTAAACCAGTCACTATGGAAGTGTTAGAACGATACAGTGAAAGACTTAATATTAGGATGTCGCAACTGCTCTTTTTCGCAGAAGAAATGGAAGGAGAACCTCCGGTGAGAAAAGGTAAATTGATTGTTGCACAAAAAGCTCTATCGCTCTTAGAAAAGCTCAGCCCAGCAGAAGTCAAACACCATTGAGGCGTCGTTCGAAACAGAAATATGAGCGCTATGAAATTGACCGCTCTCCATTTTCTCAGAAGCCAACCCAGAAAGACCTTGCAACTCTGCTTGGTATGACGCGCGACGAACTTCGAAGGACTTTGAATTATAAAGATACATGCATAGTCAAGCGTAGCGAGGAGATAAATGGCAAGGTAAGAGACCTTGCCTATCCTGTTGGACCTCTACGAGTAATCCACGAAAAGCTCAAATATCATTTAAACAAAATAAAGCAGCCAGAATACCTGTTCAGCCCAAGAAAGGGGCGGGGGCAACGTGATAATGCAGCACTCCATATAGATCGCCAGCAATACCTTTCACTAGATTTAAAACAGTTTTATCCATCTACTACACTCGCGATGGTCAAAAACTGGCTGATAAAATCATTAGGGATGTATGAAGATGTGGCCGGACTACTTGCTAAACTAGCAACCGTAGATGGTGTCGTATCGTTCGGCTCTCCACTCACACCTGTGCTGGTATCGCTAGTACATCGTGAGATGTTTAATGAAATCGCACATGAATGTACCAAAAGAGATTTAAATTACTCCGTTTGGGTCGACGACCTGACTATCTCTGGTGATTTCATTGAGGGTGAACTGCTAAAGAAAATCCGCAAAACAATTACTAAACACGGTCATAAATCACATAAGATTACCTACCGCACCGGGAACAAACCAGTATTCATAACAGGAATTGGCGTGGTAGGCGCACATTTAGTGGCGCCTCAAACACTACACCTACGTATAAAAAAACTCTGGGAAGACCTGCATGATTCAAAGACACTTGGAGAACGTGAATCAGTTTCGCAGCAACTTCTGGCCCAACTAGGCACATTAAAGCATATCGTGGGACCAAAATCCGAGCAGGGTCGTAAAGCAGCTGACCAGATGAATTCTCTGCGGCAAAAGAGAGATAAATGGCGTAAGGAAGAAGTGAAAGATACCAATATAACTAAACTAGCAAATATGGAAGAAACTCGTACTGACGATATTCTAGAGTCACATTCTGTGCCTTGGTAGTTCAATTATCCGCTTGTGGCCGTTAGTAGACCTCTTAGAAATATGGCCATTATTCTCATTAATTGTGAAAATAATTCTCGCTTAAATGAAAATATTCTCATTAATTATGAAAATGGACAGCTGGAAAGTGGTGGGCCCTGCAGGACTCGAACCTGCGACCAAACCGTTATGAGCGGTTTGCTCTAACCAACTGAGCTAAGGGCCCTCTTAGGATGGAAACTACCTAGCAAATGCTTTCTGGAATGGGTAGCGAAAAATACAGTTTTCTGAATATTTTTTGTGAAATTTCAACTGAAGCACAAATTATACTGAGCGCATAACTTACAGTGCGTCGATTTCCTCGCGAAGCGATATGCCTTTATCGGTTGTTATGCGCTCCAGCGTTATAACCCGTTCCTCTAATTCCTTTATGAGCTTTATAGCTTCGTCACTCTTCTTAGCCTCAGCAATTTTCTTTTGCGCTGAAATCCAGCGATTAACGGTACCCGCGACAAATACTATAGCAACGATAACCACAACCATCGTATAAACACCCATGCTATTTCCCCTCATTTGAATATATTAATTTTCTATTACATGGACATTCAGTTAGGCCGTTACAATATTCTTTCAAGAAAACTATATAGAATAACGCCTGAATACGATAAATTAATGGTGAAACAGAACAAGATTACTTTGCTTATTTTTCTGCCTACTGTATAACTCCACCCGATTTAAATTTTTTGGTGAGGAAAACAGCCCCTTTCTCTCCAAAAAGAACCCTACCTTCTAACGAAGGTAGGGTTTTTAATTGCCCAACTAAAATTCACAAAGCGTCTATCAAAATACCGTAATTTGATCATTTCAATAGATTCAGGCATAAAAGTACACTAATATAAAAGTTATGTAGTTATACGAAAGTGATACATGATGGCAGGCCCTATTAGTTCAACAACCGGCATAGCAGCAGGTTTTCAGTCGATTCAAAACCGTACAAATCAATCAGCCACGAGTGAAGAGACTGATACAGTCACAACGCCTGAAGGTGCAGCAACAAATACAGATATTGAAACAACAGAAATTGTTGAATTTGGCCCATCAGAGCTAATCGAACAATCCTTGCTTCAAGGCTTAGATATCAACCAATCATTTTCTGAGGAAGACGCAACACAGCAAGCATCTGCTCTCGGGCAATCACTTGGCTTAGAAACATTATCGATAGCAAATAACCGCTTAGACACGATAAGCCCACTATTTACAGAACTGACTTAATGTACGCGCGTGTGTTTTAAAGCATACAGATTTCTGTAGCCTATGACACATTATTTCAGAAGTTCTTTTACCATCAACCGTATACACATCGTGTGCATTGCAGTTCTGCTGGCAATTCTTCACATTAAAGCCATAAGTGGCTTATTCAGTGCAACCCTCGCGATCAGTAATTACCTTTTTGTGGTGTCATTAAGTTTTTTAAGCATATCGCTTTTAAGAAAATTGAATGATAAACTTGCAGTTCTGGCCACCATATTATGGATACTGTTTTTATTAACTGAATTAATAATTAATCAGTTAACGGGCTTACATTTGAATAGTTTTGTTTTTGCTAGCTTGCTTCAACAAGCAACTAACTCATCTATGGCATTCGTCAGCTATTTGATTACAGCTATCGCTATAGTTACGCTTGTTTACTTCCTGCAGTTTTATAATTTACCTCGCAGAAAGCAGAACAAGATTTCGATTAAATATGGTCATGTAATAGGCGCACTATTCGCGTCACTTACCTGCACCCAAGCAATATATGCTATAGGATATTACTTTGGAGAGTTGGAAACTGTTTATATTAAACGCAAGCTTTCCATACTGGTAACACCGCACCCTTACTATATCAAAAAAGGCCTATCGATACTGTTTGAACCCAGTACCGACAATCCATTTGCACGTTCACGGTCGATATCTGAACGACAAATATCAGATGGTACTTTATCAGAAGCCACTTTAGATCAGAGAACTAACATCCTGATCATTATTGCCGATAGCTTACGGGGCCAGGATATTATGAAGACCCCGTCCCTAGCTCCTAACATTGCAACTTGGTCATATAATCTAAAATTCAGATCTTTTAATCATTACAGCACATCCAATTGCACGCACTTTAGTATATATAGTTTACTCTCTGGGCAGTTACCGACAAATTTCAGCTCAGCTCGTAAGGCACCTGTGGTAGTTCAACCTATCCAAACGCTTATCTCTGAGGGATATCAGATTTCCACCAGTGAAGCCGAAACACTCGACTGGTATGATACTGCTAGTACAGTTTATGCGGGACAGGCAAATCGACACATTGTCCCCTCAAAGCAGCCGAATAAAGATGAGATGGCAATAGTTGATAGCCTCAATAAAATTCAGCAATATCAAGCAAAGAAGCAGCCTTTTTTTCACGTTACATATCTTAGCGACACGCATTTCCCATATACTTCCAGCACGAACAAACAGAACAAATCCATTTATGAACAGTATCTGAGCGCCATAAAAGAAGTTGATAACAATATTGGCTTTTACCTTGGGGAATTAAAATCAACAGGCGCGCTCGATGATACGCTCGTCATCATTACATCTGATCACGGTGAAGAACTATTGGAAAATGGCATAATTGGGCATAGCAGTCGCCTAAGTCCGGAACAGGTTAAGGTACCTTTAGTTATCATTAGCCCTGTATTACAGGATAACACCCAATGGCCCAAAAGTCATATTGACATTATGCCCTACGCACTAAGTTCGTTATCATTATCTGCAAAAACCATTGATGATAACAATTCAATAATCCTAGCAAATTGTGATTACGATTACCCGAATGGCTTTGCGGTCATTACTGATCAATCCAGAACAGACTTTATATTTGAAGACGGGTTTTTATATAATGCACAAACACCGTATTCTCGATCAACAACGATCAACCGAGAACAGGCGACAAAAACCCTACTCGAAACCTTGAGTGACTAGCATCACTGCAAATCCAAACTTTTGAGGATTAACGCAATCACTGTTTCTTTTGCATATTCAAATTGCTGCTCATCTAATGGCTGACCATCATTCATTACAATCATTTGTGCTTCAAAGTCTGCGTAATGCTGTGTAGTTGCCCAAATCATATAAAAAAGATATCGCGCTTTAACAGGCTTTAACTTACCCTCGCTAACCCACCGTTCAATAACCTTTTCCCGACTTTCTAGCCATGGCTTAACCGTATTGGTCAGATAACCTTGAATGAAAGGGGCACCACTCGCCATTTCTATGGCCCATAATCTAGACCCATGTGGGCGATTTCGAGCAAGCTCCATTTTTGACGCAACATAGTGCCTAAATGCAGGAACAGGGTCATCGATATCGTCAAATGTATCTGCCGCTTTTAACCAAATCGAACAAATATCTTCTACAACTTTTCGATATAAAGTCTCTTTACTGCCAAAATAATAATAGACATTCGGCTTGGGAACACCCGCTCGCTTAGCGATCAGATCTACACTCGCACCATTAAAGCCCTTTTCCGCAAAAACCGTTTCAGCGGCCACCAAAATCTTGATAACATTCTCTTGGCGTATTCCGGCTTTATGACGACCGGGGCCGTCTCCTCCGTTATCAATAGTCATAAAACTACCCCTCGCAGCAACCATCTGGTCTTACTCTAGATACCAATTTTATTCTAGATAAAAAGAAAGCCCGAGTTACCCCGAGCTTTCTCTTTAATTCGTTTTAATCAGTTGGTTAGAACTTGTATTTCACACCAACCTGAATACGCCATAGTGTATCAAGGCTATCCACATCAACATCAACAGCATTTGCATTAAAGTCGTCAAATACAAACTGTCCCTGATCGTTGATAGTCGCACCAAGAACATCAACACCTTCAGCTGTGTTACTTGTGTTGATAAAGCGTTGAACACCAGCACCGCTATCGATGAAGTTCAAGAAGTTCTCAAAGTTAAGCGATAGCTCAATTTTGTGGCCGTCAAACGGTGTTGGAACTTCCTGCGTAAAGCGAAGATCGATATCTGCGTTAGTTTGCTGTGTAATTGCACCACGAGGAGCAATGCCACCTGCAAACTGAGTAAGATCATTATCTGCTAGGAACTGGAAGAAACCATCTACATCAAAACCGTCAGCAAACTGTACCAATGGATCATTTGGACCAGTTGGGATGTAAAGCAAGCTACGTGCTTCATCATCAGAGTCGCCAAATGTATCAGCAGATGTATCGTTGTCGAACACGAAGCTAAGTGGGCGACCAGTGTTTACGCGGAAGAAAACACCCGCAGTTGTTGCTAGATCTTCCCAGAACTCATTGCGGTATGTTGCAGCGAGTACAAAGTTGTGGCGGTTATTGAAGAAAGAGTCAGCAACTGGAACATTGTTAAAGTTCGAAGTTGTTACTTCTTCAAAGTTTGAACCGGCAGTTGATGAGTTACCTGCGTTACCAACATTTGCGTCAGAGAATGCATAACCGAGGCGAACATCAAGTGTTCCTGTGTCTGAAAGCAAGAACTCTTTACCGAACTGTGCAGAAATCGACAGGGCATCACCACCGCCATTTACAGCGTTTGTCAGAAGAATATTCTGACCAACATCAGCGCCAGCAAAACACTCTGGTGAAAGGTTGTTATAGCTACGTAGATCAGAACTTAGCGTAGCATTACAACCTGCCAAGAGTGGATCAATATTAGCAAAGATCGGACGACCATCAGGCGCTGTACCATTTTGAGCAATACTCAAATCGATAAAGTCAACAGCGTTACGGTTACGGCTATAGATAGCATCAATCTGGATGTTCCAGTCGTTGAAGAAATCAATACCTGTATCCTGAGTGTAGTGCGTTAAGCCAATATTGAAGCGATCAACACTTGGAGGTGTGAAGTTTGGATCAGTCGCAGCAACGTCTGAGTCAAAAGCACCAGTTCTTAGTTGTTGCTCAGCAGCCAAACAAGCAGGAAGACCCTGGAATTGACCATTGACAATAGTGCTCGCAAGATCAGCATCTGTACAAACATCGTTTGAACCAAAGCTATCACCAGCATCACCAAGGCCAATTGTACCACCAAAGTTCTGGAATGCGTTAGAGAACCATACTGTTGGATCACCACCAGCAAAACGTCCCCAACCAGCTGTCAATGTTGTTTCACCAAAGTTATCCGGCAATTCCCAAGTCACACCGAGGCGCGGCTGGAAAATTTCAAAGCCGTCGAGGCCTTGGTTATTAGCAAAGCCATAACGCTCTTGGAAAACAGGGTTAAGATTTGGCGCATCATCAGATGTGTAGAAATCGTAACGAAGACCTGCAACAACTTGTAGGCTGTCAGTTACTTGCCATTCATCTTGGATGTAGAGTGAGTGAATATTACGTGTAAACGCAGCGGCTGCGTCGTTAATATCACCAGAGAATGAACCGTTTTGACGGATTGCACGGATATTACCAGCTTCAAGATCGTCAACGCTATTGAAGAACAGAGTACCTGTTGCGTTGATAACAAAAAGGTTGAATACGTCTAGGCTATCAAGCTCATAACCGGCAGTAATCTGGTGGTTACCAGAATTGTATGTACCCGCGATCTTAATCTGATCGACAGTTGTATCAAGTTGGTTTGCACTTCGGAAAATACCTGGGCCAGAAGCAAAGTCTTGACCAAAGAATTCGTTAGCAAATGGCAATCCAATAGCAACACGTGGAATTGGGTTGTCGCTCTGCTGCTCACCACCACCAATTGGGTTTTGGATATCTTCAACTTCGATACGTGAAGCACGGATCTCAGTAGAGAAATTGTCTGTCCAGTCAGAGAAAAGCGCTACGCGGTATGCGTTTGAATTTGAACCAACATTTTGGAAGTTATCAGAGAATGTGAACTCACCACGGCCACCGCCAATTGCGTCGCCAAAAGTTGATAGCTCTTCAAGTCTTGTGTAAGTCGCTTCCAAACGATGCCCATCAGCAACGTTCCAATCAACACGGCCAAAGAAACGACGGCTTGTTGCAGGAAGAGTTGTTACCTGTTCACCAACATCGCGGCCAAAAATATTCTGAATAGCGGCAGCAGCTCGGTTTGCTTCATCCAATGAGATCGATGTAATCTGGTTAGCAAATCCAGCGCCAATACCTTCGTCTTGAATTCCGCCAGCATCAGTTTCTTCGTATGAACCATAGAAGAAAAGCTTGTCTTCAATAATCGGACCGCCAAGTTCAGCGCCCCAGTTATAGTTATCGAAATCAGCTTCGATCGGTCCAGGAACCGCTGGATCATCAATAGTTGAACCAGTAAGGCCATCACCTGTGTAAAGGAAGAATGCAGACCCGTGGAATTCATTACTACCAGACTTGGTTGTTACGTTGATCGCACAACCTGTAAACTGACCGTACTGAACATCAACCGGTGAAAATTCAACAGCAGCAGCCGCGATCGTATCAAACGGGATCGGGAATGTGTTACGTGCTGAGTTACCAGAAGCATTCAAACCAAATGCGTCACCAGAGCGTACGCCGTCAATTGTGAATGCGTTACCACGAGAGTTACCGCCGAGACAGTTCGCTTGGAAACCTTGACCGCCACCACTTCGTGCAATGTTCACACGTGGGTCGAGACGAATAACGTCACGGATTTGACGGCTAACAGAAGGCAAAGTCTCAATATCTGTAAGATTGAAAGAAGAGCTTGGGCCAATGGCAACATTTGTCACGATAGAAGCAGAAGCTGTTACCGTAATCTCTTCAATATCAGAGTTTGCAGATTGAAGGTTTACATCGATATCAGCACCACCGGAAAGGCTTAGTGAAATACCAGTGATTACTTGACCTTGGTATTGTGAAGATGACACGCGAACCGTGTATGGCCCACCTACTGCAAGACCACGTGCACTGAACAAACCGTTGTTGTTTGTTGTAACACTGGTGCTCGCGCCCGTGCGTGTGTCTGTAATAGTTACCGCTGCACCAGCAACTACAGATCCATCAGGTGCAAATACTGTACCTTGGATCGTCGATGTAATTTGTTGCGCAATTACAGGTGTATTCACAGCGAGCGCTGCAAGCGCTACACTACCCCATAATGCTGCTTTAGTTTGGCTTTTCATTCCCTAAGCTCCATATCAATGGTTATGATGTTTGTTTGCATCATGACATCGACGCCTACGTCGATATTAAAAACTCTTTACATATTAAAACTAAAAAGCATGCTGACCTCTTCCTGACCAAACGGTCAATCGAAGGCAAAAAAAGACCGGCTTCTTTCGTCGCCATCTCTTTTATTGACGCTCCTTTTCAGTTTTATGACAGATTCGTCAACAAACTTAGGGGCTTTCTTAACGGTTCTTGAACAACTGTTGCTATTCGGTAACTATTTTATCGATATGGACACGTTTTGTACCACTTGGCCTGTATTATTCTTCAGATTCAGTGAAACTTGACCAGTGTTCCAGTCGACTAAAATCAAGCCATAATTCTCTGGACCGTATAAATCGCCTAACTGATTCGGGCCCGTTTCATCGACCTTACCTGAATTGAAGGATAAATTTAAAGAACTCGATGTAATTTCCGTTAATTTCGACTTGAACACATCTGATTTTTGATAAAATCCACCAACATGCCTATCACCAGAGAGAATTACTGTATTGCTCGCCCCGGTGTCCTGTAACAATTTGTATAGACGCTCACGCTCTTTAGGCATGGTACGCCATGCTTCCCATCCATGGCCATCTGCAAGAACCTGTATAGAAGACACCAACAATCTCAAATCTGCTGGCTTCTCAAGCTCCTCAGCGAGCCATTTCCACTGAGCATCGCCAAGCATATCCTGATCAGGATCCTGGCTCGGTAAATAACGCTCTTTGCCTTTAGCTCCCCGCTCGTCAGTGACTGTTAAAGCGCTTCTATACCAACGCGTATCAAGCATAATGATTTGGATACGTTTCCCATCCTCACCAAAATACGCAGAATGATATACACCGTCACGGTCAGCAATCGACGAATCTTGCGGTAAACCAAAGGTTTCGAGCATTAATTCCTTGGCATCCGTCTTCAGATCAAATTCTATACCAGCGTCATTTTTGCCAAAATCATGGTCGTCCCATGTTACAAGCATGGGAAACTTCGACTGGAAATCTGTAAATTCTGGGTGTTGTTGTAGTGTACGGTATGAGTATTCCAGTTCTGCGCGACTAAAATCATTAACCCATTCACCTCGGTTTTTATCGGCATACACATTATCGCCAATAAAAAGGAAAAGCTCAGGGTTATCCGCAGCAATTTGTTTCCAGATTGGCTGTGCAATTTCTTCGTCAGCGCAGGAACCAAATGCAATCCTGGTCAAATTCTGTGAAGCATCTGGTAGTTTTGCAATTTTAGGTGCGTCAGCGAGGAGCGCCTCATGACTAAAAACCACACTAGACATCAAGTAAACTGGAATAATAAACCGTTTCATATTACCACCTTTCTATGTGGTTAGTGCACAAACACCCTCTTCGAGTGGTGCAATATTCAAATGACTAGCGACCGTTTGTCCAATATCGGCAAAACTGTCTCGCACACCAATATTACGCGCAGCAATATTTCGTCCAAACGCAACAAAAGGGACATGCTCTCGTGTGTGGTCTGTCCCTGGCCATGTTGGGTCACACCCATGATCCGCCGTCAGGATCACCATATCATCATCTTGTAATAGCGCCATTAATTCAGGAAGTCTGCTATCAAAATATTCAAGTGCCGCTGCATACCCGCCTACATTTCGGCGATGTCCAAAATTTTGATCAAAATCTACAAAATTTGTAAAAATTAACGATCCATCCGGTGCTGCTTTCGCCTCACTAAGTGTTGCGTCAAACAAAGCGGCGTTTCCAGTCGCTTTAATTTTTCGCGTCAGTCCTTGATGGGCGAATATATCGGCAATCTTTCCAATAGAAATTACCTCGCGGCCATTTGCAGCAAGTTTATCAAGTAATGTTGGCGATGGTGGCGGTGTCGCATAATCTCTGCGATTTCCCGTACGCTCGAATGTACCCTTTTCACCAATAAACGGGCGCGCAATGACACGACCAATTTCATATTCATCAACCAACTCACGGGCAACTTCACAAACGCTATATAGGCGGTCCAAACCAAAATGCTCTTCATGTGCAGCAATTTGAAATACACTATCGGCTGATGTGTAAACAATCGGCATACCAGTACGAATGTGCTCTTCGCCCAATTCCTCTAAAACAACTGTACCTGAAGCATGTTTATTCCCAATAACACCGGGAAGTTTACATCGTTCTACAAGCGCATTCGTTAACGCTTCTGGAAAACTAGGATATTCAGGTGGGAAATACCCCCAGTCAAATCTGACCGGAACACCAGCCATTTCCCAATGACCCGAGGGCGTATCCTTCCCATAGGACTGTTCCGCGCAAGCCCCGAACATGCCAGTCACCTCACCATCAAATCCAAGTTTTGCTGGTTCGTTTCCAGTTACGTTCTGATAGGCTTTGCCTAAACCTAGCTTTATCATGTTAGGTATCGCCAATGGCCCGGGCGTTGGGCGATCATCATTTACGTTCCCATTAGCGCACCATTCAGCAATATGGCCAAGCGTGTTCGCCCCAACATCGCCAAACTTATCAGCGTCAGTAGTTTCACCAATACCAAAACTATCGAGCACTAAAATGAACGATCTAGCCATTGTACCTATCCTTCAATCACATTCGTAACAACCGGGGACATATTGGGTTGCCCCTCAGACACAACAAATGCACCCTTTAATGTTTCTTCGGCAATATCTGCATCCGCTTCATTCTTCGCATAAACCATAGCGATTGGTTTATCCCGGTCTACTCGATCACCGATTTGAGCAATCTCTGTAATACCGACAGAGTGATCAATAGCATGGCCAGGGTTTACTCTTCCACCACCAAGGGCCACAACTGCTACACCAATAGCCCTCGTATCCATAGCAGAGACAAAACCAGTATCCTTCACATAGACCGCGCGCTCGACTGGCGCAATATCAAGATACTTGGTTGGATTTTCTATGAAATCAATCGGGCCCTTTTGAGCGGCTACCATCTTTGCAAATATTTCAAGGGCTCGCCCGTTTTCAAGAGCAGCTTTTGCATGAGACCTCGCCTCTGACGGCGTTGAATATATTTTCCCAAGCGACGCCATATGAGCAGCCAGACCAAGTGTCACATCAACAAGCCGCTGGTCTGCAGAACCAGGATTACGCAGGAATTCGACAGTCTCAATCAGCTCTACAGCGTTACCAGCTGTTCGCCCTAAAACCTGATTCATATCGGTGAGGAGTGCTGTTGTAGGCACGCCGGCCGCGTTTGCCACTCTTACTATATTCTCAGCAAGTATTTGGGCTTTCGGTGCGCTATCCATAAAAGCACCGTTCCCAAACTTCACATCCATAACCAAGGCATTAAGGCCTGCTGCCAGTTTCTTGGACAGAATAGATGCGGTAATCAGAGGAACTGACTCCACTGTTGCTGTAACGTCCCGAACACCATAAAATCTTTTGTCAGCAGGGGCCAAGTTTGCTGTTTGCCCAATAATTGAACAGCCAATTTCCTTCGTGATACCTGCAAATACCTCTACATCTGGAAAAGCATCGTAACCCGGTATAGACTCTAGCTTATCTAGTGTACCGCCAGTATGCCCAAGCCCACGACCAGAAATCATAGGGACATACCCGCCAATCGCTGCAACGATCGGAGCAAGCATAAGGCTAACTTTATCACCAACGCCGCCTGTAGAATGCTTATCAACGATTGGAGCATCTTTGTCGAAACCATAGTCGCCCCAATTAATAACAGTCCCGGAATCGCGCATCGAAAGCGTAAGCGCAGCCCCCTCTTCCGGTGTCATTCCATTGAAAAACACTGCCATCGCTAACGCTGATATTTGTGCGTCAGTAACGCTAGCATCTGTAATACCAGCAACAAAGTCTGCAATCTGAGCGTCAGTCAAAGTGGCGCCATCGCGTTTTTGCCGAATGATTTCCTGTGGTAAAAAACTACCCTTATTATCCATCATAATTCTCGTTTTTATTTTTCTAGATTTTCTGGCCCAAAGGAGTAAGGCAACAATTCATCTAAAGTAGTCTCAAGCAAGACAGTATTTTCATTATCACAAACATATATTGCCGTTTTTGCATCGCTGAATTCACGAATTCGCTGCCGACATCCACCACAAGGTGAACATAAGTGTTTTCCTGGCCCACTAATAACAATAGCCTCAATCTTGGATGAATGCTCAGCCAAGATCATATTTCCAATCGCCAGAGCTTCTGCGCACATCCCAAGAGGATAGGCCGCGTTTTCAACATTACAGCCAGTATATATTTTACCATTTGATGATAAGACTGCAGCACCAACAGGATGATCTGAATACGGCGCATGCGCGGATTGGCGTGCAACACTGGCAGCAGAAATTAATTTATCAATCTCAGACATATCACTCTCAAATGTAAGTTTTCTTTTATAACGCTTCTTTTATTATCGACACAGCGTATAGATATCACGTAAAAAACCAGAGAGATAGAATTTGGTCAATCATTTTTGACCAATCAGTCAAGATTCATTCGACAATTAAATTAGAATTGCATATGAAGATTTACAAAAATACTCATTTAACAGAAATCAAGACTGGTATTTTGAAGGGCAATTTTCAATGACATCAAATGTTACCATCGTCGATCATCCTCTTGTGCAACATAAGTTAACACTTATGCGCAGACGCGAGGCAAGCACCGCAGAATTCAGAAAATTATTACGCGAAATCGGCTTATTCCTAGGATACGAGGCCCTTCGGGACCTCCAGTTAGGCAAGATAAATATCGAAACACCCGTATGCGCAACAGAGGCGCCTGTTCTGGCTGGGAAGAAATTAACATTCATTTCTGTTCTACGTGCTGGCGATGGCCTTCTTGGACCGATGTTGGATCTGGTTCCATCAGCACGTGTTGGCCAGATCGGCCTTGCCAGAGATGAGAAAACGCTGCAACCAACCAAATATTTCTTCAAAGTTCCAAAAGGTTTGGCAGAACGAACCACTGTTGTTCTGGACCCAATGCTGGCAACTGGGAATTCGGCTGTTCGTGCAATCGAAGAGATTAAAGCGGTTGGCGCAAAAGATATTCGCTTCGTCTGCTTACTTGCAGCGCCCGAAGGAATTGAGACATTTACAAAAGCACATCCTGATGTTCCTGTGGTGACAGCGTCAATTGACGAAAAACTTAACGAGAAAAGTTATATTGTTCCCGGACTCGGCGATGCTGGTGATCGTTTGTTCGGAACTAAAGGGGTTTAAGGTTTATGAGTGTTCAAAAACATTATGTAACAGCACAGGAATTACTGGACGATTCCTTTCAGCTTGGCATTCAAATTCTTAAAAGTGGTTTTCTTCCGAAGTTTATCGTTGGCGTATGGCGCGGAGGCACCCCAACAGGTATAGCCGTTCAGGAGATACTGGATTATTACAAGGTTCAAACCGACCACATTGCTATTCGCACTTCCAGTTACATCGGTATGCAGCAACAGAAAGAGGTAAAAGTTCACGGCATGGAATATATCGTGAACAACATCAATGCAGAAGATAGCCTTCTGATTGTTGACGATGTATTTGATTCTGGTCGTTCAATCGACGCTATTATTGCGCATTTGAAAGAAAAGTGCCGTAGAAACACACCGGAAGTTATCAAGATTGCTACCGTTTTCTACAAGCCGGAACGCAACGTTACCAAGCTTGTGCCTGATTTCTATTGCCACGAAACAGATGACTGGCTCGTATTTCCGCATGAGCTAACGGATATGAGCGTAGAAGAAATCAAAGAACACAAAGGGCTAGAGCTACCAGAAATCGACCTCGGTTAACTGGTTTACCTGATACAAGGACAAAACTATGTCATATGAAAATATTCAAGCATGCGCAGAATTTGTACGCGGCAAAGTGAACGGTGATATCCCAAAAACCGCGATGATTCTCGGAAGTGGGCTCAATAGCCTCGCTGATTCAATAGAAGACGCAGTGGTATTCCCTTTCAATGAGCTCCCTCATTTCCCTGTTACAACTGTGCAAGGGCATGCTGGTCGAATGCTGATCGGAAAATTGGAAGGCGTACCTGTTATTTGCATGCAAGGCCGTGTTCATGGCTATGAAGGGCATAGCGGTGAGAAATTGGCTTTCGCTACACGCGTCTTGTGGGCTCTCGGCGTTGAAACTCTCGTCGTTACAAATGCAGCAGGCAGCCTTGATACAGAAGCGGCTCCTGGTAGTTTGATGGCAATCACTGACCATATCAATCTATCAGGGATTAACCCGCTTACCGGTATTAACGATGACCGTATTGGTGTTCGCTTTCCCGATATGGGGAACGCATGGGACGCTGAATTAACACAAAAGCTACACAAGGCCGCTGATGGTCTTGATTTCCCATTATTCAGCGGGGTCTATATCATGGTTAAAGGGCCAAACTTTGAAACACCGGCTGAAATTCGCGCCTTTAGAACAATGGGTGCAAACGCGGTTGGCATGTCAACCGTTCCGGAATGTCTGGCTGCCCGCCACTGCGGCATGAAAGTTGTTGGCATCAGCTCAATCACCAATTATGCCGCTGGAATGGTGGAAGGTGAGCTCACTCATGATGAGACAATGGAATATGGTGCAAAGGCGGCGGTTAATCTTGAAAAATTACTGCGTAAATTTGTGCAGGATATTTAATCCGTTACATTTACTCCATGACCCAAAAAGCCGACGAGAGTTTCGTCGGCTTTTTTTATAAGTAAGGTTACACCCTAGTAACTTCCGCTTTTTGTATTCTGGTCACCATATGGTACCCAGATATTTTTAACCTCGATTGCTTTTTCAAGGATAAAGCGGCTTGCCAGTGTTTTGGTATCGAACCAATCGTAGGCCTTGCCATAACTAACCCACGTGCGCTTCATGTTTTCAGCGGCATGTGTTTCAACCATTGCAGCACCCTTCTGGTCGCCAAAATACCACAAACCATCTATACCCAAGTGCTTCGCAAGCGGCGCAGCAAGAGCATCACGGCCACCAGTCACAATATTCACAACACCCGCAGGCAAATCAGATGTTTCCAGTATTTGATAGAAATCCGTTGCAAATGATGGATACCGTTCGCTCGGAATAATAATCGTACTGTTCCCCATGGCAATTGCATGGCTCATTAACGTTACAAACCCAAGAAGTGGCGCTTCGTCCGGGCAAGCAATTCCCATCACGCCTAGCGGTTCATTCATTGCAATTGCAACGCCGCGCATTGGCGGCTCATGCACGCGCCCTTCAAATTTGTCTGCGTATGCAGCCGCACTGAACAGACGCTGGATAGAAAGTTCTACTTCTTCGTTCGCCCGTTTCGCAGACACGCCTGTCAGGCTTTGAAGTTTGTTTGAAAACTCCTCGAACCGATAGCCGAGGTTTTCTGCGATATAATATAAAATCTGAGCCTTTAAATGCGATGTTGTCGCTGCCCAACCACCAGCAGCCGTAGCCGCCTCAACAGCGTTTCTTATATCTTTATAATTACCCTCAGCAACAAGGCCTGCATATTTGCCCTTATGATCCCATATTTCCCGAGAGTCACCACCGTCTGGGCGTGCTTGCTTGCCGCCCATATAATGCTTTGCAGTTTGGTCCACACCAGGCATGCCACCAGTATTTTTGGGCATAGTCAATTGCTCAGGCATTTGTATAGGCGTAGCATTCTTCAATTTTGCTTCAAACTTAGGTTTCAGGTATGCGAGCATACCCTCATGACCGCCCTCGCGTCCAAATCCTGATTCGCGGTAACCACCAAAGCCAACGGCTGCATCAAACATATTGGCGCCATTAACCCATACTACACCCGCCTTAAGCGCAGGAGCAACTTCAAGCGCCCGTGAAACGCTCTCGGACCAAACGCTGGCTGCAAGCCCGTAGCGGGAGTTATTTGCGAGCGAAACTGCTTCCTGCTGTGTGCGGAAAGTGATTGTCGTCAAAACAGGGCCAAAAATTTCTTCCCGCAGAAGCGTATTTTCCATTCCGACATCTGTCACCAGTGTCGGAGCCATAAACACGCCCTCACCCGGTAACTGGCATGGTGCCTGCCAGACACTTGCGCCTTCTTCAACACCAGTTTTTATAAGGCCCTCAATGCGTTCCTTTTGAACCTTATCGATCAAGGCACCTACATCAATACATTTATCAAGGCTATCACCTACACGAAGCTGAGACATACGCGCCTTGAGTTTCTCAATGAAACGGTCGGCGATGCCCTCTTGAATCAAAAGACGAGAACCAGCGCAGCAAACCTGCCCTTGGTTAAACCAGATGGCATCCACAAGACCTTCAATTGCACCATCGATATCAGCATCTTCGAAGACAATATAAGGCCCTTTACCGCCTAACTCCAATGTCAGTTTCTTACCCGTTCCCGCAACCGAACGACGAATTAATTTACCCACGTCAGTTGATCCGGTGAAAGCAACCTTATCCACATCGCCGTCAACAACCATCGCGCCAACATCACCATCACCGGTTACAATATTCAGAACGCCTTTTGGAAGGCCCGCTTCTTCACACAATTCAGCAAACTTGATAGAGGTTAAGCTTGTGAACTCAGCTGGCTTGAGAACAACAGTGTTACCTGCCGCGAGCGCTGGCGCAACTTTCCAAGCAAGCATCAAAAGCGGGAAATTCCAAGGAATAACCTGACCTGCTACGCCGAGCGCTTCATAGTCAGCATATTCGTCATCAATCAACTGCGCCCATCCTGCGTGATGGTAGAAATGGCGCGCCACAAGTGGAATATCGAGATCACGGCTTTCGCGGATAGGTTTGCCGTTATCAAGCGATTCCAGAACCGCCAAGATACGGGAATGCTTTTGAACCAACCGCGCTAATGCATATAAATAACGCGCACGACCATGCCCACCAAGGGCGCCCCACTTTGCCTGGGCTTTGCGCGCTGAAGCAATCGCAAGATCAACATTTTCTTGGCTAGCAACTGTAATATCTGTCAGCTTTTCGCCTGTAGACGGTGCGTACGATGCTATTTTGGCAGCACCCTCAGGCTTGATCCATTCACCGTTAATATAAAGACCCAACTGCCCACCATGTGAAGACAGCCATTCATCGGCTTTTGCCCTGCTTTCAGGGGCTGGTGCATAATCCATGCTTGCAAACTTTTCTGCTACACTCATTGTCCTGTTCCCCTAACCTATTGGATGCCTGTATGATGCTGAATATCCACCAATAGCATGATATTCGAGCTGCCGTTCGATGTCACCGAGAAGCCCTGATGCACCAAACCTAAACAATTCAGGCTCCAACCACGCGCGGCCTAATTCTTCTTTCATAAGTACAAGGTACGTCACAGCATCTTTTGCTTTTCGAATGCCACCCGCCGGCTTGTAGCCAACCTTAATACCTGTGCGTTCGTAAAAATCACGAATCTGCCGGACCATAACTAATGAAACCGGTAAGGTCGCGTTGACGCCTTCCATACCCGTGGACGTTTTGATGAAATCCGCACCGGCCATCATGGCTGTCATTGAGGCCTTGGCAACTTGTGTCAGGTTACCGTGCTCACCTGTTGCCAAAATAGCTTTCATGTGTGCACTGCCGCATGCTTCCTTAAAAGCTTTCACTTCTTCATAAAGCGCATGCCAATTGCCAGTCAGCACATGCGAACGCGTAATCACGATATCAATTTCTCTGGCACCAGCCGCTACAGATTTCCTGATCTCTTCTATGCGGGTTTCAATCGGCGCCAGTCCTGCTGGAAAGCCTGTTGAAACCGCAGCGACGGGAACGCCCGTCCCTTCAAGGGCTTTAACAGCGGTTTCAACCATTTCATGATAAACACAAACGGCACCTGTTGTTAGCCCAAGGCTCTCCATCTCAAAGGATTTTAAGATGCTTTTCTGAACCGGGTTTCGGGCTTTCGCACATAAGCGCTTAACCCGACCAACCGTGTCATCACCAGCGAGTGTTGTCAGGTCAATACAACTGATCGCTTTTAACATGAAAGCAATCTGAGAGTCTTTTTTTACAGACCTACGCGCGCCCAGCGTGCCCACGCGGCGCTCGACAGCGCTTTTGTTGATCCGAATATCATCTAACCATTCTGGATGAAATGACGTTCCCTGGTTAACACATGTCGGGGCTCGTTCAACGCCAACAGAAGTTTCTAGTGTCATAATAAACCTCAATCACATAACCGTACCTTAAGGGTATCGCTCAAGTGTTTCATTTTTGCTGGCGCTAAAAAGCCAAATCTTGACCAAATGGTCAAGTATTACCTTCAATTTTATTATCACTTTTTGTCAGCGAGAATAAAACCAGCATCAAACCAGCTATTAAATATCCAATCGCCAACCTATGAGGCAAGATTTCAGCGCCCCCAAGATCAGGAATATTCCACGGCGTATACATGCCTGACGATGGTAATACCGAATGAATGATTCCAAATTCAACGAGAATGGCAGCACTGAAGGCTGCGACAGCCGCACGGATCAATTTACGGTCAATAATCCAAACAATCATTGCACCCCAAATGAGGCTAGTTAAAATATAGCCGCGCGACATTGCCCCCAACAAAGTGTAATTATACATCCAATCAGCCGGTAACGTGCTAACAACGTCCCCAACTCTACCGTACAAGTCTGAAACCTTTGTATAGGCATAATTCAGAATACCCGGCACCGCTGCAAATAATAATGCTGGTGCATGGGCAACCGACCCGCCAGAAAATGCAAGACGCAGAATGTCCGAAGCAACGACAACCAAAATCGGTTTCAAAACGGCTTCAGGGATCATTTGGGACGCAAAGGCAATAACGCCCAGGAAACCACCAACCGCAACAAAAGCTGATACCCCAATCGCGTATCCAGTACGGGCCCCCATTCGTTTGTATGTCGTGTGCCCGAAATACGGTGTTGTTTGTACCATTCCACCAAACAAAGCGCTAATGGCTGTTGTTGCGGAATCGATACGAACAACCTTGCCCGGATCATATGTGTCACCAATAATCCGAGCACCCGCGACAACGTTTACACTGCTTGCGGCAATCAAAATCGCAAATGGAATAATAATCCCGAGATATCCTGTTACTTCACCAAACATCCCCGTAGGCCCTGCGAGGGTTGGCATCGGAAATGCTGATTGAAGGTCTGGGGCCGTCTTCAAAATATAGCCTGCGTCGGAAAATCCACTGAATGCAAGCACGTAGTAGAGGACGGTTCCTGCGACAATTGCCAGAATCGCACCCGGCAGAGCAAATGGCAGTTTGTGACCAGAAATTAATGAGAACGCCATGATAATGAGAGAAATAATTCCCACCTCAGGCAATGCAAAAATACCAAAGATTGCTTCGGCACCCAGCCATACCAACGAAATCCCCGCCATCGCACCGATAAGTGCCATTTGCGGCAATTCTTTTTGCATTCGGCTACCAAAGAAGGAAAAGATGAATTTAACAATTGCCATCCAGAATGCACTCGCCACACCCAGATGCCATGCTTTCTCAGCTGCTGCCAACTCACCCAACTCGGCGACATTCATTGCATAAACGGGCCCCACTATGAAAAACACCATTCCAAGCACTGTCGGAAGGTCGATACCAAGGGGGATACTCGTGATCGCTTCATTCCCGGTTTCTTTAGCAACCTTTTTAGCGTGCCAGATGAAAAGACCATTACCAACGACAATACCAACAATTGAACCCGGAATAATTTTACCAAACACGACCTCGCTCGGAAACTGGAAGGCCCCAATCAACAGTCCCGAAAGCACAAACAAATTCACAACACAATCGAGGAAAAACGCAAAACCCGCATTAATATCAGCTGCCAACTGCGATGTAGGTTTCGCTACCCCTGCAAGAACACTATTTTCTTGTTCCGAAGCCATATTCTTCCCTTTGCCCCTCTATATATTTGTAGTCATTTCTTTGAATTGGCAATTGCTTGCTTGAGCGCTGCATTCGCATCAATATCGCTACCGCAATCTTCACATTCCATCGGTGCCAACTCATCATTCATGTCAATCTCATCAACTGGCATTTCCGCTAGATATTCAGCGTTGCAGTTTTTACAAACCAACAAAAATTCCAACACATTATTATCGTTCATAGAAAATTCCAGCCAATAACCATTTTTACCGAAGGGTTTTAGCATCCCATTCGTATCATGGATACTTTATTCGTTTTACCTCCCTTAAATAAACGAAAAAGGCCGGAACACCCACTGCTCCGGCCTCCTTTTTTCCTTAGTTTGACGTATTATTCTGCGTGCGCATCCTCATCGGCCTCACCAGAGAGATTGGCACGGTCAAATACACCTGAGAAAAAGATTGAATTCAGGAACAATTTCTCTGCTCCTACATATGTCGCACGGAAATTAGGATCATCTGCAAACAGAATAACCGACCCCTGGCCCATACGCTCAGCGGTAAGCATTGGTGTCCCCTTCAATTCTTGAAGGCGTCGATCAGATGCATAACCAGACATCAAAGGATTATCTTGATATACAGCAACCTGTGCGTACGGATCTTTTGGCACAGGTAATTTGAAACTGGTGTTACGGTTTGTTGCAACAAGTGAGCGCGTAAAACCAAAACCCAGTGGATGCGTAATATCAAGTTCACTACCAAAGACCGCACCGCCAATCACATGACGCGCATCATCTTGCCCCTTTCCAGAGTAAGGAAGGCGTTCAACCTTTGACTTACCTACCGTTTTCTTTTCGCTAGCAGACGCGGTGCTGAGGATATTTTTGATAGCCCACTGAGCACCGTGGCGATGCGCTACCAATGTGCCGCCAGCACGTACCCAGTCCTGAACTTTCTTGGTCATGGACTTCGGTACATTAGAGCCATTACCCCCCACTAGGATAAGGTGCGTGTACTCATTAAGGTTAACTCGGCCAAGGCGTTCCTTACGAACTAATGTCAGAGGCATATGCATACGCTTATCAAAAAGGTGCCACACTTCACCCGCGTCATAAGGGGAAACGCCAGTGCCTGTAACCAATAATGGTTTTGGTGCCTTCAAGTCACGAACACTATTGCGGCCACCCAGTTCAACACCAGGATTAACCGTACGGCCGCTAATCGCTGAATGAACGGTGATTTGATTATCAAAAGCCAATTGTTCCATCATACGATGGATACTATCAAGCGACAGCGTCTGACGCTCAAGCGGTACAATGATAGCGCCGCGGTCCAGGCTAACCTGCCCCTTGGTTGTCAATAGTTCCATGGGTTCTGTGGCAACGCGGGCCAATACCCCTGCCTGCAACAGATGATTAAGAGCACGCGGTGCATAATAATCAGACCAACGGAACACATAAGCATATGGCGCTTCATCAGGAACGGAAACTTTCACAGTTTCAGGAAGGGCAATTTCACCTATTTTACCGCGAAGACTGCCTCTAACTTCTGCATAGTCAAGCCCATATGCGAGCGGCATCGTCCAACCCGATACATCATAGAACACCTTATCAGGAAATTCCGTAATCCGGTTCATCAAGCCTTTGGCCATACGATACTGCGCTTGATTTAAGGAAATGATGTAACTATCAGATCCAAAATTCTTGCCGTCAGCCTTGATCGTTCCTTTGACTTTGTTGACAATAATATGGTGCCTCTGGAGCAAATCCAGGAACATATTTACCCGAACCGGGTCCTCTGGTGCACGGAAAACATAGGCTTTAACCGGATCATCTTTTGCAAGCTCCAAAGCGCTTTCGAAAAACTCTCGCTGATAACCATGCAGTCTGGTGCGCATCGCGGCGGCACCTTCGATTGTTGTGAGTGACGTACGGAAATGAATACGAATATTATTTGCATACGTCTTTAAGCCTTGGCGACTTTCCCACGCAATACCAGCCTGAGCGCCCGCTTCAAACAGGATACCCAAGCCTCCGTTAACTTGTGGGTAGGTAGAACCTTTCCCGATGTAATAATTATCAAAGCCTTCTTCTGTAAAATACAGCTTGGCTTCACTATCAAGAAATCTTGCATGATAGTCGCCAATTTCTACCAACAATTCACGACCTTTATTCGGAATCAAAGGATATTTTCTAGTTGGGACACCCGGGTGGAAATAGTAGGTGCTTTCACGCCCCATTTCGTGAAAGTCTGCTGAAACTTCTGGCTTCCATTTATGCCAAGCTGTTAACCACGCCTGACTTTCGGGCTGGGTTTGTAATAGCCACTGGCGATTAAGATCAAACCAATAGTGGTTTGTGCGACCACCTGGCCAAGCTTCGTTGTGAATTTCATGCGCAGGGTCCGTTGCAACAACGTTTGAACCATAGCGTGAAACCCAGCTGATACGGCGGCTGTGCCCATCAGGGTTAAAGACAGCAACCATTACAATGACACTGTTTTTGAGAGTTGTTTCAATGTCTTCACCTTCAGCAGCCGCAAGATGATAAACCGTTGGAATAGCTGCTTCCATGCCGCTCGCTTCGGCGCCGTGAACACCATAATTTATCCATGTTACAACGGGCAAATCATCAGACGCTTCACCAGCGGTTTCAGGGTTAACACGCTTTAGGTGGTTTTCCCGAATTTCATCAATGTTAGCAAGATTATCAGGATGAGAAATTGTAAAGAAAAGTATTGGGCGCCTTTCATGACTATAGCCAATAGTTTCAACTTTCATTCGAGGGCTTTGTTCTGCAACCCTGCGAAGATACTCAACCATTAAATCATGACGAGCAGGCTGGTCACCAATATCGTGACCGAACACCTCGGCAGGTTTCAAAACTGATTGATCATATTTCGTGCCTTGCACCAAATAATAATCCAACTCTTCAGCGTGAAGACCGGAAAAACTAGTAAATGACAACAAAGCACCAACTGCAGCAGCTTTTAAACCCATTAATGAAAATCGCATATTATTTTCCCTTTAACCCCAAAAATCATATGATCATTATTGTTCGATCATTGCCTTATAATCGATTGGTTGATGACGGTCGAGTGTCTTAGAATTTTCCTGCATAGGATACTTAAGTCCATTACCACAATTATATAGCACAACCCTATCTGTCTTGGATACGCGCCCATCAGAGAGGGCAGCCTTATATGCCGCATATGTTGCAGCACCTTCAGGGCATACAAGAATACCTTCCCGAGTTCCGATCTCAGTGCGTGCGTCTTCGATTTTGTCATCATCTACAGCAACAGCGAAACCGTTTGATTGCCTAACAGCATCCAAAATCAAGTGATCACCAACTGCAACAGGAACCCGGATCCCTGCGGCAAAAGTATGGGCATCCTGCCATAATTCAGCGTGCTTCGCCCCTTCATCAAAGGCCTTAACAATCGGCGCACATCCCGTTGACTGCACTGCAATCATTTTCGGCCGTTTGGAGCCAATCCAACCTAGCTTTTCAAGTTCATCAAAGGCTTTCCACATACCGATCAGGCCAGTACCACCGCCGGTCGGATAGAAAATCGCATCCGGAACATCCCAACCCAGCTGCGCTGCAAGCTCCAGCCCCATGGTTTTTTTACCTTCAATTCGGTACGGCTCTTTCAATGTTGAAACATCAAACCATCCCATCGCTTCCTTACCTTCTCCAACAATCTTGCCGCAATCATTAATCAGGCCGTTAACGCGCCATACCTTACCCCCTTGAAGGGCAATTTCACGCACGTTGGCATCAGGTGTATCATCCGGGCAGAAAATATAACTCTCCATCCCTGCAAACGTTGCATAAGCCGCCATCGCTGCACCCGCATTACCGTTGGTTGGCATGGCGAGGCGTTTGATACCAAATTCTTTTGCCATTGCGACAGCAAGTGCGAGGCCCCGTGCCTTAAAACTGCCTGTAGGTAAACGCCCTTCATCCTTGATAATTATTTCACCCGAAACACCCAAGTCTTGAGCTAGGTTTGGGCAGTTCAAAAGCGGTGTGTCCACTTCGCCGAGGTGAACGACATTCTCAGTTTTTGTAACAGGTAAAAGTTCGCGCCATTTCCAAAATCCTCCGGGGCGAGACCAGACTTCATCACGGCTAACCGTATTTTTGATACCGTCTAAATCATATCGAACCAATAATGGTCGCCCGGCACGGGACAGGCCATGCACTTTCCCCGCCTCATAGTCGTCTTCACCTGTAAGACCACATTCTAAATTTGTTACAAAAGTCTGATATTGTTTCATGACGTCCCAACCCTGTTGCACGGTGCACATTGTGCATCCGCCATATTCTGACATATTGATAAATATGGAACTTCTAGTAAACTATGATCCATGCCGAGAAAAGACACATGGACGTTACCCCCACAAGAATCAGAAATGGAACAAAGATGTGCGTTGTGTGACCGTATCCTGGGCGAGAAAATTGAGATGCATCACCTAGTTCCAAAATCACAAGGTGGTAAGGAAACAGTCCCTCTTCATCCCATCTGTCACCGTAAAATACACACGACCTTCAAAGAAAAAACGCTTGCCCGTAATTTCGCCACAATTGATTGTTTGCGTAATGATCAAGAAATACAGCGTTTTATTGCGTGGTTAGAGGGTAAACCACCAGACTTCTTCAAACGAACAAGTCAAACCCAGAAACGTTAAACAAGCAGTCGGGGCAAATCATGTGGCCAGCACCAATTAGTTACCAAGAATGGAAAAATCGCGGCGATTATTACCTGTGGAATGGTCATAAGGTTTTTTACCGTGTGATAGACAAACCCGATTCTGAGGCACAAGAAAGCCTGGCACTGGAGAAAAGCTCTTCTGATAAACCCGTTTTGCTTCTCATCCATGGTTTTCCAACTGCCGGGTGGGATTGGTGCTGGGTTACGGACACTCTTTGTCAGTATTTCACGCTCATTGTCCCTGACTTGCTGGACTATGGCCTTAGTGAGAACCAGTATAAACGAACCTGCTCGATATTGGATCAAGCTGCAATGTTAGAGGCCTTGATGCGTGAACTAGGCTTTGATAAAGCGCACATATTAGCCCATGATGTTGGTGATACAGTTGCACAAGAATTGTTTGCACACCAACAAGCACGAAATTTGGATTTTCGTATTTTATCCTCGGTATTTTTAAATGGTGGCATGTTACCAGACCTTCACAGACCGCGCCCCGCCCAACTCGCACTCGCTGGCAAATTAGGCTGGCTGTGGGCACGATTGGTCAAGCGCGAAAAAATGCTGGCCGGATTCGCTGATGTCTTTGGAAGCAACACCAGACCGGAAGGTGAATTTTTAAACGAATTTTGGCCAGTCATGAAAGGTGAGAATGGCCGCTCTTCGTTTGCAAGGCGCATTCGGTATATGTTGGAACGGAAACAATATGCAGACCGATGGGTTGGTGCATTAAAGGGCACAACGGTACCCCTGATATTGATTAATGGGACTGCTGACCCGGTATCCGGCGGGCACGCCGCTGACGGATTTGAAAAAAGAATCCCCAATGCAACTGTTAAACGCTTGGACGGGATTGGCCATTACCCACAGATTGAAGCACCGGACGATGTTCTAAACCATATTCTCGCGTTCCATAACCTTGACGCATCCCCCGATAAGGCGTAACCACGGCCCTAATTGATGGGGCAGTATATTGACAAACGCAAACAATAATGATGATGAAAGCATTCAGGAAACAACTTCTTTAAATGCAGCACTTGCAGCATTTTTCCTCATTGTTACAGGAACAATACTCGCACTTGCGGGAATTGACCTGATATTGCCAACAGTTCCTGACTTCCCGGCAATATTCTCAACCTCAACTGTCAAAGCACAATATGTGCTGGCGGTTTTCGTTGCGGGCACATGTGCAGGCCTTTTTTTGTTTGCCTCAATATCCAAACATTTTGAACGAAGAACATTATTCGCAGGTTCATTACTGGCATATGCTTTATTTTCAGCGGCAGCAGCTTATGCTAGCTCGATTGATATCCTTATTATTATTCGTTTCCTACAGGGCGCTGCATCAAGTGGTGCTTCAGTGCTCGCGCCTGGCCTGATTAGAAAACTGTTTTCCACCACAGGCGCTATTCGTGCAGCGAGCGCGATGGGAAGCATCGAATCGTTAGTGCCCGCATTTGCACCCATATTGGGCGCGTGGCTATATAGCCAATATGGATGGACAAGCTCGTTCTCGCTCACCGCTATTCTAACCAGCTTGGTTGCTATCTTTGTGATCGTAAAGGCTGATATTTTTCCAAAAGGAAAGCCCAGAAGACATCACGGCTCTATAGGATATATTGGGCTACTCAAACACGGCACGTATATACGCTACTCACTTGGTCATGCCCTTATTCTCGGCGGATTACTTGTATTTGTGTTCAGTGCACCAACCGTAATCAAGAACTCAATGGGCGGCAGCATTGATGATTTCATCTTCATGCAGATCGTTGGGATCATTACATTCATATCGGTTTCCAATCTATCCGGTTGGCTAGCCGCTCATTTAAATGTGGAGAAGATCATTTGGGTCGGTTCTTTTGTGTCTGTCGCTGGATGTAGTATTTTAACAGCATACGCAATTTGGGGGCGCAATGATCCTGATGATCTTAAATACATGTTTTGGGTTCTGAATGTAGGCTTGGGCATCAGAGGCGGACCGGGTTTTGTCCGAGCCCTAATGGCCGCTGGCGAAAATGATGAAAAATCATCTGCTTTGATGATCCTCGGCATTTTCGGGGTTACATCGATAGGCACCGCAATTGTAGCACCATTTCTGGAGCATGGTTTGATTGCGAGTGCATTGGGCGCATTATTGATTACTGCGCCCACACTAATTTTGATGGCGTTACTTCCTGAATATAAAGAAGAACATTAGTTCCTTACACTTTTTATTCAGTTACCGCCTTGGTCATTGACAATCCTTTTCCATGAAGGAAAGCAAGCAAACTACCCACCATAACTCCAACAACCAAATGCATTATATCCATAGGGATACGGGCATCAGACGGGAAATCCTTGAGCGAAGTGAACCATATATTGTCACTGGCGAGCAAATACAGGCCAATCATAAATCCAAAAATTGCACCGTCTTTTATGCTGTTCGAGTTGACTGCCTTCGCAAAAAGCCAAACAACAACAACCGTTTGGGCAAAATGGTATGCTAACGTACCAACCATAATGTCTTCTTCCGGTCTCATTGCGGTACCCATCGCCGCATATTCTTCTGCGAACAGAATTTCTACACCAACCGTGTAAAGAATACCGTAGGCGATGAAGGCAATAACAACGTTTGCTATATATTTTCCAAGATTCATAACTAGTTCTCCCCTTATGAATAGTGTTTGTACTCAAAACAAACTCTATACACTCCCCAACCTTTTTATGAATTCGGCATTTCTCCTGATGGCACATCTGTTTTCAAATGTACAACACGCTGCGGATATGGAAACTCGATATCGTTATCCAAAAATTTATCCCATATCCTGATCATAACATCACTAGCAATATTTGAGACACCATCCTGCGGGTCCTGAATCCACATACGAAGTTCCAGATCCACACCATCAGCACCAAACCCTTTCAACAAGGTTTTAGGTGCAGGATTAGCCAAAATACGCTGCTCCTCTGAGGCTGCGTCAACCATCAAACTCATCGCCTTTTTGATATCGCTTTGGTATGATACCTGCACCGGAATTCTTCGACGAACCAGCTTGTGAGAGTGTGACCAATTCACTACCGGCTGCGTAATCATGTCCTCGTTCGGGATTAAAAATTCAGTGCCGTCTCTTGTTATTACGGATGTGTAACGAGCAGCCAATTTATTGATTCGCCCATAGGTTCCAGCAGTTTCAATCACATCACCCGGCTTGATTGACCGATCGATCAAAAGGATAATTCCCGATATGAAATTCCCCACAACCTTTTGAAGACCAAATCCAATACCGACACCAAGGGCACCACCAAATACGGCAAGTGCCGTCAGATCAATTCCCGTTGCATTCAAGGAAATCAGGAATGCAATGGCCAAGAGAATGATTCGGCCCGATTTAGATATAAGAACAGCGGCACTGGGCGGAAGCGAGCTAATGGCTTTTATTCGAGTCTCTATGAGTCGTGATAACGCCAAGGCCAACCACATAAAGAATACGAAACTTAAAACACCAACAATTACATCAAGGACAGAAATGTTCACTTCACCCAAAGAGAAGCGTGCGCCGTCCAATATATCGATAACAGGATCAAGTAGCCCAACAATATTGAGCGCAGCGAGTGCCCAAGCGAAAATAGCGACAACCCTTGCAAATTCACGATTTTCGATCAGGCCAACCGCTAATCTTATCACAATCCAAGCGGTTAAAAGACTAGTCGCAATTGGCAGCAGATAGATATTGGTCAGGAAAGGTTCTAGCGCAAACCTGCCGCTCCATAGGAAAAACAGTGCGATTGCACCAGAAAGAAGGGGCTGAAGAAACCGACGCCCAACGCCAGCCCAATCTATTCGATGCTGGCTAAACCCAACTGGTTTTCTATCGCTTTCTGTATCTCTGTATGTCTTGATAATACGAGTGGCGCTTTTGTGGGTCCAGCGCGTAATGATGCGTGCAAGAAAGAAGGCGATAATCAGTACAGCGATTTCAATGAGCCGCTCAGGCTCAAAGAAATTCACATTCAACCACAGCCAAATTTCATTCAGCCAAGCAATGACTTGTTTACCGACATCATCAACCATACAATTAGCCTAACCTACTCACCTGCAGGGCATCAAGCCCGCATTTCCGAAAGTCACCGTTTGGACGCAAAGAAATCCTTTAATATTTCTGATGCCTCTGCCTCACATATTCCGCCATATATTTCAGGCTTATGGTGCGTCGTTGGCTGATTAAATATTCTAGCACCAACCGTAACCCCCCCACCTTTCGGGTCATCAGCACCAAAATAAATACGCCTGATACGTGCGAAAGCAATGGCCTGAGCGCACATAGCACAAGGCTCCAAAGTCACATGCAGATCACAGCCTTCTAACCTTTCCGAACCAAATTTCTTTGCAGCTGCTCGGATTGCAAGGATTTCTGCGTGCGCAGTAGGGTCACATGTTTCCACAACCCTGTTACCAGCTTTCGCGAGCACTTCCCCGCTACTCGATACGACCACAGCACCAACAGGCACTTCACCGCGGCTCGCAGCAGCACGCGCTTCATCAAGGGCAAGATGCATGAATGGAAACTGATCAATCATAGTATCCTTCTCGTAGCTTGTGCTTCAAAGGTCAAGTATAGAACAGTTTTATTAGGCGATATATCCAGCAAAGTTTGTTGCGGTCTGACTTAATCAGGCCTATTGTGCGCCCCATGACAGAAGATAATAAAAAACAAGAGAATGAAGCAAAAGGCGAGCGCATTGCGAAAGCATTAGCGCGTGCAGGTGTAGCCTCCCGCCGTGAAGTCGAGCGGATGATTGAAGCTGGCCGTATCTATGTTCGCGGCAAAAAACTTGAAACCGCCGCCTTTTTGGTCACATCCCTAAGAGGAATAACTGTTGACGGCGTTCATGTGGCTGATCAAGTTTCGCACACAAGGTTGTGGCGGTTTAATAAACCGCGCGGTGTATTAACAACCCATCATGACCCACAAGGTAGGCCAACAGTTTTTGATAAATTGCCCGAACATATGGGACGCGTTATTTCTGTTGGGCGCTTGGATATGAACACAGAGGGGCTACTGCTTCTTACCAACGATGGTGAACTGGCGCGGTATTTGGAACTACCTTCCACAGCCTTGACCCGCCGGTATCGGGTTCGTGTTCATGGACGTGTTAATGAAAAAGCGCTTGCCAGATTGAAGGACGGTGTAACGATCGACGGAACCCATTATGGTGAGATTGAAGCCGCATTAGAACGCCAAACAGGTGCTAACGCATGGCTGACAGTAGCGATCAAAGAAGGCAAGAACCGGGAAGTCCGCCGGATTATGGAACATCTCGGTCTTGAAGTGAACCGCCTGATACGCACACATTATGGTCCTTTCACAATGACCAATATCCCGCTTGGCGGTGCAACAGTGGTCGGCGAAAAGCAAATGTATGATGCGCTCGGCGATTATTTCAAAGATGCGCCGCAAAGCGTTGCAGCACCTGAGAAAAAACGTGACCCATCCAAATGGGCAAAAGCAAAGCCAAAAACAAAGGTTGAACTTGGAGCATCACGGCGCCGGAAGGCAATGGCCGCCCGTAAGAACGAGGACAGCAGCAAAAAAGCAAAAAGCAAAAACACGAAGGCCAATGCAAAACCCAATACTAAACAGCCGCCTGCTAATCCGCGAAAGCCTAAAGCCTGACCATGACACGTATAATTGCTGGCAAATATAGAGGGCGTAAACTGAAAGTCGCAGAGGGTAGAGATATCCGCCCGACAACGGATCGCATGCGGGAAAGGGTTTTCTCAATGCTTGGCCATCATCGGTATCCAGATATGCATGACGCGAGGGTTGCAGACCTATTTGCTGGAACGGGTGCTCTGGGGCTTGAAGCCCTGTCCCGCGGGGCAAGACACATAACCTTTGTCGAGAAATCCCAATCTTCGCTGGATAACCTTGATCATAATATCTCATCCCTCGATGTTCGCGATCACGTGACAGTCCTGAAGGTAAGTGCGCGCGCATTACCTCCAATTAGCGATCCCTATGATTTTATATTTATGGACCCGCCGTATCGTATGGGTCTATTGGAACCCACACTAGAAAGAATCACATCTTCCAAGTGGCTGTCAAATGATGGCGTCATTATTGCTGAACTTGCTAGTGACGACGACATAGATTTTACAGATAGCCTTGAGCTGGTGGACGAACGTATTCAAGGCCAACAACGCGTTGTTTTTCTGAAGCAAAAACCAATCTGACCTCTAGAAAATCAATTTAATGATAAGAGGAAATTTCATCACAACATATTGGCAAACATAGAAAAATCTGCGACATTTCTATCCAATGACAAATGCGATAAGGGTTTCCTATGCACGAAAAGGAATTACGGCTAGCATTAGTATGCTACGGTGGGGCATCCCTTGCAGTGTATATGAATGGAATTTCCAACGAAATTTTAAAACTGGTCCGCGCTAGCCGCTCTTACCATCAGATTGCCGATCGCGAAGCCCGTAAATCTGCCACATACGGGTCAGTAGAAACTCTGCGAAATCACCCGTCTGATAGCGAAGATTTATACTTCGACCTTCTAAAATTATTGGGACATAAAATAGACTTACGGGTTGTAGTTGATATTGTATCTGGCACTTCCGCTGGTGGCATCAACGGTATTTTTCTCGCTCGCGCCCTTGCTCATGACCTCTCTTTTGACCCTCTACGAACCATGTGGCTTGAGCTCGGTGATGTAGAAAAATTGATGGATGATCAAACAATCGCTGGAAAATGGAGCAAGGCATACATCTACCCATTCGTTTCCTTCATTCAGCGTAAAGTCCTTGGACGCCTCAAAACCGATGAAAATAGCAAAAGGAAGTTTTCACGCTTCATCCGTTCCAAGTGGTTTCATCCACCATTCTCTGGGGAAACCATGCTGAAATGGATGCTTGATGCCTGTGAAAATATGGGAAATTCAGATCAGGATGCAAGCTTATTACCCTCAGGACACCGTCTTGACCTGTTCGTTAGCTTAACCAACTTTTACGGGCGACCAAGGCGATTAAAACTGCACGACCCACAGGAAATTTCGGAGAGGGAGCACAGAGTTAATATTAGTTTCACCTATTTAAACTCACAGAAAAAAGCAGCTTTAAGCCAATTTACAGAAGCACACATACCAGGACTGGGCTTTGCGGCAAGGGCAACCTCGTCTTTTCCTGGTGCCTTCCCCCCCGTGCAACTTAAACATCTCGATACAATGCTTAAAAAGCGCAAACAATCATGGCCAGCCAAAGATGACTTTGTTCGTAAAAACTTTAAGCATTTCCGAAATATGCCTGATGAACTTGCCAATGTTTCGTTCATAGATGGCGGTGTTACCAATAATAAACCCTTTCAGGGTGTCATTAGCGCCATTCAAGAAAGACCAGCACACAGAGAAGTTGACCGAAGAATTATTTATGTTGAGCCCCTACCTGACGACCCGGATAAAATTCAAGCCTTAGGTAAGGACACAGAAAGTCCAGGTTTTTTCAAAAATATACTCGGCTCGCTCACGACAATACCACGCAATGAGCCAATTTATGATGATTTGAGAGTTATCGAACAGCATAACGCACTCGCAAAAAATACAGATCTTGTTTCAGCTTCTGCCCAAGAGGAAGTTCAGCTTCTTATCGCGAAAAACCTTAAGTTCAAACCAAATAAGAAAATTGATGAACAGCAATTAGCTAGCTGGCGTGATAAAACCCATGAACTCGCCAAGAAAAACGCAGGCTTTTCATACGCCAACTATCGTCAAATCAAAACAATACGTATTCTTGAGCGACTAGCAAAACTAACTGCGAAATTGGTCTTAACGGATGAGGTTGACGACTATAATATAGCCTTAGAACACCTCGTTGAATGGGCATATTCAGAAGGTATTCTGAACAATTGCAATGGCCATACCGATACCCTTTGCGAAGCCCTCTATATTAAGTTTCTGAAAGAATTTGATGTAGATTTCCGCATGCGGCGCCTCAGGTTTATGATCAAACGCGTTAACCGCCTTCAGTCTGATCATGGATTTGACGGAATATCTGATGATCTACAAAATGCAAAACGTGAAATTTATTTACTTCTGGAGCGCTATAAATCACGTTGGCAACAAGGCTTCTATACTGATTTCTGGGAAGTAGAAAAGTTTTCCTCTACACACATCCCGACTGTCCTGACTAAAATAGCAGGGCAAATGTTCCTTGAGGACCTGGACGCCGAGGCAGACCTTTCGATTACCAACCTCATCAATCAATCAGATGATGAAAAATTCAGAGAGTGCCTGTTCCACGGATATATTGGCTTTTCCTTCTACGATATTCTTGCACTACCGATGATGACAAAGAATGATTTGTACGAAATGGAAGAAATTCGTATAGATCGCATCAGTCCACTCGACTGTAAAAACATTTCCGGTAAAAGCGAAACAGCGTATCGAAACCCATTGCTTGGAACAGAACTTGGCAACTTCGGGGCATTTTTCAGCAGAAAAGCGAGGGAAAACGACTATATCTGGGGTCGTTTACACGGTGCCCACAGAATGATCGACTTTCTTATTGATTCTGCGGGTCCTGATGCTTTGCCGAAAAGCTTTGACATTAAGCATTTCAGGAAGAGATTGTATCGCCGTATCTTAGAGGCAGAAAAGCAAAATATGCTAGAAACACAAGAGTTGATAGATCAGCTTTTAGATGAACTTTGCTGACATCAATATGGCCTAACGCCGCCCAAACAACTTTTCAATGTCTGCCAGTTTCAATTCAACATACGTTGGACGCCCATGATTACACTGTCCTGAATGGGGCGTGGCCTCCATCTCCCGCAAGAGTGCGTTCATTTCGTCAACATTTAGTCGCCGTCCCGAACGCACACTGCCGTGACACGCCATTGTTCCACAAACTTCTTCCAGTTTTTCCTTTAGAGATAAAGCCTGATCATATTCAGTAAGCTCGTCCGCCAAGTCCCGCACTAACCCCTTAACATCTACCTTACCAAGCAAGGCAGGCACTTCCCGCACGACAACAGCCCCCTCACCAAACGCTTCCAGTATCAAACCCAAATTCGCTAACTCATCAACCCGCGCCAATAAGCGTTCCGCAGGACCTTCTTCCAATTCAACAACTTCAGGCAATAACAAGGCCTGCCTCGCGACACCCGTTTCATCCATCGCTGCCTTCATACGCTCATAAACAAGGCGCTCATGGGCTGCATGCTGGTCAACAATAACGATGCCGTCCTCCGTTTGCGAAACAATATATGTTGCGTGAACCTGTCCGCGTGCGACACCCAGCGGGAAACTCTGCGGTTTATCGTCTGTAAAACTGTGGAAATTTTCAGTCGAAGTCTCTTGGACGAATTGCGCGCTTGGTTGATCGATCGCCCCTTTAGGGTCAAGTTTCAGTTGCGCGGAGTCAGAAAATACCAATCCTTCGCTTTGACCAGTAGGTGCGTATACTTGATTAACAACTTCACTAAAGCCTTTGGGTAAATTCGGCCTTTCAGCCTGACGAACCCATGGCAGTCCTGATGTGTGGCCCGTTTGCGCTTTCATTGCCCCAAGAGCCGCGCCCGCTACGGTCGTCGATGCACGGTGCCCAGCCTCCGCAAGGGCATGTCTGAGCGCCGATACAATTAATCCTCGAACAAGGCCCGCATCCTTGAAGCGGACTTCTGCCTTTGCAGGATGCACGTTCACATCAACAAATTCGCTTGGAACTTCAAGGAACAGCGACAGGATAGGATGTCTGTCACGGGCCAGATAATCCTGATAGGCGCCGCGAACAGCACCGATCAACAACCTGTCTTTAACGGGTCTGCCGTTTACAAATAAATACTGATGTTGCGCATTGCCGCGGCTATAGGTTGGCAGGCCCGCAAATCCCGTTAAGCGAAGGCCTTCCCGCTCAGCGTCAATAGCTAATGCATTTTCGCGGAATTCCTTACCCAAAATCGCACCAAGACGTTCCAGGCGCGCATCTTCGGTTAATCCAGCGGTTGGTGGCGCTCTGAAGGTTGTGCGGTTTCCATCCGAAAGTGAAAATGCGATGTCCGGATGCGCCATCGCTAACCGCTTCAGAACATCGCCTGCCTGGCCATATTCAGTACGGGCCGTTTTCATGAATTTCAGACGTGCAGGTGTCGCATAAAATAAATCACGGACTTCAATTCTGGTACCGCCATTAATGCTTGCGGGTTTCACATCCATTTTGGTGCCCGCATCAACACATATGGACCACGCCGCCCCGGCACCGCGCTCCCGCGACGTAACCTCTAATTTCGCAACGGCACCAATTGACGCTAACGCTTCCCCCCTGAAACCTAGTGAAGCGATATTAACCAGGTCCTCATCCGATAGTTTGGATGTTGCATGCCGCTCCACGGCTAATAACAGTTCTTCCGAGCTCATGCCGCGACCGTCATCGATAACCTGTATAAGTGTACGACCGCCATCAATCATCGTAACATCAATACGTGTTGATCCTGCGTCTATGCTATTTTCAACAAGTTCTTTAACAGCGCTCGCAGGGCGCTCAACAACTTCGCCCGCCGCTATCCGGTTAATTGTGCGCTCACTAAGAAGGCGAATAATACCTGCTGTTTTTGGCAAGGCTTCACGCATATGTTTTGAATGATCAGTCATGAAATAAAGTTAGAGGATGGAAGGAAACTAATCCAGTAGATATCAATAAAAAACCGCCAAATCATACAAAATTTGACGGTTACAAAATTAAAAGCTATCAAGCGAGATTATTCACGCGTCTCAGAGGATAAACGCTCGATTTCAATATTATCTGGTCTGAACTGTCGATCTTCGATCTCTAGGAGATCAGCCAGTAAAAGTGTTTTTTTAACAACCTGTGCGTCCCCGCCATCCACATTCGAGCGGATATCTGGTTCTGAACTGCGAAGTTGTCTTAAGAGTGACAATTCACTGGAACTTTTAGGGACTTCCCGTTTAAATCGTTTTCCTGGAAACAAGGCCTCGAAAGCTTGCTGCGTTGGGTTGATTTCCTGTGCATGGGATTGACCCGCACGAGGAGGAGAAAGGGTTGCCTCTGGCGGCACAACAAGAGGTGAGCGACTAACGACTTCAAATTCATCGGGGCTAAACTTACCGCCGCCACCGCACGCCGAAACAACGCCAGCCATCACAACTATCATTGAAATTGATTTCAACTTCATTTTTTCTCTCCACATTCAGCAGACATAAACCTTATTCTACCTTTGAGGCATTTTTAGGGCTTTTTACGCTGGTTCGCAACCCATCAATAATAAGAAATACAACACCGATTGAAATAGCACTATCGGCAATATTGAACACATAGAAACTATAGTCAAAAGCATAAAAATGCAGGAAGTCGACAACAGCACCATGAACAAAGCGATCAATCACATTCCCAATCGCACCGCCTAGTATCAGCGAAAGCGCAATCGCTTCTGGCTTACGTTTGGTATCCTTCAACCACCACAATAACCAAAGACTGATTAACCATGTCAGAACAATAATACCCCATTTCCCAAGATACTCGTCAAGCGGAAGCCCCATGGAAATACTATTATTCCACACCATAGTCAGACTGAAAAATGGTAGTATCTGCACACTGGATTTAAGAGGTAAATTATAAACTTCTAAAATCCACCATTTACTCAACTGATCAACGGCAAGAATACAAAAAGTAATAACCAGCCCAATCATAAAATATGATCGCCCTATAGGCTCAGGCTGGTTATTTTCTTCAATTGACGTCATTAAACGGCGGCCGAGTCAATTTTCTCAACAGCGGATTGACAACGGTTACAAAGATCACCGTTCTCGCTCACCTCAGGTGAAACAACCCAGCACCGTTCGCATTTTTGACCTTCTGCTACTGATGCTTGAACGCTAAGAGCGTCCGCGAACACCTGCTCACCTTCTGGTGCAGAAACTAGCTGAGCGGCTGATGTGATGAATATTTCATCCATATCAAGGCCATCAAAAAGCGTGTTAAGTTCTTCAAAGTGTTGAGCTTCAATTGAAACATCCACACGTGCCTGCAAGCTTGAACCAATTGTTTTATCGCGGCGCATTTCTTCTAATTTACCGTTTACTGCCGTTTTGACAGTACGAATTTTAGCCCACTTCTCTGCCAGAGCATCATTCTGCCACGCGGCTGGCGTATCTAACCATAGCTCGCGGTGTACACTAGGAACGTCTGTACCAAAACGAGATTGCCAAACTTCTTCCGACGTGAACGATAGCACTGGAGCAAACCAGGTTACCAAACGTCGGAATACTGCATCCAATACTGTGCGTGCAGCGCGGCGGCGTTCGTCGTCCGGATGATCACAGTAAAAACAATCTTTCCTGATTTCAAAATAGAAATTACTCAGATCAACGATGCAGAATTGATAAAGTGCCTGAAATACAGGGTTAAAATCATATGTATTTGTTTTCGATTTGATCATGCTATCAAGCTCAAACAAGCGGTGTAGAACCCAGCGTTCCAATTCCGGCATCTTGTCTTCGCTCAAGCGCTCTTCTTCTGTGAAACCAACCAAGTTACCAAGCATATAGCGCATTGTGTTACGGATCTTACGGTAGGCATCTGCCTGCCCTTTCATGATCTCATCACCGATCCGCACATCGCTTGTGTAATCAACAGCAACAACCCAAAGGCGGAGAATATCTGCACCGTATTGCTCTATCACCTTATGCGGTGAAACGGTGTTCCCTAACGATTTGGACATCTTGCGGCCTTCACCATCCATTGTGAAGCCATGGGTTAATACGCCCTTATAGGGGGCAACACCGCGCGTTCCACAACTTTCAAGTAGGCTTGACTGGAACCAGCCACGGTGCTGATCAGAACCTTCAAGGTATAGATCAGCGGGGCTTTGCAAGTCATCGCGGTCTTCGCAGACAAAAGCATGGGTACAGCCGCTGTCAAACCAAACATCCAGAATGTCATGAACTTGCTCATAATCCTCAGCGTTGTAGTCGTCGCCGAGGAATTCCTGCGCCGGAATAGCAACCCACGCGTCTGCCCCGCCGTTTGTCACAGCATTAACAATGCGTGCGTTCACAGCGTCATCGTTCAACACTTCGCCTGTTGCCTTGTTTACAAAGACCGTAATCGGAACACCCCACGCACGCTGACGGGAGATTACCCAGTCCGGGCGATCAGCAACCATCGCTTCGATGCGGTTTTTACCAGCTGCCGGGAAGAAATTCACATCCTCGCGGATCGCCTTCAACGCTTTATCACGGAGCCCCGTTTTCGACATTGAGATAAACCACTGTGGCGTATTTCTAAAGATGAGTGGCGCTTTTGAGCGCCAACTGTGCGGATAACTGTGAACCAATTTGCCCTTAGCCATAAGAGCACGAACCCCGGTCAACAATTCACAAACATTGTCGGCAACCTTATAGACGTGTTGCCCTGCTACAAGCCCAACATGATCATAGTAACAGCCGGCTTCATTCACTGTATAAGGAACCGGGATGCCATTTTGAACATGAGCAACAACATAGTCATCATCACCGTGCCCAGGTGCTGTATGCACAAAACCTGTACCTGCATCGATAGTTACATGATCACCAGCAAGCATTGGCACATCAAAATCATAATGCCCGTCAGCGTCAGTATGGCCTCGCCACGGATGCGATAGAACAGTACCGCTTAAAACCTCACCTTTGAATTGTGAAACGACTGAATGTCCTTCGATGCCAGCACGGGCAGCAAAATCGGAAACGAGCGCGGACGCAATAACTAACCTGTCGCCCGCCTCAACAAGCGCACCTTCACCAACACCAGTAACTTCAAGAACCGAATAATCAACATTCGGGCCATAGCAAACCGCACGGTTTGCAGGGATCGTCCAAGGGGTTGTTGTCCAGATAACAACTCGCGCGCCTTCTGGTAAATCCGCGTTTGTGCTCACAACATCAAACGCAACATCGATCTGTGTTGACGTGTGATCATGATACTCCACCTCTGCTTCCGCGAGTGCTGTTTTTTCAACAGGGGACCACATTACAGGCTTCGAACCACGATATAGCGAACCGTTTTTGGCAAACTTTAGAAGCTCCTCAACGATCTTGGCCTCTGCCTCGAACTTCATGGTTGTGTATGGGTTTTCCCAATCACCAAAGATACCAAGGCGCTTGAATTGCTCTTTCTGAACCCCGATCCAGTTCGCGGCAAATTCGCGGCACTCACGGCGGAATTCCACTGGATCAACTTCGTCCTTGTTCTTTTTCTTTTTGCGGTATTTTTCTTCGATTTTCCATTCAATCGGAAGACCGTGACAGTCCCAGCCAGGCACATAGGGGCTGTTTTTCCCCATCATCTGCTGAGATTTAACAATGACGTCCTTGAGGACCTTATTCATTGCGTGACCGATGTGAATATCACCGTTGGCGTAAGGAGGCCCATCATGCAGGATGAACTTCTCGCGGTCTTTTGCGTCTTCACGCAGTTGCTTGTAAATATTTTCCTCTTCCCAACGTTTCAAAAACTCCGGTTCGCGCTTCGGCAAACCAGCACGCATCGGAAAGTCAGTTTTAGGAAGGAATACTGTATCGCGGTAATCGCGACCTTCGTTTTCTGGAGTATTTTTATCAGCAGCCATCTTTAGTGTGCTCGTCTTCTATATCAAATGCAACAAACAGGCCTGTAGCCCGGTGCATATATTCAATTGTCAGGATTTATAGTTAGAAGCCCCGGTCGCTCTTAAAGCGCCGGGCCAATAATTCGGCCACAAAATATTATGCCGTCTACAAACAGGCAGCTTCTCAAAACGTTACTATGTGTTTCTGTCATCAACATGATAGTTTCTTTATCAGCGTATATAAAACGTGTCGAGCCTTCTCATACAAATAAGGAGCTACAATGTCACTCCTTATTCCCTAGCAAACAAGCTTTAACCAACGTTTTTTTGTTTTTTCGCGGCTTTCCTACCACGAACCAGCAAATTCACCACTTCTACACCCAAGGCAAATGCCATTGAGAAATAGATATATCCTTTAGGGATGTGCTGCCCTAGCCCTTCGGCGACAAGGAACACTCCGATCAATAGAATGAAAGCCAGTGCCAACACTTTAAGCGTTGGGAAACGGGCAATAAAATCTGAGATATAGCTTGCTGAGAATAACATAACCGCCATCGCAACGGTCATAGCAGCAATAATAACACCGATATTTTCTGTTAAACCTACGGCGGTCATCACTGAATCAAAAGAGAAGATAATATCGATCAATACGATTTGAGCCACAACCGCCATCATAACACCAGAATAAGCCTTGTATTCCCGTTCTTTATCTCCAGTGATTTCATCGTGGATACTATTACTTCCTTTATACAACAGGAACCCGCCACCAAAGAGCATCAAAATATCCTTGCCTGAGAAGGCATGATCAAACAGTTCAAAAAATGGTTCCTTGAGGCCAATAATCCACGAAACACCCAGCAAAAGAAGAATTCGTGCCACCAAAGCCAGAATTAATCCCATATTTCTGGCGGTTTTAGCCTGTTTTTCTTCCAAATGCTCAACGACTAACGCGATGAAAACCACGTTATCTACACCCAAAATAATTTCAAGCGATGCCAACGTAATAAAACTGACCCACAGATTGTAATCCAGTAGAAAGTCCATCAGACTCAAAGCCCCCGATTTTTAATCATTATCAATACGCCAGACATATAGCACTATACTGTATGCTTTACAGCAGCTTTATCATGCTGCGCTGGAAAACGGTCTAAATATTCGTCTAAACTTGGTAAATGAAGATGATCGCGGTCATTTTCAGGATCAGAGAGCAAACGCGCTGCACTTTCTACGTCCTTTGCAATTTGCTCCTTCAGGTCTTCCAGGCCAGCAAACTTTTGCTCAGAGCGTATGAAAGAGACAATTTCAACACGTGCATCACAACCATAAATGTCACCAGAAAAGTTAAAGAGGAAAACCTCCATCAACACATCCCGTTTATCAAAGGTCGGTCTTTTACCGATATTGGCGACGCCGTTATATATAGTATCGTCTTCCCCTAATTTCACACGAACCGCATACACGCCGAGTTTCGGTTGCAAGTTCTCGCCAAGTTCAATATTTGCCGTTGGAAAATCAATGGTTCGCCCGCGTTGGTCACCTTTGACAACCTTTCCGTTGATTATCCACCAATGGCCTAAAAGTGCCGCTGCTTGGCGTGCCCGCCCATCACTTAATGCTGTTCGTACCAAAGTAGAGGAATAGACATCGCCTGCAAAACCCTCGATGCCAACAGTTACCGGATTGATGACAGTTAGGCCAAACCCTAACTCACGCCCGCTCGCCTCAAGCATATTAGTGTCGCCAGCACGTCCCTTGCCAAAGCGATAATCATAACCAACACAAACATGTTTTGTATTCAGTCGTTTAACAAGAATATCAGCAATAAAGTCTGAAGCAGACATAGACGCCAAGCTAGAATCAAAAGGCAAAACAACCAGCTGATCTACACCAAATTTTTCAAGCAAAAGTGCCCTTTCAGATGCTGTTGTTAACCGAAATGGTGGTTTATCAGGCGCGAAAAAACTAACCGGATGCGGCTCCATTACAACAACCGTCAATGGAACCCCCAACTCCCTTGCCTTACGGCCGGCCTCCCCAACCACAACATGGTGTCCTCTATGAAAACCATCAAAGTTCCCAAGTGCGATCACGCATCCATTGGCTTGATTATTGATTATGTCTATATGTTCAAAAATTTTCATACCGGAAAAGCAACCTTATTTATGGCTGGGATTTTGTAATTAGCACCCTGTAATAAGCCATCATCCATAGCCACAGCAACAACAAGAATATTTTCACCATCAGTTAAGGCGTTAAACAAACACCAAATGCGTGAAATATACTATTTTAAACAACATACCGTTTGATTTATTAACCATATTCTCTAAGGTGACATACATAATTAATAAAAGTTGAGAAAATTTTGGAATGTTTTCTGTGAGTTAACCAATTCTTCATAAGGATGGCGATACTGTCTGCATGAGCAAACGGGTAACTCAAAAGTTATTCATTAGGATTAATTAATATTTATTTAGAGGGAAGATCATGGCCGTTGATTTGGGTATGCCGATCCTTATCGTTGATGATTACAAAACTATGCTTCGTATTGTACGCAACTTATTGAAGCAACTTGGTTTCAATAATGTTGATGAAGCAACAGATGGTGCTATGGCTTTGGAAAAAGCAAGAGCGAAAAGCTACAGTCTCATTATTTCTGACTGGAACATGGAGCCCATGACTGGTTACGAGTTCCTGAAAGAAGTTCGGGCTGATAATCAGCTAAAAGACACTCCCTTTATTATGGTTACTGCCGAATCAAAGACAGACAACGTGATTGCTGCAAAAAAAGCGGGCGTAAACAATTATATTGTGAAGCCGTTTAATGCTGCAACATTGAAGTCCAAACTTGTCGCTGTACTCGGAGACTTCTAAATGCTGAACGAAGAGCTTCCTCGCCAGATTGAGTTACTCGTAGACAATCTCCGTAAAAACGGTGATGAAGCTCGTTCGCTTACTGACGTCGCAATGGTTACCGAAGTTCTGATCGGTACCATGCAGGCTTTCTTTAGAACGGTTGATACCGCGATATATAAAGAATGCCGGGAATTAGGCGAATATATCAGCAATGCCCGCAAGGAAATCGCAAGCCTACAACCAGCCAGCAGTGACGATGACGACGAAAAAAGTGATCGCCTTCCAAGAGCGGGGATGGAGCTTGATGCAATTGTGCAAGCTACAGAAGACGCAACCAACACTATCATGGAAGCGGCTGAAGAAATCATGGGCGCAGATGTCAGCGACATTGATGCATACCAAGCCCTTACGACCGATGCCGTCATGCGCATTTTTGAAGCTTGTTCATTCCAAGATATTACAGGTCAACGTGTATCAAAAGTTGTCCAGACCCTTCATCACATTGAAGAACGTGTGGAAGAGCTTAGCCAACTTCTCGGAGTTAGCGAAAAAGACATTCTGGAGTCTAAAAAATTAGAAGCAGATAAGGTTACAGAAGACCAGGCACTATTGGCGGGACCTGCTCTTGACGGTGAAGGCATTGATCAGAGTGATATTGACGCACTGCTTAACGACGACCTTCCGGGTGATGTGGCACCAAAAGCTGCTCCTCTAGAGACACCTGCCCCCTCCCCTGAGCCCACGCCAGAACCAAAACCAACTCCACCTCCTGCGCCCGAACCTCCGAAGGCTGTGAACCCTAAGCAATTGGACAATATGTTCGAAGAAGATTTCGACCCAATGGCTGAAATCGCAGCAAAAGAGGAAGAGAAGAAAGCGCAGAGAGAAGCAGAAGCAGCGCAATCTGTTGTCACAGACAATTCAGAACCTGAAGCAGAAATTGATATGCCCGAGGGTGAAGAAGTATCACAAGACGATATCGACGCACTCTTTGGCTAATCGTCCTCAGTATTCACTATATCTTTAACTCCTCAGCGACAGCCGTCGGAATTATTGTGTCGTCAAAATCAAATGATTCAGTGAAGACAGCTGAAGGTATAGCATCATTATCAACCTGATTTAAAACATTCGACAACTCGTGTCGGTGAATACCGCCTGCGATTAACAGGCTGCTTAATCCTGCCCCAACAGCACCCGTGATATCGGTTTTCATGCTGTCCCCTATCATTAAAACTCTGCCTTTATTGATATCTGGCATATCAACTTCATCCAAGCAGGCATCAAATGCGGATTTCATAGGTTTCCCGTACCATCTAACATCACCGCCCATATCTGTATAAATATCGGCCACAGCCCCGGCACAATAATATAGCCGGTCACCAACGTGCACAACACGGTCAGGGTTGGCACATAAAAAGGGAATGTCGTTTTGTCGTGCGACAGAGAGAAATTCACGATGTTTCTCAAGGTCAGAAAAGGCAAGGTCTGTTGCCAAGATAACATCCGCATCATCCGGGCTATTCACTAAAGATACTGGCAGTCCTTCGATTGTGTTAGAATCGCTCTCTGGGCCCATGTGATATAGTTTAGCACCAGAAAAATGGTTTCGAACTTCATCGCGGGCCAGCCCACCGGATGTAACAACAAAATCAGTCAGTTGTTTCGGCAATCCCATGTTGATCAAATGATTGCGCACATATTCTCGAGGACGCGGCGCATTAGAGAGAAAAATCGTTTGAACGCCGTTTCTTCTGGCACATTCAATTGCTGCGCCCGCATTTTTATGCAACGTAACACCATCATGCATGACGCCCCAAAGGTCACAAATAATTAAGTCAAAACGACTTAAATGCTCTTCAATGCCATGCCACAACTCAATAGAAGCTGGATCAGTTACCACTGTCTCTGACATATGTTTGCCCCAAATAAATTCGGAAATCAGAATAGTTAGGATTTAAAAATCACGGTCCAAAGTCGCTGGTAGCGCGGGCTCTCCAAAATGATATCCCTGAGCATATTCAAGGCCGGCATCAATGATCCGCGAGACCATTTCTTCATTTTCGATTCGACTCGCGATCAATTCCATTCCGTTACGGCGTAGCTCTGACTTTAGGCTAGCAATATCTTCTTCTTGATCTCTCAAAAGCGGGACAGCATCAATCTTGATAAATTTGAAATAGTTACGCCCTAGATCATCATAATCCATTTTCAGGTCGTCAACTTGATCAAGCGAGAAGCCAAAACCTCGACGCCCCAGCGACTGAAGGCGTTCTTTTACTGTGCTGCTCAAAGCCATGTAGTCACGTTGTGAAATCTCGAAAACAAATCGCCCAGTAAATTCTTCATGTGACATCATGAAATCAACGAACTGCGGGAAAAAGTCCTGATCATCCATGGAGTATTTCGACAGATTACATACAAAGCTTACACCTGCTCTTCTAGGCCCAAGACGCCGGACAAGTTGAATTAGTCGGAACAATAGAAGATTATCAATAGTGCCGATCAGGCCTTCCTGCTCTGCAAGTTTGATATACTGACGCGGTAAAATAATATTGCCATTCTCATCCCGAACCCTCGAAAAACACTCATAATGGGCAACGTTCCTGGATGGCATCGCCATAATGGGCTGTAGATACAGGTCAACCCGGTTTTCCGATAGCGAGCTTTGAATAACCGAAAACAACTGCTCTTCATCTTGAACAACGCGTATAAGTGATTGATTAGAATCAGCCGACAAGGAGTTTTGATTTGATGCAGACGCGCCGTCGCGCTCATTCGAAATATAAATATCTCCGTCCGGGTTATCTTGTTCTAATTCCTGATCTTCATTTAATTCAAGAACAGCAGCATCTTCATTATCAAAATTAATGGCTTCGTTAGACGCTTTACGCTCTGCCAACTCACGCTCTTCTTCTGCGATTTGCTGGCTTTTTCTCTGCAATTCGTTTTCTTTTTGAACCACCTGTCCGATAAGCGTTTGCAGAACCTTCAGTTCGCTAACCAGCGTGTCCTTATTCACTTTAGAGTCTGGCTGGCTGCCAACAGCGCGCTTCGTTTTTTCCAAATCAGTCCGAAGGAAAACGGTTTTATCTTCCAACTTTTCGATACGCTCTGCATTTAATGTACGGCGCGCACTCGCGGCAAGTAACTGGTGGATATGGAGTGCCAGAAAAAACACAACCACCGCAGCCAGATTTGCATGATCCTGATCTACCTCTGCTAAACTTACGGGTAAAACCGCTGTTGCAATAGCAAATACAAGATACGACAATATAAGAACTATATGTGTCACTGGCGCCATCAAGTTACTCCTGAAATCATCAACATGTTGGTGTCTAATATAACAACGGACATGATTCTATTAAAAGCGATACTTTCATTCAAAATCACATGCTCGCACACCTTACCCGTCAGGTTAAGCCTTTTATATGCCCGAACCTGATCAAAGCCTTAACATCACCACAAAAGCATGTCATCATCACAAACAAATTAAGGGAGAATTCAAATGAAGCGAATTTTAATTGGGCTATTAGTTGTTGTCTTAGTTATAGCCGGCCTTGGATATTTCCAACTTAATAATATCGTGAAGACAGGCGTCAATGAATACGGACCTGAGGTGCTTAAGGTCGACGTTCAATTAAACGGTGTGAATTTATCTCCTCTTTCCGGTGATGTTGCCTTCAATGGTTTCACTATTGGCCAACCCTCTGGATACGGCGATGGCCCCTTGGCATCGCTCGGTGCGTTCGACATGAAGTTAGAGACAAACACACTACTCTCTGACCACATTATAATTGATTCTATCCTGATTGATGCACCTGCGCTTGATGTTCGCATCAAGGACGGCGAAAGTAACTTTGAAGCATTGCAGAAAGGAATGGAACTTGCTGCAAGCGATGAAGCAGCAACAGAAAGTGGTGAAATCACCCTAACCATCCGCAAACTGGAGATTAGAACCCCTCAGGTTAGCTTGCAAAATGATGGCCTCTTAAAAGTTGATGAAACAATAAATTTGGCGTCCTTTACGTTGACCAACCTTGGTACAGATGAAAAAGGCCTATCGCCATCAGAAATTGCACGCCACGTTATGGACACGCTACAGCCGCAAATCGCTAAGGCCTTAGTAGAAATTGGCGCGGGAAAAACACTCAAAAACCTTGCAGATGGTGCTAAGGATAAACTTGGCAAAGGTGTTGAAGGAGTTCTGAACAAACTCGACGAAACAACTGGTGGGTCATCCGATAGCCTAAAAGAAAAGGCTGGCGGCTTGCTTGGTAAACTAACAAAAAAGAAAAAATCTGATGATGAAGATAATAATTGATTGATTTCTAGACGGATCATTCCATTATATCGCAAACTCATCAAATAAATGAGTCGACTGTCAACTTATGGAGAAAACTATGACACTTGAAAAAATCACTAACGAAATGCGGTCACGCGTTGGCGCACACTCCCCTATTTCTGCAATCATTAAGTTCGATTTTGGCGATGATGGCGTTGTACGAGTGGACGGCAAGGCTTCTCCTACCGTAGTTGACAACGAAAATAGCGACGCAGATTGCACAGTTAAGGTTTCCATGGAGAACTTCATCAAAATTGCAGAGGGTGACCTGAACCCACAAATGGCGTTCATGACTGGCAAAATCAAAGTTGAGGGCGATATGAGCCTTGCAATGCAGCTCGGAAGCATTCTGGGCTAAAACTGAATAGAGGATGCCGCTGTGCTCGAACGAATAAGAGGCTACATATTCTGGGTTTGCGGCGGCGTTGTTCTCTTGGGTGCGTTAGGGTACATCTTTGCCCTGACCGGCTCAGGTCAGTCGCTATTTGGCTCAAACGACGGTACTTTAGAGCCGACAAATTTTGCACAGCTCACTTTCTCGACCAACGAGAATGGATACCTTCTCTGCAACAAATCAACGTGTCCGAACGCAAATCCGAACAATATTGCTGCCAGATTTCTTTCCAATATCCGGTCTATTCGTTTGAATTTAGCAGATTATGCGGACAATAACCCACTAGTAAGACTAAGGTCATTTGACCCGACAAATAATCAATTCGAGTTTCTGGAGCGATCGCCCGGGCGTCCCTATCCTGCAATTGTCAGTATTAAATTAACTGAAGCCCCTAACCAAGCAACAGATATTGCGATATACACTTATCAACCCATTGGTAACAGTACACCGGACGATCATAAGGACAGGGTTGAAAAATGGTTGCGCGTTTTAACAAACAGACTTGCAAATTTTAATAATTAACAAATCGGCCAACCGTTACCCGTTATCTGACAATTGAGTTGCGACCGATAATGGTTTCTCTAATGCTCGACGCAGTATTTGTATAACTACCTATCGCTCGCTCGATATTTGAAGGCGCGGGAAAAGTGCGAGCCGCCTCTGCTTCCTGAGTGCGAGTTTCTGCAAGCGCAAACAACACAGGCGTTGACAGAAGCGCGCTCCCACCAGGGATGGGGGCATCACGCAATGTTGCAACATTATTATCAAGGGCACCCGTATTCAAAAACTGAGAATCTTGAAGAACTGGTCCAAAACCTGATTCTCGGTCGCTTAATTGTTGTGAACGTTGCGCAGGAGAAAATGAGCTGACACTTCGCGTACGCGAACCAGCTGACAGTATCTGCCCTCCAGAATTAACCGAAGTTTCTGTCATTACATTACATCCAACTTTTACCCGCGCACATAATAGCCTAAAATATCAATATAAATCAAGGGCCTAGAAGTTATCAGTATGTTAACAACTAGTTCAATTTTGAATTAATCAAGGATTCCATGAATTAGTGGGCTTTCTGCTGTATTTTGCAAAAATCCACATAAGAGCTTAGATATGACGATATCCTTACAACAAGTTGCTGGTATATGGCTCGACCCTGTGGTAACGCTCGCTCTGTAAAGATAGGCTCTGGTGCCAACGTGCGCTTGCAGGATGACATCAGCCTTCGAATAATAAGAACTGTCAACAGACAAGGAACCTGAGAGTACCATTATGGATAATAATACTTTAGCGATTTATATTCACGAACTTCGCAATCATTGCCTACATGTTCAAACTTCTTTTGATCTATTCAATCAGGCGATGGTCAATCAATCCACAGGCGGAGTGCTATATGGTGGCCAAATGGTTCTCATCCCTGTTTCCCAAATCGCAGCGCTTCTGTGGCCGACGCGCGCACGTGCACGTGCTCGGGGCGAGTCATTGCGTAAAACATTACAACTTCCAGAAAAGCATCCTTTAAATGACCGCAGACTTAGCGAATTATGGGAACGTTCTGATGAAAAATTTGAGGAATGGATTTCGTCTACCAAGAATGCACAAGTTGTTTTTGATTTTGTAGGCGATCCAAGAACAATCCATGAAAGTGTAACCGAGAAAAGCATTTACAGAGCTTATCACCCGGAAACCAACATTTTCTACTATCGTGGTATTGCTTATAACCTGAAGGGTATAGCCCAAGCACTCAGTGACGTCGCAGGTCGCATTAATGCTCTTTATCGTCAACTCTTCCCGGAGCACGCAAAAGCTGAAGATGAAGCTATTCGTCAACGCCAAGCAGAAATTGCCAAAGCACAAGCAGAAGCAGAAAAAGCCGCAGCCGATGAGCAATCTGTCGCTGATACAAAAACGGCTGAATCAGATGAATCTGCAGAGCAGGCTGCCAAAGCATCAGCGAAGACAGCAGCCCCAAAAAAGGCAACGGCTAAAAAACCTGCTGCGAAAAAGGCACCGACGAAAAAAGCCCCTACGAAAGCTACTGCCAAGAAAACAACTACCGCAAAAACAGCAGCCAAGTCGAGCACTGCAAAGAAAGCGCCCGCTAAAAAGGCAACCACAAAGAAATAAAAACTGTGTAATTGCAAGAGAGCAATATGGCTTCTCTTGCAATTCTACGGCATAATACCATACTATTTATGGGTAATTGATACGCGAAATCGAAATGGATTTAGATATGAGAAAATTCACCGCACCGCTTCTAGCGATTTCTATAGTGGGCTCCTCGCCTCTTATGGCTGCGGACTGTGGAGAACCTCCTCAAGATAAACCAAATCTGCCAAAAACATCTCAGCAACTTACTGCCGATGATATCCGTACAGCCAGAAACGCTGTTGTAAGCTATTCCAGTAAAGTTACTGATTATCTTACATGTATGGACAATTGGATTGTTAAACTGCGGCCGTATATGACCAAAGAGCAATCTGCTCGATTCTCGGATGATACCGCCAATCTTCACGAAGATCGTATTTCACTTGAACAACAAATGAATGAAATCATCCGTGAATACCGCCGTAGTCGCCGTTCCAACAATAGTTAAATTCGTCAATAGACAAAACATAAATAGACTGCCGGGTCTATTTATGTTGACTTAACCTGAAACGCTTTGCATCATCACCTGGGAAGTTTATTCATGGGAGAGTGATTATGCTGGCAAAGCGCGCCGTATATGATGAAGAACATCATATTTTCAGAGATTCCGTTAGAAAGTTTTTTGTAAACGAAGCAGTTCCTCACGCTGAAAAATGGAGCAAAAACGGCATAGTAGACCGTGAGTTCTGGAACAAAGCTGGCGAAGCTGGAATTCTCTGTCCTGGGCTCCCAGAGGAGTACGGTGGTATTGGTGCAGACTATCGTATGAACTGCATAATCAACGAAGAGCAAATATATAACCGTGCTGGCGGTGCAGCCCTAGCAGTACATTCAGACATTGTAGCTCCATATCTTCTTCACTATGGAACAGAAGAGATTAAATCAAAATTCCTACCCAAAATGGTTACTGGAGAGATGGTAGGCGCAATTGCCATGACCGAACCAGGCACCGGAAGTGATTTACAATCTGTCAGGACTACAGCCGTCAAAGACGGCGATGAATATGTGATAAATGGCTCCAAGACATTCATCTCTAATGGTCAAAACTGTGACTTTGTTATTGTTGTTGCTAAGACAGACCCAAGCGAGGGGGCGAAAGGAACCAGCCTCATTATAGTTGAGGCGGACAGGGCCGGCTTTCAACGAGGGCGCAACCTTGAAAAAATCGGCCAACATTCTTCAGACACATCTGAATTGTTTTTTGACAATGTAAGAGTTCCTCAGGAGAATTTAATCGGGCACGAAAATGCGGGCTTCATGTATTTAATGAAAGAACTGCCCCAAGAGAGATTATCAATCGGTATAATAGCCATGGCGGGGGCACAGCGTGCTTTTGATATTACCAATCAATATATCAAAGAGCGCAAGGCGTTCGGTCGCCCAATCGCAAACTTTCAAAATACCCGCTTTAAAATGGCAGAGATGAAAACTGAAATCGAAGTTGGATGGGCATTCGTTGATCAGTGCCTTTCGAGACATATTAAAGGAGAATTAGACGCTGTAGGCGGTGCCATGTCCAAATTATGGTGTAGCGAAATGCAAGGCCGTGTCGTTGACCAATGTCTGCAATTCCATGGTGGCTACGGATTTATGGCAGAATATGAAATCAGTCATCACTATACTGATTCTCGGGTTCAACGTATATATGGCGGAACATCTGAGATCATGAAAGAACTTATCGGGCGTTCGCTGTAATTCCTTGATTCGCTTTTTTAGAATTTTGAACCTTGACATTGAGCGTCCATGACGCTCAATTACCAGCACAGAATATTTATCAATCGCTATATACCAATCGGGAGATCGGCCAAGATGCCGCGTCAAAAAGTTACAATGCAAGCAAGTCTGAACCGCGGAACATTTTACTGGGTTACAGAAGTTGAAGCAAATAGCGAAGAAGAAGCCGTTGTAGCAGCAGAAAACCTTTTTCTAGCCGAAATGGAAACCGTCGATGAATGGGAATTCACCGACTATGATGTTACCAATCCATAAATATTAGCACCACCTATATTAATTAGGTGAACACTTTAAATCGGCTGTATTCAGCCAACGATCCAAAGCAGCCAGTGATACTTTCAGTCGCTCCGATTTAGCGCCTTTATCAAGAAAGGCCCAATAACGATCGCTATATTGATTTGGGAATATCACCTCAGTCATCACAACCTTACTAGAACAATTTCCCATAGGCTCAATTGTTACTTCCAATGAGCGGGCCTCAAATTGAACATCATCCTGCTGAACTGTTTTATACTTCCTGTTC